>CAYVMI010000066.1:0-26508 GCA_964452555.1 uncultured Desulfobacterales bacterium
GGATGTATCGATGGTTGTCGGCTCGAGCGTGACCGTTGACGGTTTTTCATTTTTTAAAAACGGCAGATCGGCTTGAAGCTGGTTTTCCAAATACGCAATCAGACTCGCCTGGGTAAATGCGAGCCCGTGGTCAAATGCAACGACCGTGACAGTCGTATTCCCGTCCCGGTTTTGAAGGTCGAGGGTGACGCTGGTTTGATCCATCTGTCTGGATTTTTCCCAATGATCCGGAATTTTTATTTCAAAACCAAAACGATCATTTCCTATGGTTTTAACTGCATAGCGTGGAACTTCTTTGGCAGGGTCTTTCGGCCTGGCCGGCTGAACATCGCCACCGGCATGTAAACGCTGATCATCATAGAGGTGATATTCCGATTTGATATGGTCGGAAAAATTTGACACCATGGGAGAAGTTGAAAGCGCCCATACCCCCATAACCAGCCACATCAATACAACGATCCAGTATAAAAGCGGGGATTCCGAGCGTGGAATATCATCGAGCAGATAGGCGTGCCGTGTGCGCAGATCGATAATAGCCCATATGATCAGCAGCACACCCCATATCCAGTACCAGTTAAAAAAGAATCCCAGACCGATTACAATCAGGGCAACGACCGACTTCCAGCGTACGGGGGATCTAAAGGTGGTCAGGGCGGGGCCGCCGTTTTTGATCATTCCTGGCGCTCGGGTGGATTTATCCCCCGCCGGTAAGTCTAATGCTTTTTTTTTGCGAATCTCGTTCCAAAACCAACTGGCACCCGCTTCCAACTCCTCCGGGGTCATATGCTTTGGATTAAAAACCGCGTGGCTGCCGTCGTATTTGGACCAGTCCTTGGTCAATAGGCGTTTTTCAGAATCCAACCGCTCGTAGAGGGGTGTGCCCGGAAAGGGAATCAGCAATACCGCCTCCACTTCATCGATACCGATATAACGGCAAAACTGCTCGCTTTCCCGGAAGATTTCAGGCGTGTGCGTGTCAAAACCGAAAATCATGGATGAGGTTACCTGGATGCCGTGTTCGTGAAAACGACTGATCTTTTCCCGAATGGTATCCGGGGTGACAAAGCCCTTGCCGGAGTCTTTCAATGCCGCCTGGGAAGGGGTTTCGATACCGATTAAAAGCCAGTGGCAGCCGCTGTCTGCCGCCGTCTGCAGCAGTTCGGCATCATCCGCCAGTTTGATGGTGGCCTCACCCGACCATTTAATGTTCAAGGGCTTCAAGGCTTCGAAAAGTTTCAGGGCATAATCGCGGTTGGCAGTCAAGTTATCGGCATGCAGTTCGAACCAGTCCGTTGGCACAGCTTCGATTTCGGCTACGATATTTTCAATGGGTCGCAAGCGGTATTTTCCGCAGAAAAAAGGCGGCACCGTGCAGAACTCGCATTTGTGCACACAGCCGCGGGATACCATTACCGTCCAGATGTGATCATATTGGGATGGGGGAATGATGTCCGTGGGAAAAGGTTTCAGATCCGCCATATCCACAGGTCGATCCCTTTGGTAGGTCTTTTTTAGGGTCCGGTTTTGATAATCATTGATCAACTCCTCCCAGATACCCTCGGCTTCGCCCATAAGAATGCTATCCGCGTGTTCGGCGGCCTCATCCGGCATGAAGGTGGGGTGCAGTCCTCCCAGCACTACCGTTCGGCCTTTGGTCCTGCATTTGTCGGCCAGTTTATAGGCATGCAGGGCGTCGGGTGTGTGGAAAAAAATAGCGACGATATCCGCCTTGCTGTTTATTTTCGGTTTCATGCCGATGGTTTCATCGCACATGGAGATGCCGACCCCTTCAGGCGTGCAGGCTGCCACGGAAAAAATGTTCTGGGGCGGTGCGCCCATGGCTTTTTTGTATTCTTTAAAGGGGCCGGGCGCCGAAGCTTTAATCAGGTACACGTTCATACTAGAGGCCTTTCAAATAAGGTTATGTCATTTATGAAATCAGCAATCGTTGATTACAGTGTTGTATATTATATACCTACCTGAAGGTATGTCAAGTTTTTTCTCATCAGGTCAACGACCACTGAACTTATCGGTGGCTTATGATTAGGGTTGTCAAAATGCCACTACTTCCTATAAGGTTTAAACGCCAAGCATCAAACGGAGGTGTCGCAAGTTTTGAGAATATATCAAAAATGGGAATGCTTGGAATTTCATGGTTGTAAGCGAGAAGACAGTTAATTGAAATACTATAAAGATATCTATATGGTGCGGCTGGATGATATCGGTTTTTATGCTAGGTCACTTTTGAACAAGTCGAACAGCCCGGAAGGGCATGCAGGGGTAAAGGACAGAGATGAATACAAGTCAAATTAATGCTAGAATGACCCGGGAGATCCTGGACCGTCTGTTCCCGCCGGAACGGTCCGATAATTTTTTTGAAGCGTTGTATGGGGATATCAGTGAAGGTGCATACGACATACAGCTCGAGTTCAAATCTTATTCCAAAGGCCGGTTCGAACTTGCGTTCCACTTGAAACAGCGGCCCGATAAATGCATGGCCTGTCACCTCACCTACGGCCTGCCGGAAGTATTCGAACGGCATCCGCTCATCAATATAAAGGGGCTGATAAAAAAGATCGAAGAGCTGTTCGAAGGGAAGGTCCGGTGTAAGAGCTGGAAACTAGGAAACACAACCGAAATATCGGATAAGCTTCACGTTATTCCACTAACTGTGGAAATTGAGGACATATTTACAGAACCGTAAAATAATAGAAGCTCAGTGCAAAATTACCTCAAAACAATTTGTATATTCGCACACACGAAAGTCGATCACATGTACATATCCACGCTTGTGAAGTACGGCTGCACTGACTCTATTCTAAATATAGTCCGTTTTCCGGGCTTTACGGACCCAGGATCTGAGCTTTCATTTTTGGAATTGAATGGGCGATGCCGGCCACATGGTGAATGCCGTCATCGATGGCGGAAATCAGCGCTGCCAGACCGCCCATGCGTGAAATAACTTTGGGATCGGGTTTGAATCGCAGCCAGATGCTGGCCCCGGGCTGGCCCAGGGCACTGATGCTGATGATGCCGTATTTTTGCAGCCAATACATGCCGATGGCGGTGGTGATTTCCGCCGGGCAGACGGGCAAATCGACTTTATCCGCTCGTATTTCCTTAACCAGCTCATATACATTTCCGGCCGGCAAACTGGCGCCGATACCGGACTTGATCACATATTCAGATCCATATTTCTGCTTGAGTTTTGTGTACACGCGGGAACCAAACGCCACTTCTTCTTCGAGTTTGCGGGAATTGAATATTTTTAATGCGGACCACACGGCTGCCGCCAGGGGAGACCGTGCTTCCAATCCCAATTCCGCCGCTTTGGTGTTGACCAGCTCAAGGTACTTTGCCTCTCCCACCATGAGACCGGCCCGGGGCCCGCTCATGCCGGCCTTGTCACAGGCGGTCACCGCCAGGTTGGCGCCGGTCTGCATGCTCATGGGCTGGTCGTAAATAATCGGACGCAGGCGTGTGCCATAGGCATCATCAAGAAGTACAGGCACATCAGTCTCGTGGACCAGTGAAATGGCGTCGAGCAGGGTATTTTGGTTGATGACTTCCAACTCGCTGGATACGCCGGTGATGACCATGAAACTCACGGCATTACCTTCCAGAGCCCGCGATACTTCCTCAATAGAATTCATTTGAAGCATTTGAGCCCCAGCCAGACGAATGCCCCGACCGATTGAGGGGTGGCTGCGCTCTCCGGGCACCAGGCTGATGACCTGACTGCCGGGCTTGATGAGGGCCAGACATGCGGCAATAATCCCGGCTGAGCACCGGTTTAATACGACTATTTCATGGTCAGGTCCACCGCCAAAATGAATCAGCGCCAAATCTTCCAGTTCATCCCAGTAAAAAGCCGGCCCAATCCATTCCTCAGCGTGATTTAAGTTTTCGGTAGGCAAGGGAAAATCACGATGAAGCCCGGTGATGTTGTAAAAACTATCCGGACCATGGGCTGCGGCCCGTTCCCGGATGAGTTGCAGGGCATACAACCGGCGCTTTGCTTCTGCTATGGAGGAACCCAATATGGGCCCCCGGGCATATCCAACGGCGGGATCGATTTTAAACCCATATTTATCCGTACGATTGAGATCCATAATTTTAAATTGGAGCGACGGCCATACGCCCTTCAGGCGAAAGGGTCGCATCTCACAAAATCGTGGAACACGATTTTATTTACCAACCCCGTTCTAATGCTGGTTGGTTAGCATTCTCCACCAGCATACGCAGTATGGTAATGATGGCTTCCTGAACCTGGGGACGGGTGCCATCCACCCAGGGCTGCTTCATGCCGCCTTCGCCCTCGGCCCCGGCATAGACACAATCCACACCCATACGCCTTTCAATTTCCTCATCTTGAAACACATTAAGATCCTTACACAAATATGCCAGACAGGCGGAAATGCCGTAGGCCACCCAATTGCTTACCGACCCGGCGGCAACGACATCGGTGGTCACCTCGCATAAGGGGCTGCCGCCGCAGGGGCAAAGGCACTTGGCCCAGTTTGGCATCACTTTCTTGAGTTCTTCGGCTACCAGACCAAAACCGACTTCATTACCATAATCGCCGATACCCAGGGTGAATATGCTTTGTTCACGGGCCTGTTCCACAAGATGATAGGTGAGGGCTACATGCTCGGCCTCGCGTTCATAACCGGTCATGCTGTGAATGACACCCTGGGAATTGGGGCCCAGGGATTCGATACTGACGACCGCCGCCGGTTTGAGTTCATCTAAGAGTTCCAGGGCCGTTTCCTGAGCCTTTGCATGGCCTAAAGGAAAGTACCGCACCAAGGCAGTGGGATAGAAGCCGTCATAGTCGGCCATTTCCTTTAAGGGGGTCGCGGTAATGCCGGCGGCATCAGAGGCGGCAGCTACAGGCGGCATGTAGGGTTCACCGGCCACGTAACAGGGCCTGCCACCCAATCCGATTTTAATGGCCCGCGCCAAACTGACCGCCCCTAAAGGGCCATCGGTTTCACCGGCTGGACGCCAGGGTGCCTTCCCGGAACCGGTGGCAATCAGAACGTATTCGCCCGGTTTTACATGTTGCTTGAGTTTTTCGGCAGCCAGCAGCGTTAGTGGTCGACCCTGCACCCGTCGAGCGGCTGCGTACAACGGCAGAATAACGCCACGGCTGGGGATGCCGGGCCGTTTCATTTCAATGGTCACCAAACGGTCCACATGTTCGCCAAATATTTCCGGCACCTTACACCTCCTAAATTTGAATTCATATTTTACTACAGAAATTATCGACGATGAATAAACTGCAATCTAAATTAAGGCCTCAAGTCAATTCGGGATGAGAATTCAAATTTGTTGGTCAATTTCACTTAAAACTTCATCAATTATAGCCAGTCCCAGATCCAGATCTTTTTGGGTGGCAATAAAGGGCGGGCCGATAAATAAACGGTTGGCCATCACGTTGGTGGAAAGTCCTTTACCCATTAAGCGTTTGACCAGCGTGCCCGATATTTCAGGATCCAGCATTTCCCTGGTATCGCGATTTTGTACCAATTCCAGACAGAAGAAACTGCCCGTGCCGCGAACGTCGCCGACACATTTATGCCGGTCCCTGATTTGCTCTAATTTTGGTTTCAGGTATTCGCCATTGGCCGCACTGGCCTCAATGAGTTTTTCCGCTTTATAGACATCCAGAACCGTCTTGGCCGTGGCGCAGGCCAAGGGATGGCTGTTGAATGTCAAGCCTGCGAACAGCATTTCTTTACCGAGTTTTGCCATAATGCGGTCGCTGATGGCTACCGTACCAAAAGGCACATAACCGCAGGTAAGCCCTTTGGCCAGGGTCATCATATCGGGTATAACGCCCTCATAATGCTCGATGGCAAACCACTTGCCGGTGCGGCCGCAACCCACCATAACCTCATCCGTAATCAAAAGCACCTCATGCTGGTCACAGATTTCACGCAATCTTTGGAAATAGCCATCCGGCGGGGCAAAAAAGCCGCCGGCGCCCGTGAACGGTTCGATCAAAACTGCGGCCACATTCTGGGGGCCTTCATAATTGATGATTTCGGCGATACTTTCCACACAGCGCAGGTCGCAAGCGGGATATGTCAATCCAAATGAGCAGCGGTAGCAGTAGGGGTCAAAGAAATAACGCACGCCCGGGATGCCGGGCTCCACCGGCAAGCGCCGGGGATCACCGGACATGCTGATGGCACCATAGGTGGCACCGTGATAGGATCGGTATTTGGTGAGTACTTTGGATTTGCCCGAATAGGCCCGGGCAAATTTTAGGGCATTTTCGTTGGCATCCGCCCCGCCCAGGGTAAAGAAAAACCTGTTCAGATCACCGGGGGTAAGCTGGGCCAAATCGCGGGCCAGTTCCACCCTGGCGGTACAGGCAATCCCCGGATGAATATAACATTGCTTGGCGGCTTGCTCTTGAATACCCTTGACCACCTTTGGGTGTTGATGGCCGACATTCATGTTCACCAGCGACGAGCTGAAATCCAGGTATTTGTTGCCATCCATATCCCAGAAGTACATGCCTTCACTCTTATTGACCACAAGCGGGTCCAGTGTTTCCTGGACCGACCAGCTGTGGACGACATGCTTGCGGTCGAGTTCCTTGATGGTTTCTTTGCTTAGCATTTTTATGTCTCTTCCCTATGACTGTTTTTGGGTTTGAATGTTTTGAATACCCTCCAGGGCAGCCTGCTTGCTTTCTTTAAGATGAGTGGTCAGTAGCTTCGTGGCAATTTTGGTTTCACCGCTCTTTATGGACGCCAGCATGGCTTCATGCTGGGGAATGAGCTGGGCCTGCATGCGCATGGGGTGTTGCAGGCTTTGCAAGGCCAACAGTCGGATGAGATCTACAATGGCCCTATAAATCTCCAGCATGCGCTGATTGTTGCACAGCTCCGCCATGGCGCTATGAAAGGCGGCGTTGTACCGCAGATAATCCGGAATATTCTTTTTCTGGGCGGCGGCTTTTTGTGCCTTTAGATTTAGTTCCAGGACGCTAAAATCATAGTCCGAAGGATTGGCGGCGATCTTGGTTAAAAAATGGGATTCCAGAACCTGGCGCAATTCAAAAAGTTCATTTACATCTTCCTCCGAAAGTGACCTGACAATGACGCCCCGGCGAGGCAAGAAGGTGACCATACCCTTATTGGACAGTTCCAACAAAGCCTCACGGATGGGAGTCCGGGAGATACCCAACTGCTTGGCGATGGCCATTTCATTGTAGAGTTCACCGGCGCACATCTCTCCATTTAAGATAGATGATCGCAGCTGCTCATAGGCTATTTGGGTCAGACTTTTGGGTGGGGCAATGGCTTGCAGGCTTTGCATATGAATTTATTCTTTTTAATGTTTAAATATTTGACTTGATGTTTTTAATATATTAGAAACAATTTATTAGGCTGTCAAGTACGTTTCGCCCAAAGGGCGAAAAGCACTTTATATTGTTAGTCTATATCGGGAATGACCATAACTCCAAAAAAAGGACCATGACATCAAAGGAAGGGCGTCATGTTGAAATCCATAAACACCAACCAATTGCCGGAATTTGCCTGGAACATTAGCGGGCTCTCGGCTGAATCAATTGAAAAAGTGCATGCATCCGCCTTGGAACTGCTGCAGCATACCGGCATTAAGGTTGAAGATAATCCCCGGGCTCTGGAGATCCTTCACGGCGGCGGCTGCGCTATTGAACATCATTCCGACTATGGTATTGCCAAAATTCCTGCAGCCATTGTAGAAGACTGCCTTCAGAAAGCGCCCCGCAATGTGACCGTATATGGTCGTGGTGAAGATTCTGCTTATGAATTTAAAATGGGCCACGTCACATTCACCCCTTTTGGTGAACAGATTCAGATTATCGATCCCGATACCAGGCAGATTCGCGGGACTACGCAAGGTGATGTGGCCGAGATAACGCGTCTTTGCGACCATTTTGATCAAGTCGGGGTTGTGCAACGCATGGTTGCAGCCTTGGACAAACCAGCGGGCACGCATCCGGTCTTCAATGCTCAGGCCATGTTTGAGAACACCGGCAAGCATATCCTGATTGGTCCGGTGGATGCCGAAAAATTCCAGGTCATAGCCGATATGGCCATCACCCATGCCGGGGGTCGGGAAAATTTCGCCAGGCAGCCGCTCTTCACAACGCTGACATGCCCTACCGATCCGTTCCGGCTGGAGAAAAATTGCGCCGATCTTATCATTGAATCGGCCCAACTGGATGGCGGCGGTATTGTGTCCTCGCCGGTCCCGCTTTTATCCATGAGCACACCAGTCTCATTGGCCGGCACGATCATCGTCGTCTGGGCCGATGCTTTGGCGGGACTTATTTTGGCCCAGCTCACACGACCCGGTACGCGAACCTTTCTTTCCAACAGCGGTACCATGATGGATCTGCGCTTTATGGGCAGCGATTATGGCGCGCCGGAGATGCCGTTGATTTCGAGCGCCGTGGCCCAGATGGCGGAATATTTCGAGCTCCCTTCCCACGGTACCGGGTTTCATTCGGATAGCAAGACAGTCGATGCGCAGTGTGGGTACGAAACCGCCATGAATGGGTTGGTTACGGCCATGTCCGGTTTGAACATTGTCAATGGCTTGGGGGCCTTGGAATTAGGCTACACATTCGACTATGCCAAATTCATGCTGGATCTCGATATGGTCAATTACATCAAAGTTCTTCTAAACGGGGTGGATTTAAGCTCTGCAGAAATGGCATTAGACCTGATAAAAGCAAAGGGGCCTGGGGGTGAATTTCTTTCCAGCGGACACACCATGCAGCGCATGCGGCAGCTTTCCAATCCCAAGTTTTTTGACCGACGCGACCGCAAGGCCTGGATGCACCTGGATCAACGAGACAGTGTCGAAAAGGCGTATGCCGAATCCCAAAGGATAATTCGGGAGCACCAACCACCGCCTGTATCAGCTGCGGTCAAGGACCAGGTGGATGAGATTGTTCAAGAATACCTAAGCGGCTCAAACAGCGAAAATCGCTAACGGATTGTACATTCCAGTTCGCCCCGGCACGAATCTCGGAATTTGAGGCAATCACTATTTGAATTCATTTCTGGCGATTTGGTATAGGAGAAAAGTTCGATCGATATTCACCCAAGGTTTTCAGCCGAGTTAATTTAGGGAATTCAAATTAAGGAGACAATGATATGAATACCGGCGGCTATACCGAAAAGCTATTAAGGGTTGATCTGAGCAAGGGAAAGACCTGGGTTGAATCCCTGGACGACACCATGATCAGACGCTGGGTTGGCGGCGTGGGATTCGGGGCGCATTATCTGTGGGAGGAAGTTCCCGCATCTGTTAGTTGGTCGGATCCGGAGAATATTATGGTCTGGGCATCCGGTCCGCTGGCCGGCAGCAGCATGTATGGTGCCGGAACCGTCAATATTGTCGCTAAAGGCCCCATGACGAATCTGGCCGGCAGTTCACAGGCCAATGGTTTCTTCGGCGCCTATCTCAAATTCTCCGGATTTGATGCCATTGTCATAAAAGGCCAATCCCTGCAACCGGTTTACCTCTGGATAAGAGACGGTAAGGCCGAAATACGAGACGCCACTCCTTTTAGGGGCATGGATATTTTTGAGCTCGAATCGGCGATGCAAAATAAATTGGGTGTGAAGCCCAGACAGGTCAGCATATACGGTATCGGTCCGGCCGGTGAGAATTTGATACGCTATGCTTCCATCGGGGGAGACGGGGGACACTTCGCCGCTCATAACGGTCTGGGCGCGGTGATGGGATCCAAAAAACTCAAAGCCGTTGTCACCCACTTGGGTAAGCCGCACTTTACGATAGCCGACCCTGAGAATTTAATACAAAAACGCGAAGAATTGTTTAACTTTGCCACGGGATTCGGCCATGTTTACAAATGGGGTACCGGTGGCGGTGTATCGGCCCTGCATGATACCGGCGGTTTGCCGGTAAAGAACTATACAACCAATATTTATCCGGAGCATGAGAAGATGTCCGGCCAGTACATGCGTACCCATTATCAATTCAAATCCAAACCCTGCTACAAATGCAAGTTTGCCCATGTAAAGGAAGTGACAGTCACCGAAGGTCCCTATAAAGGCCTGGTTGGGGAGGAGCCGGAATATGAGCAGTTGGCTGCCTGGGGACCCCAGATCGGCAATACCGAGCTGGGTGCTGTGGTCATGCTGGCCCGGGAAGTGGATCGGCTGGGAATGGATTGCAATGAAGCCTCCTGGACCATTGGCTGGATCATGGAATGCTATGAAAAGGGCATTATCACGAGGGATGACCTAGACGATCTAGATATGCGGTGGGGCAACGTAGAGGCAGTTAAAGCAATGCTGGGAAAGATTGCCGCTTGTGAGGGTATCGGCAAGCTTTTGGCGGACGGGGTGATGCGGGCATCCCAAAAATTCGGTGAGGCGGCCACTGGGTTGGCGGTATTTACACATAAGGGCGGCAGCCCGCGCACCCATGATCACCGCGGCGGCAAGTGGCATGAGCTCTTTGATACCTGTGTCACCAATACCAGCACCATCGAATCGACCTGGGTTGGGGTCCACCCGCAGCTTGTGGACCAACCCGCAGTCCAGGATTTATTTTCGCATGAAGAGGTGGCTGCAGTGAATGCCAGGTATAACGGGATCCGGCAGTTTGATGACTGTCTCGGAACCTGCCGCTTTGTGGCCCCGCACCCCAAATTGCAGCTTGACTGTGTCAATGCTGTCACGGGGTGGAACCATTCTCTGGAGGACGCGTTTAAAATTGGTCTGAGAATTGTGAACCAATTACGCGTTTTTAATATTCGGCATGGGTTGAAAAAGGAGATGGAACGGCCGAGTAAGAAATACGGTTCCAAGCCAATTGACGGGCCGGCCCGCGGCAAAAGCATTTTAGAAAAATGGGAGAAGATGCTGGAAATATATTATACGGAAATGGGCTGGGATCAAAAAACCGGAAAACCCTTAAGGCAAACTTTAGAGAACCTGGAGCTTGAAAATCTAATTGGCAAATTCTAATTGAACCCCGAATTTAGAAATTGGTTCAGGCAATTAGACTGTTAACAGCCAATAGTCTAACAGCCTAATTGCCTAATACGCTCTTGGTTGAAACCACTTCTAACCCAGTACTGAGAAGCTGCTTCCTTCTATGATCTCACGGTTTCGAGAAAAGAAACCGGTGTTAAGATTAAAATCAATGTTTCTGAGCTGGACCTGTACAGGATCCTGGTCATGATTGTGACCGTTTTGACACGCTTCAATTATTTGAGCCATTAAGTATCCGATGGTCGGCCCGTTTTTGTACTGGTTACCGCTGGTCCCGATGGCAAGAAAAAATCCGGGCAAGTCGGATTTATCATAAATGGGAATCCAGTCGTCGCTCACATCATAAAGGTCTACAATTCCTTTGGGTTTGTTGGGTATCGTCAACGATGGAATTCGTTTGGATAGCCGGTATACCTGTGCTTTCCACTGATCATCAGTTACGTCTCGATTAAAGTCATCCGGATCTGCAATCCATTCCTGGTCATCGCAAGCCGGATCTTCACTACCCACCAGAATCATGTTGCCGGCTTCAGGACGATGATATCCTGATAAATCAAGATCACCAACCACAAGACCGTCCGTTTCATAACTGAACTCCTCGGGCGATGGAACAAAGTGGACTTCATGCCGCAAAGCCCGGGTTTTGATTTTCATTTTATCGGCAACACCGGCCAAACGGTTTATTACAAA
This sequence comes from uncultured Desulfobacterales bacterium, assembly GCA_964452555.1. Classification (GTDB taxonomy): domain Bacteria; phylum Desulfobacterota; class Desulfobacteria; order Desulfobacterales; family B30-G6; genus B30-G6. The sequence continues at coordinate 11,730 of CAYVMI010000066.1, forward strand.
AGAATGCGGGCCGGCTGCATTAACCACAACCGGAGCATCAAAATCCTGTCCGTATTTTGTGCTGACACCCACCACGCGACCCTGATCTGTTCTGATGGCGACGATCTCGGAATTGAATAAAAACTCTGCGCCATTGGACTCCGCAGCCCGCTGGATATTGTGAACCGAAAGGGTGGGGTCGTTGATATAACCGTTCTGAGGATAATAGAGGATGTCTTGGTTAATGGTCCCCTTGGGAGGATCATAGAATGACGGATCTTCCGGGCGGCTGGGTGGATAGAAAGAGTCCATTACAAAGTGGGGCATTCTTTGCTGTAATTTTTCCTGTCCCCATATTTCGTACGGAATCCCCAGCTGATCGTTCAAGCTTGTGTACTTATTGTTGTCATGTTCGCTACTCGGAATGACAACCATGCCAGTTTCATTAAATTTGGCCAAGCCCAGCTCATCCTCTACGCCGATATAATTTTTCCAGTCTTTCCAGGAGAAATAACTGTCATAGGCGATGGCGGTTCCCTCAAGGGTGGAATAATGGGTACGGATAATGGCGCAGGTATTGCCGGTAGAACCAAGACCGGCCGCCGAGAGTTTATCGATATTCAACGTTTTATAACCGTTTTTTGATAGCTCGAAGGCAATGGCTGCCCCGGTTATACCGGCTCCGATGATAACAGCGTCGTAGTTGTAGTTCATTGGTAATTATCTCCTTCCATCTCTGATGGCTTTATAAAAAGTCCAATTTCAGCGTTACGCTTCATCCCGATGTGAATTCGACGTAGGCTAACTACGCCTTATCACACGGGATTTGCGGTGCCTTGAACTTGAACTTTTTATTTTGCCACCACATTTTTTGCTTTTTATGAAACCGTTTATTATTTCTTTTTAAGAATGCATCAATCGTTAAACGTTATATTTTGCCGCTGTCCGGCGGTTTTTGCAATCTATCCTAAGCAGGGTATTGTTCTCGGGCCCTATCCAGGATCGAGGCCACCTGTTCCTGAGCCGAACTGCCCAGAGGCTCTGGTTCGTGGGTTTCAAGCATATGGCGCCACTTCCTGTTTACCGGCTACCAAATTTTTTCTGTATAAATTTCTCACCCTCGAACAGAATTCGCTCATGATCCACCGGGGGTTGACATTCATCAATCAAACTATGAGTGTATTCACGTAAAATCTTGCCGGCTTTGGGTTGCTTTTGGCTTTCCCATCTTTCAAGATTGTAGGTGGGCCAGATTCGGCTAAAAGGGGGATGATCCCTAAATTTTTTCAGCGTTAGATTTGAGGCTAAATAATTGGCGCCCGGCCCGAGGTTTATAATTTCATCCAAGCCCATATCATCTTCATCCAGGCTAAACCCGTGTTTGAATTCACGTGCCAGCCGAATAACTTCGGCCGCATAAACGGCCGTGGCCGGAGAAAAAGCCTGAGAATCAAAATTGTTGCCCACAAAGGGAATTAGGCCGACCTTCCCCAGTACACCGGTCAAATGGTTGGCCCATAACATGCTGCCGGCTATCAAATCCGGACCCCAGCCCATCCATCCGCCCGAAGTGCCGCAATGCGGTATCTGGTAGTGAGCCATCATCTCGGCACACGCAAGATTGATCAACAGACTCTGGGGTGTATAATACCCTTCCATGATTTGCATATCGAATAAGGTTGGCAGGCTTCCCAAGATGACCGGTGTGCCTTCTTGGCGTAACTGGCTGTAAACCAGGCCGGCCAAAAGCTCGGCCGTCATAAGCGCCAACGAGCCGCCGGATGTGATCGGCGTTGTCGCCCCGGACATTCCGTAGTTCGAGTAGATAACCGGAAGACCGTATTCAATGGCTAAATCAAACTTTTGGGTGGTTTCCGCATTGAGTATCAGTGGTGTGATCGGGTTGAGGTAGGGGACAATGCAAGGTCGGTTAGGTATAAATCCAACCAGTTGGTCAAAAAGCTCCAGGCAATCTTTAAAAGCACTCGTTTTCGAGATCAACAAAATGATGGGTTTGGAGGTATTGGCCAGCATCTCTAAAAATCCGATCACTTCTGCTGCTTCCGTGGGGACATCCTGGATCACGCCCGGTGTGGAAATCGCGTTGAACTCAGGCAGCAAATTGCCAAGTCTGCTTGATAATGCCATGTGCTCCCGACCGAAGGGAACAACCGTATCATCCAGTGGATTCTGGTAGAATAAATTGGTTACACCGATTCCAAAAATGGTGTCTTTTATGGACCTGCTGTCCAAGCAGAAGGCGGGATGTTCGTCGCGGTTAAACAACTCTACTTTGGACGGGACCCGGCTGATGGCCCAATCTATTATGTCTTTCGGAATAATAATATTACCGTCGCTGTTGCTTGGACCGACAGCGTCTGTGAGAATATTTCTGGCGTCGCCGTCCTCGACCTGGATACCGGTCTTTTCAAGAATCGTCAGCGCACTGGTGTGAACCGTGTTAATTTGATCCTGATCGAGGACCGACAGGCTGGGTTTGACGACATTCATATTTACAACTTTCCTTCCGGACAAAGTTATGGTCCAAATAATTGTTTCTGAAAAACCTATAAGTTGCCTGCAGTCTGGTAAATTTCTATAGCATATTTAGTCTTTTTTATATGTAATCAAGATGATACTTGCAATCACCAGAGCCGCACCTAATAATTGCCATGATGAAAGTCGTTCGCCAAGAAAAAGAGCCGCAAGCGCGATCGTATACACCGGTTCTGCATTTAATAGAATTGATGCCCTTACAGGGCCTATGATTTTGAGCCCTGAAAAAAAAGTAATATAGCCGATTGCAATGGAAAATCCGGAGCCGACCAGTTTGAGCGTCCCGCTTACGGTAAAAGTGCCCGATGGGCCGCCCATGATATAGAGGAATACTCCAAACATGAGTGTTCCACTGGCAAGGCTATATAAATTGACTGTCTGTGGGGAGGCCTTGCGGATGGTTAGGCTGCTGAGGGTAACAAACATGGCCATGCCCAGGGCGGCTGTAAAACCTAGCAGAATTCCACGGATGGGTAATGGGCCTGTGGTTTTTATTCCCATGATCAGGATCAAACCGAAAAAAGCCACACAGATAGCGGAAAAACGCAGAGTTGTTATGGGTTCATTTTCAGTGAATCTGGATATGATAATAATAAAGAACGGCCCTGTGTAGAAAATGAGAACAGCCAAACTTACCGGTATGTATTGGGTTGCCCCCAAATAGCCGATGCCCATCAAAAATACGGCCAGGCCCAGGATCAGCGCTGCATAGCGTTCACGCGCCATAATCCCCTGGGGCTTGTTAGTTGTTTTCTGCCAAACCCATAGCAGAATTGTCGCCCAGAAATAACGCACGACATTCGACGTGTTGATGTCAATTCCATCATTCATCGCCATTTTGGCGATGAGTACACTGCAGGTAAAGCCTAATCCGGAAATCAGCAGCAGGACTACTCCAAATAGCATCGATTCACTTTTAGGCTTATTCAGCATTTTTATCCTGTTGCATATGGAAGGCTCCGGCTTGTGCAAGATCCAGATGTTAATTGCTGTGGGAATGCGGTCAGGTTGATACAAGAACAACGGCAACCACCGCAAAGACTATTCCGACGCCTTGTTTGACGGTAAGGGCTTCGTTTAGAAAAACTATGGCTAAGATGACAGCAAGAATAGGGTATAGTGCGGATAAAGGGGCGATGATGGATACCGGTCCTTTGGAAACAGCATAAAGAAAACATAACGCACCGATAAAGCCAAGCAGCCCGGCAGATGCTGCCAATATGATTCCTTTGGGATGCGCCTGCAACTGAAACTTCATGGTAGCCAAGACCACGACCGAAAGAAAAATACCACCAATGACTTCATAGACAACGGCGCTTTTGGGATCGATATAGCGGGTGGTAATTTTGGGTATGAAGCTCCAAAATCCCCAGCAAATAACTGTGGCGATGGTCGGCAGGATCCATGCTTTCATGCGATAGTCTCCATCAAACTCAACGATACTCCAGTTGTTAGAACTACAATGCTCTTTCCTAAGCTGGCTTGACGGCACGTAAATGGTGTGGGCGCAGCTCGCCGCTTTCAATGACAATATTCATGGCGCGCCATATTTCCACATAGCGGTCGGCATGATCACGGCCCAATAACGATTTCATTTGTGAATACGAGGGGCCTTTCATCTGTTCATATTCTTTTCTGGAAAGGGCTGCGTACCAGGCATTGCGATCCCTTAATCGGACCCGAATGAATCCTGCATTCTCAAGCGATTTTTTGTATCGCTCGGGCGAGGCCATGCCGAAGCTCAGGCCTTCTTTTTCTAGATAATACGCCATGTCTCGCGAAGGTGGGTTGTCGTCAATCCTCAGCCAGTCGCTGGCCACAAATAATCCGTCCGGTTTGAGAATCCGGTAAACATCTTTAAACAAGGATTCTTTATCCGGTATATGAATCATGGCGTCCTTGCTAAAAACCACATCAAAACTTTCCGGCTCGAACGGCATTGGTCCGGGCTCGACTAAGCGGTATGAAAGCTGGTCGGTCAATCCTTCTGATTTTGCCCTCGCTATAGATCGATCCAGGACCGGCCTTTCAATATCGACACCGGTGACACGAGCGGCGCCATGCTCACGCACCAATAAGACATCTATGCCGCCGACGCCGCATCCGATATCAATTACATCTTTGTCCCGGATATCTTCATCCGCCAGTATGAGGGCCACCTCGTCGGTACCGCCAGGTGAGAGAAAGCCTTCGCCCCAGATAAATTCCAGCATGGCTATAAGGATTTCGTGATATTCAACTTCCGTTTCAGCTGTCATCTGTTCATCCCCTCAAGACATTGTTGCTATTGCAATCCCAGCTAATGGTCACATCTTGTCCTTCAGGCAGTTGTAAACGGTAACCCATGCCTCGTGTTAAATGGACCGTCAAGAGCAAATCCATTTCTCTCAAGGCAACGGTAAATTCGCTAAAATTCCCCTGGTAAAACACCTCATGAATGGTCCCATGGAATTCGGTGAGTTCGGTTGGATCAGCTTGCGGTTCGCCTGATATTGTCGGTTTTAGGCTGATGAGCTCAGGGTGTACGGAGAAACCGGTTATTTGCCGGTCATTTTTTATTTTTGGTTCAGGAGCAAAAAGCAGCTGTCCCGATTCTGTTTTCAATCCGATTTTTCCATCATTTTCCGATACAACCTGACCGGTAAATATATTGGTTGCGCCCATGAAAGAGGCCACAAATATCGACCCGGGTTTTTCATATATCTCATCGGGGGTTCCGATCTGAAGGAATGCGCCATCGTTCATGATGCCGATTCTATCCGATACGCTCAAGGCCTCCTTCTGGTCATGGGTTACATTCAGGAAGGTGGTACCGACTTCTCTTTGAATCCGTTTTAGCTCGACCTGCATTTCCTTTCTCAACTTCCGATCCAATGCGGCCAGAGGCTCATCCAAAAGTAGCACCGTAGGTTCCAGTATTAATGACCTTGCGAGGGCCACGCGTTGGCGCTGGCCGCCACTGAGTTGATCCGGCCGCCGTTCCTCCATCCCTTTTAAATTAACCAGATCTATTTTCTCAGCTACCCTTTTTTCAATATCATCCTTGGAAAGTTTTCTCTCAACCAGGCCGAAACCGATGTTTTCCGCCACAGTCATATGGGGAAACAAGGCATGGTTTTGGAACACGGTATTACAATCCCTTTTGTAAGGCGGCAATTCATTGACATTGCGGCCCGCAATAAGCACGTCGCCCTGATCCTGATTTTCCAGGCCGGCAACAACACGGAGCAGAGTTGACTTTCCACAGCCGCTCGGACCCAGGAATGAAAAGATCTCGCCATCCCTGATCTGTAAATTCACATGATCAACAGCGGTTAAATTACCGAAACGCTTGACCACGTCTCTGACTTCGAGACAGATGCTTCCGGCTGCTGCAGTATTTTCTGTACTTGACGCTTGCATTTAGGGATCCTTCTATTCCTTTCTTGGAGCGAGAGTTAAGTATCGGATTCGACTTTTTTTTGAAGTAAATATACCAAAAGCATGCCGAGCATCGTAATTGCTACGAAGAGGGTGCCGATGGTATTGATCACGGGCGTTGCCCCAAATCGTAGTTGTGAAAAAACATAAATGGGCAGGGTGGTGCTGCCGACACCGGCCACAAAATAAGTAATGACGAAATCGTCGAAAGACCACGGGAAAATCAGCATGGCCGAGGCCATGATCGCCGGCATGAGCTGTGGTCCCGTAACCCGGATAAAGGTGCGGAAAGGCGTCGCACCCAGATCCAGAGCCGCTTCTTCCCAAGACCAGTCAAATCGCTGCATTCGGCCCAAAATGATAAATACTGCCAGGGGTGAGCAGAAAACAATGTGAGCAATGATGATGCTGGGATAGCCGAGCGGTATGTGAATTAAGCGTGTGAAGAAAACCAATAGGGCACTGCCGGTGACAACGGACGGGAATACGATAGGCAGGAGGATCGATGTCCTCAGGAACTGTTTGCCCTTGAAATTGAGTTTGTACAGACCATAGGCGGTGAGGGTTCCGATGAGGGTGGAGATAACTACGGTCACACCCGCAATGATGAGACTGCGCATAAGCGCGTCCCGAACCAGGTCGTTGGTGAATAGTTTGGCGTACCATTTTAGCGTAAATCCTTCCCAGGATGAACCGTACTTGTTGTTGGAAAAGGAATACACGATAATCAGGATGACCGGCGCCCATAGAAATACCAGGGTTAGAACGCTCAGGCTACCGAGAATTTTGGGTGCGATTTTCTTCTTCATAGTGACTTTTCCAAAGCTTCTCGACCACCCCATTTTATGGTGAGATACAAAATCAAAACCAATGTGGCCGCCAGCATGATGGCCAGGCTGGAACCCTGGGGAATATTGCCTACGGCTGTAAATTTATGCGCCACCAGAGATCCGGCCATCATGATCTTGGATCCACCAAATATGTGCGGCACCAGCCATTCACCTACCGTGGGTATAAATACGAGGATTGAGCCGGCTAGCAAACCGCCCCGCGTCAAAGGGAGGGTGACGCGAAAGAATCTGCGAAAGGGGGTCGCACCAAGATCTGTGGCCGCTTCAAGCACGGATTTATCCAGACCATCTAAGGCGGCATAGATGGGCAGGATCATAAATGGCAGCCAGGCGAATACCAGGGCCATGGTGACGGCAAAATGTGTGTAGAGGATTTGAATCGGTTCAGATATAATGCCGAGGTTTATCAGCAGGCTGTTAATGGTGCCCCGGGTTCCTACAATGGTTTTCAATGCGTACAGACGAATGAGGTAGGATGACCAGGAGGGCACAATAATCAGGAACACCCATAAAGTTTTCCATTTACCACCGAACCGGGTTATATAATAAGCAATGGGATAGCCGATCAGAATGCAAAGCAGATTGGTCTGTAAAGCCAGATATACCGATTGCAGGAAAATTTTGCCGTATCCTCCGCCCAGGATGGCGGCTATATTTTCGAAGGTGAAGGCGTAGACAATCTGACCGTATTGCCCGGATTTTAAAAAACTGAAAAAGAGAATAATGGCCAGAGGGGCAAAAACAAATACGACTACAATAGTGATGATGGGGCTCAAATAGGCCAAGAGTTCCAGGGCCAGCTTCCGTTTTTCCCTTTTTTGGGCCCGGGTCATGGGAATTTTCTCTGAGGAGGGCATACTGAGATCTAATCACATATGGCGTGTTTTGCCAATAAAAGTCTCTGCGCATTAAAAATAATGACAACAAGCGATTTCCATATCAGTGAGAGACCGCTTGTTGTCATTTTGGGGTAGCTTTTATTTTTTTATTTCTTCCCAGATTTTGTCGCGCATTTGCTTGCCGGGCCCCTCGATCATCCGCATATCGAAGGTGTCGCATTTTTTCTGGTATTGCTTGTCGATGACAAATCCGGGCCAGGCTTTCATTTCGTCAGACATGAATTCCATGGTGTGTTTGTGAACCGGTGGATAGCCGATCCATCCCACCAGCAATACATTCACCTCGGTGCGAAACAGGTAGTTGATAAAGAGATGGGCTGCGGCCGTATGTTTGGATCCCTTGGGGATAAACCCGGTGTTACCGGCATAGTAGGTGCCTTCTTTGGGCATGACGCCTTTGATTTCCGGTTTTTCCCGGGAGAGCCACCAGCTGTCTCCGATCCAAAGGTGAGAAAGATACACTTCCTCGTCTTTGAGCAGGCGACTGGGCCAGGAGTCATAGGCCGCCAGCATCGGCTTTTGGGCCATTAAAAGGGCCTTGGCTTCCATGAGCTCCTTTTCATTGTCGCTGGTGAAGGAGTAGCCTAAATACTTCAAGGCCGAACCGATGGCTTCAAAGCCGTTGTCGATCATGGTGATTTTGCCTTTGTACTTGTCGCCTTTGAAAAGCAATCCCCAAGAACCCAGGAGAGGGTCATTTTTATCGATGTATTTGGCATTATAGGTGTAGGTGGTATAAAAAATGGAGTCAACGAACTGAAATTTGTTGCCCGGGTCGAAGGACAGGTTTTTGTACTCATCTTTCAGGTAGGCGTCCATGTTGGGCAGCCAGGCATGGTTCAATTCCTTTAAGAGTTTCATTTTATTAAGCCGGACGGCATCCACCGGACCGGAGCCTAAAATGAGATCATAGGGTGTATTGGGATTGAGTTTGAGCTTGGTGACCATCTCCTCGGTGTCCGCATAGTGATCACGGACGACTTTGACACCGAATTCCTTGCTGAAATTTTCAAAGAGTTCATCCGGCCACCACTCGGCCCAGTCATAAATATACAATTTACTGCCCTCTTTTCTGACTTGATCCATGCATTCTTTGGGAACCGGATAGTCCTTGTATTTTCCGGCTGCCAGCGCTGGCGCAATAACTCCGATTGAGAGAAACAAAAGGACAAACAGAAAAATGGCCGCTTGCGAACAATGATTTTTTTTCATCTCGATACGCTCCTTTCGATTGTCGGTTTCAATGGGTCACAATACAAAAGGGATGGAAAGACACAATCCCATACTAATTATAGATTTTGTCAGGCGAGTACTTCCTTGACCGCCTCTGCAAAAGCACCGATAGCCATATCCGCATCCGCATCCGTATGCGATGCCGAAATGAACCAGGGCTCGTGTACACCGGTGTCAGGCATGACGCCGCGTTCAAACAACTTCCAGACGATTTGATCATATATGGCATGCTCACTGGCAGCCACATCACGGTAGTCGTGCACCGATTCCGCTTCGGTTATCACCACGGCGGGCATGGCGTCCGGGCCCTGGACAAAACCGGGAAGCCCTTGTTCCTTGAGAACGTTTGCCAGACCTTGTTTCAAACGTTGACCATGGGCAATGACTTTATCCAGTGCCCCGGCTTCAATCTCGTCCAATGTGGCGCAGGCGGCAGCCGTGGCCACGGCATTGCCGGAATAGGTGCCTCCATGCGGTATTTTCAGGAACCCGATGTCGCCCATTACCTCCCTGGTCCCGCCGATGGCGGCGATGGGGAAACCGTTGCCCAGGGCTTTGGCGTAGGTCGCCATGTCGGCCCGGATGTTGAAGTATTCCTGGGCGCCGCCCTTGGCCACCCGGAACCCGGTCTTGACTTCATCAAAAATGAGAACAATACCGTAACGATCGCAAAGCTCGCGCACAAACTCCAGATATCCCGGACGGGGCTCCACCGAACAGCAATTGCCCATGATCGGTTCCATGATGATGCAGGCGATGTCACCCCAGTTTTCCTTGACCTTTTTCTCCAGTAGTTCCTCATCGTTAAAGGGCACCATCAACACCAGCTGCCCGATTGATTGAGGGATTCCGGAGCCCTGGGGAACTTTAACGGGGGCTTTGCGATAACCCACCGAAGTCAGCGGCGGGAAGGTGCTCCACAATACCATGTCGTGAAATCCATGATAATGGCCTTCAAATTTCAATACTTTTTCGCGGCCCGTATAGGCGCGCGCAATACGGATGGCGTGCATGGTCGCCTCTGTGCCTGAATTGGCGTAGCGAACCAAATCAGCTCCTGTAATGGCCTTTATTTTCTCGGCTGCCTTGATCTCGTATTCATGGGTCATGGCGAATACATTGCCCATATTCAAGGCTTCCTTGACGGCATCCAGAACGGCCGGGAAACCATGACCTAGAATGGCCGGTCCAAAACCGAGCCGATAGTCCAGGTATTTCTTGTCATCCTGATCCCATATGTAGGCGCCTTCGCCTCGCTTTAATACAAGTGATTTCTCATCACCCCAGTAACGATAATTGGATGTCACGCCGGACGGCATGCATGCTTTGGCACGCTGAAACATCTCCCGTGTTTTTGGGCCGCTTTGCATAGATAGTACCTCCTTAAGTTCTTTAATTCGAACAAGCTAGAGTGCTTTTTCTGCAATTTGAATGATTTTTTTGATTTCCTGTTCCTGTTCTTTTGCCAAGGGTTTTACGTGATGATGGGCAATTTTTTCTTGCAGTTCGTCTTTGGCGGCATCGAGGGCATCACGAAAGCTATCATTTTGAGGATCCCATTGATGCGAAATGTCGACAGACCAGAGACTGCGCATATGCTTGAGCGTGTGGTCGGTGTTCAAAAAATGACCGCCCGGACCGATCGCTTGAATGTCGTCGATGGCTAAGGTATCCGCATCCACATGAAACCCTTGGGTCATGGTATGGATTGATTCAACAATATGATGATCCAAAATCAATTTTTCCGGATAAAGGCAGGTGTAGGTTTCCATCATACCCAGACAGGGGGTCATGTCAGGGCCGGTCGCACAGATGTAAAAAGCATCCACGGCTTCATCCTTACCTACTTGCCAGGCAAGGGGTTCATAGAGATCGGTACCACCAAATGAAGACATGACCGGAATATGGTAATAGTGTCCCAATTGGGTGGAAGCCGCATAGAAAAGAAACTGATTTCGGGTGGTAACAGCGCAGCCTCCTGTGTGCGGATTCATTACGCCTGAGAAAAATGGATAGGTAACCGGTGTGCCCGGAAAAGCGAGTTGAAGCAGACAAACAGCGCTTAGAATTTCTGCATTACCCAGCACCAACGTGCCGGCTAGAGAAGCAGGCCCTGTGGATCCCATTACCGGCATGGTGGCGAAACCCACCGGCAAACCAGCCTCCGCAAACACCAGGGCTGCTTCCAGAGCGCCCGTGTCATTGCTCAAGGGTGAGATCGGACTCACGATCAATGACAAGGGTGATCGTGTTTTGAGGCCAGCTGAGTTCCCGGCTACAATCTCGGCCATGCGAACGGCATGTCGGGCTGTCTCGGTGTCAACACAGCTGGCCGTGATGACATGTTTTTGGGTGTTGGTAAAAGATGCATTCAACTCGTACAGCGGTTGCACAGCACGTGGTTTGTCCAACGGTGCCACCATGGGCCAGTAAAACCCAATGGACGGCAAAGAATCCGCCACCCGGGCCATCATGGCGGTGTCTGCGAGGGTGGAGGGGCGCTTTTGGCCGGTTTCAAGATCGACCGTTGTAATACCGGTACCCGCGGTACCACAGTAGGTCTTGGTTCCGTCCAGAACGGCGTCAGTATCTTTGGAGCCACGCGACCCCATGGTGATATTCCGGGGCACCTCTTCAATCGCCGCCATGAGTAGGTCCGGTGGTATTTTTACAATTTGAGATTCCTTATCTACGTCTGCGCCCGCCTCGGCAAAAGTATCCAATGCTCGCGGCAACGGAAAGCGTACACCGGTTTCTGCCAGGATTGTCAGGGTCGCTGCATGAATCCGGTCCAGTGCTTGCCGGGTTACCGTCTTTATTTTCATTTCCGGTTTAACCACAATCGGCTTGACCCTGGATTCACTGGCGGCCGCAACTTCCATAAGTATAATCCTTTAACTACCAGCAGAAAGTAAATTGAGCGCTAGTCGAGATTGCCGCAGGTACAAGGAAGAAGCCGTTTCGCTATAGGCGTCTAGGCGGGAAAGCATCTGACAATGTAGGTGCGGTAATCTCGGCAATCCCAACGTACTCATATTAGGTTTAATTTGCTTTTAAAAAGATTGACGGAGTTAATTTCGATTTCCAAAAGTTCGGCAATATTCCATTTGGCTGCGATGCCTTTGGCGCTTCCGGCCACGGATGTGATAATGCCGATATCCAGATCTTCACGAATTTCGCGCATGACTTCTTCATTGGTGAGATCGATAACATCGATCCCCAGTTTTTGTGCCACATATGCTTTGGCTTCGGCAAGCTTCATCCTGCGGCTCATTTGCATCCAGGCCACCAGATCTCCGGCAGTCCGGATTCCGCCCATGGCCGCGGCCATAATATGTGCAGTGGGCATACCGAATATGTCTCCGGTTCCCACCTACAATCCATCGGCCTTGCCGATCAAGGCCAGTGCTTTTGAAGTGCGCGTAACCGCATCGATGGGCGGCACCTCGAACATGGGAACCCCGCACACCCCCATACCGACATTGGGATGGACGGGGATATCGGCCACAGCCACACACTCTTTTACAAAGGTGACCGCCCGGGCCAGGTTCCAGGGGGTGGATTCACGTACGTTGACATTAATCGCCGGGCCAAAGATGTCAGCCCCGGCTTCCTCAACAACTTTTACCTGCTCATGGGGAAACATCCCGGCCAACCGTTTGCCGTTGAAGCTGATTTCACCGTGCATTCCCATGACAAACTCGGATGACATGCCGACTTCGATGGCCATGTTCCGGGTGTGTTGTTTTAATTCCGATACGGCTTGCAGCGTGGCTAAAAAATCGGCATCCCCGGCTGAAGCGGCCGTGTCGAAATTAAGACCTTCACAACCGACGTGGTACATTTGCTTGCCGACATAGACCAGGTCCTTTTTCAATTGTTTGGCCGCAATTTCCTGGGCCTCCTGGGCCGCTTTGATTTTCCCGGATGGCAGCAGATCGGCCGGGTTGGGATGAGGGCCGTCCGGGCGGAAGTAGAGACCCATATTCGGTTGTGAACCGTAGAAAAAAGGGGCCGTGGTCAACATGGAGGCATTGTAGTATTCCTGCTTTTCGAAATTGATTATCGGTTTGACCTGCTTGAAGCTATAGTCCGTATGCCCGGTTGAAATGGTATCGGCGCAGCAGGCCCTTTCATAGGCCAGAAGCGCCTGCACGCGGCCCATGGGCAGGCCTTGGCCACAGTTTTCCTGGTCGAGATAAAACAGGGTCGCCACCGCGTCGTCGGTTACGATTAACTCCTGGCCTGTACCCACACTAACCGCTTTGGCCGGATCGGCGAATATGTCCTGCAATTGGTCAAGATCGTCTGCGGTCAGCTCGGGGATATCAGCCCGTTGTGCGGCGTCATGGGTTCCGGCTGCTAGATCATCCCGGACTTCCTCAGGGGACATGGCGACTCGCTGCCCATCACCCATGCGCGTATATATTTTTGTGCCCATGATCGCACTCCTTGTCTTTGATACTATTCAGGCTTCGGCACTGGCTACGATTCGCCGGAGCTCATCAGCCATTTTTCCCGGCAGTGGATCGGGTTCGTGAGTCTTGATTAGCTGTTTGGCCGTCTCATTGGCTGATTGAATCATGCTTTTTGAGCCCGCATCTACCCATTCTTCGCGTACACGGCGGTCGATGACGCGCGATTGGATCTGTTCGCTGCGCAAATAATCGAGGGTGTGCTTTTCGGCTAAAAAATGACCGCCAACGCCAATTTTTTTGATCAGATCGACACCCATCAAAGTATCATCACAATCAATGCCATACACAACCCGTTTTACCATGGCGGCAATTTCATCATCGATGACCAGTTGGCCGAAGCTGAAGGTCATGCCCATCTCGAGCATTCCCGGTCCGTAAATTAAATTCGCTCCAGCCATGGCAGGGAGAAGCGCGCTGATGGTCTTCTCATGTCCTGCCTGGGCATCGGACAACTTGGCATCCGCCTAGCCGCCGGCAACATAGCTGGGGAGGCCATAGTAATTGGCCAGATCGGCCGCCGCGGCGCTGATCATGGCCATTTCGGGAACGCCTACAACGGCGGTGCCGTGCCGCATGTCAAAAGTGGTGGAAGAGCTCCCATATATAACCGGTGTGCCCGCGTTGGTCATTTGGGCGAGAACAATCCCCGCCAGCACTTCGACATTATGTGTTGTCAATGCGCCTGAAAGCGATATCGGGCTGGTGGCCCCGGCCATAACCATGCTGAGGACATTGATGGGAATCCAATGCTTGGCCGCCTCCACGATAACTTCGGCAGCAGCTTCGATAAGCTGCAAGGGACTGGTGGGGCAGGCGCACAGGGAAAATAAGGGGCGCTTTTTTAAGGCTTCCATGCCTCCCGCCACGATGGCTGCCATTTCTATCATTTTATGGGCCCGGGCGCCGTCTTCGGCATCACAATCATAGTGTTTGCTGCAGTTCAACAAAGCCGCTTCCAACATATGCAAATCATAGGAGCAGTCCGGTTTGTCCCTGGCTGCCACCGGTGAAGACAAGATGTCCAGGTGCTGGAGTGCGTCTGTCAGTCGCGCTATTTGGGCAACATCCTTTTTGGTGGAGTCACGGATTTCACCGGTTTCCAAATCCTCGGTCTGGACACCGGTGCCAAAGGTTGTGAATCCAACATTTCTGCCGCCCATGACAAAGTCATACCGGCTGTTGCGGCCGGCCAGTAATATCTCACCGGGACACATGGATAAGGCTTCCAAGACGAGCGGGGCCGGGAATTTGACCACACTGGTTTTGGGGTTCACCTTGCACCCGCCTTTAGCCAGGATGCTCAAGGCCTCGGACGAGTCAACGCGAACGCCGGTGGCGCTCAAAACATCCAGTGTGGCAGCGT
>CAYVMI010000067.1:0-25495 GCA_964452555.1 uncultured Desulfobacterales bacterium
GAACGAGTTTTGGCTGGTAAAAACTGAACACCAGCGAGCCGAACTCAAATAACTTTAGCTTTATAGAGAACCGCAATCTTTTATTTCACCATGGCGATTCAGGACTTGTTTGAAAGTCATTTGCCATTAAGCCCCCAATCATAATCCAAATACTCAATTTTAATTGTCGCCCGACGGTCTTCGATTTCAGCTTTCAGTTCATCCGCTGCATACTGCTCAAAAAATCCAATAATATCGTGGTTGAAATCTTCCTTAAACCATTTGAAAATCTTACTGACATAAAGTGTGTTGCCTTCCAGGCGATTAAAAAGCTTAGAATTTATAAAGGCCGTTGTAGCGGCGTTAAGTTGCTGATGAAGACTTTTGCCGATAAAAGGCTCTTTAAATAAAGGGGGGCAGCCAATCGATGCACAATTAACCGCGAAATGTACGCGGGGGTCCTTGAATTGCGGACGCAGTATATCGTGCTCAATATGATCTAAGGTGACCTTTTGGCCATTTAAGACTACAAATTTTCGTTTCCAGGGACTTTTGAACAGATTCCCCAAATCCTTAATGGATTTTAGCCCCGGATACCCGGACAAAATCAGCTTGATGGTCCAAGCATTGTAGGCATTGACATAAAAAGCAAATTGATCTGATGAAGACAGCGACTCAGGATCTATACGGGATAATTGATCTAAATATGAATCCAAGCTGGATTCTTCCGACTTGAATCCGGCATAATTCACCTGTCCCGCCTGGTTGTACTTTGCCAGCAGTTCTCCAAAAATACGGTGATCCGGTGCCGCCCAGGTCGAACTGCTTAATAGCAAGCACCATGCAAGCACCATACTCGTGATCCTACCTGCCAGCTTTAAACCAAGTATATTCGTTAAGTTCATATCAGCTTCCTTTTGGATTGCTTTTTGTTAGTTAGAAGCTATCCCAAATTTAGGATAGCTTCTAGGTGCGCATCCAGGCGTGATACCTTTCCACCCACCCCAGCAATTTCCTCGGTGCATGGGCCTGTTTCCACTTGCCGGCTACATATTTATTGGCTTCGGCCAGGGTCGGATAAATATGGATCGTGCCCATTATTTTATTCAATCCCAGGTTATGTTTCATGGCCAATACATATTCTGCAATCAAATCACCCGCATGAGCGCCCACAATGGTTACGCCCAAAATTTTATCCTTGCCCGGTTTGGTCAGCACCCGTACGAGTCCCTGATCCTCGCTGTCGGCAATGGCACGATCCAAATCATCAATGCCATATTCGCTTACTTCATACGGGATACCGAGCTCCTCGGCCTCCTGAATGTTGAGACCCACCCGGGCCACCTCCGGGTCGGTAAAGGTCGCCCAGGGAATAACCCGATAGTCCACTGCAAAGCGTTTAAACTGGCCAAAAAGGGCATTAACCGAGGCATACCAAGACTGATGCGAAGCTGTATGCGTAAATTGAAAGGGACCGGCCACATCGCCACTGCCATAAATGTTGGGAAAATTTGTCTGTAACCAACCATTGGTGTCAATGGTTCCGTTTGATCGCAGCCCCACACCCAGTTCATCCAGACCGAAGCCCTTGGTATTGGCGGCTCGCCCCACGGCCACCAAAATTTCATCGAATTCAATTTCGACACTGCCGGCGTCATTTTCACAGACCAAAAATTTGCGATCTCCTTCAACGCGTATTTCCCTGGCTTTATGGCCGGTTAGCACCCGCACCCCTTCCGCCTCGAACTTCTTTTGAATCATTTCAGAAATATCGGCATCCTCTCGAATCATGATGCGCGCCATCATTTCAACTTGGGTAACCTGGGAACCCATTCGGGCAAAAGCCTGGGTCATCTCGGATCCAATGGGGCCGCCGCCTAGAATCACCAACCGTCTCGGCAAGCTATGCAGTTCCCAGATATTATCGGAAGTGAGATAATCGATCTTATCCAATCCGGCGATGGGTGGAATGAACGGACGCGCCCCCGTAGCCACAACGATATTGCGGGTTGTCAGCTCACGACCATTTACCGCGACACTGAAAGGTGAGGTGATTTTAGCCTCGCCTTGGATGACCTCGACCCCCAGATCGGTGTAGCGTTCAACACTATCATGGGGTTCAACTTTTTGAATGATGCGCTTAACCCGCCGCATCACATCCGCAAAATCATAATCCGGATTGCCGGGTTTTAAACCGAATTCAGCGGCTCGTTTCCTGTAAGCAAGCATCTTGGCGGAGCGGATCAAGGCCTTGCTGGGGACACAGCCGGTATTTAAACAATCGCCCCCCATCTTATGTTTCTCAATCAAGGCAACTTTAGCCTTTACTGCCGCACCGATAAAAGATGCCACCAATCCGGCCGAACCCGCACCGATTACGACCATATTATAGTCGAATTTTTTGGGTTTGGGCCAATTAGCATAGACCCGTCGTTTCTTTATGGCGGCAACAATGAATTTGGCAACCAATGGAAAGACTCCCAATAGTACAAAGGAGAAAATCAAAGCCGGAGAAAGAATATCCTGCAGGGATTCTATCTTGGCCAGCTGGGTTCCCGCATTGACATATACGATGGTACCCGGCAGCATGCCCAGCTGACTTACGATGTAAAACACCAAGACGCGTATGGGCGTCAGCCCCAGCACCAGATTAATGACAAAAAATGGAAATATCGGCACCAAACGGAGCGTTAAAAGGTAAAAAGCACCGTCTTTCTCGATACCCTGATTTATGGCCTTTAACTTTTCACCGAATTTGCCTTGAACGCTCTCGCGCAGTAAAAATCTGGAAACCAAAAAGGCCAGGGTTGCCCCAATCGATGATGCAAAACTAACCACGATACTACCGGCAACCAAGCCAAAAAAAGCGCCTCCGGCCAGGGTCATCACAGCGGCACCCGGTAAGGAAAGGGCCGCCATAAGAACATAGATACCAAAATAGACCGCCAACGTCAGCCCTTTGTGCTGCTGATAGTATGCCCTAAATGTTTCCTGCTGGCTTTTCAAATTTTCTAATGTGAGATATTGCCCCAAATCCAGCGCAAAAAAGGAAGTCGCCAATACTATCACAACAATTACCAACACTATTTTAGCAAGATATTTTTTCATTTGAAAAAGCCTTCTGTTGAATTGTCACGTTTGGTTTATTGGTCGTAAACTGCCAAAGTTCCTTACACCGGGATTTTAATCTTAATGACTTGTAAGATTTATCCGTTTAAATCGACTATACACCAGGCAAGCATTCAGTCGCTTTCGAAATCAACTGGGGGTTATCTATATTTAAAACCGGTTATCGGAAATGGCAAAACACCTTCGACGCCGATCATGTAAACTTTTGGAGTAATCTGAGCCGATTCAACAATCTGATCAACTGTAATCGGCAAACTATAAAACTGCTACCTTGCGTAGTTCTGTGAGTACGCATTTTCTGGAAAAAGCATAGCGAATCAGGTCTAGCATGACATCCAAACCACGGGAAATAAGGTCCGGACTTCTCAGGTCTCTGGGGCGACAATTGCTACGGCGGATGGAGTCCGAATCGCGCTCTTACGAAAAGCGCATCGTCAATAATATGGCCAATCTTAAAAAGATCATCCGGATTGGCGACGTCATGCTGGTGGAAGGCCGTTCAGAAGTCAGCCGTATCATTCAGGTTCTGACCAACAGTTCCTGGAGTCATATCGCCATGTATGTGGGTGACCAATTAAAGCATGTCGCCCCAGATGTCCCCACCGGCCCCAATACAGGTCTGGACCCGGACGATCGGGAACACCTTCTCATCGAAGCCGATGCCAGCAACGGGGTAATCGCGGTCCCCCTGGATAAATACAAGGATTTTAATATCAGGATCTGCCGGCCTTACGGCATCGACCAACAGGATCTATATAAGGTCATCGAAGAAGTGATCAGCAATCTGGGCAAGCATTATGACCACGAAAATATTCTGGATCTTGCCTTGCTGCTGTTGCCGGCGGCCATCAATCCCTTCAAGAAAAGAACTATTCAGGCCTGTCTGGGAGGCTGTTCCGAATATAAGGTCATCTGCTCGGGTATGATCGCCAAAGCTTTTCAGTCGGTGGGCTATCCCATCGTCCCGGCTTTATTGCCGGCCGCCGATCTAGACAATCCCCGGATGAGCGATCCCTATGGCTCTAAGCTTGTCATGCGGCATTTTTCCCAAATCGTCCCGCGAGATTTTGATTTAAGTCCCAATTTCGAGATTATCAAGTATAACATTATCGGATTGGGCCAGTTTGACTACCGTTCCATTTGGGCCCATAGACATTAAAATCGGTATCGAAATCGAAATCGTAGCAGGAGGGAAATCCAGAAATAACTAGAGCATAAAGATCACTTTGCACTATACTCTTCGGAGACTGTCTCACCCTGATCTGTTTTAAGATAGGATTGGACTACTTGTTGTTGATAAAGACTGAGCTCATTAAATAAAACGCCAAAACCACTGGCGTCCCTGCGCACAACCGTGCCTTTGATGGTACAATGACGCCAATCATCCTGAGACGTCAGCGCCAGCATAATTTCACTACCCACGGTAACCGGATGGTGGGTTTCGATAAAAACACCTCCCATGCTGATATTACTGACAACGCCTTCATAGGACCAGTCGCTGATATCGAAATCCACCGATATCTTACAGTCATAGCGTGGGTAGCGTCGTTGCTCGGCTGTTTTTACTTTACGCTCGTCCTCGGCTTTATGGCTTTGCAGCAGCAGGTTCATCAGGGGGATATTGAACTCGCGCTCTTTTTCGAAAGGTGCATAATCGAGATCAATCAGGGTGTTGCCCCAGGCCAGGATATCGAGGGCTGCTTCTTTCCCTGCCTGATCCTTGAGTGCTGCCGCCACCAGTTCACCGTCCTTAAAAAAAAGTTCACCGGTCTGACGGTTCCGGCGCACACTCAGCGTGCAGGTTTTACCTTCCAGTTCCAGCATTTGCGTAAAGGATGAAAGACTAATCCCGCGAATACGGCCGCCGTATGCTATTTTCAATTCCGACAGCAACAACTCGGTCAGCTCATCCATATTGATGGGTTCTTCCAAATAAGCCGAGACGCCCACCGCATCAATTTTGGATTTCAACGTTGGCGAAACCACGTCGGTAAGTACAATCCGAACAACATCGGGGTAGGATCGATTCAATTTTTGAATCAATTGTAGACTGTCTGCCTCTGGAATCCGTAGTCCGGTGATTACTAAATCGGCGGTCACACGGTCAATCATCTTGATTGCCTTGGCGCAACTTTCGACCTTGATAATACGGAAATATACCGCATGATCTCTTAAAAGGCTGGCTATCACCTCCAGCATGACCGGATCATTGTCAACTATCATTACACTTTTCATGGATGCTATTCTATCTAATAAAGTCCCCAAGCGGTCAAGTCATAATTTCTACTTGACAAGATTCCCGGGTTTACATATGCCTAGAATCAGGACAGGAAAAATATTAAACATGGAATCAAACCTTCGCTATCTAGATCTATTTTATCTCGGACGCTTCTTTTTTCTGTTTAGAAGCGTCCATCCGGATGGTTGACAAATAAAATTTGCCAAACACCCCGGGTGGACATGTCAGGCCACTCGGGGTTCTTTGTGACCCTGAGAATTGAATTCTCGGGGTTTTTTTTTGAAAAAAGGAATCTTCAATATGAAAAACTTAAAACTCGCTTCGACGGAGCCTGGAAAGCGAACCACAATCAAGGTTGGAAATATTAACATCGGAACCGGTCTCATTGTTATGGCCGGACCGTGCAGTGTGGAAAGCGAAGAACAGATGTTACTGGCTGCGCACGCCGTCAAAAATGCCGGTGCAAATGTACTCAGGGGCGGTGCCTTCAAGCCGCGCACATCGCCCTATGCCTTCCAGGGTTTGGGCCTCAAGGGTTTGAAAATTCTGGAAAAGGCCAAAAATGAGACCGGTCTCCCCATTGTGACCGAAGTCATAGATCCACGCGATGTCAGTTGGATTGCTGAGTTTGTGGATATCCTCCAAATCGGTACGCGCAATATGCAAAATTTTGCATTACTCAAGGAAGTCGGTAAAGTCGGGCTGCCTGTGCTATTGAAACGGGGCATGCATTCAACCTTGGAGGAATGGCTCAACTGTGCTGAATACATCCTGAGTGAGGGTAATCCGAATGTAATCCTGTGTGAACGTGGCATTCGAACATTTGAAAAATACACCCGCAACACCCTTGACTTGAGTGCGGTGCCGGCCATCAAGGAGCTGACCCATCTGCCGATTATCATCGATCCAACCCACAGCACCGGCCGGCTCAGTTTGATCGAGCCCATGAGCCTGGCCGCAGTGGCCGCCGGTTGTGATGGATTGATGATTGAGGTTCACGCCAAACCGGAAGAAGCGCTTTGTGACGGAGATCAGTCCATGACCCCGGATATATTTGCGCACCTGATGGCACGCGTTCGACCTTTGCATACCTTTCTACAAACCCAGTATGCGAGGACCGATAACGCATAATTACCCCATGCGTCCAAACAACGGCTCTTGGGCAAGCCCAACGCCGTTATGCAGGGGAATTGAACTATTTACAGGAGTATTATTTATGATATTTAAACCGGGTGTCATAAATATGTTCCGATTGAAATCTACGGAAAAGGAGTATCCCTATTTTTTGGGATAGACATATCATAATGAATCTGACTCACTAGCGTAGTGCCCTAACGGATTGGAGATGGTTCCCCTGCCTTACTTTGCTACCAGACGGCTTTTCATAAGCCACCGAACCTCAGTGGCGTGGACCTCATCAACCAATCCGGGGGCACAAATCCTGGCCTGGATTGATATGTCCATCCCAAAAAATAGGGATACTCCTCCTTTCGAAATCGGAACGTTCTTTTGACAATCCCAATAGAATCCACAGAGGTGACTTATGCAACTAAAGGAAATTCGCAAACGCATCGATAAAATCGATAAAGAACTATTGGTCATGCTCCAGGAAAGAATGGGTCTGGCCTTGCGGTCCAAGAAATTCAAGGAGATAATCAGTGATCCCCGAAGAGAGCAGGAGATCCTGGAACGAATCGAAAGATTGAACCTCGATCTCATCGAGACCGAATTTTCAAAGCAATTGCTGCAAACAATTCTTACCGAGAGTAAACGCCTCCAAAATGAAGATCGGCTTTTAGTTGCTTTCCAAGGCGAGCATGGTGCCTATGGGGAAGTGGCTGCTCGCGAACTTGTGCCGGAAGGCGCTTACATACCGTGCATGGAATTTATGGACGTGTTTCAAGGCGTTGAACATGGGCATCTGGATCTTGGTGTGGTGCCGGTGGAAAACTCGCTCGAAGGGGCTGTGACCCAGGTCAATGATTTGTTAACCTCAACCTCGCTTAAAGTGATTGGCGAAATTCATGTGCCCGTTCGACATTGCCTGCTGGCAACTGAGGATACCGACTACCGCGAAATCCGTATTGTCTATTCCCACCCCCAGGCCCTGGCCCAATGCCGGGGTTTTTTGAATCGCAATAAGCTGGAACCCAGGCCATACTATGATACCGCCGGCGCCGCTAAAATGATAGCCAGAGAAAATCCGAAAGCAGCCGCAGCCATTGCCAGTTCATTAAGTGCCGAACTTTACAATCTTGAACTTATCAAAGAAAAAATAGAAGACACACCGGCCAATTCCACCCGCTTCCTCTTAATTTCCAAACAGCCTTATGCTGAAAGTGGTAACAAAACTTCTGTTATTTTTGCGACACCCCATAAAGCCGGAAGCCTCTTTGGCGTTCTGCGCTTGTTTGCGGATGCCAATATCAATTTGACCCGAATCGCATCCATGCCTTTGCGGTCGGAACCGAGTAATTACAGTTTTTTTCTGGATTTTGAAGGCTCGGAATCAGATCCCCGGATCGCGGAAGTCCTTAAAAAAATGGAGAAACTGACCCTCTCCATGACCTATTTGGGGACTTATCCGGCGGATACGAAAAATTCCGCCAAAAAAGACGAGGAATCTTAGAAATCGTACCAGGGAATGCCTGCGCCCTGCATTCATCACGACGCCATACAGATTCATATTTAAGGGAAATTCGTATCTAAATGAAAGAAAAAACCATAACGTTCAAAAATAAAGAGCTGGAACTGGAAGGGCTTTTGTACAGCGCCGGCCCCAAAGGCGTGGTGGTTACCCATCCCCATCCGCTCTACGGCGGCAACCTGGATAATGCGGTTGTCGAGATCGTGGTGCGGACATTCCAAGAGCTGGACTTTACAACGCTGCGATTCAATTTCAGAGGAGTTGGCTCAAGTCAAGGTGCTTATGATAACGGCAGGGGCGAAGCTGAGGATGCACGCCAGGCACTGAAATACCTGACACAAACCGGTATCGACACGGTTTGCCTGGCCGGCTATTCTTTCGGTGCCTGGGTCAATGCCCAACTATCTCCCCAAGACATCGGCGATACCCCCATGCTTATGGTCTCACCACCGGTGGCTTTCATGCAATTTGAAGAGCGGCTGCAATTGCCCAACCTAAAACTCGTAATTACCGGCTCTCACGATGAAATTGCACCTGAGCAGATGGTTCGAGAGCAGCTGGCGGGCTGGAATCCGAACGCCTGCCTTGAAATCATCTCCGGTGCCGATCATTTTTATTCCGGCAGTTTCCGCACTCTGGCCGAAACATTAAAGGCGACGATTGTTGCGGACTTCTAATGCCAAACCTGCTTGTTTATATTAAACTCCTGTTTACAGCCATTTTTTGGGGCGGCACTTTTGTGGCCGGCAGGGCGCTGGCAGATCAGGTGCCGCCTTTTTCAGCCGCATTCCTAAGATTTGTTTTGGCCTCGGTTCCCTTGTCGCTTATGATGGTCCACACTCACGGCCGATTCCCGAGGATCAATATCAGAATGGTGGTCTCAATGCTACTCCTGGGACTTACCGGCGTATTTTGCTACAATTTGTTTTTTTTCAAAGGTCTCCATTTCATCCCCGCCGGCCGCGCTTCCATAATCATCGCCAACAACCCCATTTTCATAGCTTTGGCATCTGCTTTTTTCTTTAAAGAAAAACTGACAGCCGTTAAAATCGTGGGCATTCTCATATCGGTAAGCGGTGCCATAATCGCCATCACCAAAGGTGATTTCCAGCTGATCCGCAACCAGGGCCTTGGGATCGGAGACGGGTACATATTACTAGCAGTAATCTCCTGGGTCAGTTATTCATTGATCGGCAAAAGGGTTATGCGAGACTATTCCGCCATCGAAGCGGTGGCATGCAGTTCCCTGTTCGGCGCCATCCTGCTCTTTCCGGCCGCAGTTTTTGAGGGTTTGGCAACCGATATCCTGACTTACAGCCTGTCCAGCTGGTTCAATTTGATCTACCTGGGCATTTTCGGTACCGTGCTTGGATTTGTTTGGTATTACGAAGGCATCAATAAATTAGGGCCCTCCAGGGCGAGCATATTCATAAATTTTGTACCCATCAGTGCCATCATCATGGCCTTTTTTATATTAGGTGAACCAATTACGATCTCACTGCTCATCGGGGCGGCCATGGTGACCGCGGGTGTTTATTTGGTGTCCATCCAGAAATAAGCCGGTTTTAACCGCTTTTTTACATTTCGATTATTTTAAATAATTTCCGATATAAAATCCTTCTTTTACCATCGTGATCGCCTGCCAATGCCATTATAGAGATTATTATAATAACGTTCCGATTGCGTAAGAAGGAGCATCCCTATTTTTGGGGATGCTCCTTCACCGTGGATTTGAATCGGAATATATTTGTGACAACTGGTATAGCATGGGAAAACTTTGACATGCCCCTGCCGATTTAGTAAAGGTTACAGTATGCCAAATCCCGATAACGATATAAACAAACCCGCCAAGGATCGCGATCTCAAGAGTATCACCTATTTCATCCGGGTGGCCGGTCTGGCTGTTCCGTTTTTATGTTTACTGGGGCTCTACCTGGGATATGTCCGCTGGGGTCTCCATGGCGCTATCGGCGGCGTCCTTGGGGCCGGCATTGCGGGATTGGTTCTTTCCGCCATAATCATGTATTTATTGGATGCCGCCGGCGGGGCTGCCAGCAATCTCATTTCAGGACGTCGGGAAGCGGTATGGACCACCCGTGAACAGCTGCAAGGATTGCTAAGTCAGGCGCGCTTCAACAAGGACAATGGGGACTATACGATCGCATTTAATTATATCAATCAAGTTCTCCAAAAAGATCCTGATTACCCCGAAGCACTTGTTTTAAAGGCCCAAATTTTATGGGAAGGCTTTAACCGAGCAGATGCAGCCATCCAGTTTTTAGAAAAAGTGCTAACCTTGGACGACTGCGACAAAATGCTTTTCAATCAAGCCAGACTGCTTCACAGCGATCTGAGTATTTTGGAAAATCCTGCCGCTGGGGTCACACCGCCCGCGGGCGTGGAAATCGGCCTCAAGACACGTAAATCAAAAGGCGTTCAAAAGCTGACATCTGAATCATATCAGGATCTCAAGGAACGCATGGAGGAAACACCGGTTGCCATTTGGGCCATCTACACCAGCGCCGTTTTCGGCCTGGCTTTGATCGGCATCCTTGTAAGCATGCATTTTCAGTTTCAAAAGTTCGACCGGGCAGAAGCTGTAATGAAGCAGAACCTCCAATACTTTAATCAAGCCGCGCAAACCCATACCCAAGATATCCAGAAAATGGAAAAGCGGTTTAAAACGCTTAAAACCAGACTAAACTATATTGAAAAAAAGTTAAAACGAAGAAAGTGAACATTGAATAGATATGCGGATATAGAATACCTAGAACTGATCTCAATTTGGAAGAATTTATATATTTCTGTATACTTGTGAATTTTCTAAATCCGAATATCGAAATTCTAAACAATATTTAAATTCGAATGCTCAAATTCTCTAAACCTGTGACCTTTTCCCTAGTCCAGAAAGTGGTGTTGATATTTTGAATTTAAGTCATTGGAGATTGTCCTTCGGCTTAACTCGGGACGGTGAGTCTTTCGATTTTACTCAAGACCATGAGCCAGTCGAACCGTTTAGGATTTCGATATTCGTATTTCGTATTTAACCATGAGTTGTCTGCAAAATCGAATATTGTGGATCTGGCAGGCAGATCAGGTTCTAATCCAGTAGAATAATTAAGGGGGATCTCGTATGAAACCATTAGGGACGATGCTTGTGATTATGGTGGCCGTGCTGTGTGTTGCCGGGTGTGCGGCGCCACAAGTCAAACTATTTTCAGATGCATCCGATCCCTTGAAGGAATCGATTCTGCAGGGCACGGAAAAAGGAAAAGTTCTGGTTATTTCCCTGCGCGGGATCATTACCACCAGTCCGGATGACGGCATGCTGCGGACCATGCCGAGTATGATCCAGGAAGTCGTAAGCCAACTGCGCATGGCTGAAAAGGATAAAGAAATAAAATGTGTGCTCTTGAAAGTAGACTCACCCGGCGGGACCGCCACGGCCAGCGATATCCTCTACCACGAAATTATGGCGTTTAAACAACGTACTAAGGTGAAAATTGTGGTTTGCATGATGGACATCGCCGCTTCCGGCGGCTACTATGTCTCCTTGCCGGCAGATCTGATCTTCGCCCACCCCACCACGATCACCGGTTCTGTGGGGGTCGTATTTATGCGACCGAACATCACCCAGCTGATCGCTAAATTCGGCTTCTCCATGGATGTGAGCAAATCAGGCCCCAATAAGGATATGGGATCTCCTTTCCGCCAGGCTACGGCAGAAGAGGAACTGATTCTACAGGATGTGACCGACGGTTTGGCGGATCAATTCCTTGACCTG
Source organism: uncultured Desulfobacterales bacterium (assembly GCA_964452555.1). Classification (GTDB taxonomy): domain Bacteria; phylum Desulfobacterota; class Desulfobacteria; order Desulfobacterales; family B30-G6; genus B30-G6. Next base: position 11,779 of record CAYVMI010000067.1, read on the forward strand.
GTTGAAAAACATCGCAGCCTAGACCCGGAAACACTTACCACCATATCCACGGCCCGGGTTTACCTGGCAGCCGAAGCCAAGCAGCTGGGTCTGATCGATCGGGTGGGCTATCTAGATGAGGCCCTTACCGAAGCCCTGCGGATATCAGGCCTGCCTGAAAAAGCCAAAGTTGTGGCCTATCGGCGTACGGCCTTCCCCAACGACAATCTATACAATCCCCTGACCACGGGATCCCATTCACCCGCCCAGCCCATGGTGGATCTAGGCATCCCGGATCCCACCAATCAACTGTCACCGGGATTTTATTATATCTGGACACCGGCATTAAAGCTTTAAACTGTAGGCTGAAGCAATTTAGGCTGTTAGACTTTTAGGCGTCCCACGCTAATAGCCTAACAGTCTTAAAACCTAAAAGTCTTGATACGCAGTATCAAATAAGGAGGCCATATCATGAGCATTGACGCAATAAAGAATAAAATCGTTTGGCTGGGTCACGACTGCTTTCGAATCGATGCATCCCGATGCATCTATATCGATCCCTACCAAATCCAGGACACCCAGCCGGCCGATGTGATTCTGGTGTCTCACGACCATTTTGATCATTGTTCACCGGAAGACGTCGCCAAAGTACAGCAGCCTGCGACCATCATCGTCACCGAGAAGGATTCAGCTAAAAAACTAACCGGAGACGTTCGTGTGGTAACCCCCGGTGAACGCCTTGAGCTTGATGGCCTGGCAGTAGAAGCCGTACCGGCATACAACACCGATAAAGATTTCCATCCCAAAGCCAACGGATGGCTCGGTTTTGTTGTCGAAATCGATGGGGTTCGGATCTACCATGCCGGCGATAGTGACCATATACCGGAAATGAAAGACCTGTCGGTTGATATCGCTATGCTGCCTGTATCCGGCACCTATGTCATGACCGCCGCAGAAGCCATCGAAGCAGCTTTGGCGATACAGCCCAAAGTGGCTATCCCCATGCATTACGGTGCCATTGTGGGCGATAACAATGACGCGCTTACCTTCCGCGACGCGTTGGCGGACAAGATGGAAGTATTGGTTTTTTAAAATAATCGTGAACGGAATTAGTGGAGGATATGTGTATAGCGATTTAAAAGATAAGAATGCTTTGATCACCGGCGCCGGCAAGGAAGCGGGTATCGGTTATGCCATTGCAAAAAAACTGGCCGCCTGCGGTGTCAACGTCGCTTTGGCTGACCTGGCCGCGGCAGAAGATAACAACCCGCTCCTTACCAGCGACCAGGATCAGCTTGCCGCTCTGGCCCAAAACCTGGCCGATACCTATCAAGTTCGAACCCTGGCATTGAGCCTGGATGTCACCGATCCGACGTCGGTTCAGAATATGGGCCAAACACTGGCCGCTGAATTCAACACCATCGATATCCTGTGCAATAATGCCGGCACTGTATTTGGGGTGCCCAATACCATCCATGGATATGAAGACAGTGCCTGGATGAAAACCATCGATGTTAATCTGCATGGCGTATTCCGGGTATCCAAGGCCGTTGTGCCTTTGATGATGCAACAGGGCGGAAGCATTATTAATGCCGCATCCCAGGCCGCCAAAAAACCACCGCTGTTCAATGGCGCCTATGCCGCCGCCAAGGCAGCTGTGTTGATGATGACCAAAGTGATGGCCATGGAACTGGCCGGCAATAATATTCGTGTGAATGCCATTTGCCCCGGAATCATCATGACTGATTTTACCCGTTGGCGCTTTGATCTGGAAGCCCAATTCCTGGACTCAACCCCGGAAGAGCGCATGGCTTTAAAAAGTGCCGAAATACCTTTGGGTCGATTCGGAACCGCCGATGAAGTGGCCAACACGGTCGCTTTTCTGGCCTCCGGCGAATCGAGCTATATGACCGGCCAGGCACTGAATATTACCGGGGGACAAACCATGGAATTATAAAGAGCAGGGTTCTAGGGGCCAACCAATAGCGTATTAGGCGTTTAGACTGTTAGACTATTAGTCTGCTAACAGCCTAACAGTCTTCAATCTAATAGCCTGATCTTTCTCGAATCCTCAAACCCTTTTTATTATAAATCTGGTAAAATTTAATGTAAAATCTGTAAACAGCGCACAAGAAGATAGGAGGCAAGATGAGTGAAATAACCGGCGGCGAACTACTGCTCCGATGCCTGCATGCCGAAGGCATTGCCCACATCCACGCCATCACGGATGGAACTTACATGATGGTCATCGAGGCCATTGAACGACTGGGGGATAAGCTCGGTATCAAACTGGTCGTACCCCGTCACGAAGCGGCAGCCGCACATGCCTGCGATGCCTATACGCGGGTTACCGGAAAACCCGCCGTGGTCATGGCCTGTGCCGGGCCCGGTGCGGCCAACTTGCTGGCAGGTCTCATGTGCGCCCAGGCGGAAGGGAGCCCGGTTGTGGCCATCACCACCACCCGCCGCAGTGAAATTTCCGATTCCTATGTTCATCAGGGCGGTATGCAGGTCAGCCAGCATTTGGATATCTTCAAACCGGCCGTTAAATGGAACGGAAAGGTTGACCACTGGAACCGCATCCCGGATATGATCCGTCAGGCTTTTCGAGTGGCCACATCCGGGCGGCCCGGACCTACCCATGTGCTCATTCCCGAAGATATTATCGGGCAACTAGGTGACGATGCCGGTGTTCCGATCTGGTCTCCCGCGCAATACCGGGTAACCTCGTCCCAGCCTGCTGACCCGGCTCTGATTCGCGAGGCAGCGGAAAAGATTGTAAATGCAGATCTGGTCAATATCCATTGCGGCAATGGTGCCGAACGGGCGGGTGCCGGCGCAGAAGTACGGCAGTTAGCCGAACATTTGGGCTGTCCGGTCACGGCCACCATCCGGGCCCGGGGAATAATTCCCGATACGCACGAACTCAGTTTCCACCCCACCTGCATGTCGCGTATCGTAGCCAACAGTCAGGCCGATCTGGTTCTGGCCGTGGGAACCCGGCTGGGTGAATTGAACATGTGGGGCCAGCCGCCCATGTTTGGCGAACCGGACAAGCAGGGCCTGATTCAGATTGATTCGGAGCCAACCCACATGGGCCTCAACCGGCCCACGGACATCCCCCTGGTGGGCGATGCGCGTACCATACTGAAACAGCTGACCGAGGCAGTCAAGGGCCTGACCGAGCCGCGCCCGGCGCTCGCTAAAATCGCCGAGCTGCGCATGCTCCAGGATGATTGGCAAAAAGAGCTCGATGATCTGGTTGCTGATATGCAGCGCAAACCCATGCTGACCGGTCAGATTTTAACGGCATGCAATGAGTTCTTTGATGAGGATGCCATCTTTGTCATGGATGGCGGCAACACCACCCTTTGGGACATCCATTACCATATTGCCCGTCAACAGCGCTCTGTGGTTTATTCCATGAACTACGGCCATCTGGGAACCGGGCTGCCCTATGCTCTCGGCGCCAAACTGGCATTTCCGGACCGACATGTCTATTGCGTCAGCGGAGACAGTGCCTTTGGCTTCAACATGCAAGAGTTGGAAACAGCCGTGCGCAACCAGCTGGCCGTGATTATGATCGTTGCCGTCGATGGGGCCTATGGTATGGAGAAAACAGCTCAGCTGCGGCAATGGGGCCGTGAGGCCGACTGGTTCTGTCATGACCACGCCCCTGTCCGTTATGATCAGGTGGCCCAGGCCATGGGCTGCCACGGCGAATACGTGGAAACCGGAACAGAGGTCCGGCCGGCCCTGGAAAGGGCGGTAGCCTCCGGAAAGCCGGCCGTTATTCATGCCGTCGTGGATCCGGATGCCAATGTCGACCCGCCCGGCAACTGGCTTTGGGCTGCGGCCCGAACGGGGAAACTGGAATAGGGCAACCTGACGGTTGCCGGCTTTTAGCCTTTAGCTGTTAGCTCTTAGCCGCCAAGAGCTAACAGCCACGAACCAAGAGCCATTGAATCTTGTCTATGTAAAATTCCTGTACTTTCTAACGAAAACTGAAAATAAAATACGACTTTGGAGAATAGTGTATGGATTCAATTGTCGTCGACCAGATTCGCCTTAACTTCAACGCTCAGGGATTGCTGGTAATCAATATTGCCATCGGACTCATGATGCTCGGGGTTGCCATCGATCTGAAATGGGCCGATTTCAAGCGGATTTTTCAGGCGCCCAAGGCGCCGGCCATTGGCCTGGCAGCCCAGTTTATTCTATTGCCGGCCTTCACATTTCTGCTGACCCTGATCATCAAGCCGATGCCATCCATCGCTTTGGGGATGATCCTGGTGGCAGCCTGTCCGGGCGGCAACCTGTCCAACTTGATGACCTACCTGGCCAAGGGCAATACAGCCATCTCCATCAGCATGACCGCCGTCTCGACCATGGCGGCTATTGTCATGACACCTCTTAATCTGACTCTTTGGGGCAGTCTCAATCCAAATACCGCCCCCATCCTTCAAAAGATCAGCCTGAGTCCCCTGGATGTTTTTTTCACGGTTTTTATCATCCTGGGCATACCTCTGGCTGTGGGCATGCTGCTTTCACGGATTTTTCCGAGCCTGGCGGATCGTGTCCGCAAGCCGTTTAAAATTTTTACGCTGGTTTTCTTCATACTGATTGTTTTGGGGGCTTTGGCGGCCAACTGGAAAATATTTTTAGACGTCATCGGCCTGATCATGCTGGCCGTGCTGTTACACAATGCCCTGGCCCTGAATATCGGCTATTGGTCGGCACGGATTTTTCGCCTGCCCGAACGAGATTCCCGCGCCGTGGCCATTGAAGTGGGTATCCAAAATTCAGGCTTGGGCCTGGTGTTGGTATTCAACTTTTTTGGAGGCTTGGGTGGAATGGCCATCCTGGTGGGCTGGTGGGGTATCTGGCATATTGCGGCCGGGCTTATTACGGCGTTTATCTTCACTCGTTTTCCTTTACCGAATGATGACACTCTTGATTAGTCTTGTTTTTATTATCGCGGTATGATCGATGAATTCAAACTCACCTTAATTGATAATAGGCTGATAGGCTTTTAGACTGTCGGCTGTAGGCGCCTAATAGTCTATAGCCTACAGCCTAAACACCTATTGTTTTGCCAGTATTGCCTTCGCCGGTATAAGGCCGGTGGCACTGGCAGAGATAATATTTCCGGCCACTCCCGGTCCATCACCCGCCACGTACATGCCTTTTACCAACGTTTCTAAATTCTGGTCCGTTTCAACCTGGGTGGCAAAGAATTTTATCTCCGGGGCATACAGTAAGGTTTCATCGTTGGAGACTCCCGGCACCACAAAATTCAGTTTTTCAAGCCCTTCGATAATATTGGTCAATATCCTCTCCGGCAGGGCCATGGCAATGTCACCGCAGACCACGTTGCTCAACGTCGGTTCGATGTAGCCCTTGCGGACCCGATGCCAGGTGCTGCGCCGACCGCGTTTTAGGTCCCCAAACCGCTGCAGTATCGGTTTGCCGCCGCCGATCAGGGTTGCCAGACTGCCAATGGATTCACCGTAAGCCTGGTTGTCGGTCACGGGTTCGGTCAACACCACCTTGGATAAAAACGCAAAATTGGTATTGGCCGATTTTTGATTTAAATAGGCATGCCCGTTGACGCACACAAAACTGGCGTAGTTTTCCAAGGCCACATATCCGCCTGGATTGGTGCAGAACGTGCGGGTTTCATCGTCATACTTGGCCGTCTGAATAAAAAAAGTAGGATCGTAAATGATATCGCAAAGATCCTGCATGATGTCATTGTGCACCTCCACGCGCACACCTACTTCGATGCCGCGTTGGGCCAGACCGATACCGTGTTGCATGGCCAGATTGCCAACCCAATCAGCTCCCACCCGACCGGGAGCCAGAATGACATTACGGGCCTTATATTGTTTTCGATTGGTTAGGATCCCTGAGACAGCACCCTTTTTAACAATCACCTCTTTAACTTCCTCTGAGGTATGGATGGTGATGCCCTGGGATTTAATCGCTTTAGCCAATCCCGCGATGTGGTCCGGCAAGCAGTCACTCCCCAGATGTTTTTGCCGGATGATCAATAGATCGATGCCGTATTGCTTGGCCTGCTTGCGGATTTTCTTGGCTGCGGTCATATCGGTGGGGTAAACCGGTCCGTCCATGCCGAAACGGTTATAAATCGCCTCGGTTTCATCAATCAGCATTTCTGCCTTGGGCTGGGGCATAAATTGGGTCAGGTCGGTCTTGCCCAATTTGTGGATGTAGTTCAACTTGCCGTCAGAAAATAGACCCGCTCCACCGACACCGCACAGAATGTTGCAGGGTTTGCACTTGATGCAGCCCTGCTCTTCGTTGATGGGACAATTACGCCGCACAATGCTCTTGCCTTTTTCGATCAGCAAAACATCCAGGTCCGAGTGCTCACTCAGGTAGTAGGCCGCAAACAACCCAGCCGGGCCGCCGCCTACGATGATGACATCGTAGGTTTTGGGATCAACTTTAATTTTTTTCATAGTAATTGGTACCCATCCACGCCGCTGTAATGTTTATAGCTCAGATACTACATTTCCCTGACTTCTTTTAGCGATTCTAAAATATCGATGTAAGCATTTTGGCCCTCAATCATGCGGGTTAAATCGATCACGATGCCCGCTATTTCGGCCAGCGCCTGAACAAAATTGACATCATCCAGTGTAAACTCCCAATGTTCCGCGGTATAAACCCGCATGGCACCGATCACGGCCCCACGCACATAAATAGGTACCGACAGAATCGACACAATACCTTCTTTTTGGGCCTCTTCCGCGTATTGTACTCTGGGATCGTCCATCACATCATAGATTGCAACCGGACCCTCGGTGAGCGACTTGGCCACCGATCGCGAAGCGCTTACAGGCCCCTTGGAAAGATAGTCATCGCTCAACCCACAGGCTGACGCCAATTCCAGCTCATTGTTGTCAGCGTTAACCAGATAGAGTGCGCAGCCTTTCACATCCAGGGTTTCCGTAACACTCGCTACGGAAATCCGTATGATCTCTTTGGGATCCTTGGACATGGATAAAGCCTTGGTCACCTTTAGCAGGGTTTCGTAATTCATGATGTTTTTTTTCACGATGCCCTCCTTTCCTTTCGATTGAAAGGATGCTCTACCCCTATACCGAAACTTTGGGGTTTACATGGTTAACTCCAATCGATCAGCTTAGGTGGAATTATCGCACATACACTATCACCGGTCAAGCCGACCGGTGTTCCTGAAATATGGGCAAGGGCCAAACCGAGGGACTTTCCATTTATGGATTCAGTGCTTATTATTGCTAAATGGACTTAACTGTGGAATAGCTTATCATAATGCAGGCCGAACCAACCATCATAGATATACAGAATAATCATAAAAGAGAATAAAAATGGATCGTGCCAAACGAAGACTTTCTGCAATACTAAGTGCTGATGTAAAAGGCTACAGCCGCTTGATGGAAGACAACGAATTTGCCACGGTTGAGACCCTGAAACAATATCGCACGATTATCGCCGACCAAGTCTCACACTATAACGGCCGGGTGGTGGACGCTCCCGGAGACAACCTGCTGGCCGAATTCACCAGTGCCGTGGATGCCCTGGAGTGTGCCGTCAAGGCCCAGCAAGCGCTGCAGGCGGAAAATACCCGCCTGTCGGTTGAACGGCAGATGCATTTCAGGATTGGGCTCAATCTTGGTGATATCATTTGGGATGATGACCGGATATATGGCGACGGCGTCAACATTGCCGCCCGTATAGAAAGTTTGGCCGAACCCGGCGGCATCTGTATTTCCCATAACATGTTCGACCAGGTCCAGAATAAATTGGAATTCCAATTCCAGGATATGGGGGCCATCGAGGTCAAGAATATCGCCAAGCCCGTGCAGGTATACAAGGTGCTGACTGAGGCAACAACCGGTGAGCGTATCCTGGCCGAGGTGCCCGTTGTGCTAGATCAACCATCCATCATTGTTCTGCCTTTTAATAATATGAGCGGTGATCCGGAACAGGAATACTTCTCGGACGGTCTCACCGAAGACCTGATCACCGATCTCTCCAAGGTCAACAACCTTTTTGTCATCGCCCGCAATTCGTCCTTTACCTATAAGGACCGCGCCGTCAATGTCCAGGATGTGGGTCGGGAAATGGGAGTTAAATATGTCCTCGAAGGCAGCGTGCGCAAAGCCGGCGGCCGGGTGCGGGTCACCGCCCAATTGGTGGATGCCGTCACGGGCGGACATATTTGGGCCGATCGCTACGATCGCGATCTACAAGACATCTTTGCCTTGCAGGATGAGGTGACCCAAACAATCGTGACGAATTTGGCCTTAAAGATCGGCCGGAGCGAACAGCAGCGATTGCAGGCTCGGGATACGGATAATATTTTAGCCTACGACTATTATCTGCGGGGTATGGAATACTACAACCGCTTTTCACCGGAGAATAATCTCAAGGCCCGTGACCTTTTTGAAAAAGCTGTCGAGCTTGACGGCGATTATACCTCGGCCTACACCAAGTACGGCTGGACCTTTCTTACCGAGTGGATGATGGGCTGGACCGATGATGTGCAGGCATTGAACCTTGCGGCTGAAGTGGCCGATAAGATAACCTCCGGCGGATCGCCGAACGAAGCGACCTATTGCCTGCTGGCCAATTCATTTCTATGGAAAAAAGAGCATCAAAAGGCCATCGATCTGTTTAAAAATTTGGAGACCTATCAATACAATCAGGCTGAGATTCTATCCGATTTCGCCAATGTCCTGAATTTTTGCGGCCAGCCGCATGAGGCTGTCAAGCTGTCCCAAAAGGCCCTGCGCCTGGATCCGCTCCTGCCTGCTTTTCACCTGTTTAGTCTGGGGCACGCCCTGTACTTAAGCGGTCAATTTCAAGAGGCGATCACATCCTTGCGCGAAGCGCTGACCCACAATCCGGACTTTTTCCCCTCACGCTTTTTTCTGGCGGCCACCTATATGGAGCTGGGACGCGAAGCCGATGCCCGCGAGGAGGCCGTTAACTTCATGGACCAGAATCCACAGGCCAGCCTGGAATTCTGGCGCGAGCGCATGCCCTACCAGGACACCCATGTGGTGAACCGTCTCTTGACAACCCTCAAACAGGCCGGCTTTTCCTGATCCCGCCACTCACCGATGAGTTGCCATAAGCAGTCAGTGCGAAATGAGCCTGACTCAATTTTCCAGATACGCTTGTCGTAATGCCTCGCGCTGTTGCTGCCGCTGATCGTAAGGCTCGGGTTTGGTGCGCTTTATTTCATCCCTGGCTGCGGTATTCACACCTTATGAAGAATCGATCTGTTTAGATGGTTTGGGGTGGTTTTTATCCACCTATGGGATTCGCATGAACAGGGTCAGAATGACCCTGCTCATGCTTTTTGTAAAATTGATTAGGACCTGTTTCAAATATATCCTTTTGCTAATCCACCTCTGCGGATAAATCTCAGGCGTTGGTTCTTGTTTCAAATCCTCGATATACTAGAGCATGTCTGCGGGTTGAAACAAGAATCCGCCTTGACCTTGAGCCAAAATTTTAATTTAGAAACAGCTCCTAGATTACTTTTTTATAAATCTCTTTCTTCCAAATCTAGCCATGCCAATTAATCCGGTACCAAAGAGCAACATTGTTGCTGGTTCGGGAACCGGGGTAGCGGCCAATATTTGGTAATATGAAAATGCATTTTGAGCCACCATTAGACTTGGTAGCAGCAGTACTAGCGATATCAGAATTATTTTTTTCATAATGCACCTCACTATTGTGGTTCACATTCGATTCACGCAATTAGCATGCCACATAGTGGCACATTTGATTTATGTGCAAATACAGTAAATTAAAAATTAGTGATGTTACATTATGCTGAAATTATGAAAAAATATTCATAAATATTGTGGAAATCATGCCACATTGTGGCATTAGTTAAATGCGATAAAAATACCACGCAAAAGGCCTTGCACCTCAATATGGAATGATCCCGATTGCCTGTCCCTGGATATCTTTTATGTAATATCCAACGCCGCCACCTTGTCGGCGGCATGCAAGCAGGATCGATATCTCTTTTATAGCACTTCCGAACCGTCTAGAGGCTTTTATGGCCTTTGGCTATAAGGTGGGCTGGAGACGGGAAGAAAAAACCAGTTTAATAGTAAAACAGTCTTCAGTATATTTGCCTGGGTAGTAACAGTTACCGGAGGATGCCCCTTGGCGTAATTGTGTCATTTATTTCCTATTGTGAAATTTATTACATAGAAACAAATGTAATAATTCAGTGGTACCTAACTACACAATTTTGGCTAAATTTAAGTATATATTTCCACAATTCATTTTTTTACAATACATTCGAAAAGCTTTGTATATGATATTATTGACAATAATTAAGCCAAAATTTCCACCAGATATTGTGGTTGTTTTTTCCTTGACATACCATTTCATGTATTTCATAGGTCACGTCATTAAAACATTAAAAAGAACTGTTAAAAGGCCTGCCAACTCTGATCAATATGCCAATCACGCGACGAAGCAACTTCATGATAAAAGTTATTCTTCTTTTATTGGGATCGATTTGCATGTTCCCGGTAACTTCTTTTGCTCAAAGCCAGATTTCTTTTGCCTGGCAAGCCAATGCGGAGTCGAATCTTGCCGGTTACCGACTCTTTGCACGGATGCAAGGAGAAGATTACACTTATTCTGAACCGGTCTGGGAAGGAACTGAAACCACCTGTACTGTTGAAATCAACTATCAAGATGTTCCCTTTTATTTTGTTTTGCGCGCAGTTGACACCGGAGGATTTGAGAGCCCTGACTCCGATGAACTTTGCTATGGATGTACATCAGGTGGCACTGACAACTGCCCCGATGATCCAAACAAATTGAATCCAGGAATATGCGGATGCGGTGTGCCGGATATCGACAGCGATAATGACGGCGTGCCGGATTGCGTTGATGGCTGCCCTGAAGACGCAAACAAAACCAGCTCTGGTACGTGTGGTTGCGGCCTGCCTGACATGGATTCCGATAACGACGGTTTCCTGGACTGCGATGATGAATGTCCCCTTGATGCCGGGAAAATTGTACCTGGCACGTGTGGTTGCGGTCTGCCTGACTTTGATACAGATGATGATGGAATTCTCGACTGTGATGATACGGATGATGATAATGACGGGATCGATGATTTAATAGAGACGGAAGGCCCCCATCAAGGTGACAGCAATTTGGATGGGATCATCGATAGCCTTCAATGCAACGTGAGCAGCCATGCCATAAATGGAGATTCGGATTATATCATCATCGAATCACCAGAAGGAACCTGCATTATTGATTTCAAACAGGTAGACTCATCATTAGACCCCGATGATTTTCCGGAAGATATTGAATTCATTTACGGTCTGTATGAATACGAAATTCATGGCGTCGGTCTGGATAACGATGTCGACATTACCATTACCCTACCCGAGGGTGCCGCACCCGGCAGTTATTACATTTATGGTAGTTCGCCGGACAATCAGGACGATCACTGGTACGAGTTCTTAGATAACGGCGATACCGGCGCTATCTTTGATCAGAATACCATTATGCTGCGTTTTGCAGACGGCCTGCGAGGAGATAATGATTTTGTAAGTGATGGCACGGTTGTCACCCTGGGAGGGCCGGGTTTTATATCGGACGGCACTGAAAAAATAAACAATCCGGGCAATGATTCCGGTGGGAACAATGATAATGATCCGAATTCAGATTCTGGCTGTTTTATTCAAAGCCTTATGCAGTAAACTGATATTGATAGTTAAAAGAATGTATAACCGCCCCCTCCCCTTTTAGTCGCGACGCTCGCAGCGAGGGCGTCAATATAAACTCGCCGGTAGGATGTGTAAATAATTTGGCATCAACATTCCTATAGCACAAGCGAGTAGGGGTTTAGAAACTGTCGTCCCCAAAGAAGCTTTTGGTCCACTTCAGTCAGTCCTGCTTCTTCACAGACAGCTTCCCAATGCTGCTCGATGGTGGCTGTCTGGCTACTAAATATTTCACGGGCTTCTTCCTCAGAAAGAAGGAAGTTATGCGCGGTCTCAAGGCACGTTTTAAGTTGGCTCAGGTTGTTGTCGCCGGATATGAGCATGGCCTGTGAGGCGACATTTCCTGTGCGACCCTGGGGGCAAATGTCATAAGCAGGCGTCAGGGTCAGTGTCTTGCCGTCCCAAAATGCCGCATGGTTGCGGGCATGATCATCTGTATTGCCGCATAGAATATTGAAGACCAGTCGTGAAAAAAGTTCTTTCAGCGTCTGCTTCGGATCGGTAAAACGGTGGCGGATAATTACAGATAATTCTTCGTAGCTGGCGTACCGTGCCAGCATGTCATCTAACTGAAGCATAGTTAGGGCCGAAACCATGGCCTTTCGTGCCCACTTTTTACCCTTTGGCACGCGGTCAAAGCGCTCGATCAAGACGACATCCTTGTTTGCCGCCTTAACCAGTTTAACAGGTGCAGCATTCAACCCGGCTAATCCGGCTAATCGCATGGCGATGAATTCAGCTTTGACGACACTGTACAAATCTGTGCTGGATGAGAATTTGGCCACGTATTTTTTATCGTGTTCTTGAATTAAAGCTTTGGGGCGAGCGCCACCAATAGAGCTGCCATAAAACAATGCCTGATCCAGTTCCGGCGTGAGAGGCACTCCTTTTTCAACCCGTTCTGCAGATTCAATCAATTCTTTTAAATTGACATTGTTAGCTGTACGCGCAACGTACTCAGTAGGGGAACGTTGAAAATCAAGCGCACCGATCCGGTCAGAACCCGACTCCAGCAAGTAGGTCAACTCATCCAGTTCGGCTGTATCTGTGCTTGAGTCCTTAAGGCCTAACTTTTTGTTGATAATCACACGCCGGCCCCAGGCATCAGGCGCCGCGTCCCTGATACAGCCGGGCATTGTCAAACCCTCGGTTAAGGGCAGTACACCGGCCTTAAGCGGCAATTCGGGCTCATATATCGGAATCACGGGCCTGCCATCGCCGATACGATCCAGGTAGCTTTTACCATAGTTGAACAGAATAATGTCGTTATCAGCTTCAAGCCGCCCGGCCACGACCGGCTCGGATTCATCCGGCAACCATACCCAGACAAAGGCTTCTTTTTCGCCTTTAAAAGTCATCGCGCACCACTTTAGTTTTATTTCGAACAGACTTTGGCAAGAGTGTCAATTTTTCCCTGGATTGCCGCAGGTATCTTGTCAATGTGCTTTCATCAGCGTCAAATAATTTGACACCAACTATGGTTGCCACCTCGAACACGGCTCCAATCTCGCATTTTAGATTGCCTTTCTCGATGCGTTGCAGCAGGCCTCTCGAAATACCAGCACGGTCTGCCAATTCCTGAGCAGATAGCTTGCGCGCATGTCGTGCTTCGCGGATCAACGAACCGATCAAGGCAGCTGCATCGCGGCTATAGCGTGAGTAGGTGCGTACTATGGACTTTGGCATTGTTTTCCCATTGATTTGTATATAGACCATTAACGACCTTAATCTTTATGTGAACCAAAAATAATAAATATTCACAGCCCTGTCAATATCATTTTGGTACACATATAGACCGTTAAAACTCCTTATGGTCTATATAGAAACCAATTATAGTAAATTTCGAGCAATAAAAAGGGGTTTGACAAATAGAGATTGTCAAACCCCTTGAATTACCTGGTGCCGGAGCCGAGAATCGAACTCGGATGACCGTAAGGTCGGAGGATTTTGAG
>CAYVMI010000068.1:0-24686 GCA_964452555.1 uncultured Desulfobacterales bacterium
GAGCTAGTGCCGGCTTGAAAACCTACCATTCATACAGTTGAATCGCTTCTAAAACTGAAAAGGACTCAGGGTCACTGACCTCTAAGTCCTTGAAATTATGGCGCGCCCGGCAGGATTCGAACCTGCGACCTACGGATTCGTAGTCCGGCACTCTATCCAACTGAGCTACGGGCGCATCTGATTTAGATTGAATTCGAGGTGTCTTTTAGGCTATGTAGCAGGCGATGTCAATAAATATCGGTTTTAAGTGTTAGGTTTTAGGTTCGAATAATAGGCTGTGGCATTTTAGACTGTAGGCTGTAGGCGCCTAGAAGCTTAAAAGTTTGCAGCCTCTTTGCGTGTTAGCTGCGGATCGAAATTATTCGTTTGTTGATGGTTTAACTCCATATGCCGTCAAAGCATGGTTCCGCATCAGGAACAATGAGTATTAGGCCGTGAGCATCTAAGGGCTAACAGCTAACGGCTACCAGCTATGACCGAAGGTCATCCATGAAACATGAAGAATATATGCAGCTGGCCATAGAGGAGGCCCGTAAAGCGCAATCAAAGGGTGAAGTCCCGGTGGGGGCCGTCCTGGTAGACGCAGACGGCGACATCCTGGCAGCCGCACACAACCGGCCCATCTCACTTGCAGATCCCACTGCGCATGCGGAAATACTGGCCCTGCGTGATGCCGCCGCCCGATTGGGAAATTACCGGTTGTTAAGCACCAGGCTCTATGTTACGGTCGAGCCCTGCGTCATGTGCATGGGCGCCATCATTCATGCACGGGTGTCGATGCTTGGCTATGGAACCGAAGATCCCAAATGGGGAGCAGCCGGTTCATTGTACGATTTTACAGCAGACCGGCGATTCAACCATCATGTCAAAGTAATCGGCGGCATCTGCCGGCTTACCTGCCGAACACTCATACAAGACTTTTTTCAGGAAAAGAGGAGAAACTGACGTGCCAAACGTAGTTATAATTGGAACCCAGTGGGGAGACGAAGGTAAAGGCAAAGTGGTTGATCTGTTGGCCGAGCACGCTGATGTGGTCGTGCGGTTTCAGGGCGGCAACAATGCCGGTCATACCATGGTGGTCCAGGGTGAGCAGTTTATCAGCCACCTGGTACCATCCGGTATTTTACAAGGCAAGGCCTGCTATCTGGGCAATGGGATGGTTATTGATCCGGGCGTACTGTTGGAGGAAATCGATTATCTCCAAAGCCATGGGATCGAGGCCGGACCCGATCGCATTCGAATCAGTGAAAAAGCGCATGTGATCATGCCCTACCATAAAAGCCTGGATCATGCGCGTGAAATCCAAAAGGGCGACAACAAGATCGGTACTACCGGACGCGGCATCGGACCCTGCTACGAGGATAAGGCCACCCGTCGGGGCATCCGCTTTGTGGAGCTTATCAATCCTCAGCTTTTAGCAGAGCGGGTCAGGCAGATTTTGGCAGAAAAAAATTTCATTTTAGAAAAATATTTAGATGCGGCAACACTGGATGCGGATGAAATCATAAAGACCTACGGCGAATTTGCCGATCGTCTGGCACCGTATGTGGGCAACAGTTCAGTCGAATTGCACCAGAATCTGAAGAGCGGCAGTCAGATTTTGTTTGAAGGCGCCCAGGGAACCCATCTGGATATCGATCACGGCACCTATCCATTTGTAACGTCCAGCAACACATTGTCCGGCAATGCCTGTTGCGGGGCCGGAATCGGGCCCAAAGAAATCGATCATGTCATCGGCATTGTCAAGGCCTACACCACGCGGGTGGGTCGCGGGCCCTTCCCTTCCGAGCTGTTTGATGAAATCGGCGATGCCATCCAAAAGAAGGGGGCTGAATTCGGCGCCACGACAGGTAGGCGCCGGCGTTGCGGTTGGCTGGATACGGTTATCTTGAACAACGCCGTACGCTTGAACGGCCTGACCGGCCTGGCGGTGACCAAACTGGACATATTGGACGGCCTGGAATCGATTAATATTTGTACGGCTTATGATTACAACGGTCAAAAATTGGATTATTTTCCGGGCGACCTGCAGGTATTGGCGGAATGTAAACCGATCTATGAAACGTGGCCCGGCTGGTCGGAGGATATCTCCGGTATTCGGAGTTTCGAGCAACTGCCGGATAATACCAAGAAATATCTCAAACGGATTGAAGAGATTACGGAAACACCCATTAGCATTGTTTCCGTCGGCCCGGCCCGGGAAGAGACCATTGTGCTGGAGAATCCGTATAGTTAACTCGGGATTATTAGGTACAAGTGTACTTTTATAGCTGTGTTAGATAAAAAACGTCCAACATCGAACATTGAACATCGAATAAGGCATTATTCCCTTTATAGTAATAAAGATTTTATTTGACATTGGCACTTTGATAACATAGAAAAAGCACCGCTAATATGTCGGGATGTGGCTCAGTCTGGTAGAGCACAGCGTTCGGGACGCTGGGGTCGCTGGTTCAAATCCAGCCATCCCGACCAATACAGACTTCAGCATTAAGCTATAAGATATAAGCTGCTTATGGCTCATGGCTTACAGCTTATTGCTGTTCATTCGAACTATCATATCGGGCCGCCTCCCACCCCAACATGGCCTTTTTACGCTCCTTGCCGCCGCCATAGTTACCAAATACACCCATTTTCTTTATAACCCGGTGGCACGGAATCAGAAAGGGAATCGGATTCTGTCCCACGGCGTTGCCCACAGCTCTGGAGGCCTTGGGCATGTCGATATGACGAGCGACATCTTCATACGTTACCGCCTTGCCCAGGGGAATTTTCAGCAAGGCTTCCCATACCTTGATCTGAAAATTAGTGCCCTTCACATGCAGATGGAGAGGCGCTGAGTTTTTTGAGGGTGTGAAATCAAAGATACGACGTATCAGTTTGAGTGTTTTTTGTTGTCGCTGAACGATCTTTGCCCGGGGCCAGCGTTTTTGAATCCCCTCTAAAGAAGCCGAAACTTGATCTTGAATCAAGAACTCCAGATAACAAATCCCCCGACGGGTGGCGGCTATTAGACAGCTCCCAAAGGGAGATGGGTGACACCCATAATCTATCTCCAATCCCTCCCCTTGCCGCTTGTACTGGCCGGGTGTCACTGCCTCGCACACAACAAACAAATCATGCAGTCGGCCGCCGCCGGACAAACCAATATCGTAAGCAGTATCCAATATTGACTGAGATCCTTTGAGAAGTTGCTTGGCATATTCCTTGGTCACATACTGCAGGAATCGTTTGGGACTGATACCTGTCCAGCGGCTGAAAAGCCGCTGAAAGTGAAACTCGCTCAAATAGACATGGGCCGCTATTTCAGACAGATCCGGTTGCCTATCCACATGGGCCTGAATGAAATTTAGAGCTTTTTCAACTCGATAATAATCCTCCGAAAGTTGTTTTAGACTTGAATTTGACATCACGAACACTCCCATCTTGTAAATTTGAATTCCCTAAATGGTTTATGAACCAGTATATGTCAATCATCTAAGTCTTCAACCCGATTCTTGCGATGTGACCAGACAAATTCCAAAAATTTTCATGCCCTATCACGCACAACCAAGCATGAAACTCAATCTTGGGAAAGCCGACTACCGTCTATGCTAGGCAATATCGTCATGAACATTTTTAAGATTTTGCAACAGCCCATATGGACCCTTCATGCACAAGGCGGTGCTGTAGTCTATTTAAAGATCAGGAAACTGTTTGAGTTTTTTAGAAGCCATTAGGTCGGAGAGCCGGTATATTTTTGTTCTCCAAAAAGTCCTATGTCTAATTTCATTAGCATTTCATTAGATTAGACCCTGTCCGACCTTATGGATTATTAGAAACGAGTTTTTGCTGATCGCAAAATAGATTACACGACCGCCGCTAGGGCAACTCTATTTCCAATGAATATGTCCCGAGATGAAAGGCTGTTAGGAAAGCGTTTCCCACAATAAGCAAATTTATTCTGACAACTGTACGTCTAGCGTGGCATGAGGGGGGCCATAATGGTGGACGGTTGGGCGGATTGAGGGCGTTCGGCAGTCCTTGAATCCGTTTTCAGGGCGTATTGGCAGGTTAGGCCGATCGCTTCAACATCAAGGCTTGAGCAAATCAGGCTCCGTACCACTTTGAACGATAACGGTTTCGCCGTAGGGCGCCATTTCCGGCATTAAAAACCTGAACTCATAAACGGCGAACTGGATTTTGTCACCGCTCTTGAGACGCATGGGGGTGTTTTCCTTCACCTTGGCCTCATTGAGTCGTGTGCCGTTTGTGCTGCGGTGATCTTCGAGATAATAATAGCCGTTGCGATACTCGATGGTGGCATGCAGACTCGATATGGAATCCTTGGGAATCACGATATCATTGCTGTTGTCCCGACCAATTTTCACCACATGCTTTTCTATGGGCAGGGATAAACGTGTTTCAGAGATTACATTATCGGCATCGATGAGTTCGGCCTGACCCTTGGGCGGATCCTGGCTCTGGACGGGAAGTTGATCCACCTGGCCGGGTTGGGTCTTCATACCTGGAAAATCGCGTTTCTTATTTAAATACACCAAAAAAACCACGACCAGTACGATGATGATCAGACCCGTGAGTAATAAGGGAACAGGACTTGACGCCGGCTGTTCAGTTGTTGCCTGGACCGGCACCGGTACCTGTTGTTTAATGATGATTGGAACCGGCTTCGGCTCGGGGGTGGGCTTTGGTTCCGCTGTTACTTCCTTGGGTTGGGAAATGATTTTTTCGATTTTTTCAAAAACTTTTGGTATTTCTGCGCTCGAGAAAGTACGAAAATATTCCCCATCGGTTTTAAGGGCCAGGGTCTGGATTAACCGGAAATCGGCCGCTTCGGTAAAGGCGATTCCAAAAACACGAATGCCCGCCTGCTTGCACTCCAGGGATAGTTGATCCTTCAGCCATTCTTCACCGGCAACATCCTGGGCTTTATTACCCGTATCGACGATACCATCCGTTAAAAGGATTATAATTTTTTCGGCCCCGTCGCGACCATTGGATTTGAGCTCATAAATTGCCCGTTCAACACCAACGGGTGTATTGGTAAATTGGCCCTTGTAATTGATTTTTTCGAGGCTTTTAAGAAATCGTTCGGTATCCGGGTCTGATTCTATGCTGCTAAGGGGCTCAATGAGTGATGCGCCGCTATCAAATGTAACCATGCCAACCCGGAATTGATCGTGTACATTCATTAAGAAGTTGGTTACGACCTCACGCGTGATAAATTGTGGATCATTGGTGATCATGCTGCCGGAGTTATCCAGCACGAATACGACATCAACCTTCAGTTCGTTCTGGGAGTTCGTGTCCGGCACGTTCCCGGCATTGCTCGTATCCTGAGCCAAAATCCAACTTGATGGGGTGATCATCAGAATTGCAAATGCAAGACAAATTAACAGACTAACCTTCAGGATAACCTTTGCAGCTGATACCATGATTCCAATCCTTTCAATTCCGATTCATAGTCAGAATAAGTTCTGGCCCTTCACAATGTCAAGCCTTTTCAAGTTTATCAGACAGATACTTGGGCTAGGTTTTCGCTGATTGATTCATTGACAGTTTGTTGCGAATATTTTAATTTGTCTTTGATGATTTACGCTGTCTGGAAAAAGTAGAGAATTCGCTTAAACAAGAGGTTTCCGGGTCCAGAAGTTCCGCCACCACAGGAGGGTCTTCACACCATAGTCTTTTAAGAGGAAAGCATGTATCTCACACATTTCAATCTCAAAATCAAACCCTTCAGAATCAGTCCTGATCCAAAATTTTTATGGCTCGGCGAAACCCATAAAGAAGCCTTGGCCATGCTACAATATGGCATCCAGGATAATCGTGGTTTTCTGTTGCTTTCCGGCGATATCGGTACGGGAAAAACGACCCTCATCAACAGTCTGTTAGAAAGCTTGGACGACCGTACCCTGATTGCCATGATCTCAGATCCGGATCTTGAAAAGCTGGATTTCTACAATTTTCTGGCCCACGAATTTGAATTAAAAAAGACTTTCAAAACCAAAGGTGACTTCCTGGTTCATTTCATCCATTTTTTACATAAAGCCAATGAAGACGGCCAAAAAGTTCTCATCATCATTGATGAAGCTCAGCGACTTCGTTACGAGCTGCTTGAGGAAATTCGCCAACTTTCCAATATAGAAAAGAAAGACACCAAACTATTAAATATTTTCCTTGTGGGCCAGCATGAACTGATTGATGCGTTAAATGAAACGCGTAACCGTGCCCTGCTGCAGCGGATTACCATGAAATATTTGATCGGCCCGCTGAAAAATGAAGATGTCGGTGAATATATAGCTTTCAGACTCAAAGTAGCCGGCACTGAAAACAAAATTTTTTCCAGCAGCGCCGTACGTCAAGTGATCGCATTTTCAAACGGATATCCACGTTTGATCAATATTATTTGTGACCATGCGCTGTTGACGGCCTATGTCAAGGGAAATCACCGGGTAGACGGCAGCATGGTTAAAGATTGCGCCAAGGATCTCCATATTAAAGTGGAAATCCCCAAAGGAAGTCAATCGGGCATAAGCTTTTTTGACCGTGTATTAGACGCCCTTCGGCACCCATTGCAGTACCCGTTGCCGGGACTTCTAATTTATGCCGGCCTTGGTGCTGTTTTGGTCATAACAATCCTTTTGATGCTCATGTTTAGCGGATTAGCACCTGACTGGATGCCCAAGCGACTTTCCAATCAATCGGTTGTCTCGACCACCCCGAAAACGGAATCGGCAAAGCCGATATCCGGTCCCGAACACCAATCCCCCCGGCCGGCCGCCACGCCCACAGCGTCACTGCCGCAATCGCCTGTATCCTCTCCAGCTGTCACCCCAAACCAGGTGGCCGAATCATCCCCGAATCCGGTCCCGCCCCCGTTTCCGTTTAAAGAAAGAAAATTTGTCATTCAGTTTCCACCGGATTCCAATGAGTTTTCTGCCGAAGGTTATGCCTTGTTGGATCGAATTATTGAAATGGCCCTTAAATATTCACAGCTGGAAATTCACGTGAACGGATACACGGATTCTTCAGGGGACCTTGCTTACAATCAGCAGTTATCGAGATTTCGCGCCAATGTTGTCAAGAGTTATCTCGTCGGTAACGGCGTTGTCACGGAAAAGCTCGCGGTTGCCGGATTGGGACCGGCAAATCCTATTGCCTCTAACGATACGCCTGAGGGCAGGCAGCGCAATCGACGCGTGGAGATACTACTTCAAAGATTAGGTAGTACGGCAGAATAGATGCGATTCTTTGAATTCACCAGGGAATTTATTCAGGAAGCGCACCTGGCGATATGATATTCCAATTACCATGTTGTTAATGTAATCATGAGGCTTAGCCTTTGGCACCCTGCTTCGCCGCTATTTCGGCCATTTTATCCAGAATCATATGGACATGTCTGCCCATTTCTTCGGCCCGGGAATAGCGTTTGGCGATATCTTTTTCCAGTGCCCGATTTAATACCGTAAGTATCGGCTTGCTGATGGAGGGATTGTAGTCTGTCGGTGGTGTCGGATTAACCGATGTAATCTGGTACATGATGGCAGCCATGTTCTCACCGTCAAATGGCAGTTTGCCGGTTAAAAGTTGATACAAAACAATTCCCAGTGAAAAGACATCTGACCGTCCTGAAAGTTCACTGCCTTTAGTCTGCTCGGGAGACATGTAATAGGGCGTGCCCTTTATAATACCCGTACGTGTTTTGGTACTGGTCGTCGCCCTGGCGATTCCAAAATCGGTTACCTTGATGGAACCGTCTGATAGCAGCATAATATTGGCAGGCTTAATATCCCGGTGAATAATGTCATGTTGATGGGCATATTCCAAAGCGTCGCAGGCTTGACCAATTATTTCCAGACACTGTTTTATGGAAAGTAGTTGGTCCTTATGGACATATTTTTCCAGGCTTTCCCCCTGGAGGTACTCCATTGCCAGAAAAGTCAAATCCAGATCTTCACCCACATCATAAATAGTCACAATATTTGGATGAGACAGCTTGGCGACGACTTCCGCTTCACGATAAAAATGACCCTTGATGGTATCGACCTTGTCATCATCAAATTCATCTGAAAAGCGAATGGTTTTAATGGCTGTCAGCCTATTTAAAACCGGATCCCGGCCTTTATAAACAATCCCCATGGCTCCGCGACCGATTTGCTCTAAGATTTCATAGCGTCCCAGTCTGGGCATGGTGCGTTTTTCATCCTGAAGTGGTGGTTCCTTTTGGACCGGTTTGGGGATATCAGGTTCGGTTTTCGCCACCTGCTGATCCTGCAGGCCTAAATCGACGGATTGCTGCATTACATCAATCGTACGGGATTTTCCAATAAAGAAACGCAGCCCGCCAAAAAACAATATGCAGATTGCTGTTAATCTCAGTAGAATTTTGATTATCTGAATGGTATCGTCTTCACGCGATAAGACCAAGACCATAAAATAATCGACCAGGTCGGAAAGGAATAATATCAATAAAAAACCCATTATCAGGTTAATGGCGGCGCCAATCTTCCCGCCGATATATTCATTTCTGGCACGATTATATATAAACAATGTCATAATGTAGAACACCAGAATCAGAACTTGTGCCATCCAAAAATTTAATTGATTATCCATCCCATTTCCTTACGCCTAGATGAAACTCAACGTCGCACCTACGATGTTAGCTCGGGTGCAACGCTTCCTAGTGTGGTCAAAAAATATTGGGCAATCGGGATTAAATCCCTTTGTTTGGGATCCGACATAAACTTGCGAACCTTGGCTAAACTGGCGCGCGTGGGTCTATCTCCCAATAATTGCCTTTGCTCCAACAGCAGCTCAATAATGACTTCTTGAAACCCTTTGATAAAACTCATTTTGCTAAGTCGATAGCCTTTGTCAGCAATATGCTGTCGGATGTTCTCGACATTGGTTAAAATGTCTTTAGCAGATTGAAACTGACCCAAAAACTTTTCCTGATATTCTGATTTTTCGACTATTTTTTTGAAAATAATATGGGCTTTGACGCCGATTTCTGCTTCAAAGTCAGCAATCAGCAATTGAGCAATTCGGCTATAAAACGCAATAATCATGGCCCCGCCGATGCCGCTGAGGTTCGGTTTGCCTATCCCCATGCCACTCTCTGTCATGCTGCCTTCTGAAGTCGTACGCGCAAAAATATCTTCCGTAGTTTCGGGTTGCTTTACCTTAAGAAACATATTGTTCAGTACCGGCATAAATGATTTGGCGATAAGTTTCTGCTCCGCCGGCATAGCCTCGGTTAAAGCAACGATGTGTTTAAGCGTACCTTTAACTGCCTTAAGACCCAGTAGCCGATGTTCTTCCTTCATGGCCTGGGTGATGATGTTTTTCAATCCAGCCGCAAGCTCGGTCGATTTTATTGGCTGTGAGGAATGTGAGATACGATCGCGCATCTTTGAAGCCATCGTGGCGGCCGTGTCCTCTGGTTTAATTTCATTTAGATACTTGTGATGGGGAGAATTGCTTATGGCTTGCGTGACAATAGATGCCGCCTTTTTAATCCCCATTTCAGAGCTTAGATCGGAAATAATTTCCCTAAGCAAGGGCAAGAAAAAATTCATGATGGCATTGACACTTATTTGCCTTTTGGGGAGATCCTCCGGTTTAATTTTCCGTTCGACGATTCCTTGTACGAATAGACTGGTTAGAGCCCGGTAGACCGCAATACGTGTTCGACCCGTCGATTGAATAATCTGCGCCACGGTCCTTCTGCCATCGATCAGCAGCATAATGTCATATATGCCCTCAGCCGATAGGCTGTTGGGACGCAAATCCATATCCTTGATTTGAAATATCACCTGATCATTGGGTATAAGGATGCGATATTCTTTCCACCGTTCAGCTTCTGCAACCAGACGGATGGGATCCATCTTTAGATGAATATCTTCAACATATCCGTCCAGGCCTTCTTGGTAGATAAACGATCCCTGCTTCCATGTCAGAACCTTCGATATCGCTTCTTTAAACTGCAGATTTAGGATTTTAATCAAATTTTCCTGAGTCACCACACCATTTTCCACCAGGACGACACCCAAACGTTTCTTCGTCTGCGCTGCTAATGCCAATGCCATCTGGATATCTTTTTCCTGGACCAAATTGTCAGCTTTTAACAATGAACCCAAAGAAAGATCTTCAGCCAGATCTCCACTGATAAAAATAATGCCGCCATCCTTGAAATAAATGCGCGTTGCAAATTGGCCGCTGCTGACTTTCAGAATACCTGTCTTTCGCTCCTCATGAATCAGCCGTCCAATGGCAGACAAGGAAAATGTTTGGATGTCTCCCTGAATTGACATTAACTACCTTTCTGACTCCTGCCTTCTGTTCATTCACACCCTTTGATTATCTTCCATGAATCCTGTGCTACCTCATAGGCCATATCAATGGAACAGGTTCCCTCTGTGATGCCTTTAAAAAGCCATATCTCCCAGGTATAATCGACATGATACCTGGATTTACTGCCGGTACTCTCAGCTAGCTTCAGCCGCTTATATTTAATATCTTTCTTATGGATGGTCTCGCCGCCAAACTTGGACATCACATATGCGTCGACCAAAGATTCTGTTTTCGAGCGAATTATTTTTTTAAGGTTACGATGATCAATTAATTTGCCTTTATATTTAACATATCCCTCCTGGTAGCGTGCTGTCTCGTAGGCCTCTGAAGACAGCCATTGACCCTTATATTCCACGTAACCTTTGGGGCCATATACCATGTCGTCCTGAAGCAATTTCGCCTGAATATCAATCTTACGTTGCATCAAAATGGCATTATCTTTATGCATACTCTGATCAATGGCTTCAAGTGCAGCCGTGTACCCGGTTTTTGCAGCGCTGTATTTCTTATTTTGACGCAGGTCATCGGCTGATGCCACCAAGGATTCAATGTTGGCAATATTTTTTTGTAACGCAGCCTGTTGCCTTTCTTTTTCGAGTTGCAGTTGTTTTTCTAGAGCCCGTCGTTTTTCTTCGGCCTCCTTTGCCAAGCGTTCAGCCTTTTCAATTCTTTCCGCTTCCATTCGGCGCAGTCTTTCTGCCTCCTGCTTTTCTTCTAGTTCGAGCTTGGCTTGGCGTTCGGCTTCCAGTTTCTTTTTGGCTTCTATTTCTTGCTGCGCCAGGATCATTTGTTCCTTTTTCTTTGCTTCCATAATCCGGGCCTGTTCTTTATCTTCGGCTTCTTTCCGGGCCTGCTCCTGTTCGTGCTGCTGTTTTTCAGCTAACTTTTGTTGCATGATCTGCTGAACCAATTTTTTTTGGGCCTCTGCCAGTTCACTTGCACTTTGGCTCTCCGATTTGAAAAACCGATGATAGACTAGCTTGAACAGCCGGTTATCTGCGTTCGGGCTAGCCCAGAAAAAGTAATACCCCCAACCAATCAGAATTAATGTCAAAACAGCATATGCCGCCGGAAACGCATATCCCGGCAAAGTCTTGCTTTCCACCTGCATCTTTGACGGCGCCGCTTGATCCAGTATCGATTCGTCCCGCTCCTGCAGAAAAGCATCGGTTGCGATCAGTTCCCTGCTTTGGTCCGTTTGAACACCCTTTACCTGATCAAATGTCGGCAGTTCCCCCATATCATCCGTTTCAGCCTGTGTTTCTTTTTCCCTCTTTTTACCGGCTGCCATGATTTCCCTGAGTTCAGTCAGATTGAAACCTTTTTTCCCCGCTTCATCCTCAAAAGTTGTCTCGGGTTCGGAAGGGACATATAAAGGGGATACTTCACCCGGTAGGCCCTTAGCCATATCTTTTTCGATAGGTGCGTCCGAATCAGCCTTTAATACTTGCTCTAATTCCGAGAGATTTATGGTTTCCTGGGATTCGTCTATGGAATCAGTTTGAAACTCTAACTGCTCAGAAGGTTTGGCAAAATTCATATCGTATTCTACGTCCGGCTGGTGGGCACTTGTAACGTTGATGAAGTCCCGTAGTGCCATAGCCATATCTTCACCACTGGCAAAACGCATCTCCGGGTCTTTCTCAAGCGCCTTATCTAAAATTGCGGCTATTCTCGGGTCTAAATCAGGTTTATACGTCGTTACAGGTTCCGGTGCCTCATTGGCAGCCTGATACATGATGGTGGCCAAATTCTCACCGGTGAATGGCAGCTTGCCGGTCAGCAACTGGTAAAAAAGAACACCGAGAGCAAAAATATCCGATGCCCCCGTAATCTCACCGCCCCTTGCCTGCTCGGGCGACATGTAAAACGGCGTGCCTTTGATCACACCCGTACGAGTTTTGGTTCCACCGGCAGCCCTGGCAATCCCGAAATCCATGACCTTGGCCACGCCATCTTTAAGAATCATAATGTTTCCGGGTTTGATATCCCTGTGAATAACACCTTGCTGATGGGCATAGTGCAGGGCATCACATACCTGAATTAGGCAATCAATACATTGGTCCAAAGGCAGCAAGTTATCACTGGATGTGTGCTGCTCCAGGCTTTGGCCTTCAAGATATTCCATGGCCAAGTAAGAAAGGTCCAGATCTTCACCCACATCATACAATCTGACGATGCTTTTATGTGAAAGCTTGGCCACAACCTCCGCTTCACGGTAAAATTGGGCTTTAATTTGGTCCACCTTATCTTCATCAAATTCATCCACAAACCGAATGGTTTTAATTGCCGTTAAGCGATTTAATTTAGGATCGCGGCCTTTATAGACAATCCCCATGGCACCTTTGCCGATCTGCTCAATAATTTCATATCGACCAAGTCTGGGATTTTTTTGAGGAGTCAATTCTTCCAAAACAGCAGTTGAGCCAGCATCTGAAACATTAGTCTGAACTTCAGATACCGGTAATTCTGTACCCACATCGATCAGAAAGTCCGGATCTTCATCGACGTCGCCGGCTTTAGATCGGGTGGAAAAAAATCGGAGTCCGCCGAAGAAGAGTACACAAATGGCCGTTAATTTCAGCAAAATTTTGGAAATGGTGACAATGTCCGGTTGAATTGATACCAATTTAAGCAAGAAATAGTCGACGAAGTCGGTGAGCAATAATATCGCCAGACAAACCATAATCAAGTTAATGGCGGCGGCAATCTTACCACCAACATACTCTTTTTTGGCGCGGTTGTAGACAAGGATGGTCATTAGATAAAACACGAGACTTAACAGTTGCCCCAACCAGTAGTCCACACTGCCGTTCATATGTTCTCCAATTTTATACCAATAATTCGGATAGGCTTAACCCCTGCTGCCGTGACCTTGGGATAAGTAGGTGTCAACGACCACCGACCTTGTCGGTGGCATGCTAAAGGAACAATATCTTTTTTTGATTCAGCTCAGCAACAAAGTTGCTTCGCAGATGTTGGGACCTACTCCACCACCGACTAGGTCGGTGGCTTATGATTAAAGTAAAACATTTATATATATACCAATATGGCTTAAAAAGTCAAAAGTTTGATAGGGGCTCCATCCAATCCTTATAAGTGTTATCTTTAAATGTTAAAATCCGCTGCATTTGATCCCTGAGTATTTTTGTGACCGGTCCGGGTGCTTCCATATGCTTCTGTTCAAACTGGCAGATTGATTCTACCTTGTTGCCGGTATGGGAAAGAAACATCTCATCAGCTTGATGTAGATCTTCAAGCGTTAACGATTTTTGTACATTCGGCAAACCCATCCTTTCGGCCATTTCTAGAATCGACATACGGGATATACTTGCCAAAACGCGACCCAGGGGCGGAACTTGCAGCGCCCCTGATTGAATAACGAATACGGACTCGGTCGATCCTTCGGCTAGAAAGTCGTCTGTATCCAACATTATGCCAACATTAAATCCACGTTGAGCAGCCTCCTTTCGTGCCAGATAAGCATTCAAATAGTTAGAACATGCCTTAGCCTCCACCGGAACAGTTCTGGGATCTAGCTTGCGCCAATGACTCAGGCACGCGGTAACCGGTTCGGCAGTGTCCAGATGCATGTCTTCATTTTCTGGTAGCGTGAATACTGCCAGGTCTGTTTTTGTACTTGGCAGGAGTCCAATCGGCATTTCCTCGCTCCAGTATACCATTATCTTTACGAGACCACTAGCGATGTTATTCTTTATTGCGGTTTCCGAAACCGCCTTGGAAATATCTTCTACCGTGTAGCGCAGGTCCATATTAAGATGCCGGGCACTATTCAACAACCGCTTAAGATGTTCCTTCATCCGGAACGCAGCCGGACCTTCTGGGCCGGCATGAATTCGGAAAATTTCGAATATGGCGCTTGCTCTTGAAAAAGAATGTGATAAAAGCGGCACAGTTGCTGCGGATCCCGGGACGAATTCATCATTTAGCCAGACCTGTATTTCCGGTGTCATCATTGTCTCCATTTTCGATTGATTATTGCTTAAACAACAGTTAAAGGACTTTATTTAGAATTTAAAATCTTAGGCGACCTGGATGCTCACAATAAAACCGTGTGGCGATTCTATTCCAGGTACCTTAACCCGCGATAAATGGCCAAAATTGATAGCGCATCCACCATAATCCCGCTATCAATCATTTCTAATATTTGGGTGATAGTAAATTGCTCTACGCTAATAATCTCGTCCGCGTCGAGTTTCTGTGCAGTTGGAATCAGACCCTTTGCCAGAAAAATGTATGATATTTCATCTGAGTAGGCTGGCAACAACAAAGTTTTGCCAAGTGAAATTAACTCAGTGGCTGCAAAGCCGGTTTCTTCCTCCAACTCACGAGCGGCACAATCTTTAGGCTTTTCATGCGGATCCATTGTACCGGCCGGCACTTCATATATATAACTATTCACGACATAGCGATACTGTTTGATTAAACCGATAGTCTGATCCGCAAAAACCGGTATTATAACAGCTGATCCAGGGTGCTTTACGAAAGCCATTTCAGCGTCAACCTTATGTGGCAAAGTGATTTGATCTTTCACAAACGAAAATTGCCGACCTTTATATAGCACTTCACTGGCGTGAACAGTTGCCATTGATTTTGCGGTCTCCGAGTGTTTCATACGATCTCCTTTAATAATCTTTGCGTAGCTACCCTAATCTTATCAGAATAGCACATCCCCATAGCCTCATCAACAGGCGTCATACCTGATCACTCAGATTTATATACTTAGATTAGATATAGGTTTGCGGTGGGCTTAAGTGAAACATCCGGTTTAAAAAAGCAGTATAATCATAGTCGACTGAGAATAATGCGATCCCCCTCGCAAGATACCTTAAACATATCTCCGGTTTTGAAATCTGTATTCTCAATTCTTGCCTTGGGAATTATGATGGCGTTTTGACTCAGTTTCACTATTTTTGGTTTGGGTTTATACAGACCTCGAATTTGAGAAGGATTCTGGATTGCGTTATGATAGGTCAATTTGGCTATCCGCGTTTGAAGCGTTTTCAACTTCAAGTCGGTTACTTCACATATCTTATCGGCATCCATGTATTGATGGATGGCCTTTAAAAGTTCCTTATCGGATATTTTTGCGGCCATAAGTCCCTTTCTAAATTGAAAATTCCCCATATTTGAATACAGGGAATCTTTCCTTGAGGCCAATTGATCATTTATACCTGCATGTTTTTCAAATATCTCTATTCAATTTCTGCTGAGTAAACGCTCTTGTTTTTTCAGCCTCCAAGGAAATCAATAACAGCTAATTAAAAAACACGCTTGGCATAGAGCATGTCAGATATCGTTAAGTTAACACATTTATTTGGTTTCATCAATATTTTTCATATTATTTTTTGATTCTTTTCTGTGAATATAATCTTGTGCTATAACCTCAATATCAAACTCATCAAATCTATCAAATTCATCAACAAATGGACCATAATTATAATCATCATTAAACCTTACATCTAATAATCTCATCATAATTCTCCTTTTATTGATTTTATATATTTTATTAAACATATTTATTAAAATTTGTCAATATATATTTTTATATAATAATTTGTTTATTTGATCATAATTATATCTTTTATAATTTTTGATTATAATTTTTTTATGATTTTTTATTTTAACTCCAATTAATGAATAATCGATAAGTATCGATTTCGGAATAATGTTCCCTTTCGATTAAAAAAAAGCGGTACAGATATTTCCTGTTCGAATGGAAACTTTTCCAGAGCAATACATTAGGTAACGGAGAACAGGGCCCTGCATTCTAGCCCAGATCTACGTTATCTGAGCGTCCTAACCAGAATCTTCGTCTAGATCATGCGCACGATTACGAATCCGACATGCAGTGGAAGATGGTGAGGTTCATTCTTCCCATGATTAAAGGCAAGGTCTATTGTTAAGGCGAGAGTTATGAAATTGGAATTACAGATTGATCTGTGAATCGGAAAAAGCAAGGAGTCGTTGAAGCTGCTCTGAAACAGGTCCCCCGATAAAATTCTGGTTTGAATCCAGATGCAGATAAACCTGTTCCATGGATTTTGCGATAATGCGTCGTGGGCCATAAAACAATCCTAAGACAACCTGAAATAGAAAAAAACTTAAAAACACTGTGATGCCGGCGGTTAGAAAGGCGTGTATGAAAAAATCTGTTGAAAGATAATCTGCGGCAAAGTAGTGCTTCGCGGTCAACCAGGCAATATGTGCCATTATGGCGATGCCGGGAAAGTTCAGCAACACCTGAAACCACATACTGCTGAAACGCCTTGCTGCGGTTTCAATGGTCGCTCCCAACTTTTCCTGCCACAGTGAGAATAGATTTTCACTTAGAACACCGCCTGATATCAACTGGATATCCGCATCTCGAACTGACGGATCCCACCCGCCCAGGACCAACCGCTCGGCGATTTGCGGCCAGGCGGAAAGATACGCCAGTCGGTATTGTCGTGTGGCGGCATCCAACAAATCACTTGTGTCGAGTAATTCAACCGATGCTTTTGCATCCTTAAAATGCCGCAACGAAGAAATAATTCCCATAATCTGGCGAACGGGATTTCCAAATCGAAAAAGAGCCATCAAACCGGTTCCAAAAATAAGAATGCGCGCCCATAAAGCAATCAACCAACCCACCGGGCCAAACCATTGCTGTGCGATTTTCTGATAGAGCTGTACATTCACGCCTAGGGTATGACCGTTGTTGTTGTTCTTGATGACATCCAAAGCGGATTTCAAACCGTGCTTTTGCATTTTATTGATCTGCGACCAGGCTTCCCCAAGATGCTGCTGCCGCTGTTGGATTGCTGACCGGACCTCCGAGGCTATAAAGCCGGTCATCTGTTGCACATTTTTGAGCCGTCGCTGCACGGTGTCGTTCGTTAGACTGGACGCTTGCATTAGCATTTGTTCAAGGGACTGATATTGATCAAAATCGTGCTTGGGCGCCGCTTTCTGATCCCAGCCGGGGTACCGTAAATGCTTGCGTGCCGATATACACAACAAGGTACTCAGAGGTCGCATCCAGGCCTTAACAATATAGTCCTGAAATTCGGGGACAATATAGCCCTTAAGTTCGCTTTCCTCCACCCGATCGCATTTATTCAGTACGCCAATGAGCGATTCACCATCAAAACGTTGAACATAATTCCGAAAAAAATCTACATGGTCTCTGGTTTTGGGATTCTCAGCATTGAACATGCAGACCAGTACATCTGCCATTTCGATGACATCGCGAACAATTCTTTGATGAAACTCATTGTGGGTACTGTCAATATCCGGGGTGTCCACCAGAATGATACGATCCAATTTTACGGCTTCCGGTTCCACAACAACTTCTACGGCAGACGATACATAGTCTGAAGTTATAGCGTCAGCATCTTCGGGCGATTGGCACACCACTACAGCGTGCCGGGTTGTAGGACGATTGATGCCGACGGGGGTCAGATTTTCTCTGCCTATCAAAGCATTGACCAAAGTCGACTTGCCTGCGCCGCCGGGTCCGATCACGACTACACATAATTTCCGGTCCAATCTTCGTTCCTGGCTATCTATGAGGTCAAGAACTTCCTGGCATTCCGTTTTCAATGCTGAAGCCGGACGCCACAACGGAATCGCTTCCAGTAGATCAGCCACCGATTGAACTTCACGACGGGCGGAAGCAATTTCCCCCATAGCCTGAATCGTTTTCATGCTGGTTACATGGGTCATATAGACACCTTTTTCAATAAAATCGTTTTCACAATTTTATGTAAAATGTGATTCTCAATTTACGGCCTTCGTTCAGAGGCGATGTGAGTTGAGTTAATTCTATTTATGGGTACTACCTTGTCGACAGGTAATTAGAACTCTTCCAACCTGCTTCAACTCCTCTTTGGCTTGGGATCCAATTTCCTCTGCAGAGCTCAGTGCTGATCCGCTGATGGAGTCTTTAAACAACGTTTGAATCATTTCGAGCTTGTGGTTGAGCCAGGTTTTGGCAATGGGTCCCATGAGCATCTCTAGCTGTGCCCGGTCTGCTTTACGCAGCCCCGTGGTTGCCGGCAGCGCAACCAGAGCATATAGATCTTTCAAACCAAATAGGCCTGACAGTTTGACTTTGATGCCGGCAGCGCCAACAGGGTCCCCCGTTGAGAGTATATAGGTGACGGCTAAGGTGGCTGGCAGCACGTTTAAAAAGGCTGAGAAGGTCTGTCCAATTTTAGCAAAAATATTCATGCGGTTGCGAAATGTCTCTACCAGTACTTCCAACTCACGGTCAATAGAGTCGGATGGCTCCATCAATATTCTGGTAGCGGACATTTTTGATTCAATAAATGCATGCCAGTTAGCCGGCTCAGGATTTTTACCTGCCGCAACGATCGCAGGGTGCGCTTTAATATTAAATATCCACAGCCCATCGGACGCAACTTGCATTTGATGGGGACAATCACCTATTTGATTTTCATAGTATCGCTGAACTTTCTCCAAATCGGTGCCCATCTGTTTTGCCACTGGATCCTTTGGGCCGATCGCCACCGAAATATCAGCCGCCTTTATCTTTTGCCAAAGGTTATTGGCAGCTGTTAAAAAATCCTCTTTTGCTTCTTCGGCATAATGCTCTGCGCGTTTTTTGGAATCTTGGGCTGCCTGAACATCCTGTCCCCGGAGCCACTTCACGGTATGGATAGCTGCTCTCACCGGCAAATCGATGACGCGGCCGGCTCTACGCATCCACTTGACATGGGCGGGATCGGATTGATGCCAGATTTCCATAAAGCGTGTGAGTACGATATCCATGGGAAATCTCTTTAGCGCCTGTTGTACACACTGACTCTGCCAAGCCTGCAAGGCATTGCGATATAAGTCCAGTGCAGCCAGGGAGATGTCAGCCTGCTGATAAATCTTATCGGCCTGTAGAACCACATCGTTAAGCACAGACTTCATCAATTCCAGCCGTATCTTATCGCGCTGAAGTGCAGCCAGAGAGGCCGGAAGAGAAAAGGCATCTTTTCCCACGGGTGCTAATTTCATGAAGATCTTATCGGCGGCGACGCGATTATCCTCCTCGGCACGATAGATGCCCAGTACCTGTTGGGCCCAGGTCGGGCCATAAAGATTTTGAGCCACCGTCTGGGCGTGGTCAACAATCTCTTCATCAGCATAACTCGAATATACACGGTAGACCAGAAAACATTTGCGCATGCCAATACCGGTAAGGATACTCGAGATAAAATCGGTGTTGTCCCGATTGTTGTAGTTGGCATTGGTGAAAATGTAGATGAGGATATCGGAAGCGTCCAAGGCTTGTCTGGCAATTTCACGATTTAGATATTTACCCTTGAGACCGGTGTCAAAATCAGGAGTATCCATCAAAATCAAATTCTCAGGTGTTCTGGCATTTAAAATGTAGCGAGCATCGCCTGGGCGTGTCAGGTCGTTGATGTCTCTCAGCAGTTTCGGACGAAAACCAAAACTTTCAAATAAGCGGGCGAAATCCTTATTACCCTCGGCGTTGCGTTCATTGCCGGAGATAAGAATTCTTCGATTGATTCCGGCCGTGCCACCGGTAGGCGAAACATGCGCTTGAATCAGTGTATTAAAAAGTGATGATTTTCCCGATGATCCACCACCGCAGATCGCGGCGACCAGTGGGAATTCGGGCGCCAGTTTGGGAAGAACCTTTTTATCGACGGTCGACTCCCAGGCAGATATATCCACACCCAGTTTTAACAACTCAACTAAATCCGGCAGCTTGCACCTGAGCAATTCGACTTCCTGCCGCAGTGATCCTTTAAGATGGGGACTATTCACTGGTGACCTCAAAATAGGGATTCTCACCTAATACCATAACCCATTTCATTTTATTGTGGCATCCTCTGAACAACTTATTTTTCGGCTTAATATTTCTGAAACGGCTATATTGGCTTTTACGATTTAAGCACAACCAACATTGAACATCGAGGGTGGAATTCTTCCCTTTCCGAATAAGAGATGAAAGCGACACGCAGCATAAGCGACTAAATCTCGCGAGTGATTCCATATTCGAAGTTGGATGTTGGACGTTCGATGTTGGAGGTTTAATCATTTATCAACCTCAAAGGGCCTTGCGCTCTCGGCCAAGGCTCTTAAAAACGCTTTTTATAGGGTACCGCCAAACTTAAGTACTCTCCCTGTTCCTCAAAAATGAGCCTTTTGTCTACCATCATGTTTAAAAATGGCATCAGTTGATCTTCTCTCACCTCTGGAAACTCATGCATTATGCGCCTGATTGGGCGTATGACCTGGCAAAACAGGTAGATTTTTCGTGATGTGCCAGTTAGACGATGCTGCCACGGATCCTTGTTTCTGCGGCGTTGGCGTATAATCATAAAGGTTCCGCCATCTTGAAAAAATACAATCGGATCCGTTTGTGGATAAGTGTGTAGATCCTCATAATACCGATGCCAATCCCGGAGTATTGTTTCAATCGGTTTCCAGAGCTTGCGCTGGTACATCCGATCACCACGATAGGTTTGAATTGGAAAAAGTACTTCTGTGGTAATGTGCTTTGGAAACAGAACATTGTAATGTGGGTGGTTACCAGTAGACCGAATGGCATACTGTTTATTGTCCTGCCATACCGGGCTACCCAAACCCAACCAGAAAGTCACCGGTTTTAATGGTCTGAAAATCCGGGCCCACTGGATGGTTTCAAGCGTTTCAGACACATCGGCCGCTTCGCTACCTGGGAAATGAAGCATCAAGTTGGATAAGTTTTGCAAGCCCAAGGCTTCACATTGTTTCATAACCGCCAAGTTTTGTATGGCTGTGGTGCCTTTGTTCATTTTTTTTAAAAGGCGAGTACTAAGCGCTTCAATACCGACTTGAACTTCACGCATGCCGGCCGATCGCATTTGCACTAATTCATCCGGTTTTGTTGTTGCCCGGATTTCAGAGAACAACTTCAGATCCTTGTTCAAACGCTGCAGCTTTGAAAACAAATTCTTGGTTGAACCAGGTGGTAGTACGTTATCCATGAAGGCGACTGAAAGTGTTTGATGCCGGGTGGTCAATACATCAATGTCCGCAACAACTTTTTCAGTTGTCTTTTGGCGATATCCACACCACTGCAGATTCAGATTGCAAAAGGCACAACCTTTGGTCTGGTTTGCGTGCGGTCTGCCCTGCCACCAGCACCCTCTTGTTGATTCCACCGGAATGGTCGCGAAAAATCGTTTGTCTTGTGGGAGTGTTTTCAGCGTTTTAAAGTAGTCATCGTAATTGGGCGTGGGCACATTATTAAGATTGGGCATCTGAAAAAAATCTGATTCGGTGGTATCAGGTGTATGCCGGGTAACTAGGCCGAAGAGGCTTTGGGTATTATCCGTACGACCATGCCTTATGAGATGGGATACCAACTCATGAAGTGGCAATTCTCCCTCCCCGGATACAATTGCGTCAAAATGGTTAAATACGGACAGGTACTTGCGGCAATCGGGATTTGATAAAGTGGAACCCCCGGCGATTACAATGGTATCCGCTGATTTTGATTTAATCCATTTGGCCGCGTAGAGTGATGCGGTCAGTTGGCATAGACAAATGCTGAATCCCACAAGCCCGACTTCCTGCCAGTCAACCACACTCAAGGTTTCATCTGTAACCTGCCGGGTGGTTTTTATCAAGGTACGAAAATCTAACTTGGAAAGAACTTTATTCTGGTGGGCCTCCTTAAAAAACAAGTCTTCGATTGCGTCGATCCGTTGCGGATACAGCAAGGCAGCATACACGCACTCAGAAAGCCAGGTGCGTTTAGATATTTCGTTATAGACCTCATAACCAATTGCAGCAGCTGTATTTAAATAGATATGGTCGGTTTCTACTCGAATATGCCCTGAAGATTGCTTTAAGTAGGATTTCAGGGACCCCAATTGAATGGACGGACGATTGAAGAGCGGCCATGGCATCGAAACTAGGCGTATGTTATTAAATCGATCTGAATCCTTTGGATTCATACCTGTTTACCGTTGCTTAAATACCTTCGTTCCATCACGTCCTTAAGAACCGGAAGCGACGCCAATTCGGGCGGTGAGAAGTCAAAAACCAATTTTAAAAACTTAAGGGTCATACGACAGGTGGCACCCCAAAGAACCTCTGGTTCCGTATGCGTTCGGTACACAAAACTGGGTGCATCATATACCCGATGATGCTCGGCAAATACTGCCGGATCCTTGATTTCAAGCAGGTAGCGTACGTAGTTGTCAGCATCAAGTAATGCACTAATGGGAATTGCAACGATTTTCTCAACTTCCCAATTTGTTCGAAAATTCTGTTGCCGGGCCACCCAACCCACCATGGGATAGATAACTCTACTAAACATAACCAGGTGCTCTGTCGGCAAGGGACCCAGAAAACGAACACCAAATGGATTCAAGCGCATTTCCTCATAGCTTTCTCTAATGCTGGTTGAGAAAAGCAGACGCATTATCCCGGCCTCCTGCTTGCTACGCGATTTGATTTTAGGCCAGAAAGGCCAGCGCCACATGGGAAAACCCGGCATTGCTACAGTTTTGGCCAAGGCTGTATCAACTATAGGTGATATACCGCCGCCCGGGCAACACAAATCACCTGGCTGGGTAACGCTTTGGGATCGCTTGTTTAAAATCAGGCAGGGCTCTGGTTTATGACCGTTCCTGGTGGGCATGAACCCCAATAGAAAAAGTACTGCCGAAGCACCCTTCAGCGCCTCCATATCGGGTGGATATGGCGTTTTATTGAGCAATTGTTCCCCGGTAACCTGCTGGATATAATCTTGAAGCCGGGCTGTGTCGATGATGAGTTCATGCATATTGTTTATTTATTCTTCGGTATCGGGATCGCTATCGGTATCGCAATCGATAAACCCCATAGAAGAGTCCCTTCGATTCCGATTTCGATCCCGATTTCGATTTCGATTTCGATGTATCTACGAGTTGATAGCTATACCGTTTGTATTATTAGCCTAAAAAAGGTAACTGTTGGGGGGGACAATGTCAAGGAAAGGCGGTTACACCTTCGTGCAGTGGAAGATTATGGTTTTGAGTGGCAGATGGATCGCCACATGCAAATCAGCCGCTCTAGGACAAAACCCGTCTTCGTCTTCGGCCTCGCCGCGGATACCCGCCTTATTTTGTGATAACATCACATCGCGAAATGAACTTCCTTTTTAACAAACCGCCACCAGCATACATGTTGAGTTCTAAGAAGGCGGATAAAAAAACTGCCCGTCCCCCACGGACGGGCAGTAAAAGGAGTGACATGCTTGTCACGATTCAGACTAGAGGTAAAAACTTATTTTTTGAATATCTTCTTCCGGCTAACGCCTGCGATACCGATCAGACCGGTTCCCAAAAGCAACATAGTCGCTGGTTCCGGGACAGGTGCCGCGCCTTCGATTACATCATTGGCGCATGTCATGCCCCAGTGGATGCCAATATTATCACCATATAAAAGTGTTGTACCGGCAATATCGACAACAAAAGATATGCTTTCTGAATTAACGACATTCCAGGTACCAGACGCTAGCGCATCATCGGTGCCGGCATCATAAGCAACTTCCTGACCATTACGATAAATGCCGCCACTTAAAAAATCTTCGCTGTTTAAAATTGTACCGGTGCCCGCACCACCGATTTGGTACAGAGATCCGATACCGCTTGAATTATTCAATCTGTCATCTAATGAGAAAACGTAATCCCATGTATTTTCTATGCCTTCAACCCAGTCGCTGGTTAAAAATAGATCTCCATATGCTATGCCGATGCCACCATATGTAAGTCCATTGAACAAAAGACCCGATTGACCTGCAAAGTTGGTTTGTATGTCAACGGTGAGGATGGTACCGGAAATTGTCAGATCAGCTTCAAAAATTTGAAAAAAATCAGGACTGCCGATGACATCTCCCCAATTATGATCTTCTTCCCCGATGTAATTATCGCCTATCGTGTACGCGAATGTAGTTCCAGTACATAAAAAAAGTGCTAAAAATGGTATGATTAAAATCTTGAATAGTTTCTGCACCTTTCATCTCCTTGGTTTGATCATTTATGTAAACGATTTAATTTTTCAAATTTCCATGCTTGTTTTGCAGAAGGTGTGCCAAAGTCAAAAAAAAAGACCTGTGTTTTCTAATTAAATATTTATGATTTAAAATCAGGCAGTTATGATATCGACATTCTGATTTTGGAAAGACGATTTTGATTGGACTTCGAAAGATTGCTGATTTGTGTAAAAAAGGTAATAGACCTAATCGGGATAGGTGTGTAATTCATGTAATAAAAAAATGGGCTGGTTGCATTCCCTTCGAATGCAACCAG
>CAYVMI010000069.1:0-24390 GCA_964452555.1 uncultured Desulfobacterales bacterium
AGCACCTGACTCTTAATCAGTAGGTTGAAGGTTCGATTCCTTCACGGCCCACCAATTTTTTCAAATAAATTTTGGGACTTACAATCATAATTGTCGGTCCCTTTTCTTTTTTGATGGAATTATTTGCCAAAATAATAGTTCATTTTCATTACTTTCAGTTACTCATTTTTCATTGGTCGTTAATCCCCAATAGCGATTCCATCATCAATATACTTGCTATACACCTTTAAGACCATTTCGGCATCTCTATGCCCCATTACCTGTGATATTTTTAAAGGATCAGTTCCTTTTGATAATTGGTATGTACCAAAGCTGTGTCGGGTCTGTTTCATATCCCGATATGTTAAATTAGCCTTTTCAAATCCCACGCATTACACCAGAAACCCCGCTTGATTAAGCGGACCTGTTGAAAATAGTATAAAGTAAAAAAATTCACAATTACATATCATTTATGAACTAAATTACACAATTTGAGTATTCTTTCAAACACATCAATTCTCCAACCAGCTGATATAGCAATATAAATATTATTTATTTTTCTGGCGTATTTTTTGCTTCCTACTTAGAAAGCCGAGTATGAGATTCATTTCTGCAATTCATAAAAAACACTTACAAAATATTACATTGAACTTACGATAAAGAGGTCAAGATGAAAAAGTTAATGATATTATATAGCGTGTTTATTTTGCTATTCGGATTTGCTGGTTTTGCCGGAGCAATTCCGATGATAGGAGATCTAGCTGTCGATTTTCGAACAGATGACTGGCAAGGATCTGCTAATGCTCATGGTAGTGCAAGCTTTTCTTTTGACGGAGTTACGGCAATCGCCAGTGGTGGCGATGGAACTCTTTTTGCCAATGACAGCGCTGATGGATTGGGTATCTTAGGTGGTGAGCTAGATGAAATAGATATGGATGAAGCCCTCTTGATCGATTTTGGTACCGGAAGATTTTTAACAGGAGTCTGGATAACCGATCTATTCCCAGAAGGTCAAGGTGAGTTTGGTGCTATGCAATTTTCTTATGATGGAAATTCAACTTCGCCTGTTATTGAATTTAACGGACATAATACGATAGAACCAAATGGCGCCCAATATATAGATTTCGGGGGAAGCTTTAACATAAATCTTATTATTTTTGGACATACAATAGCCGATCCTGAATCTGAATTTTCAGTCGCTGGCTTTACCGCAGCAGCTGTCCCTGAATCTGCGACTATGCTGCTTTTGGGAGTCGGTCTGGTTGGAATTGCTAGTGTTGGACGAAAGAAAATGATTAAAAAACAATAAGTTATGTAGAACAGAATTTATGGGAGTGGCAGCGCCACTCATGCAAAAGCCCACTCAAATGAGTGGGCTTTTTTGATTTCAAATACCCTGTTTGAAACACGTGATACTCTTGCCCTTTCATACGGCTCACTGAATCCGACCAACTCAATAATCCGGATAGAATAATATTCGATCATCGAATTTTATTACTTGACAACTGCCTTAGCGCCCCCATATATATAGCGGTTCAATTCCATTGGGATTGTTATTGCTGTGGTTGAGACCATAGCCGACATAATCCTTGCTCCGGTGCAGACTGTTCCTGCACAGCGCCGATAACGGCCGGGGCTATTCGCTTGTGATTTAAAATTTATTTTAATCACGGGAAATACCCATAAGGAGGTAGCATATGAGAAGATACGAACAGATCGTAATCCTCGATTCAGACCTATCCGAGGACACCCGCCAACCCGTTTTTGACAGGCTCAAAGAGCTCATCCCTCAGTACAATGGTTTCCTGATCGACATTGACGAATGGGGACAGAAAAAACTGGCCTACGAAATCAAGAAAAAACCGCGTGGCTACTATGCCCAGATCGATTTTTGTGGTTTTGGCGACCTTGTCGATGAAATGGAACGCTTTTACCGCATCGACGACCGCATTCTCAAGTATATGACGGTGGTGCTGGAAAAAGAGGCCGACCTGGAAAGCATCAAGGCTGAAATGACCGAAAGAGAAGCCAAGAAAGCCGAGGCGGCTGCCAAGGCTGCCGAAGAAGAAGCTGCCAGACAAGCTGCCGAAGCAGCGGCTGCTGCCGTAGCACCGGAGACCCAGGAAGCTGTGGCCGAAGAAATTCATCAAACTGAAATGGAAGGTGCCGAGGCAGATTCTGCCGCAGCGG
The DNA here is from genome assembly GCA_964452555.1 of uncultured Desulfobacterales bacterium. GTDB lineage: Bacteria > Desulfobacterota > Desulfobacteria > Desulfobacterales > B30-G6 > B30-G6. The sequence goes on from CAYVMI010000069.1 coordinate 2,170, forward strand.
AAACAGTCGTAGCCGAAGAGGTTGCCGCCGCTGAACCGGAACCCGAAGACGCATCAGCGGATGAAGCAGCGCCGGTCACCGAAGAAGCCCCGATTTCAGAAGAAGATGCACCCGAAGAAACCACTGAGAAGGAGTAGATAAATGGCAGCCTATCAAAAACCGGCCCGCGGCCGCAATGTAAAGAAAAAAAGACGCATCTACCATCGCAGAAAAGTTTGCCGTTTCTGTGCCGATAGTAAAATCGTAATCGACTACAAGGATCAGAAGCTTCTCAAATACTTCATTACCGAACGGGGCAAAATCATTCCCCGCAGAATATCTGGGACCTGTTCCAAGCATCAGCGTGAATTGACCCGCGCCATTAAACGGGCACGGACGATTGCACTGTTACCATATGTCGGCACACTAGATTTATAAAAGTCACCTTAAAACTATCTTTTGGCTCATGCGCGTGGGGCGGATAAATTTCATGTGTTGGCTGAGTGTTCCAATCCTTCGATAATAAATGCATTCTGCGGATTGAATTGCTCAGCCGCCTTGAGCACGGAACCAAAATCTTAGTTTTGAGATTACAGCAGACATGCAACTTCGCCTATTTAAATTACTAATTAGGTAAAGTCGCACGCCACCAACCTTTAGAATATTTGTTTTGGAGAGAGCGGCTTTGGCTCCAACAGCTAACAGGGACATATACCGGGATGTCATGATCGGCGTGATCATTACCATGGCGATCATCACCGTAGCCGTATACATGCCGATCATCGGATTCTTCGGCTCCCTGTTTCTACCGCTGCCGGTACTTTTCTATCGGTCCAAACTTGGCCGCAAAACAGGCCTGATCGTACCGGCCATAGCGGTGGCCATCCTCTTCGTTCTGGCTGGCGGCATCTCTATCGACGTTTTTTTCTTTATGGAAATGCTGCTACTCGGCTTTTTGTTGAGCGAACTCTTTGAAATGAATCTGTCGATTGAAAAGACGGTATTATTTGCCTGCGGCGGTGTCATCCTAACCGCAGTCATTGTCCTGATGCTGTATAGCAATCTATCGGCAACAGGTGTTACGAGCATCCTATCCAACTATATCGCCCAAAATCTTGAGATGAGCATTGCACTTTATCGTGGCATGGGCGCGTCCGAGGATTTCATTCAAAAGTTTTCAGCATCCTTGGATCAAATCCAGTATGGGTTGATTCGCATCATACCAGCCATGGTAACCGCATCCTTCCTATTGGTGACCTGGTCTAATTTATTGATGGCCAGACCAATTCTGAAGCGACGCGGGCTCTTTTTCCCGGACTTCGGCCCTTTGAAGCTCTGGAAGACTCCCGATAATCTTGTTTGGATATTGATCGGCTCCGGGGGGATGTTGGTGCTGCCGGGCAGCATATTTAAAATCATTGGATTGAATTGCCTGCTGGTGCTGTTGATGGTCTATTTTTTTCAAGGCATCGCCATTGTATCCTTTTTATTCGAGAAAAAGAACTTTCCCAGGCCTTTGCGGGTATTTCTGTATAGCCTGATTGCTTTTCAGCAAATCATTCTGCTGTTGATTATCGGCCTGGGTGTGTTTGACATGTGGCTAAATTTCCGAAAGATAAAATCACCAGAATGATCCTATCTTTCAAGCGGCATTGTGGCTTAAAATAAAAGTAACAAATTGGCTGTAAAAAATTTATAAAAAAGAAATCGCGAAGCGCTTTCTTTTTGGAGGTAAGAAAATGAAGGTAATATTAAAAGAAACCATCGATTCTTTGGGTATCATCGGTTCTGAGGTGAATGTTGCCAAAGGTTATGCGCGTAATTACCTGTTGCCGCAACAAAAAGCGGTTTTGGCCACACCCGAAAACCGCCGGGTGTTAGCCCAGGAAAAAGCTAAATTTGATTTGCAGATTGCCAAAGAAAAGAAGGTTGCCGAGGAAATGGCTGGGCGTCTGGCTGAAGTTTCCTGCAAAATCACTGCTAAAGTCAGCGAAGAAGATCGCCTGTATGGATCTATCACGGTTCGTGACGTTATTAAGGCATTGGCAGCCGAGGGTGTCGAGGTTGAAAAACGGATGGTTCTGATGACTGAACCCATCAAAACAATCGGCACCCATAAAGTTCCTATCCGCGTATATAAGGAAGTCGAACCGGAAATTACTTTGGAAGTGGTGCCTGAATAATAAAATCAGGTACCACTTGATTTTATTATGGGTTGCGACTTCGCTACAATCTGTAGCTGTGAGCTGTAAGCAATCAGCCCTAAGCAGCTTATTGCTTATGGCTGATTGCTTACTGCTTTATTTTGCCTGCCGTATTGCATTCGTCCGAGATTGTGTGTAAAACATAATAACCACCACGCAATCGATTTGTAAGAATTCTATCATGGCCCTAACCAAACCGAAAATTTCAAACCAGCCGTCCCTGCATACCATCCCCCCCCAGGATTTGGAGGCCGAAGAATCCTTGCTCAGCGCCGTGATGCTGGACAACAGTACCCTTTTTGACATCCTTGAAAAACTGACGCCGGAGGATTTTTATCGAACGGCCCATCAGAAGATATTCGAAGGTATCATCGCACTTTTTCAAAAAAACGAACCTATCGATTTGGTTACCCTGACCAATCAGCTCAAAGAAAAGGGTGATCTGGAAGCCATTGGCGGGGCCACTTTTCTGGCCAAACTCGTGGATACGGCGCCCCTGGCCGTAAATGCACCCCACTATGCCAATATCGTTCACAATAAGTCTTCCCTGCGGCAATTGATCAACAAGGCCAACACGATCGCCAAGCGATGCTACGAGGACCGGGGAGAGGTGGATGACGTAATCGACTTTGCCGAAAAGGCCGTTTTTGAAATATCCGGCAATCAAAGTCGCCAATCTTTTTATCCGCTTTCTTCGTTGATACTGAAAAACATCGATGCTCTGGAAGAACGACAGGGCAATAAAGCGCTGATCACCGGAGTACCCACCGGTTATAGTCGCCTGGACAATCTGACATCCGGACTGCAGAAATCGGATCTTATAATACTGGCGGCCCGGCCCAGTATGGGCAAAACGGCCTTAGCGCTCAACATCGCCAGAAATGTGGCTGTGGATGCCAACATCCCGGTGGCTGTATTTTCAATTGAAATGTCACGGGAACAATTATCCATGCGCCTTTTATGTTCCGAAGCACGCATTGATTCTTCGCGACTACGCAGCGGTTTTTTCAGCCGTGAAGACTGGGTCAATTTAACCAGTGCCGCCGAAGTTCTTTCTGAAGCCCCCATTTATATCGACGACTCCCCCGATATCTCCGCTATGGCAATCCGCGCCAAGGCACGCCGCCTCAAAATGGACAAGGATATCGGGCTGATTATTATCGACTACCTTCAGCTCATGCGATCTTCTTCATCTGCAGAGAGAAGGGATCTTGAAATTTCGGAAATGTCCAGGAGTCTCAAGGCCTTAGCCAAGGAATTAAGTTTGCCGGTCATGGCCCTGTCCCAATTAAATCGTAAACTTGAAGAACGCCATGACAAACGACCGCAACTTTCGGATCTCAGGGAATCCGGGGCTCTGGAGCAAGATGCCGACGTGGTGTTCTTTATCTACCGAGATGAAGTCTACAACCGCGATGAGAATAATCCTAATAAAGGCACCGCCGAACTCTTGCTTAAAAAACAACGTAACGGACCGACCGGCGACATCAAACTCGCATTTCTGAACACCTATACACGATTTGAAAATCTGGCTGAGGATAAGTACATTAAGCAATAGCGTCGTGTGGCGACTTTGTAACCTGAACTGAGCGATTGTCGAGGTTGCTGCAGCTACAAGGAATTTGAAACGCTCAGTTTAGGTATAATGAAGAAAGTATTCGGCACCACCAAAGGCCTCAAGACCAATCAGCTCCGCAGGATCGAAAACCTTTACCGCCGCAAAGTCAGGCCGGAATATATCATTACCCCCCAACTGGCGCGGGACATAAGCCAGCTATCCCACGAGCTGCATCGGCAAATCGGGATTCTGATCGACCGTAGAGGTAAAATTCCCTACGTAATAATCGGCAACCATCAGGGCATCGTCATTCCGGACACGCGTGAATATCGATCCGCCCCCGGTCGTCTCCGGGGACTCCGATGTGTTCATACGCATTTGAACGATGAACCTTTAAGCACGGACGATCTCACAGATTTGGCCCTGCTCAGGCTCGACCTCATGGCGGTGGTCCAGGTGGCCTCGGATGGCCTTCCCAAGCAGGTTCTAATGAGCCATGTGCTTCCCCGGGCCACGGGGCAGCCCTGCAGTGATCAAATATCACTGGCACCGACCAAAACTGACATCGGCTGTGACCAACTGATTCGCTCCATCGAAGAAGAGTTGGCCCACTTTGCATCCCTGCATGTGGCCGATCAAGGTGGCGAGCGGGCAATGATTGTCAGCGTTACCACCGCCCCCAAACGTGAAGCCAGGGATTCTCTTGACGAACTGGCGGAACTGGTGGCTTCCAGTGGCATTCAATTGGTCGGCCGCGTCCTGCAACAACGAAAAAAAACAGACAGCCGCTATCTGATGGGATCGGGCAAGCTCAAGAGCCTGACCATTTCCGCCCTGCAAAAAGGTGCCACCCTATTGATATTCGACCAGGAACTCAATCCTTCTCAAATTCGTGCCATCACCAACCAAATCGATTTGAAGGTCATCGATCGAACGCAGTTGATCCTGGATATATTTGCCCAGCGGGCACAAACCCGTGAAGGCAAACTTCAGGTGGAACTGGCCCAGCTCAAATATCTGTTGCCCCGGCTTATATCGAAAAACACGGCCATGTCGCGGTTGACCGGCGGGATCGGCGGTAGAGGCCCTGGTGAAACCAAGCTGGAAATCAACCGTCGACGGGTCCGTACTAAAATCAACCATCTGGAGAAAGCCCTCTTGAATGTCCGCAAACAACGCCATCAGCAGCGTGCCCGCCGTTCGCGCAATGCCTTGCCCATTATTTCCATCATCGGCTATACCAATGCCGGTAAATCCACCCTGCTCAATACCCTAACCCGCAGCCGCGTACTGGCCGAAAAAAAATTGTTCGCCACCTTGGACCCGGCCAGCCGACGGCTCAGATTTCCGCGCGATACCGAAGTAATTATCACGGATACGGTTGGTTTCATCAAAAACCTGCCAGAGGACCTCTTGGTGGCTTTTCGGGCTACCCTGGAAGAGCTTGAAAATGCCGATATGCTGCTGCACGTCATCGACATCAGCAATCCCCGTCACCCGGAACAAATCGAATCCGTGGAATCTTTGCTGTACGATCTATCGCTGCGGCACATCCCTTTGATACGTGTGCTCAACAAACAGGACCTGGTCGCGTCTGAAAAGCGAAGCCGTGTGCACAATCAATATCAAGGTTTTGCTGTTTCAGCCCGAAAGGCAGACACGCTGAGGCCATTGATCAAGCATCTCGAAGAAATGATCTCGGTCACGTCCTGAATAAAAGTCGTCACCTATAAAGAATTTTATCCCTCATGAAAACATCCTTTACCCCTTGATGTTCTTTGTTGTGCGTTCAATTTAAAAAACAACCTATGGATAAAACTAAGCAAATTAGCTTGACAACATCTATTTATGATTTGTAAAAAAGCCACCAATGAATATGGACCTCATAAAACGGACCGCCATCAAAGCTGCTTTCGAAAGTGGCCGAATCCTTAAGTCTCACTTTGGCAATAGTTTGGATATTCGCAAAAAAGGTGCGGTTGACCTGGTAACCGACGCGGATACGGCCTCTGAAGCAGCCATCATAGAAATCATTCACACCACCTTTCCCAACCACTCGATTTTAGCCGAGGAAAGCGGTTTTAATCAGCGAGACGCCACGTGTCAATGGATTATTGATCCATTGGACGGAACTGTCAATTTTGCCCATCAGGTACCGATTTTCTGTGTTTCCATTGCTTTTGCGCGGAATGGGGTTCCGGAAATGGGGGTTGTTCTGAATCCCATGAACGGCGAGCTGTTTACGGCTGTTACCGGAGAAGGCGCGTTTTTAAACGACCGCCCCATCCGGACCTCCAGTACGGACGCCGTAGGAGATAGCCTGCTGGCAACCGGCTTTCCCTATAACCTCAGATCCGTCTTTGACACCATTACGCAACGGCTGGCCAGCTGTTTAAGGGCTGCCCGTGGCATCCGCCGGCTGGGTTCGGCGGCCATCGATTTATGTGCGCTTAGTTGTGGCCGTTTCGATGGCTACTGGGAGCAAAATCTCCATCCTTGGGATACAGCGGCGGCACTGGTCATAGCCAGGGAATCCGGAGCGGTGGTTACAGATTTTGATAACAACCCTTTCCAAATTGAGCACAAGGAGATTCTGGCTACCAATGGGCTGATTCATGCGGAAATGTTGTCACTTTTGCAAACATAATAATAATGATTGAAGAATTTTTTGTAATATTGCATAGTGTCGGATCGACAATTAGAAGCTATCTCAAAAATAAGATTTTTGGTTCCCCTCGACATGCTCGGGGTCGAAGGCAGATCAAGGCATGCGAAAAAAATTATCCCGCCCTGGGCGGGACATATGCCTGATATTTCGAGGATTATTTTTTTTGAGCATAACACATAATATCTACCCGCCGCAGGCGGGTCAGCAAAAAGATATTTTTGAGATAGGTTCTAGTAAGAAAGGCTAGCGGTTTTTATGCAAAATAGAATAACTGAAATTGAAGTGTTGGATGATCAAATCGGATGCATCGGTGAATACGATCCTGCCGATGAATTATGCGTCAGGCATTGTGCCTTAAAATTACGTTGCCTTATCGAATACAATCGCAATCTGCGTCTGGAGGTCATTGAGGACATTGTAGCCTCCAACGATACCTTCATCAAAACCCAATAAAAAAACAAAACCCAGCTCTTGATTAATAATCAAGGGCTGGGTTTTGTTTTTAGAAATCGCCGGATTCAAGCTTCTCACTCAGATATTTCACATGTCGTTTGAGGGGGGCATCGTGTTTGAGTTCCTTTTCGACACATCCGATGGCATGTAAAGCCGTGGCGTGATAGCGGTTGAAACTCTTGCCGATGGCTTGCAAAGGCTGATCTGTATAACGCCGGGCCAAAAAGATCGCAACCTGTCTGGGTTTGACAATACGCTGTTTGCGCGATCGCGATACCAGCTCTTTCAGGCTGAGTTTATATTGCTGGCATACGAGTTTCTTGATGACATCGATGGTAATGGTCTTCTGCTGCTGTACAATATTGTTAACCACACTCTCGGCCAGTTTCAAATCAATATCCATTCCCAGCAGGGATGACTGGGCCACAACCCCGATAAGGCCGCTCTCCAGCTGTCGAACATTATCACAAAGTGTATCGGCAAGATAATTGGCGACCTCCTGAGGAAGCTGACAGCCGTTGGCCGCTGACTTTTTTTCCAGTATTTTTATCCGGGTTCGATATTCCGGTTTTTCAATGGCCGAGATGAGGCCGTAACTAAGCCGGGAGCGCAATTTCTCATTTAGTTTCGGAATCTCACCGGGCAGGTAACAACTCGAAAAAATAATTTTCTTATCGGATTCAAACAGGGTGTCCAGCACCAGGGCCAGTTCCTGTTGGGTGCGATCCTTTCCACTGAGATGGTGTACATCCTCCAGAAGCAATACATCACATTGCTTCTGATATTTTTCTTTGAACTTCCCGATCGTATTGTTTTGAAATGCGTAGGTCATCTCATTGGTAAAGTCTTCGGCGGTAATATAAAAAACGCGCTCAGCCGGAAATGCAGACAGGATATGATGACCCACAGCCTGGCTTAGATGACTTTTACCATTGCCGGTTTTGGAAAGTAGAAATACCGAATTTTGCTGAGATGAGCGCCTGGAAGCCAGGGAAAGCGCGGCGGAATAGGCCAAGCCATTACACTGCCCGACCACAAACTCATCAAAGGTGAAATTGTGACGCAACATTCGACCACTGTATGTCTTGGAATGGATACTCGGAAGCAACATCTGGTGTTGGGCCGGTAATGCCCTTGAGGTCGGGCTGCCGGTCTGATGGCTTACCTCAAGAACCAGATCACAGGGATGCCCCATGATTCGGGTTAATTCAGTTTCCATCAGTTTGGCATAATTACTCTGTATGCGCTTCTTATAAAACTGGTTGGGACAAAACAGATGGATGGCCTCTTCAGTTGATTTATCAAAATGGATCGGTTCGATCCACATCTTGTAACAATGTCCAGGAATTTTTTCCTTGACCGCAGCTTTTATCTCGTTCCAAACAGCTTCCATAAATACCAGGTTTCTCGTGGATCCGATTCAAAAAATATGTTGATATGTTCAGGGATTAATCAACTAGATAAAACAACGAAATTTATCGGTTTTTTTGGAAAAAACCGGATGAGATCAACATCCTCAATCGTTGGATGATTTTTAAGCCAGCCTTGATCAATTGTCAAACCGGATAGAGCCGATTTGAAAACCCCTACTGCCCAACGATTTTGAATGATTTTAACACCCTGATAATAAAGAGTTTTTTATGATAGAATTTGCTAATTCTTTGATACACGGCCCTTGGGGTGTCCAATTTTTTTTAAGAATTTTAGGCATATCCGAGGTTATGAACAATTTTTTAACAATCCTCATTACTCCCAATATCACCCATTTTCTCCTGTTTCCTTTTATTTTTATATTTTTTACCCCTGATTTGAGCAAAGAAAAATCAGGCAAACCTGAAGCTAACAAAATGCTAATCATTTCATTATACTAGCTATAGCCCATTTTAATACGCCTATAAATGAGCTTGTATTTGACCATAATCTGACACTGTTTCGGCAGTTGATCCAGCACCCGATATGCCGTATGGTAGTTGATCGCTGTACGAAAATAGCGGTCCTCAGGTTCAAGGCCCGCTTCGGTGGAAAGTCCGCAACGGATATCAGCGTATTCTTTTGACAACAGGCATAATCAAACCAATCTCAAGGCAAACACGCCCTTGGGTGTAAATTATGGATATTAGCATACAAGGTGCTCGGCAACATAATCTCAAGAACATCGATCTTGTACTGCCGGGAAATAAGCTCATCGTCATCACTGGGCTATCCGGTTCGGGAAAATCTACCCTGGCGTTTGATACACTATATGCTGAAGGTCAGCGCCGCTACGTTGAATCTCTGTCTACCTACGCGCGTCAGTTTCTGGAGCGCATGCCAAAGCCGGCCGTTGATGCCATCGAGGGGTTATCTCCAGCGATTGCCATTGAGCAAAAAACCGCCAGTCATAATCCCCGATCGACCGTCGGAACCATCACAGAGATTTATGATTATCTGCGTCTGCTGTTTGCGCGGGTGGGCACACCTCACTGCCACCAGTGCGGTCAACCGATTTCATCCCAAACCATAGACCAAATAGTCGATCAGGTCATGGCCCTGCCGGAAAAATCCCGGGTTCAAATTCTCTCCCCGGTTGTACACGATCAAAAGGGAACCCATGCAAATCTTTTGAAGCGTTTGCGCAAGGAGGGTTTCGCCCGTGTCCGCATTGACGGCAATACGGTTGAAATTGATCAGGTTTCCAAATTGTCTGCCGCTCAAGAACATCATATCGATGTGGTAGTGGATCGATTAATCGTCAAATCCACCATTCGCAATCGTCTGGCCGACTCTTTGGAACTGGCGGCCTCCCTGTCCGGCGGCCGAGTCTTCATCGACGTGATTGATGGCGTACCAATCCAATTTAGTGAAACAGCAGCCTGTTTGGATTGTGGTACCCAATACCCAGAATTCACGCCGGCTAGTTTTTCATTCAATTCACCCCAGGGCGCTTGTCCCCAATGCGATGGCCTGGGTGCCATGAGCGAGTTTGACCCGAATTTAATCGTACCGAATCAGGACCTGTCCCTGCGTCAAGGAGCCGTTGCCGTGTGGGCTCATCGGAGTTCCGTCCATTTTGCCGAGTTCCTGGATGCCCTAACCACCCACTATCGAACCGATATATACACCCCTTATGGCGACCTCCCCGAAAAATTCAAACAGGCGCTTTTATATGGGTCCGGCGACGAGCAAATACGATTTTATTTTGAGAAAAACGACCGTCGATTCGCCTATCATCGGGCCTTTGAAGGTATCATCCCCACGCTTAAGCGACGATATAAGGAGACCGATTCTAGTTCAGCCCGGCAGGATATCAAACAATATATGAATTTCAAAGCCTGCCCCCAATGCCTGGGAACGAAGTTGAATCCAGCCAGCCGCTCGGTCAAGGTGGGCGGCCATACTATTTCGCAGATTAGCGCCATGCCCATCGGACGTATTCGTGATTATTTCCAGGAACTAATCCTGAGCGGTAAAAAAGCAGCCATAGCGGAGCGCATTCTGCGTGAAATTATCCAAAGACTTGGGTTTCTCGTCAATGTTGGATTGCCGTATTTAACGCTTGACCGGAACGCCAACACCCTTTCAGGCGGGGAAAGTCAGCGTATCCGCCTGGCCACCCAGATCGGGTCAAAATTAACCGGCGTTTTATATGTTCTGGACGAGCCCAGCATCGGACTCCATCAGCGTGACAACCAACAACTGTTGGCGGCGCTCACCAAAATGCGCGATCTGGGTAATACCGTTGTGGTTGTGGAACATGACGAGGAAACCATTCGTCGGGCTGACTACGTAGTTGACATGGGACCTGGCGCCGGTATCGCCGGAGGTGAGGTTGTATTTTGCGGCACGCCTGAAGCCCTGATGCTTTCCGAAACCTCCTTGACCGGTCGGTATCTTTGCGGGCAAGCCGGCATTGATGTGCCTAAACAGAGGCGCCCAGGCAATGGCAAGGCAATTCAGATCCTGGGGGCCTCTCAAAACAACCTCAATCATATCGACGTTCGCTTCCCGTTGGGGTGCTTCATTTGTGTCACCGGTGTCTCAGGATCCGGCAAGTCATCACTGGTACTGCAAACACTGTATCGAGCCCTTACCCAACGACTCCACCATAAAACCATCGGTGCCGGTAAATACAATGATCTCAACGGCATTGAGTATATCGATAAAGTAATTCATATCGACCAATCAGCCATCGGCCGCACGCCTCGCTCCAATCCGGCCACTTACACCGGATTATTTACATTTATACGCGAACTGTTTGCCAAAACACCGGAAGCGCGTATGCGAGGCTATAAACCCGGCCGCTTTAGCTTTAATGTCAAAGGCGGCCGTTGCGAGGCATGTGGCGGTGATGGCATCATTAAAATTGAAATGCACTTTTTACCGGATGTGTATGTTCCCTGTGATGCCTGCCATGGAAAGCGGTACAACCGCGAAACCCTTGAAATTCGCTATCGCGGTCAAAACATCGTCGACATTCTTGACATGACCGTCAACCAGGCCCTGGCCTTTTTTAGTAAAATAGGCAACATCCGCGCTAAACTTCAGACCCTGGTGGATGTGGGCCTGGGATACATTCGTCTGGGACAGCCGGCAACCACACTTTCTGGCGGTGAAGCCCAGCGTATTAAATTGGCCAAAGAATTGAGTAAAAAGGCAACCGGACGGTCTATCTATATCCTGGACGAGCCCACCACCGGGCTGCACAGTGAGGATATCCGCTGCCTCTTGACAGTTCTTCACCGATTGGTGGATGCCGGTAATACCATCATAATCATCGAGCACAACCTGGATGTAATCAAGTCGGCTGATTATATCATCGATCTGGGACCTGAAGGCGGGGATGCGGGCGGCCAGGTTGTAGCCTGCGGCACCCCCGAAGCCTTGGTTACCGTGCAGGAATCTCATACCGGGCAGTATTTGAAAAATAAGCTTAAATAAGGGTTGGAGGGGCGGAGGTTAGCTATCAGCATAAAGCTTTAAGCTGTATCCCGGCATTCCAGCATCCAAGCCTTAATAACGTCTTACGATGTATGGGATGTGAGTTGCGAGGTTCGGAGTGATCAGATGCGGGGCTTTGATTCGTGAAGGGGGTTGCCATTAACGCCTAATAGCCTAATAGTCTTCAGCCTAACAGCCAAAAAAAAGGCCGCGCTCAAATGAGCGCGGCCTTTTTTTGGTCTTAATTTGGTTCTTAATGACCCAACAGACCCGCGATGGCTCCTGCTTGCGGATGTGCATAAATCAGGATCAAAGCAACAACCAGAGCGTAAATACAGAGGGACTCGATCAATGCCAGACCGATCAGAAGGGTAACAGTTACTTTACCGGAAGATTCCGGATTTCTGGCGATACCTTCCACAGCCGATTTCAGACCAATACCCTGGCCAATACCACAGCCGAACGCTGCAATGGCGATTCCAAATCCGGCTGCCGTTACGCAGGCAATAAAAAAACTTAATGCAGTTGCTTCCATACTTGCTATTCCTCCTTGTTAATAATTAATGATTCGCTTCTTCCATTATCCTAAAATAAAATCATGAGATGATTTTATCATTAGTGTGCATGTTCCATTGCCAACTGAAAATACATAACCGACAGCAAGAAAAACACAAAGGCCTGTATCAGAGCAACAAGGATGCCCATCGCCATGATCGGCAACGGTGCGAAAAATGCGCCGGCCAGAAAAAAGAGGATTCCCAAAACCAGCTCATGGCCCATCATGTTACCGAAAAGACGGAAGGACAGTGACAGCACGCGGGCCAGATGACCAATTATTTCGATGGGAAAAATGAGTGGAATCATCCACCAGACCGGTCCCAGAAAATGTTTGATGTAACCGGCACCATGATACTTGATCCCGATGATGTGTGTAAAAACAACCACGGTCAAGGCACACGACGCGGTCGTGTTTAAATTAGCGGTGGGTGGAAAAAATCCCGGAATCAATCCCATTAAATTACAGGTGGCGATGTAGATAAAAATAGTGGCGATGAGCGGCAGAAGCCAGCGCCCTTCCTCCCCGGTCATACCGACGGCAAACTCCTCCAGACCTGAAACCAGGATTTCAGCAAAATTCTGTGCCTTGGAAGGTACCAGGGTCACCACCTTGGTTGCAACAAAGCCAAATCCGATAAGAATGGCCATTGCGACCCAGGTATAGATGACATGCGGATAAGCATGCGCAAAGTGATCCAAACCGATGAGTTCAAACAGCTTTACAAAAAATAGATAGGGATGCTCCATCCTTAGACTGCCTCCTTCATGAAAAGTTTGCTTACTTCAAGTATCGTGGCCAGGAAAATACTGGCCACAACCACGGATAAACCAACAACAAGACCCAAGGGGGCCACATACTGTCCGCTTATGACAAACAGCAAGATTAATCCGCTGACAATAAAGCGGAAATAGTATTTGATGATAACACTACTGTGGGAGGCCAGATGCGGAGGTGTCAGCGCCTTTTTCAACGTCCGGTAGAGCAGATGAAAATTGACCGTAACGATCAGGCCGCCAATTACAATACCCTTGGCAAACTGTACCGGTAAAAATGCCAGCCCGAACGCCCCCACAACCACCAAAAGCACCCAGTTTGTGCGGGTAACGAATTTAAGTATTCTTGCTTGTATCTTCACAATATCGAAAACACTTGTTTTAGGTGTTAGGTTTTAAGTTTTAAGTTTTGTCATTAGCCAATCGCGGTCAGCTCTTGACCAACCTAAAACCTAACACTTAAAACCTAAAACCACATGAATTCATGCTTTTATAATTTACGACTTTTTTTAATGGCCAGGCCGATATTTCGAAACCCGGCTGCAATACCGAATCCCAGGAAGATCAGCGTCAACCAGGGAGCTGTTTCAAATTTTCGATCCAGCCAAACACCGATGCCGAGACCGATGAAAATGGAGAGTGCCACCTGAAATCCCAGGCTGCTGTAATATGCCAGATCCCGTATGGATCGATATTTCTCCTTTTTCATACCCAAAGACCACTTTCCAGGATATCCAAAATCCCGGCCCAAATTCGGACTTACAGGACCTAACATAGGCGAAAGTTCAAGTCAAACAAAAACAAAATCGCTCCGCAAATTTGAATTCCACACGGAAACACGGCATCGACTTTTAATTGAGCCTCTATCGAGTTCCTTACTGAAGCCTTGCTGCGCGTGAGGAATTCAAATTATAAAACAATCCTGTCCGCATCAAAAACCGGACCGTCCCTGCAAGCATGCAAATAGACATTTTCCGTTTTGGATTGTTCCACGGCACAGCCCAGGCAAGCTCCCATCCCACAGGCCATCATGGTCTCGATGGACACCTGGCAAGATATGCTGTTTTGCTTGGACAACTTCATGACTTCCCGCAACATGGGGACCGGACCGCAGGCATAAATTATTTCGGGTTTATTTTGCTCAAAAGCTAACGCCAAGGGTTTGGTTACCAAATTCTGCTGTCCGGCACTACCATCATCGGTCGTTAATTGTAGGTCTAAGCCCAAATCTTCAAACATGCCCAGGCAGAGCAAATCTCCTGAGGTCTGTCCCCCGATAAAAAGAGTTATCCGGCTGGCTTGGATACCTTTGCGTATGAGATGCTTGCCCAGGAAAACAAATGGTGCGATGCCAATACCTCCGGCAACCATATAGATCTGTTTATAATCGTCCCGAGTCGAGAATCCACGCCCTAAGGGACCCAACACGTCGATTTGATCACCTATGGATGCCTGCGAGAGCTTCAGGGTACCGGGACCCACAATTTTATATAATATCTCAAAAGCCGTCGAACGGGATTCCTCAATGATTATATCATGAATAGAAAACGGCCTGCTCAGTAGCGGTGTTGTTTGCCCGGGACTTCGAATCATAACGAACTGTCCGGGAACCGCATATTTAAATACGCGGCCACAGGCGATGCGCATGCGATAATATCCCGAGCAAACTTCTTGATTTTCGATAATGGCATTTCTAGAAAGTCGCGTTTGCCTGCGGGTCATGATCTCTGATCCTCCAGTTGTTCCGGACAGTTTTGCATGGTCAATCCCGCAACCAGCATTGCCAGCCACCCCATTTCACTTGTCAAGACGGTGTTAAACATGCCGCAAACCAGGGCTGTAACCAGAAATCCAACACAGGCCACCCAATCCCAGGTAATCTCTTGGTATTTTGGGCGACAGCGATAGAGCGTCACGGCCAAAAATCCCAAAAAGCCCAAATGAACGGCAAGCCCCACCAGTCCAATTTCCACCCAACGCCATAAAAATTCGTTATGCGGGTGGGTCGGTCCGGTCCAGCTTTGCTTATTAAAAATATATAGGGGCTTATCAAATTCAAGCTTACGGGCATCAATGTATTTATACGTACCCGGTCCCGTCCCCAGGAGGAAATGGCCGCCTTGGGTAATCTGGGCCCAAGCCAATTTGGCATAGTCCCAGCGTACGCGTTCACTTTCCGTGATCGTCGCTTTAAAACCGCCGCCAGAACGCAAATCGTGATAGTAGTGGGTGAATTTCTGCATTCTGATTTTGAGCATTGGATTGTCTGACATCACCGTCACTATCGTCAGGGTGGCAATGACGCCAACAAGCCCCGCAAACAGCCACAGCCAGGTGATTTTTTTTCGGATCAGCCCCAGGGCCAGCACAAACGATCCCATCATAAATGCGAGAAGGGCGGCACGGCTCCCCATAACAAACAGCGCAAATAAGGAAACCAAAAAACTGGAACCAAAAAACAGTCGCCAACGGAGGGAACCAAAATTGGCATCCAGAAAAATTCCCAGCATCATAAACATGGCGATAAGGTGATAAATTGCCGATCGATTCAAATTGGGAATGGATTTAAACTCCAAGTGCGGATTGTGTCCACCGAAAAGATCATATGCGCTCCACACCAAACCCACGAGAACACCGGCAGTCATGGCTACCAGGAGACCCAAAATCTGTTTCCGGCTGTAGCCCCCTGTATAGACCAGCCAGCCCAACATACAATACATCAGTACTTTTTCAAAACCTGCAATTCCATTAGGCAACGGCCAGTTAACCAACACGCTAAGGAATGCCGATCCAATTATTAAGATCAATACGATTTCGAATTGATCCGGCCGGCGCCATGAAATTTGTCCGCCAAGCCATCTTCTCCCCAGAGTACCAATTAAATAAAGACCCAGGCCGGCCCATTTTACCGATTCCATGGTAGGTAAGGCAAACGCCAGCAGGTAAAGTCCGAAAATTTCCCCGTAACCGAACCAGAGCCGAGGTGTTGTCTTCATTGCTTCTCCAAAGTGCGCTGGGTTATATAGCGTCTCAATTTCCGCGATCTTTTGATCAAAAAAAGCCTTAAAAAATCGAGGTGGGTGGGCACGATCGGTATTCCGGCAACGCCATGCTTCAGGCGCCTGTGGTTGCGTATGTATTTGCGATAGTCCTGATCTTGATTGTGCTTGAAGCGCCCTGTTTGCACATGGACTTGCGATCTTAGCGCCAGCCGCTTTTTCATTTGAGGCAGGGAACGATATTGATAGTGCCGGTTGACAATTTTAAAGGGCGCCCGCAGGCCCAAACCAGTCGGATAGGCAATCTGAGTCGGTTGACCGGTCTCATCCAGATCCCGCCACTCCAGAGACGGTTTATATTTGAAAAGTCTGGGTTCGCTCCAGTTGATTTGATAAAAAGTCGGAAGCTGACTAAAATTCCCAACGCTTTCAAGACCCAGTTGGCACCAGGATTGCTCTAAATCCTGACTGGTAATATAAAATTGCGCTTGAAAAGTAAAAAGCAGTTCAAATCCACGTTGCTCACAAATTGCTATGGATGCATGTGGATTGCTTTCCAGAAACTCATCGCTGTCAAGAATCAGCAACCAGTCGCCGGGTTTGAAACGGGACCGTACCCGGTTGAATATATAAGCCCGCAGCCCGACACCGTATTGACAGGTTTTTCTTTCAAACGGCACGATACGGGAATTTTTTTGACTCAATGCGATAATACGTTCCCAGGTGTCGTCGTCGCTGCCGTTGTCCAGGACAAAAATGGCCTTACAAAATTTGGCGGCATGCGCCAGAGAAAAATCGATTATATCCGCTTCATTTTTAACAATGCACAGACCATAGAGATGATTCGTCATCGACAGTATGTCCCTTCATGGTATAAAATCGTTGGCCTGATTTAACCAAGGTATTCCCACTACAAGCTATCTCAATATTATTAAATCTTCCTGAAGTTATGGCAAAGCGGCTCAAAAGGCTCATATTTTCCGTGGATGCTCCCTATTCTATCTGCCCAGTCCCATACCAGAAGGCCTAATTTTTATTTAGATACAAGGTTGTAGTTATCGGAGCCCAATGACCGATGCAAAACGACCCGTAACAGGCTGCGCCCGATAGGAAAAAAAAAGATCAGTTCGGCATTTGGTACAGATTTTACTGAAATACAGGTTTGTTTTAGCGATACCGGCTGCTTGCAACTGATCGGAACTGATATTCCAAAGATCAAAATAATCCCGGTCATCTTTATAATGCCACATTGTTTTGGAAAATTCTTGACGGTAATTAACAAATTCCGCACAGCAAGGGCCCAGTGACGGGCCGACCGCCGCCTGCATATCCGCCGGCTGACAACCAAAAATGTCCTGCATTTTCAATATGGTCAAACCCAGAATATTTTGAACATTGCCACGCCAACCCACATGCACATTGGCGATCACATTTTTTTGGGGATCGACGATCATCACAGCTTGGCAATCAGCCGTCTGAATGAGCAGATACACATCTGGAATATTGGTAATCAACGCATCCCCGGTTCCGGCCGTTAAAAAAAATGGATTTGGGGAGGATAAAGGAATTTTATTAAGCACCAAAATATTGATCCCATGCTCTTGATCGGCTACAGCGAGTGTCCGAGCGTCTAAATACTGGGCCATCAGGCGCCGGTTTTCATTGACCGCTTTTTTACGATCGCCGATCTGATGACTCACATTCAGGCTTTGATAAGGACCCTGGCTGAAGCCGCCGAGACGGGTGAAAACCGCATGCCGAATATTTGCAATGGCACTCATGTTTGGAAATTTAACGGTTTGTATATTCAAATTTCAAATAGCCCGCGCGATGGTTAGAACATCAACCCGTTCAGCTCCTGCTTGCATTAAAATCCGGGTACATTCATTAACTGTAGCCCCGGTGGTGTAGACATCGTCCACCAGTAATATTCTTTTTCCCTTTACGGTATCAACATTCTTCAATTTGAATGCATGGCGCAGGTTGGATTGACGAGCCTTACGCCCTAAACCGGTTTGGGGTGATGTCCGACGCATACGTTCCAATATATTGGCGCTTACGGCCGGCGGCTTGGCCAGTGCCTGCTGCCAAGACGGGTCTATCCACGGTCGCAGGACCAAATAGGCCTGGTTAAACCCCCGCTTCCGAAACCGATGTCGATACAACGGCACCGGGACAACCATATCCATGGGGTGCTCTCGCCAGAAACGGCAGTAGGCATGCAACAATAAAATTGATAGCGGCCTGGCCAAGTTTACCCGGTGACGATATTTAAAGCAATGGATGACCGCCATTAGGGCCTGATCATATACGCCTACGGATCTTGCCATACCAAATAAATTGTTGGATTCCAGGCATTCTCCGCACACGTGATCACGGCCCTCCCTGCTGGTGAACCTGATGCCGCAGCGGACACAGCTGGGTGTTTCCGTTGGCTCGAACTGTTGAACACAGCCGGGGCAGAGGTGCTCGGCCATCACGCATGTAAACAACACCCCCGGCGCAATAGTTCGAAAAGCGCCCCCGCCGGGTTCATTGCTCAAAAAACCACCCGTCAGCGACTTCCTCGGTGGCGGGTGATTTGAATTACTTCTCTTTTCTGGCGCTGCATGGAACAGTGTTCCGCAGGCTAAACACTTTAAAGGCAAAAGAGCCCGATTGAAGCAATCCCAAAGATTGGCAGCACTTCGGGAATACCTGCGAACTGAATCCAAATGCATATCTAAATTGCCATCAGCGACAATCGATTCATTTATAATGCCCGAATGATGGCAGCCGCAAATTCAGAACAAGCCACTTCCCGGGCATCTTCGATCTGTCGTGCCAGGTCATAAGTTACGATGCGCTGCCGGATGGTTTCCTGTAGGGCCGCACGGATAGCACCCGCAGCCTCGCCCCAGCGCAGATGGTCGAGCAGCATGGCGCCAGACAGAATCAACGAACTCGGATTGACTTTATCTTGACCGGCATATTTGGGTGCCGTACCGTGGGTAGCCTCAAACACCGCACATGAATCACCGATGTTGGCACCCGGAGCCATCCCCAGCCCCCCCACCTGGGCTGCCAAGGCGTCTGAGATATAGTCCCCGTTCAAGTTGGGGGTTGCGATAACATCGAATTCAGCCGGCCGCAGCAGTACCTGCTGAAACAGCATGTCGGCTATGCGGTCTTTAATCACAATTTTGTCGTCTGGCTGACGGCCCTCGTATTGACCATATAGGTCGGTTTCCGTAATAATGTCATCCCTAAAATTTTCTGCCGCCACCTCATAGCCCCATTTCATAAAGGCGCCTTCGGTATATTTCATGATATTGCCTTTGTGCATGAGGGTAACGGATTTCATCTGGTTTTCGATGGCGTAGTTTATGGCTCGTGTAACCAATCGTTTGGTATTTGCTTCGCTTATGGGTTTTATGCCGATCCCGGTGTTCTCGGAAAGATTCACATCCATATGCTCGGCCAGAAATGCCTTGACCCGCTCCACCTTGGCATCGCCGGCCTGCCATTCGATCCCGGCATATAAATCCTCGGTGTTTTCCCGAAACACAACCATATTGATGCTTTCCGGGTGCTTCATGGGACTGGGCACGGTATCGATGTAGGCCACCGGCCTCACACAGGCATAAAGGTCCAACATTTGGCGAATGGCGACATTCACGCTGCGAATGCCTTCCCCCACAGGGGTGGTCAAGGGACCTTTGATAGCGACCACATGTTCCTGGATGGCATCCAAAGTTGACTGGGGCAACCATTCACCGGTCTCACGCTTGCCTTTCTCACCGGCATATACTTCCTGCCAGATGATTCGCCGTTGGGAACCATAAGCCTTGGTTACGGCACCGTCCATGACCAGCTTGGCCGCTTGCCAAATGTCCGGGCCGATCCCGTCACCTTCGATAAATGGTATCGTGACTTCATCGGGAACGTTTAAGCCCCCATTTTTCAGTGTTATTTTCATGTTGTCCTCACGTGATAAAATCGGAACCCGATTTATGAAACGCGACCCTATCGCCCTAGATCGAAAGGCTCTGCCGCTGAGTTAATTTTTATTTACCTTGCGTCTGATGAATATTTCTCTGTCGATAGGCTTCGTACATAACTACGCCGCCGGCAACCGCGGCATTTAAGGAATCAATATGGCCGACCTGAGGAATGGTCAGCAGTAAATCGCAATTCTTTCTTACCAGCGCTCGCATCCCTTTCTGCTCGCTGCCAACAACCAGGGCCAGCGGACCGGTCAAATCGGTGGTATATATATTTTGCCCCGTTGAACCTTCAAGTCCGGCAATCCAAATACCGATTTGTTTTAGCCTTTTTATGGTTGTAACCATATTGGTAACCCGGGTCAAGGATATATGCTCCATGGCACCTGCAGATGCTTTGGAAACTGCCGGGGTGGGTCCGGCCGACCGATCCTTGGTGATAACTACGCCATATAAACCGGCGCAATATGCGGTTCGGATCAAAGCTCCCAGATTCTGGGGATCAACCACTTGATCCGCCAGCAGGATCAGGGGATTTTCTTGATGGCGATTATTGAGCAACTCCTCCAGGTGGATGCATTGAAAGGTGCTGCTTGATGCGCAAACGCCCTGATTCCCCGTAGCTCCTACCATGGCGTCCATATCATTTTGGGTCAGACGGCGAATAGGAATTTGGGCCGCTGTCGCTAAGGATCGGATATCTGTAAACCGTGGCAATCTTTTACCTTCAGTTATAAAAATCTTAGTGATTTGTCGTCTACCAGCCCGCAGAGCTTCCCGGACCGGATGATATCCGTAGATTAATTCATTCATCGGCCTTGCGTCCAAATCCTGGTTCACCCTCAAATGCCGCTTCTATAAGCGGCTACAATCTGAATAAACTCGTTGGTGGCCTGTTCCAAGACGTCATTGACGATCACGTGGCGATATATTGATTTCTGAGCGATCTCTTTTTCAGCATTGCGTAAACGCCGATCAATGGTCTCAGCATCGTCCGTAGCCCGGTTTTGCAATCGCTGCCGTAAAATTGTAAGCGATGGTGCCATGATAAAGATGGTAACGGCATCAGGATAGCGCTGGAGGAGCTGCCGAGTGCCCTGCACATCGATATCCAACAGGATATCCCGACCCTGCGACAGGGCCTGATCCAGAATTTTTATCGACGTGCCATAATAATGCCCGTGAACTTGGGCCCATTCTGCCCATTGGCCCTGATCCCGCATCATAAGAAACTCTGCCTCGGTCGTGAAATAATAATCAACACCGTTGGATTCACCCGGACGCGGATTACGGGTGGTATGGGATATGGAATAACGAATTTTCGGATAAGCTTGGCGTAATGCCCGGCAAAGGGTCGTTTTTCCGGCACCGGATGGCGCCGACACCACGAATAGGTTTCCTACACCGTGATTCATTTTTTTCTTATCAAGTCCCATAGTATTTATTCGGAATAGCCTCTATAATCATGCATACAGCGATAAGCTGTCAGCCATGAACGGCTGAATGCCAAATAAATTCCCACAGCCAATTAACCTCAACGCTGCAAAAGTCTGAGGGCTTCAGAGTCATTTCCACAACATTATCGTAATCTTCGGCTTATAAAATTATTAGGAAGTATCTTAAAAATAGAATATTGTTTCAAGATCAAGGCGTACGAAAATTTCAATTCGCAGAAATACATTAGAAGTGGATTCAATCCACTTCAGGTATTATTGAGAAATTGAAATTTTCGTACAACACAGAGATTGAGACAATAGGCATTTTTAAGGTGCCTTCTGTTCTTCTTTGAGTAGACTATACCGCTGCGAAATAGTCTCCGCTTGTATGGCTGACAACACTATATGATTGCTGTCCATAATTATGATTGCACGGGTTCGGCGACCATGGGTGGCGTCGATGAGTCGCCGGTCATCCTTGGCCTCATCCTTTAGTCGTTTCATGGGAGCAGAGTTGGGTGCCACGATACTGACCACCCGCTCCGCCACAACGGTGTTGCCGAAACCGATATTCAATAATGCCTTTTCCATTGTTACTCCCTAAACCGAGAAAATCCGGAATCGTATAAGTAATTATTTGAGGGGTCGGGGAGTTTATCCCAAGACCTCGGTTTTAATTTTCCAAGTTGATC
>CAYVMI010000070.1:0-23986 GCA_964452555.1 uncultured Desulfobacterales bacterium
CACCAGTAAGCTGCGCACTTCCGTTTCTAAATTGATTGGACGTGGTTCATATATATAGTCAAACTGAGTTTTGTCAACTTAAACTTAAAATCAGCGACCACCAGTAAAACGGACGGTACAACATTAGCCCTGGAACAAATTTTTTGCTCGAGCAGTCGCTGATTTGAGGGGAGAATAAATGATCAATAAAGATAGACTGGCCGAAACTTTTATGCAACTGGTGCAAATCGACTCCATATCCAAAGAGGAAGGTAAAATTGCACATACCCTTTGTGACCTGCTTTCAGATCTGGGTGCCGAAGTCGTCCGGGATAATGCAGATGAAAAGATCGGCGGTCAGAGTGGCAATATCATTGCCAAATTCAAGGGAACCGCAGCAGTCACCCCCATCATATTGAATGCCCACATGGATACGGTGGAGCCGGGCAGGGGGGTTGAGGCTGTATTTAAAGACGGCATCTTCACCAGCAAAGGCGACACCATATTGGGAGCCGATGATAAGAGTGCCTTGGCAATTATCCTGGAAGCGCTGCGGGTTGTACATGAAAATCAGATTTCCCACGGCCCCCTGGAAGTTGTGTTTACGGTGTGTGAGGAAGTGGGGCTATTGGGCGCCAAGAATCTTAATTTTGACTTAATTTCAGCCAAATACGGGTTTGCCCTGGACGCCACCGATACCCAGGGTGTGATCACGCGGGCACCCTCCGCCAACCACCTTAAATTCACGGTGCACGGTAAAGCAGCCCATGCCGGTGCCAGGCCTGAGAAAGGGATTAACGCCATTCAAATAGCCAGCAATGCCATCGCCGGTATGCAGCTTGGCCGCATCGATCAGGAGACCACATGCAATATTGGCATCATCAGCGGCGGTCGCGCCATCAATATCGTACCGGATCAGGTGGATGTGGAAGGCGAGGCCAGAAGCCACGATGAAGACAAACTTGAGCGGGTCACCCAGGCCATGCTGGCGTCATTTCAAAATGCGGTGGCAGTTGGTCAGCAAGACGGCAGCCCGGAAAACTTTCCGAAATTGACTTACAGCGTCGAAAAAGAATTTGCACGCACGGATATCCCCGAAGACCACCCGGTCGTAGCATTGGCCTCGCAGGCCGCTGCAAACCTGAAACGCAGCATGATCTGCAAAGCTACCGGTGGCGGCGCCGATGCCAATGTTTTTTCACAGCATGGCATTTCTTTGGGCGTGTTGGGAACCGGCATGACCGATATGCATACGCTGCAAGAATCGGTAAAGCTGGACGATATGATCGCCACCACCGAACTGCTACTTGAAATTATCCGCTTACAGGCCGTAGGGGAGGGTGCATGACCGACGCGTATTTTGATTGTTTCTCAGGCATTAGCGGGGATATGACCCTGGGCGCTTTTCTGGATTTGGGGGTGCCTCTGGATTGGCTTAAGGCACAACTGTTGGCTGTGCCGCTGGAGGGCTATACCCTTTCGGTCACGCCTAGGGGACATCATGGCATTCAGGCTCAAAAATTCAATGTCGACCTGCAACAGCAGGAAGCCCACCGCAATTACGCCGACATCAAAAAGCTGATCACCGACAGCCGCTTATCCCGGCGTGTAAAACAGAACAGCCTGGCCATATTTGATCTCATCGCCGGCGCTGAAGCACACATTCATGGGGTATCCAAAGATACCGTCCATTTCCATGAAGTCGGTGCTGTGGATTCTCTGGTGGACATCATTGGAACCGCCCTGTGTTTGGAGTATCTAAAAATCGGAAGGATTGTGTCATCCAGCCTACCTTTGGGCAAAGGTACCGTCACCAGCCAGCATGGCATTTTGCCGGTACCGGCCCCGGCTACACTGGCAATTCTAACCGAGGTTCCGGTATATGGCTGTGGGATAGCTGCCGAAATGATTACGCCCACAGGTGCGGCCATCATCAAAGCGCTTGCCGGCACGTATAGCGATCTGCCCTCGATGACGGTCGAAAAAATTGGTTATGGTGCCGGATCACGACAGCTCAAGGAGCGTCCCAATGTCCTAAGGATAGTTTTGGGACGCATGCAGGAAGTTCAACCACATCAGGAAAATGTGGTTCTGCTGGAAACATGTATCGATGATATGAACCCGGAAATATTTGGTTATTTGATGGAAACCCTTTTTCAGGACGGTGCCCTGGATGTTTACTGGGTTCCCGTTTTCATGAAAAAAAACAGACCCGGAACCTTGATTCAGGTCCTGTGTAACCCGGATTCCAAACAGAACATCAGCAACCGTATATTGTCTGAAACCACTTCCACCGGTATTCGATATCGTACTATCCAGCGAATGTGCCTGCCACGCAAAATCGTCAGCGTTTCAACCGAATTTGGGGAAGTCGAAATGAAGCAGATAACCGATTTAGAGGGTAAGATCCGTTTAACCCCGGAATACGAGGTCTGCAAAAAAATTGCCCAAGATGAGGAAATTTCGATCCGTGACGTGTACGCGCGCATCAATCAATCGGCAGGTGCTCCCTGCTCAAAACCCCAAACCGATTCTTGACAAAATATAGCCCAGACTATAGAGACGTGCCATGACAATGCGAAGGAACGCGATACTGTTTCTTTCGAGCGGTTGCGGTCTGGGATACATTCCTTTTGCGCCGGGGACCTTTGGAAGCCTGGCGGGTTTGCCCATATATTGGCTGCTTGCTCAATTGCCACTGCCCATAACGCTGATGATATTGGTCATGCTTATTGCAGGTTCCATATGGATTGCCGGCCAAGCCGAAAGAATGTTGCAGCAGAAGGATCCCGGCCTTATTGTCATTGATGAAATTTGCGGGATGGTTGTCGCCCTAATCGGCCTTCCATTCACATGGGTGAATGTGGCTTTGGGGTTTATTTTTTTCCGCGCCCTCGACATTGCCAAGCCGGTCCCCATTCGTACCCTCGAACGCCGGCTAAAGGGTGGGACCGGAATTATCATGGACGACGTAGCCGCCGGTATCATTGCAAACATTACTTTAAGGATTGTATTATATATAACTGAATTATAACGAAAGAAGAAACATTGTCAAAAACATCTCAAGAGCAAGCTAAACCTGAGGCGACCACCAAAAAAAGCGGTCTGCGCGAAAACATAGAAGCGATTGTTATCGCGATTCTACTGGCGCTTTTTATTCGCACATTCGTGGTGCAAGCCTTCAAAATTCCTTCCGGCTCCATGAAAGAAACCTTGCAGATCGGCGACCACATCCTGGTGAATAAATTCATCTATGGTGTCAAACTGCCATTTATTAATAAGGTGATATTGCCCGTCAAAGACCCTAAAAAGGATGACATCATTGTTTTTCGCTATCCGGAGAATCCAAAGTTGGATTTTATCAAACGGGTGGTGGCTGTACAGGGTGATGTGGTTGAAATCCGGAACAAGAAGCTATTTGTCAATGACGAATTGATCACCAAACCCTATGCCATTCACACCGATCCGCATATCAGGCCGGGCGTTTTCGATAAAAGAGACAACTTTGGACCTGTGGTGGTACCACCGGATTCCCTGTTTGTCATGGGCGACAACCGCGACAACAGTAAGGACAGCCGTTTCTGGGGCTTTGTAAAGCTGCCCGCTGTAAAGGGCAAGGCTTTCATGATCTATTGGTCATGGAACAAAGACAACTCCAAAACTATTTTGAATTACGTACGCTGGGGTAGAATATTCGATATACTAAAATAAAATCGGAACGATTTTATTCATGGATTTATTATTAAAAAACGGACGCGTTATCGATCCCGGTCGGGTGAATGGATTTGTGGATGTACTTATCCGCCGGGGGCGTATAGACAAACTGATACCGGCTTCGAAAAAAGATGCTGTTGCGGATGAAGGCAATCTAGACGGCGATATTCAGATCATGGATCTGACGGGTAAGATTGTTACACCCGGCTTGATCGATATGCATGTTCATTTGCGTGAACCCGGACAGACACATAAAGAAACCATTGAAACCGGCGGACGCGCCGCAGCGCATGGTGGATTTGTTGCCGTTTGCAGCATGCCCAATACAGACCCGGTTAATGACACTGCGGACATAACTGCCTGGATTCAATCCAGGGCCCGCGATCATGGCTGCATCAAAGTTTATCCCTGCGCCGCCATCAGCCCTGCGTTGCGGGGGGAGCAGTTAACTGATTTTAGGGCGCTCAAACAGGCGGGAGCCGTTGCCCTCTCGGATGATGGCATGCCGGTAATGAGCAGTCGGTTGATGCGCGCAGCCTTGGAAATGGCCAAATCTTTGGATCTACCCGTTATTTCGCATGCAGAGGATTTGGAGCTAGCCGCCGGGGGTGCCATGAACGCAGGTCGAATTGCGGATGAACTGCGTATCACCGGAATTCCGAATACTGCTGAAAGCATCATGGTGTTGCGCGACATTGCCTTGTCTGAAATGACGGGGGGACGGTTGCATATCGCCCATGTGAGCACTGCAGAATCGGTTTATGCCATTCGGCAGGCCAAAAGTCGGGGTGTCCGGGTAACCGCCGAGACCGCTCCCCATTATTTTATGCTTACGCATCAAGCCGTTAAAATCAGCGGTACGCATGCCAAGATGAACCCGCCCCTCCGTTCCGAAAAGGATCGCCAGGCCATTATCCAGGGCCTGGCCGATGGCACCCTCGATGCAATTGCCACAGACCACGCACCGCACCATGCCGATGAAAAGCGCCTCCCCTTTGAACGCGCGCCCAACGGCATCATCGGCCTGGAAACGTCGCTGCCGTTAGGACTGAAGCTGGTGGAACGGGGACATTTAGACCTGGCAAGCCTGATCCGATGTATGGCCACCAACCCGGCCCGGATCCTTGGCATCCCTAACGGATTAATTCCAGGAGCTGTCGCCGATCTAACTGTTATTGACTTGGAAAGGTCCATCCACGTTCGAGCAGAATCTTTCCAGTCCAAAAGTCGCAATACGCCTTTTGAAGGCTGGGAATTATGCGGCGGTCCCATCTTAACCATAGCCGGCGGTCGGATTGTGTATCAAGCCAGCAGCCACCGGCTGAATTAGAATTACATCTCGGCCCTTTTAAAGGCTCTGACTTGCTTGGCATTCGCTAATTGGTAATGGGAAGTTGGGTAATTTATCTGATTGAAAGGAAGTAGCTATGCCCGATCAACGCAAGCCCCGTATTCTTGTGATTGACGATGAAATCAGCATGTTGGAATTGCTTGAAATTATTCTTAATAAGGAAGGCTACCAGGTAACCAGTGCTGAAAGTGGCCAGAAAGCCTTCGAATTGATCGAAAAGCAAGTCTATGATTTGCTTTTGTGCGATATCAAACTCGGCGACGTCAACGGCATCGAGGTCCTTCGCAAAGCCAAAGAAAAAAATTCCGATACGATCGTGATTATGATCTCAGCCTATTCGACTACGGAAAATGCAGTCGAAGCCATGAATGAGGGTGCCTACGACTATGTACCCAAGCCTTTCGATAATGAAGAGCTCAAGCATACCATTAAAAATGCCCTGGACATGAAAACCATTGATCAGGAGAAAAAAGCGCGTAGCGTTGACAGCGGCAAGACCATTCATTTCGGAAAGATCGTCGGCAGCAGCCCACGTATGCTGCATATCTATGACATGATTCGGCAGGTCAGCAATACCAGGACCAATATCCTGATATCAGGTGAAAGCGGTACCGGCAAGGAGCTGATTGCCAAAGCCATCCACGAGCAATCTGATCGTAAGGATGAACCTTTTGTCGTAATCAATTGCGGCAGCATTCCCGAAACGCTCATGGAAAGTGAATTCTTCGGTCATAAAAAAGGCTCCTTCACCGGCGCCACCAATGATAAAAAGGGTCTATTTGAAGTTGGCCATAAAGGCACTGTTTTCCTGGATGAGATCGGAGAACTGACCCCCAGTTTCCAGGTCAAGCTGCTCAGAGCTGTTCAGGAGAAAGTTTTTAAACGCGTGGGCGGCACGCGCGACATCAGTGTTGATATTCGATTTATATCGGCCACCAATAAAGAATTGAAGAAGGAGATCATTGCCGAACGTTTCCGCGAAGACCTGTTTTATCGGCTGAACGTCATCGAGATCAAAGTGCCGCCTTTGCGCGAGCGTATGGGCGATTTGAAGCCACTGGCCCAATTCTTTCTGGATAAATACTCCAAAGAAATGGGGAAAGACGTATCCAAAATATCATCCTATGCCATAGAACTGCTAAAAAAATATGATTTCCCCGGTAATATCCGCGAGTTGGAGAATTTGCTCGAACGCAGTGTCGCCTTGAGCAGCACCAACATTCTATTGCCGGACAGCCTGGAGTTATCAATTTATAAAAAACGCTGGATCGAAGGCATTAAAAATCGCCGCTATGATCTGGATGAGGTGGCCCATGGGGTTGCTTTGGACAGTATTCTGGTGGAAATTGAACGCGCCTATTTAGAAAAAGCGCTTAACGTGGCCGGCGGCAACATGCATAAAGCTGCCGAACTTCTGGGCATCAGCTTCCGATCAATCCGCTACCGTTTGGACAAGCTCAACATCGAAAAGTGACAAAATTTGTAATATAGTGACGATATTTGTCACTTCACTGCATCTTTTAACAAATCAGAAATCAACAATAAAACAGCAAATTATTTTTATAATTAATTATATCAATTAGTTGCGTTCTTATTGATTGTTTTTTTTATCTATGGTATATCTCTTGCAGTCTATCTCCCTAAACTGAACACGATATAAAGGAGGTGAAAACCAAAAGCAGTTTGAAGGTTACCAATAGTTAAAAAATTAACGTGTTTGAGTGCATAAACCCCCACATTAAAAAAAAGGAGAATGACATGCTTCAGAAATTAAGACCCAATAACAAAGGTTTCACCCTGATCGAACTCATGATCGTTATCGCCATCATCGGTATTCTGGCAGCCATCGCCATTCCGAACTTTATTTCCTATCGTAACAAGAGTTTCTGCAGCCGGACCGAATCAGACGCCAACACGATTGCAGCCGCCGTTGCAGACTATTTCGCCATTCCGGCTCATATTGACCTGCCGACTTTTGCGCAGCTTAATAACGGCAACGGCGTCACCTTGTCCGGTGACAACACCACCGGCGATGCCAATACAACCCTTGGCGGCAATCCCAACGGCACCATCACCATTACCGTGGAAGATGCCAGCGGCCGCTGTCCTGAAGACTACCGCTCTGCCATGCCGGCTGTTGCAGCCGACGAAACCAACGGCTGGACAGGTCAGGTTTATACCAAATACATGGCCCAGTAACAGGTATTGCGATCGCATTGATCGTGGCACCTGATGCCAAAAACATTAAAAAAGGGAGAATCTTGATTCTCCCTTTTTTATTGCCCATTCGAACAGGTGTTGCTATTTAAACCAGCTAACAATTTCATACAAAACGCTAGGTTGATGATTTCTGACATAATAAGCAGGCAGTTTTCAATCGAATTGTAACCTTCATATGATAATCACGATCATATCTTCGGGCGGATAAATGCACCACAGGAATTCGATAACCCGGCATACTTTGGTTCTGCTCCTTTTGTCTCTATTGATTATAGGCGGCTATGCCAATGTTTTTCAGGCTGCCTGGCATCTAGACGACAAGCCCAATATCCTCAACAACATTCCGCTGCATATTGACAACCTGCATCCCCAAACCCTTAAAGCCACACTTTTCGCCCATCCAAAGAACCCCTATGAGCCCTCCAAAAGGATGTATCGTCCCGTTGCCTGTCTGAGTTTTGCCTTGAACTGGTATTTCGGTCAGGCCGATACCGTTGGATATCGTGCCGTCAATGTACTATTCCATATTCTGAATGCCTTTTTTTTATATGTCTTCATCCGGAACCTTTACAAAACGCCAGTGGGAAGGCGGGAAGCCTCCGGTTCACATTACCTTGTTCCCGTGCTGGCGGCCACGCTCTGGGCAGTCAACCCTATCCAGACCCAGGCAGTCACCTATATCGTACAGCGCATGGCTGTCCTGGGAGCCATGTTTTACCTGCTGGGCATGCTGGCGTATTTAAAAGGCCGCTTGACGAGCAACACCGCCATCCGGCTGGTGGCTTATGGCGCTGCTTTTTGCTGTTATTTATTGGCCATGGGATCAAAAGAAAACACGCTTCTTTTCCCGCTGACGCTTGTCATTATGGAATTCGCCTTTTTCCGGGACCTGAGAATACCCGGCAACCGTCGAAGCATGATCGTCGTGGTTGTTGTTCTGGGAGCCGCCGTCATGGCCGCCGGTTCCCTGCTGTTCCTGAAGGGTGACCCCTTCACTTTTTTAAAGGCCTACGCCTATCGCCCGTTCTCCCTTACGGAACGGATTCTGACCGAATGCCGTGTAATCGTGCACTATCTGACGCAGATTTTCTACCCGCTACCCGCCCGTTTGTCCATAGAACACGATGTGATGCTTTCGGTATCGTTGACCAGGCCCTTGACAACCTTGCCGGCAGCGATATTTCTCATACTTTGGGCAAGTTACGGGTTCTGGCTTTTGGGCCGGCGACCACTCATAGGCTTCAGCCTGATCTTTTTTTTGATCAACCACCTGATCGAATCAAGCGTCATTCCTTTGGAACTGATGTTTGAACATCGCAACTATCTGCCTTCTTTACTGCTTTTCATACCGGTGGCCATGGGTATGGAATGGCTGCTGAATCGATGCGGCCACCGCAAACCCGTCTTGAAATACTTCATGTGGGCCCTGATTGGACTAGTAGTCGTCGGCCTGGTCTCGGGCACACGTATCCGTAATCGGGTCTGGTCCACAGAAAGATCTCTCTGGCAGGATGCGGCGATTAAAGCGCCCTTAAGCGCCAGACCCTTTGCCAATCTGGCATGGGATATGGCTTACGGCGTTAATGCGGATCCCAGGAACTACGCCAACGCTTTAAAGCTTTACGAGCTCGCCTTACAGCGGCACATGCCCAAGTGGGGCATGCAAACGGATATCATGATAAATGTGGCGGGAATCCATGCCCGCACTGGTGACAACCAAAAGGCGATCCATTTTCTGACCCAGGCCCTCCAATTGAATCCCGACAACGCCAAGGCCCGCTACGATCTGGCAACCCTCTACCTGCGAATGGGAAGATGGGACGATGCCTCCCGGAGTGCTGACCCGCTTCTACTTTCCGGAAAAGTGCACGAAGGCTATCTCAATCTGAAAGCCTTTATCCTGATCCGCCAAGGGCACCCAGAAAAGGCCATACCCTATCTCCAAAAGTCTCTGTTGCTGGAACCGAATTTCCAGACCACACTTATTTATCTGGGTACGGCCCACAATTTGGCCGGCCACCACGAGAAAGCCGAAAAGATCCTGGAAAATGCTTTGAATACTCCCCCTTTGAATCTCCTGCCCCTGGTCTGCTTGATGGACAACAGCCTCAGGTCGGGGAATAAAGACCGGGCCAGTCGCTACGCCGACTTGGCCGCCCGTATGTATGCCGACGCTACCATTCGGAATTTCTTTGAAAAAAATCGTAAAAACAATTTGATTCCGCCGCTGCTGCTCACCGATATTTCACAGTTGCTTTTCGCAAAACTAAACGGGACAGATCAATGATTCCAAACCGCCGTCGCATCCATACGCTCATGGGACTTGTGCTGGTGGTGACGATTGCCCTGTATGTCCAGGTGGTGAACCATGATTTTGTCAGTCTTGACGATCACATCTATGTGACGGACAACAAACAGGTCCAAAGGGGTCTGACACTCAAAGGAATCCAGTGGGCCTTTTCCACCTTTCATGCCGAGTTCTGGCATCCGCTGACGTGGCTGAGTCTGATGCTCGACACCTGGGTCTGGCAGGGCCATCCCGGAGGATACCTGATCACGAACCTGATGCTCCATCTGCTGAATGCATGGCTGCTGTTTTTAATTCTTTACCAAGCCACGGGCAGCCCGATGAAATCCATTTTCACGGCAGCCCTGTTCGCCCTGCATCCCTTGCATGTTGAATCGGTGGCCTGGATATCGGAGCGCAAAGATGTCCTCAGCACCTTTTTCTGGATGCTGACAACGGTATTCTATATAAACTATGTCCAGAAAAAAGGCACAGGCCCGTTAATCTGTTTGCATGTCGCCTTCCTGCTGGGGCTGATGGCCAAGCCCATGATCGTGACGCTGCCCCTGGTTCTGCTGCTAATGGACTTCTGGCCCCTTGGCCGGTGGGCCCCGGAACGATCCGGAAAATCACCCGGCCGTAATTTGTGGCATTTCCTAATGGAGAAACGATTTTTATTAGGTATGGCCCTGGCAAGCGGCTTGCTCACCATCATTGCCCAGGCCAAGGGGAAGGGATTGGTGGGGCCGGAAATCTATTCCATGGGAGACCGGTCCGCCATTGCCCTGATATCCTTTGTCGTATATCTGCGGCAAATGATACTGCCCCTGGACCTGTCCGTGTTTTATCCGCTGCCGGCCCATTTTCCCATATGGAAAACCTCCCTGGCGGGCATGATGCTTGTTCTGGCGACTTTGTGGGCCCTGCGAATGCGTAATAAATATCCTTTTGTCTTAACCGGCTGGCTCTGGTATATAGCCACACTGTTCCCCGTAGTCGGTTTCATAAAAATCGGGGATTTCGCACATGCGGATCGTTACACCTATATTCCCCTAATCGGGATAGGAATTATCGTTGCCTGGGGTTTCCCCGAGCTTATGCCAAGACTGCGCTACAGGGAGAAGGTTCTACCCATTTTGTCTGCGTTGGTATTGATGCTGTCCTCTTTTTTTACCTGGCATCAGATCGGGGTTTGGTCGGACAGCCGCAAGCTGTTCGAACATGCGCTCAGATCGACACCGGAAAATTACTTTGTGCATCACGCACTCGGTAATGCCCTGGCGGAAAAAGGCAAATTACCCGATGCCATTTTCCATTTTAAAGAAGCCGTGAGCCTAGATCCCAAGCGGGCTTCGCTGAAAACCAGTCTCGGGCGCGCGCTTTTTGCAACCGGTCAATTAGAAGAGGCGAAAAAGTGGCTCTCCCTGGCGGTGCAGACTATGCCGGAATACCCCAATGCCCGCTTCAATTTGGCTTTGGTTCTCCTGGCACGGGGCGACCGGGTAAACGCCCTGAACCACCTGCATGAAGCTGTTTTGAACCACCCGGAATTTAATGAAACCCTGGCCCAGGCCGACGTGGCCGTCAGGCGGCATCTTGAGGCCGGCCGCCGCTATGAAACCGCCAACAAGCTCGACCGCGCCACACAGGCCTATGATTCCGCCTTGACGATAGACCCGGGATTCTACCCGGCGGTGGCCTATTTAGGCAGGCTCTACACCCAAAGCCAAAAATACAATGAAGCTTTTACCCTATACAGGGTAATACCTGATGCGGACTGGTTAAAAAAGGCCGCAGTCAAAGGTTACACCCAATGGGAAATCCAAAAAACTTCCGATTGAAGGTCAATAATAAAAGGCAGCCCCCCAAACCGATGGCATATCCTGTCTATGTCGGGATGACACTGTTATTGGTACTGGCTGGTGTTGTGGATTCCGTTTACCTGGCAGTATCGCACCAGCGTGTCTACCTCGACATCGGTTATCGCAGCTTTTGCGCAATCACCAAGTCGATCAACTGCGATACGGTATCCCAAAGCCATTATGCCGTATTTCTGGGCATGCCCGTCGCCGTTTGGGGAGTCTTCGGATATCTGCTTATTTTGGCACTCATGGCTATCAGCCGATTTGAACCAGGACCCCGCAAACGCTTGTGGCCGAGCATTTTTTTTATATCCCTTTCCTATAGCCTTTTTAGCGTAATCCTGGCCGGCATCTCCACTTTTGTGGTTAAGAGCTACTGCCTGATGTGCATTCTGACCTATGCCATCAACCTGTTTCTGGTTTATTATGCCTGGCTGATTAATAAAAGGTTCGGCTCTGGAGGCATGGTGGCGGGGCTTGGCGAAGATTTGCACCTGATCGCACGCAACCGTGCCAAAACCATGCGGATACTCCTTCCTTTTTTTTCGGTGTGGATCCTGGTTTGGGGACTCTATCCGGACTATTGGACCTTTAAGCCCGACATCGCATCCCAAAAAATAACCAACGGCATTACTTCCGGAGGCGATCCCTGGATCGGAGCAGTCGAGCCATCCCTAACCATCATCGAATATGCCGATTACCGCTGTTTCCAGTGCCGCAAAATGCATTTTTACCTGCGAGATCTCATTGCGCGAAATCCGGATTCGATCCGGCTCGTTCACCGTCACTTCCCCATGGACAAAAAATTCAATCCGCTCCTGAAAGAGCAGGTGCATGCAGGCTCCGGGAGAATGGCCCTGCTGGCGCTCTACGCTGCGTCCCAGGGTCGGTTCTGGCAGATGAACGATCTCCTTTTTAGCCTCAGGGAAGAACACAAACAGGTCAACATAAAAGAGCTGTCAAAACAAATCGGGCTTGAAACCAAAGACTTGGCCCGCATGGTGGGTCATCCATTGCTGCTGCAGAAACTGCAAAAAGATATTCAGGACGCTCTGACTCTGGGAATCGAAGGTACGCCGGCGTACGTTATCGATGGGAAAGTCTATACAGCCCAGTTGCCGTCTGAAATCCTGACACCCTATTTGGAATAAAATCGTGTTCCACGATTTTATTACATTTGCCAAAAGAAAGAATTGATTGAAGCGGGTGTGAAAACGTTTCACATATCGTTTGGATTTAATGCTGACAGGTACATATTATTGTCCAGTTATGTTGAAAGAAATCCGATTACATGAGAACCGATAACAGAATTGCCATTGCCGTTTTAACCGGCTGTATCTTATTGTTAATCATAGCCATCACTTTGCTCTGCTGGGTGCCGCCGGTAAGCCGTGACGCCCTGATCCATCACCTGGCTATTCCAAAGCTCTATATCGCAAACCAGGGCATGGTAGAACTGCCGCATCTCCCGTTTTCCTATTATCCCATGAACCTGGATCTCCTCTATCTGATACCGCTGCTTTTCAACAACGACATCATCCCCAAATTTCTTCATTTTTTTTTCGGTCTTCTTTCGGCTTTGCTGATTTTCAGATATCTACGCCATCGCCTCAGTACCATCGATGCGCTGACCGGTTCCCTCATTTTCCTTTCAACTCCCATTATTATCAAACTGTGCACGACCGCTTATGTGGATCTGGGCCTTATTTTTTTCACATTTGCAGCTATCCTGTTTTTTTTCAGCTGGATGGCCGCTGAATTCAGCATGCGGGATCTGGTGATGTCCGGAATCATGTGCGGTCTGGCCATGGGCACTAAATATCAGGGGCTTATCGTCCTGCTTCTGCTGGCCCTTTTCATCCCCATCATTTTTATACGCTCGGTAAGCCAATCCGCTAACAATCAATTCAGGGCAGGGATCTATAGTGCCGTATTTATTATTACATCCTTGCTTATTTTCTCACCATGGATGCTGAGGAATATGGCCTGGACCGGTAATCCGGTTCATCCTCTTTTCAAAAGCCGGCTTTCAAAACCGGCGCCTGTGTCAAATACCTCTATTGCCGATGCGCATTCTGACGGAAATCAGATGCTTGTTCCGACCAAAAGAAAGGCATGGGGACATTTCAATGTCCGCAGATACATTTACGGTGATTCCGGCTGGGAGATACTGACGACACCCGTTCGTATCTTTTTCCAGGGCAGGGATGGTCACCCCAAATATTTCGACGGAAAGCTAAATCCGTTTCTGCTATTACTGCCGCTGTTGTCCTTCTTGGGTTTTCGCGAGGATGAGACCCATATCCGAACAGAAAAAACAATTCTGGCTGCTTTTTCCGCTCTGTATCTGCTGATCGTCTATTTTCAGGCGGATATGCGCATCCGCTACATTGCCCCGATCTTGCCGCCCCTGTCAATCTTAAGCATCTATGGCCTTTCCAAGCTAAAAAACCTGATCGCTGCCAGGGCCGCCACCGAAGTCAGATCCATCTTGAAACTGGTGCCGCACCTGATCCTGGTCGGCATGCTTTTTCTGAACGGCGCCTATCTGCTTGGACAATTCACGCTTGTGGATCCCTTTGCCTACATTTCGGGCCGGGTCGACAGGGACACCTATATTCTCCGCCACCGGCCGGAATACGGTGTCATCAAGTACGCCAATTCCCACCTGCCTGAGGAGTCCAGGATACTGGCTGTTTTCATAGGGCGCCGGGGATATTACAGTGAACACGAAATGATATTTGATTTCTCTTTCGTATCAAAATCTGTTAAGGTGGCGAGCGATCTGAATCGGCTCTACAGGCAGTTTGATCAGAGGGGCATCACGCATCTCATGATCCGAACGGACCTTTTCAATCAGTGGGTTAGCGGTGCCTTAAACGAAGCGGAGCGGGAGGCCCTCAAAGCATTTTTGGCAAACCACACGAAACTGATCCATGCCGAAAACGAACACAGGCTTTATGGTCTCGTTGCTGCGCCGAATCATCTGCACTGAATATTAGCGGGAGTACTTGCCATGTACGATTCCAAATCCATATGCGTGGTTGTGCCGGCACATAATGAAGAAACCCAGATTGAAAAAGTTCTCAAGACCATGCCGGACTATGTCGATATGGTCGTGGTCGTGGACGATGCCAGCACCGATGCAACCGTTCAGGTGGTGAAGCGGCACTTGCCGGAAGATGACCGGGTGGTCCTGGTACGACACGACACCAATATGGGCGTGGGCGGCGCCATTGCCAGCGGCTATAAGTGGGCCCTGGAAAACCGATGCGATGTCACGGCCGTCATGGCCGGTGACGGCCAGATGGATCCTGCCGATCTGGAATCGATCATTGCTCCTGTAGCCCGGGAAGAAACCGATTATACCAAGGGGAATCGTTTATTTTACGGAGATGCCTGGAAAATGATTCCGCATTACCGCTATCTGGGAAATTCTTTTCTCTCGCTCTTTACCAAAGCCGCATCCGGATACTGGCATATTGCCGACTCCCAGAGCGGGTACACGGCCATTTCTCTGCTCGCCCTCAAGCGCATAGACCCGGATACCATCTACAAAGACTACGGCATGCCCAACGACCTGCTCATCAAGCTGAATACCTATGACTTCCGCGTTCGGGATATCCATATTCGACCGGTTTATCACATCGGTGAAAAATCGGGGATCCGATTGAGCCGGGTGATACCGAAGATATCCTGGCTGCTCATTAAGGGCTTCTGCAAGCGGATGGTCTTTAAATATGTCATCAAAGATTTTCATCCCTTGATTTTCTTTTACATCCTGGGCGGTTTTTTCAGTATCGTTACCATCCTCATGTTCACGCGGGTTTTTTACTATTGGATATTCACGGGCCACATCCCCCCTATAAACGCCCTGGCCGCTATGTTTTCTTTCATGAGCGCCAGTCTGTTCACGCTTTTTGCCATGTGGTTCGATATGGAAGCCAACAAGGATTTGAAATAGCCATGCGCATTCTTGTTGATATCGGGCATCCCGGGCATGTCCATTTCTACCGGCATGCCATCCTGGAACTGAAACGCAGGGGGCACGATATTTTGGTTTGTGCCCGGGACAAGGATGTGACCCTGGGATTACTGCAACATTACCGATTTCCCTATCGAATCCTTTCCAGAATGGGTCAGGGGACCATTGGACTGGCTCAGGAATTTATCAAACGCGAATTGGCCCTGATGCGGATCGTCAAATCGTTCGATCCACATGTGGTCACCGCCATCGGCGGTCTGTTCATCGCCCCGGTGTCGCGCCTGCTGGGAAAGCCCTCCATCGTTTTCACCGACAGTGAACCGGTACCATTGGATAATTATCTGACCTATCCCTTTGCATCCCTGGTCTGTACACCGGATTGTTTTTTGAAAGAGCTAAAATGCCGTCATCTAAAATACGAGGGTTATCATGAACTGGCCTATCTTCACCCCCAACACTTCGAACCCGATCCGGGTGTGCTCAAGGAGATCGGCGTAAGCGAAGGGGAGCCGTTCATTTTGCTGCGCTTTGTTGCCTGGAAAGCTACCCACGACATCGGCCAGCA
Organism: uncultured Desulfobacterales bacterium; assembly: GCA_964452555.1. GTDB lineage: Bacteria > Desulfobacterota > Desulfobacteria > Desulfobacterales > B30-G6 > B30-G6. The sequence goes on from CAYVMI010000070.1 coordinate 15,964, forward strand.
AGGATTTTCTCTGGCATTCAAGGAGAAACTCATTCAGACTTTGAGCCGGTACGGACGTGTGCTTATCTCTTCTGAATCGCGTCTGCCGGCATCTTTGGAACCGTATCGTTTTCATCTGCCGCCCCACCGGATTCATCACGCCCTTTACTATGCCAGTCTATTCATAGGTGATGGCGCCACCATGGCCACTGAAGCGGGACTGCTGGGTACACCCGCCATTCGATCCTCCTCTATGGCACTGAATATGGGGAACTTCATTGAACTCATGAATTATGATCTGGTCTTATCCTATAAAGATCCCGAAAAAGCGCTGCAGTCTGCTGTGAGGCTTCTCAAGGACGGCAACGCCAAAGAGACTTGGAAACAACGGCGTGAGGATCTGCTGTCCGCTAAAATCGATGTGACCGCCTACATGGTGGATTTAATCGAAAATTACCGGAGTTATATCAATTAGAGGAGGCACCTGTTTGAAGGTAGCATTCGTTGCCGGTCTTTCCGATAAAAAGCTCAAACAAAAACTGGCTCCTCTGGCCCAGCTGCCGGAAATCAAGGAGATACATCTTTATCGCCGTCGCCCCCTGTCGGGAATAGAAAAAGTCACCTGGCTGCCGCTTCCCGACTGGGGGACACGATCAAGATGGGCGGGAGATATGCTGCGATTCTTATTTCTAATGGCCAGGGGGCGGCGGTACGACGTTTTGATTGGTTGCAATCAGGCATTTCACGGCGTTATGGCTTCTATCTGCGGAGCTGTCTGGAGAAAACCGGTTGTGCAGATCGTGACCTCGGGTATCGAACATATCTGCTCCCATCCGCTGTTGAAGCGCACCCTGTTATCGGCCCATGCGGTCGCTGTCAGGGGCCCCATATCGCTCACGCAGCTGCGCAGGCAGGGTTATAAAAAGCATATTGCCATATTGCACAATCCCTGGGATCGGGGCAGTAGCCCCACAAATCTCCCTGGCATTCAACCTTCCTACGACCTTCTGGCGGTAGGTGATTACGCCGCGGCAAAATCATATCCCTGGATGATGGAAGTGATCGGTGCTCTCAAAGAATGGTTTCCGGAACTGCGCGTGGCGGTGGCAGGGAAGGGCCCCTTCCGGAAAAAGCTGTCTTTACCGCTGGATCGTCATGCCTTAAAGCAATGCGTCTCGTTTCTGGGGTGGCAGGATGAAACCGCCCTCAGCGGCCTGTACCTTAAAAGCCGGGTTCTACTGCTAACGTCCCGAACCGAAGGGCTTCCCATGGTTGTCATCGAGGCCATGACCCGAAAGCGGGCCGTAATTGTTACCGCAGTCGGCGATCTTCCTTGGCTGGTGAGGGACGGCAAAGACGGGTTCGTGGTGCCCCATGCAGATACCGAAGGGATGGTCAGGATATTGAGGGAAATGTTGAGCAACCCTGAAAAAATCGAAGCAATGGGTCGTTCCGCCCACGACCGGATTATTTCCCTGGCGGATGAGTTCAAAATCAAAAACATCAGCCGTGTTTGGAAGAAGTTGCTGATAAAATCCATGGAGATCTGACCTGCCGTTGGACCCGTGTGCGCACCTGCATTCTCAATTCTCCCTGGAATCTTCCACGGGATGCATCATGAACATCCTTATTCGATTGCATTTTTCCAAAAACGGTATCTTTTTTCATAGGCAGCATCCGTCGAGAGTACCTCAACGGCATATCTCCGCGCTTTTTTACGATACTGCCGCGTATCAGATGACTCCATGCCAAAATATGCCGAGACGGCATCCAGGATTGCAGCCGGGTCATTCACAGAAACGGGGACAGCCAGTCCCTGGACAATGATGTCCTGATTGGTATTTTGCGGACATATGACCGGCACGCCGCAAGCCAGATATTGTCTTATTTTCTGAGATGAGTTGCCGACGTTATTCACTTTGTCGGATGTATCGAGGGCGATGCCCACATCAAGACAATTGATGTAGTCAGCCAACTGGGCATAGGGAACCACGCCTTTGAATATGACCTTTCTTTCCAGACCTCTTTTTCGGACTCGCAGTTTCAGCGCTTCGAGTTGCGCATCATCGCCAACAATCAGGATCCCGCAGTCGGGAACCTTGCTGATGAGACCCTCCGCTATTTCAATCAGTTGCGCGGCACCTCTCTGGGAAGGAAAACCACCACAATATCCAGCAATCTTGTTAAAAGAATCCAAACCGCAACGACGCCGGCTTTCCGTTCTGTTGCGGATATCAAAGCGCTGAACATTGACGGCATTGTTAATGAAGAAGATATTGTCCAGACCAAATAAATGTTTGTAGGAATTTACCAGCTGATGCGTACACGCATCGATGCAGACGGCACCAGGTAGTATCATGCCAAGCAGAAATCTCTTGACCACATAGTTGAGCCGGGTCAAACCGGAAAAGGCTCCGCCGGCGAGCCCGTAGATGTCTTCCAGGGTTTTGATATAATAGGGTCTGCCCAGAAACCTCAGAACCAGAGGCACCAGAAGAGTTTCCGGGCTCAGCCTCAGGACAAAAAGCGTGTCCGGCCGGAAGGGCATCAGTCCCATAAAAAAACGCATCAATCTAAGAAAATTAAAAAAGAAACGGCGATAGGACCTTGTGGCTCCCGCTGTTTCGGCCGGATACATGACCACATTGTCAAGAGGGATATCCATGTTGCCGGATGGTCTCGGTATCAGACAGCACAGGCGATCGCCTCTGCGGCGGCTTTCGATGTGTAATATGTTGACGAACTCGCGTTCATTGACTCCCGGACCGTTGGGTAATGAAATGTCGATGCTTGAGATATAGCAGATATTCATTCTAGGTTCGCCCGCATACGCGACCATAAAGTTGTTGATAATACGCCAGATCGCTTTTTTTTATCAAGATGATATCATTCACTTTATTACCGGATATTTTGCTGTATGCAATGACCCTCCCGACAAACGTCATGGTATAAGATATCGTCGTTGCCAAGGCAGCGCCTGTTATTCCATGCAAGGGGATTAAATATAAATTTAAAATTATATTGCTCACAAGTGAAAAGCAATTCAACCAGATATTGACATTTATCTTATTGCGCCCCGCCAGATCCGTAGACAATATTCTACTGCCACTAATTGAGATCATGCCGAACAGCAGTATTTGAAAAGGCACAACCGACTTAACATATTGCTCCGAATAGAAAAAGAGAATCAAGATCCGGGATAAAAGCAAACAAACGATCGCTATCAGAAAAGTAACCATCAGCACATTGCGACATACGCGAGGCGTAAACTCCTTTAATTTGTTGTCATTCACTTCCGAAGATACTTTTGGGAATAATACCGTACCGGCGGATTGGGAGACCATCCATATCCTTTCCGACAGCACCGCCGCAATCGTGTAGTACCCTACCGAAACCGGATTTAAGAAAAAATTGATTAAAAAAATATCGATGCGCTTGTGCAGGATAACCAGTAGATTGGCCAAATTAATTTTACTTCCGTACACTAAAAAATCTAATATCAGCTGTTTGTCGAATAATCTGCCAACACCGTCTGCCTCTCTTTTCATATACAGAAACAGAGGGATGGAAGCGATGCCAAATGATAAGCATAATGCGATCATGGCAGCAGCCACGCTCATATGCGCGGATAGGTAAATGACAATAATTACAAGCACAAATAAAAATGCTCTGCTGATCCTGATGAGGTTATAGTTTTTGATATTCTGTATCCCGACGATAAAATTTAACCCGTAAGAAAAAAAAAGCTGAAAAGGAATTAACGCGAGCGATAGGAATAGGTACGTTGTTGGAATGCCGGGAAAAAAATCTTCGGCAAAAAAGTTGATAATTAAATATCCTGTTCCGATTATAAGCAAGCTGAGTATAATGGCGAAGAATATATTGCCGCCGAGAATCATGGCTGGCGTGTATTGCCGTTTTCCAATGTAGAAGATTGATGCCGAGCCGACACCCATGTTCATTAAGGCCACCAAAATGGCCGGCAGCATAATCGCCATTGAATAAATTCCCTGCCCCTTTGGTCCCAGTGTTCGGGCGATAATAATAGAACTTCCGAGCGCAAGCACCAGGATAAGTCCCTGGGACAAAAAGGTCATCGTGGTATTTTTTGCGAAATTTCCCAATGGCTTCATTTTCTAATATTATTTCTTTCAGCTGTTTAGCATGGCAAGCATTCTCATGGACATGAAATCAAGAAGCTTAATTGATCGCGGCAAATTGTACCTGGGCGTGAAGCAAATATATCCGGCCATGCTATAAGCAATGCTATTTTTTTTCAGAAACGCCCAATGATCATATATTGCCCGAAGTCTTTTTGCTTGAAACCTGACATATGAACTGTTCGGCAGGTTGGCTTTCACGCTCGCGAGAGAATTGAGATAACAACCTGTAAATTCTTTATCAAAATATCCGGCCAGATGGATAAGATAAAAATAGGGTAGTTCGACCAACAGGTACTGGCGCTTTTTGTTTGCGGGCAGCACGATATTTTTAATTTCGGCGCGATACGATATTCCTTTGGCAAAACGAATCATCTTGTTGTGTACGACAATGCGGTGACGATCAGGCGGGAGTGATGCCGAAAACTCGGGAATATCAGCCAGGTAATTGAGCATGGATTCAAATCCCGCTGCTGTTTCGTGCATCAGGTTCGCAAACAGATCCAAATCGAGTTGTTCATTTTTTAACCACGAGCTGCGAAGCTCCGTTAGTTTGCCGAGAGTCTTTGCATAGTCGGCTTTGACACCATCCCCAATTACAATCGCTGCCAAATTTACTGTGTGCCGAAGAGAATCTATTCTGGTTAACCATTTTCTTATATTGACTCGTCGTAACTGATTAAGCGAATTGTACTCGAGCAACCGGGCTTCGGTAAAATCAAGTAGGAGCGACAGGGCCCGTTCCCGTTCAGGGGCATTGTCAACCACGAATTGCTCCATTTTAGAATTAGCCCAGATCAGTTTCAGGTTGCTGGCAAAAAATATATATTGCAATCTCTTAAAGCTGCGCCGACTGATCACTATGACATCGTGGATAAACAATTCATGATCATATCTTTTATGTCCTGCCGATAATTTATGCGCATTGTGGACGATATCCTTTGTTACCACGATCAGATCAATGTCGGATATACCGGGGCATGTAACCGATCCCATGGAATATATGGCCAGGACATCGTCAAAGCTCGACACATAATCGACATATTTCTCAATCTCGCGATGATAGCGCGATAATGGAGTCGGTTTGGGATTATGATCGTAGATCCGATTACCAGCCTCATCCATTTTTTATTGCCCCCGATATGGCATTGTTTAAAGACGCGAGTCCCGCGTAGCAGTCATCGATATAGTCGCTGCAAAACGGATGACGGAACAAGCGACTCGCTCTACCGAGATAAGCACCTGTTTGCAATGGTTTGCGAGCCAGGATCGGTGCAAGTAGACGAGAAAGTGTCCTGTAATAGGGTAAAACCGGCCAAATCGTTCTTAAAGCCGATGCAGATGCCAACGCCTCAAATGAGCCCACTGAGGCTTCAAAGCGTTGAAATGCAACTGCTTTATGACAAGGTCTGCCTTTGGCGAGCTGAAAGAAGGCTGGAATCAGCATCAGATTGCTCAGAAAACGTTTGATTAAATACAGATCTTTGGTTTGCATACACGCTCTACCAAGCATAAAAAGTTTTTTACGCGTGAGGTTTAGTTTTAAATCATCAGGCTCAGTTTGTAAAATAGAGAATGTGTATGTGGCTTCCGCGGCAGCCCATGCATGTCGGTAGACAGCTGCAGGCAGAATCGATTCCCTATATTGCGCCATCAGGCGAGGCCAAAGAACAAAAGGCCCATGATGCTGAAAGGGATCAATACTCAATGACAAGGGGATGACATCCCGTACAACGAATTTTCGCGCTTTTAACAGAAATGATTTGCTGCTGAAAATGTTGTCTTTGAAAATAATTGTAAGATCGATATCACTATAGCAATTGGCGGTGTAATCACCATAGCTGCCGTGCACAATAATATTTTCAATAAGCTTGCTTCTACAACCCTTAGCGAACAGCATGTCTATTTTTTGCTTCAGTTCAGCATACGGTGATTCGACGGGTCCAGGTCTTGGTATTTGTATTGATTGAATGCGCTTCTCATGTTCTGTTACGCTTTGATTTTCCAGCAAGTCAGCCGTGAATTTCCTTGTACCGCAAAGGTAATCATAAACGAGACCATAATATCTGGAATTGATATCATTCATGGCGACTGCTTCCCCATAGAGTAAATGTAGGTCTAAGCATGACGACGGGGTACGCGACCCAACGCCTCATGGTATATTTTGTTAAGTTTCAGGCCGATCGTCTCATAGCTATAATTATTGTGTACATACCGGGCAATCTCTTCTGCCGAATAGTCATGGCAGTGATCAAGCATATCACCCAGAGCACCAGCCAAGGCAGCCACATTTCGGGGTGGCACCAGAATGCCCCTGCCAGGGTTGATTTTATCCCGCATGGTCGGGAGATCCGTGGCGACAACCGGTTTTCCGCAGGACATCGCTTCGATAAACGTCACGCCAAAGGTTTCATACAAACTAACTTGAACATAAAAATCACACTGAACCATGAACTGAACAACTTCGAATTTGGGTTTTAGTCCATGAAATTTTATGACACGACTTAAACCTTCATTCCTGGTCATTTTTTCATATGCACGTCGATTGGGCCCGTCTCCGATAATATCCAGTGCGAAGTCTGCCCTTTCGTTTATCAGTTTTTTAATGGCACGAATCAGATAGTCAATTCCCTTAACAGGTGTTAGCCTGGCGACGGTTAGTATTCTTTTCTTCTTTTTAATTGGGCCTGGAATTGAAGTGGGCTTGAAAAAATCAGTGTCGATTGGATTCGGCATCACCTTGAACCTGTTCTTTATGCCATGGCTTTGTATGGATTTCCTTAAATCGTCACTAACCGGAAGAATTATATTTGCGCGGCTTAAAACAAAACGGGCTTCCAGGATATTAATGTTTCTCAAGGTTCCCAGGGGAAAGGCTGACCAGTGCTCACTCATGACGACGGGAATTTTAAACATTTTTCCGATAAATACGGCCGCTAATCCGGAAAGATAAAAATGTCCATGAACAATGTCAGGCCTCCATCCGTTTCTTTTTAGGTTCCGTACCATAAAAAGGATGTGCAAAATTTCCAAAAATTGTCTTAGCTTACCCAAATAATAATTGCCATGCTTTATGCGGATAGTTCTAATGCCGTCTTCTATTTTGTCTGAAATTTTGCCGAAACGAAATTTATGTTTCCGCGCTGCCGTCTCGCAGTAAACCACCACAACATCGTTAAAAATCGACACTGCCTTGGCATGATCTTTAACGAAAATACCATGCACGGGGCTTTCAGCAGTTGGGTACAAAGCAGGCAAAAATAAAATATTCATTGGTCTCATCTGTCTTGTTTTTTTGCTTCCCAGATTAGGAAATGGGGTCTCTTTTTGAGCTCGGTTTTAAAGTCCATGTATTCACCGGCGGGTAAAACCAAAGTCCGTATTCTGCGGTTGATATACTTTTCGGTTTTTCGGCAGAGGTCATTCAGATGATAGGCGTCTATATTACCCACCAGAACAAGATCCACGATGCCGGTGTCTTTACCCTCAGCATAGTCGTCAATAATGTAGACGCGCTCCAGTTGTCCGAGTCGGTTGACAATGCTGTCGATGATGCGATCAAATCCGACAGCTTTGGCAGCCATGGATTTCAGTTCCGGGAAGAGGGGATGGTCGGTGTTGGCCCGGTAATGTACCTGGCGTCCGAATTTCTCGGTTTTAAGCAGATCCGCCTTCTTGAGCTGGTTGAGCTCTTCGCGAACAGCATTGGTGGATAGGTTGAATTCCTTGGCAAGCTGCCGGAGATACGATCGCACCTGCGGATTGAAGAAAAGCCGAACCAGTAGCTTTATGCGTGTTTTTGATGTAATCAGACCCGAAAATATATTTTCCATAGGCTTTAATGAGTAGTTTTTCTACTCATTAAACACAGTCAGGATAATTTT
>CAYVMI010000071.1:0-23667 GCA_964452555.1 uncultured Desulfobacterales bacterium
AATTCTTGCTAAAGTAAAACGAGTTTTAGAATTTATATCTGGGACACAACACTAGAAGTGGTTTCAAAACTCATCTAACCCCCAATTATCCCGCCATGGCGGGATTTTGGTCCTTTTCAAAATACTCACATACTCCCATTTATGCTGCGTTTTATCGTAAATACACCGGAAGGAATAAGTGACGGTGGGTCACACGCACTTGTACTTGAGCGTGACCTGAGGTTTTGAAACCACTTCTAAACTAATTATGATAATACCAAATATAGGGGCTTCTTTTCGCTCGAACCGGAATGTTATTTTGACAATCCCTAAAAAAGGATGACGGATAAAAAGCTTGACAAAGAAAGGGCTACCCATCTAAATAGTAGCTTCACAATTTTAGTCCACCAGGTTTCATACAAGGGCGTATGAGACCCGGTTACTTGACAACGGCGTCATTTCCGGAAGAGTCCGACCGGAAGATCGCCGTTTTTTTTATGGCAACGGCGCTGATATCAATGTGACAATAATCCCCAAGGAGGAAACCCCATGAATTTTTGCCAAGCCAATGCCAACGAAGCCCTGCAAACCAGGAACCGCTCACGCAGCGTCGCACCTCAATCGGGCATCTGCGCCCGTTGTGTTGATGGCTGTAAGGGCAACTGCGACCTGTTCCAATCCACGTTTCGCGGACGTGAACTGTTGTATCCCTCACCATTCGGCAAGGTCACTGCCGGGGCTGATAAAGATTACCCGGTTGATTACTCGCATCTCAACATCAACGGCTATGCCATCGGCGCCGAGGGTATTGAGGCTGATCCCGATCATGCCATCTTTCCGCAGGTCAGTACGGAAACCTGGTATGGTGCCACCGAGAAGATTAAAATGAAAATTCCCATGTTCACCGGAGCCCTGGGTAGTACTGAAATCGCCCGGGCCAATTGGGAGCACTTTGCGGTGGGGGCTGGCATATCAGGCATCAGTCTGGTTTGCGGTGAAAATGTCTGCGGCATCGATCCCAAGCTGGAGATCGATAAAAACGGCAAGGTTACCGAGGCCCCGGATATGCGCCGTCGGGTGGAATCCTATCGGCGCTACCAACAGGGTTACGGCGATATCATGGTGCAAATGAATGTCGAGGACACCCGCCTGGGTGTGGCTGAATACGTAATCGATAAACTGGGTGTCGAGACTATTGAATTGAAATGGGGGCAGGGGGCTAAGTGTATCGGCGGCGAAATCAAAGTCGACTCATTGAAGCGAGCCAAGGAATTGCAGAAACGCGGCTATATTGTTACTCCGGATCCATCCAACGCCCACAACCAGAAGGCCTTCAAGGACGGTTCCATCAAAGAATTTGAACGGCATTCACGCGTCGGGTTCCTGGATCAGGACGACTTTATGAGGGAAGTCGATCGGGTCCGCAAATTAGGTGCCAAACGGGTTACCCTTAAAACCGGTGCATACCCCATGCGTGAGCTGGCCATGGCTATCCGCTGGTCCTCCGATGCCAAGATAGACCTGTTAACCATCGATGGCGCTCCGGGCGGCACCGGCATGAGCCCCTGGCGGATGATGTCGGAATGGGGTGTACCGTCCATCTACCTGCATTCAATGGCCTATGAGCTTTGTTTGCGGCTGGCCGCCAAGGGTGCCTTTGTGCCGGATATCGCCTTTGCGGGCGGATTCAGCTCAGAGGACCACATATTCAAGGCCCTGGCGCTGGGGGCCCCTTATTGCAAAGCGGTCTGCATGGGACGCGCCCTGATGATACCCGGCATGGTTGGTAAAAATATCGGTCTTTGGCTCAAGGGTAAGGATGGGGGCTTGCCGCCAACTGTTTCGAAGTATGGTACCACCAAAGAGGAAATATTTGTCAACTACCGCAAATTAAAGAAAACATATGGGAAGGAAATGGATGAGATGCCCCTGGGCGCCATCGGCATCTACAGTGCCTCGGAGAAATTGCGGGTGGGCCTGCAGCAGCTAATGGCCGGATCCAGAAAATGGCGTACCCATCTGATTACGCGTGACGATCTGGCCAGCCTGACCGAAGAGGCTGCCAGCGTTACGAAAATCCCCTATATTATGAATTCGTATCGTGAGGATGCCCTGGCCATTATCGATGCCTGAACCGGCCATTCTGCAGGCGCTCCCAGAGGCGTCTAATGACAGCGTATCAAGAACTTACAGTAGATCACTAGGGCTGCGTCCTTAGGAATTGACGCAATACGAGACTGCATAACAGAAAAAAGTATTCAACATCCGGGCACAATCGTTTATAAGGGCTATAGATATAAAAGAACCTTATGGGCGAGGTAAAAGCCATGATAATCGAGGGCGTTGATCTTACGCTTGGTGTCGAAGAGGAATATCAAATAATAAATCCTGAAACAAGGGATCTGGACTCATATGTTCGGCAATTCTTGGAGGAAGGCGGCCATGTCATCCCCAACGGCTCAGTAAGACCGGAGTTAATGCAGAGTCAGATAGAAGCCGGCAGCCTGGTTTGTTCCAGTGTGCGTGAAGTCCGCTCGGAGATCATCCGGATGCGGGGCCTGGTACAAGATTTGGCGGCTCAACACGGCATGGCCATTGCCTCTGCCGGCACGCATCCATTTGCCGACTGGAGCAAGCAGACTTTTACGGCCGGGGAGCGCTATGCGCGCTTTCTTAAAGACATGGCCGGTGTGGCCAACCAACTGTTGACCTTCGGCCTGCACGTGCATGTGGGTTTTGGCAAAAATCCGGAACACCGGGACCTGATGATCGAGATCGGCTCTCAGCTCCGCTATTTCCTACCTCATATTCTGGCCGTATCGACTTCCAGCCCATTTTGGCAAGGTCGTAATACAGGGCTCAAATCCTATCGCAATGTGATCTTAGAAATGGTGCCCCGTACCGGAATTCCCGGTTCATTCCATTCCTTCAATGAATATCAGGCTTTTGTCAACCTCCTGGGTCAAGCGGGCATCTTAGTCGATACCAACGGTCACCCGGACGCGACGATGATCTGGTGGGACCTTCGCTTCAACCCCAAATTCGAAACGCTGGAGGTGCGGATTCCAGACGCCTGCACGCTGGTGGACGAGGCCGTCTGTGTGGTGGCTATGGTGCAGTTAATCGTCGTGCGACTCCTCAAACTTCACCGCCGCAACCAGAGCTGGCGGGCATACCGCAGGCATCACATAGTAGAAAATAAATGGCGGGCAATGCGCTATGGCTTGGAAGACAGACTCATCGATTTCGGAAAGAAGGAACTCGTTCCGGCTCGGGAGCTTATGATTGGCGGCATGGAGAAAGACCTGGAAAATGCTGAGGAATTGGGCAGCACCGAAGATGTGGTCTACCTGCAATCCATTCTGGAAAACGGCACCAGCGCTGACCGGCAGCTGGCTGCATATAATCAGGCCAAGGAAGACGGGGCGGACGATCAGGAAGCGTTGCATACGGTGGTGGACCACATTTGTCGGGAAACAGTTTTGGGTGTTTAAGCTAGCGCCGGGATTTGAATCCATTGCCGGTTTTTTTCTTGAGCATTTCCTTGAAGGTTTCCAGAATGCTGGGCAGTTTTGATTTGCGCTCCTTGAATATTTCTTCCAGGGCCATATGCGGGTCGCGCATGGGGCTGCGCAGATATTTGCGAATGGCCTCAAGCCGATCGATGATTTCGTTTTCAATCTGTGACTTGAGAATATCTTTATGCCGCAGGATGGTCTCCTTGATCTGGGGCTGGATCTCGATACCGGCGGCCTTGTTACGTTTATAATCGATGCGCAGGGCGGTCAGTTCCTGCAGATTGCTTTCATATTCCGGACACATACACAAGACCTCGGGCACCAGATCGCCGAAATGAGTGACCCCCAGAATGTCTTTGCCGTCGGTCCAATACATTTCCAGGAATTCGGGTTCAAGATCCATATAGTTCTGGAGCGGCATATACATGCGGGTTAGATGCTGTAATACTTTCTGGGCCTTTTTCTTGTGGCCTCCAATGATGACGGATCCGCCCACTTCCCCTTTTTTAACACCCTTGGTCCAGGGCGCACCGGTAATCCCGAAGTCGTTATAGACCGGTATCCGCAGCAATGCCGATAGCGTATTGATGGCCAAGGCGTAGCCGGCCGAGGGTCCCCCCACATTATAGGAAGCCGACAAAAGCTGATGGTGGACGGTGTAGCGCTCTAAAAACTCGCCAAACAACCGACTCACGCTTATTTTGGGGGTTAACTCCTGAATATAGTTTTTGACCAGGGTAAAAGCCTCGTGGGCAGACTGCTGCGTCATGCGCACAGCCATATCGAGCTCCGCAGCTGCCGGGGCAGACGATGAAACCGCACCGGTCACGATGACCTTCTCAGGACCGAGATTATAGGTGAGGCTGGTGGCAATGGGCAGCAGTACACCTGTTAAGTCATTGGCGCCGACACCGATGATGAAGCCGACCTGGGGTTCCTGGCTCAGTTCGGCCTCCAGGAATTGATCCAACTGGACTTTACCTTTTTTTACCGGGCTGTTTGATATTTCGATGCGGGTGGCACTGAGATGCGATGGCATCAAAGGGTAATCATCGGAAGATTCGATGGCGGCCATATGGCCTAACATTTCATCATAATAATTCATGAAACCGTCGGGTTGAGATTTAACGGTTTTGCGGATCTGTTTGGGTACAGCCAGTGCATCCAGGATACCGATAATGGTTTTCCAATTAAATTTGACAAATTTTTTTTTGGTATCTCCTTCGGCGGAAGTCAACGAGCGTAATCGCTGGATTACTTCAAATTCGGTATTTCGCAGGGATAGGGCCTTTTCAATAAAGGCCGCAAAATCCGCCGGCGTGTTGCAGATCCCGCTGGCCGATTTGATTACATTTTCAGCATTCAAGCTGGGAGACGCCGGAATTCCCTCAAGGTGTTGGGATACAATACCACTGATATCTTCCTTGTGCAGATGCCCGGAGATTTCCAGAACCTTGAGCCGTTTGGATCGAATCAAGGCCGGATCCAGAATGTCGAGGCGGTTGGTGGTCAAGGCCGTGAACACGCGATTCAAGGGTATTTCGCCATCGATGAGACTGAGAAGTTTATTGGTTAGTTTATCCGCGGGCGAACCACCGGAGGGACTGCGTTTGGGTGCCAGGGCGTCGCCTTCATCAAAAAAGATGATGGCGGGCGCGATCATTTTGGCGATATCATATACCTTTTCAAGGTTATTAACAGTCCCATCCACAGGATTCATGGGATCCTGCAACATACTGGGACTGGTGGTAATGTCGTGTACATCCTTGTTTTCGCTCAACCAAGTCCGCACCAGAAAAGTTTTGCCGCCGCCGGGCGGGCCGTTTAGCACTACACCCTTTTCGTCGCTAACACCATAGAAAAGGCAGTTGTTGGCCATTTCAGAGAAGGTGTTTTTAACCTCACCCACATAAGCTTCCCAACGGACGTGTCGGTCCATGCGGTCGACTACTTTGCCAAATAAGTCTCCGTACGAGTTTTTGGCCACCATTTCAAACGCATGGCGGATCAACAAAGGATCGTCCAGATAAGCTATGGTAAAATTCTGTTTGATTTCAATGATGGAATGGATCAATTTACGCACATAAGCCGGCGTAATCTTAAGGGAACGTTCATCAAAAACATGATAGATCTTATGGACTGTTTCCATCAAATCCGCATCTGATATACAAGCCAGTCCACCTGACTGGCAGGATTGCGTGGCTGAGCCGATTCTGATGTCGCTGCGCTGGAGTTCCAGTCGCACGACTTCTTTGAGATTATCGGCGTTTTTCCAAAATTCGTTCAGATCGATAATGCGGCCCTTCTCCAGGAACCGTCGGTAAATGGCGGGGTCAAACCGTTCGGGCTGATCCGTGGTGGCTATGAGCAGGCAATCGCGTCTGCCGCTGGCAATTTCATCGATTATGATGTTGGAGGTGTCCACGAGGGTGCGCTGCTGTCTTTCCACCCCACTGCCGTTGCCTTCAGCCTTCCCAAAGGCACTATGGGCTTCTTCAATATGACGAATACTTGTCTTTTTGGGGTCCCCCAGGGCGCGTTTAAAATAGTTCCCGGGCTCACCAGCCAATGAGGTTTGAAAATCATTAGGTGTAACCACCTGGTAATCTACCAAGATTCCCTGTTCTGCGAGTTCCGATAAAAAACGGCCAATCCTTTTTTTGAAAATGCGATTAATCAGGGGCATTTTAGACAAACGCTTGTAAAAACGTACCTTTTTGAGTCGTTCGATTTCAGCATGCAGATCAGGGTCGACTTCCTCAAGGCGCTTCCAAAAAGGCTCCGATGACAGGCGTGTTTCCTTTTTCCGATTAAGATCCACCTCAGGTAGAATCTCATTGGCGAAAATAACCTTTTCAACGGCCTCTGTAACGGTGGATGTCTTGCCACTACCGGAGGGCCCCACAAACAGAAGCAGCGGCGCCCTGGGAACAGACATGTCGGTTAAGAATTCTCGTCGTAAATGGGCTCGGTAAATTTTGTTGAAGAGATCCGCCAATTCCACCGGCACGTGCACATCGGTGAGGGCTTTTTCCAACAGGGCGGACAAATATATGAAATCATTAGCAGATAACTCTTGTTGCAGGATTTTGTTCCAGGCTTCCTGCGGATTGGTCTGGCCTGATAGGCTGAAGCGTTTTTGCCAGTCCGTTAATATGTCGGGATCCTTTAGAATATTAAACCGATTGCTCGGTAAATTCATGAATAACCCGGATATGATCCTGCCGAAAATTTTGGATAGCTTTGATGGCGGGCGGTACTGGTTCAGCCGGGCCTGCATAAAGGCCTTGGTTTCATAGGGCCATGCCGCAACCAATTCCTCTATCTCCCGGATACGCTTTTCCGGCAGACGGACATAGGTGGATTCTTTGGTCAATCGTCCGGCCATTACGGTCTCCCTGACCCATTGGGGTTAGTCACACTATCCGATTCGATCGGTTCCTGCTTGGTCATAGGCGGCAGCGTCAAATTGGGTGCTCCCTTGGTATTCTGGATGACGACCGTATGCTGACCCTCTTGATTTTTTTCATAGGCCGTGGCCCATTTTTGTTGAGCTAAGAATTCCAGCAGGGCGATGTCGGTGGAGCCATCCGGGCGACCTAACGCTTGCTGCAATGATTGGATACCGTCTAAATAAGCGGCATAAAGTTTGCGAATCCGGCTGGCTTCCTGGTCGGCTGCATAATTTTCAGCCTCGGCGATCAGTTCCCGCCGTTTCTTTTCTTCGGTGGCTTCAGCCAGCTTATCGCCGAACCGGGTCTCCTTAAGAACAAAGCTGATGACTTCGATGCCGTATTTTTGTTCCAGGGTAGGGCCGCCGACATTGATGGGTCTTGACTTGAGGGCTTTGAAGATATCTTCCTTAATACTTTCACGGTTACTGATCAGATTGTCGACCTTCTGGGACTGCAGAATATCTTTGACAATTCCGTCATAATCACCCTGGAGCAGGGTCATCGGTTCCAGATTTTCAATGGCCCAGGTACGCAGGTCGCGTATTCTATAGGTCATGAGGGACGAGGCCCACAGCACTACATTTTCTTTGGAAATGATCCGCATGGGGGCGTCATTGCCGCCCAGATAGAGGGTCTGGTTCATCAGAGCGACTTCCTGTTCGATGCGTGTAAAAAGGGGGAGTCGCAGGTGCCAGCCCACGGTTGTGACCGCTTCGCGTACGCCATTGAGCCTCTCCAGAACAACGGCATAGTTGATTTTTACCTTATACAGGGTTTTGGTGGCATAAATCGCTGCGGTCGATCCGTATACCAGTATGATGATGGCCGCCAAAGCCAAAACCCGCTGAAGCGTCTTTTTGACAACCGATCGGCTAAGTATCGAATTGGACATGTTATCTGTCATGAATTATATATCCTTTCAATTTCCTAACTTGAGTAACTACCGTATAATAGGGACGTTTTAGTAATATTCAAGTTATGGGAAAGGCTTCCCGGAAATGCATGTTCCGGCGTTATCGATATCGGATTCGGAATCGAAAAACGATACACGGCAGAGGGCCTGCGGTGTAATTTCGATACCGGTACCGATACCGATAGCGATTTCGAATCCCGCCATATCCGTCGGTTGATTAATTAAGCCGTCAGCTCTATCACCCTTAGATGCCTAACAGTCTTCAGCCTAAACACCTGTAGTCTGACCTGCATTTCTCATGAGAATTGCAGGTCAAAGGTTTTTGGCATGTGCCAACATATTTTTATTTATGGCAATACCCAGATCTGGTTGCACCAGATCATGATGTTTTTCCACAAACGGCAGGTAGACCAAAATATAGCTTCTGGGTTTGATTTGGATTTCCGCCAGGATACTTTCTATCTTACTTCTCGGTTTGATGATACCGGCCAGAACTAATTTCAGGCTCTCAATTCCTTCGGTCAGGGGTAGGTTAACCTGATGCAAATTGCCTTTGGGAATGCCGGTTTGAAATGGGCCTGAGGGTTGTGAGACGGTGATGTTTTGGGAAAGCCTCAACAGAAATTGGGGCCTGATTTTAAATGCCGGACTCCAAAAGTGAAAAGGCACATCTGCAAATCCGGGCGGTACGATTTTGGGAAGATTGGCTTCGCGTACCAGGTCGGTATAGGTAGCCAGCTGCAAAGCGGATATATCAGCCTTGAATCGCCAAAAAGGCATATAGACCTGCGGTTCGCCGGGGCCAGGCATGTATGTAGCACTCAATTTTGAAAATCCGCGATCATCTGGCTGATAGACCGAAGCACAATTGGTGCAATGTAATACCAGGGAATCACGCTGTCCTTCTAAATCCCAGCCGCAATATGGGCAAAGGGTGGCCAGAAAATGGATGCCACCGTCCGCCTTGGCCTCGGGATAACTATATATATTAAAATCGTTGGACAGTTCCGGTCTGATGGGTTCATTGAGGACCCCGTCATATAAATATTTATCCACATAAAAGGGCGCGTAAATCATACTGACGGTATCGCCGATGAAAGCCTGATGGAGCAAGATTCGGGAATCCCTGGGTTTATAGCGTTCACGCAGTTTCTGCCTGACGGTCTTGAGAGGCAGGTTATGTTGAAGGTAGCGTGCGGGCGGTGCCTGCCTCGAAAATTTCAGCTTGAGTACTTGGCTGCGAAAACCGAGGGTATTGGGAAAAAAATGGGATTGGATGGCCTGCAAACTGACATCCACAAACTTATGCTGGATTTTTCTGGGCATACACGAGAACAACATGCCCTTGAAGCGCCAGTACGGCAAAAAGACCAGTTGCTGGTGGGCCGGAATTTTATCCGGCAACTCATATCGGAAGAAGCGTTTGGTTTGAAGATAGGACTTCACGCGACAGAATTCGCAGGTAAAGAGCCGATCCGTCTCTTCTAATACGGCCGGTGCTCCGCATTGGGGGCATTGGTAGTCGATCTGGAATTGAATGGCGTTCTCCTACTTATTATGACCTGCTCAAGGAAAATTGATTATACTTCACATTGTAAGTGCATCAATCAACACACACCCCATGTCATTACGCTTCGCTGTCATTGAATGTCATTTGCTTCGCGTTATTTATTGCAGCTGATGGCAAAAGGCCCACAATAAATGACGCGCGCAGCGCTAATGTCGTCCGCAGGACAAGTGACGCCCGAAGGGTTATTGACCACAAATGACGCGTGAAGCACAAATATCGTCCGCGGGATAAATAACGCACGGAGTAAATGCCAACCGCAGGCGTTATGCCAGCTTTTCGCCGCAACTGCTGCAGAACTTCGCATCCGCCAGGTTTTCGCCGCCGCACTGGCCGCAAAATCTGGGTTCCGGTTTTTCCTCGGCTGGATGGCCGCAGCGTGAACAGAATTTGGCGTTGGCTGTCAGATTCTTGCTGCAGTTGGTACATTGCCGGATGACCAGTTGCTGGTGGCCACAGTATAAACAGAATTTGGCATCCGCCGGAATTTCATTATGACACTCCGGACATTCGGTCGCATCCGTGGCCGCCTGCGGGGGCGTCTTGCCGTCCCCACTGAAATATCGTGCGAACATGGCCGGCATCATGAGGCCCATACTGGTACCCATGCCCGTGCCCGCACCCGAGGATTCCGCCTCGGAGGCTTTTTCCATGGCCATGGCTGCCTTCATTTGCATGAGCTTGTTCATATCATCAAAAACACCCATACGACTGCGATCGTCTATGGCTTCCTGGACCTCCGGCGGGGGCGTAATCGAATTCAGATACAGGTGGGTTAAGGCCAGACCAAAATGGCTGAAATCTTCTTGCAAACGTTTGGCCAAGCCTTCGGAAAGTTCGTCATATTTAGCCGGCAGGTTTAAAATAGAGTCGATGGTCTCGCCCATGTAGTCGTTAAACCGGGATACAATCACGCGGTTGAGATATTCCTCAACTTCCTCGGTGGTATAAATACCCTGGGTGCCCACCATGCTGTTGACAAACAAAACCGGCTGGACAACCTGTAAATTGAATATGCCGAAAGCCCGCAGGCGGATCAAACCCAACTCACTGTCCTTGAACGCTACGGGATCACGGGTGCCCCACTTTAGATTGGTGAAAATCTTGAGATTAATAAAATATACTTCAGCACGCAAAGGGCTGTTCATGGCCCAGGGGATGCTGGCAATTTTAGTTAAAATAGGAATATTGCCGGTTTTGAGGGTATGACGCCCGGCGCCGAAAGCCTCAATGGCTTTGCCCTTGTAAAAAAAGACACCCGCCTGGCTTTCCCGTATGGTCAATTGGGCACCGTATTTAATTTCACCGGAGCCTTTCTCGGGAATACGGTGGACCAGCTGTTTTCCGGTGTCATCAAACCATTCCAGGTTTTCTAAAAAGATAACGTTGTCAGTACCCATGTTTATTAAGCTCCTTTTGTGATCGTTAGGTTTTAAGCTAGTTTGCTGGCAGTGTTGGACAAAAAGTTCGGTGAGCATCAATAGCCTGGATTTTGCGCGGGTCAGAGGCTTTCATAGGCAAGACGTCCGAGGGGATGACTTCGCCTTAGCCGCCCCGACAAGTCGCAACCAAAGTCGTGACGTAGTTTTTCACCCTGTCCCGTCGTAGCTCGAAGAGCGAAGTCGGATTCGAACTCTTGGCAACGCAGCATATGGAAGCCTCCGGCCCGCCTTCCGGGTGAAATTTGAAGAATATAAAAGAAGAAATACTCATCCACATAACCTAATCGGTTGACCGAGTATAAGTTGTTAATGCTTCTATATCTTTTGGTATTGCCATATCGATAAAAGTTCATCAAATTTTATGCAGGATTCAGGTATCAATCTGATCTGGATGCATGTGGGTTCGGGCGTATTGCTTCAACAGGTCGCTTTCGACCACCAGGTCATGTAAATGGGGATCTATATGCCGTTCTTCTTTAAGCACTGACAGTATTTTTATGGCCTGGGTGAGTTTCATGGGCTTTTTATAGGGCCGGTCTTTGGCTGTCAGGGCCTCAAAGATATCAGCCACTGCCATGATACGCGATTGCAAGGGCAATTGCTCTTCACGCAGTTTCCGGGGGTAGCCGGACCCATCCAATTTTTCATGATGCCCGGCAGCGTATTCAGGCACCATCTCATACATTTTGGGAAAAGGCAGTTCATTGAGCATTTTAAAGGTCACTTCGGCATGATCTTCGATGATTCCGCGTTCTTCCCGCGTGAGGGTGCCTTTACGGATACGTAAGTTCTTGAGCTCGTCGGCATTGAGGTACGGCCGTTGGCCGCCATTGTATTGATAGGTCTTGGCTGCAATTTCGTTGAGTTTTTGATACCGTTCATCGTCCAGGAATTCATTACCTTGATTAACACTCCTTAGAAAGTCGAAGTCCTGGGACAACAGTTCCAGCTGTTGCGTTTTTTCCCGATCAAGCTTCGTGCCCGCTTCGGAATTCCATTTATCCGTACCTGCCAATTCCAGTTTGCGTTTTAGGAAGTCGTTTTCAAGGGTGGCGGCAATCAGCTCAAACCGGGTTTCGATAAATTCAATTCGGTCTACAAAGGCATGCAGCTTAGTGGCTTTGTCAACGATGATTTCCGGGGTCGTGATTTTACCGATATCATGCATCCAAGACGCCAGCCTTAGTTCTTCCATTTCATCTTCATTGAAATGAATATTTTCAAAAGGCGACTGGTTTGTATCGTTGATCAATTGCGCAATCATCATGGTCAAGTCAACCACACGATTGATATGGCCGCCGGTAAAAGGCGATTTTTCATCCATGGCCGTGGCAATACTTTTGATAAAGGCGTAAAAAAGGTCGGTCAGGTTCTGAATCAGCTGAGAATTGGTGAGCGCCACCGCCGCCTGGGACGCCAAGCTTACAACCAGCTCGATATCATCGGGAGAAAAAGATATGACTTGTCTGCTTTCCTGTTCCTGGGCGTTTAGGAGCTGCAGCACGCCGATGATCTCATTCTCGTGATTTTGGAGGGCTATTACCAGCATGGATTTGGATCGGTACCCGGTGGTCTTGTCGTACTCTCGCGGTCCGGAGAAATCGAAACCGTCTGCATCATAAACATCTGGAATGTTTAGTGTTTCACCGGTCAAGGCAACATGCGAGCAGACATTGGTGTGATTGGGATTGCCCTGCTCGTCGGTCAAGGGTACACTGGGAAGGTCCACTTTCTTACCACTGGTTCCGCCAAGTCGCACATTCATGCTGTCGCTCTGAAGAATTTGAAAATGAAGGCAGTTGTTCTCTTTATCGAGGATGTAAAGGGTTCCGGCATCGGCATTGGTCAGACTGCGGGCCTCGTCGACGATCATTTCCAGAAGCTTGTGGATATTTTTTTCAACCGACAGGGCCGTACCGATACGGGTGATTTCCTTGAGATGCTTGACAAGCCGATTTTCCTGAGAATCGTCTCGGGTTGATACATAGGTATAAGGGCTGCTGCCCTCTGGGGAAGAGCCCGATGGATCGAACCCTGTTGCCGAACTCATATTCTCACTCCAAGATTTGTGCGAAATGCAGATTACCAGTGAGATTCAATCATTATGCAATCTGATACTATATCACAAGGGGGTTAGCAGTGTAAATACTTGTGGCTCTTAAAAAAGCATAAGAAGGGTTGAGGCGGTCGGGTGTGAATAGCTAATTACGGCAGCTATGGCTAAAATAATCCGATTTATAACCTTTTGCGGTCAGGAAATCGGTATCGGAATCGACCGTCAATTCGTTCAGGTAATTTCCAGGAGTAGTGATTCGATCTAATATGGATCCCGATCAGGTTTGATTGAGGAGAACGTGGCGCAGGACCTGTAGACGAGAGGTTCGGCTAAGTCAGATATGCCTGTCGAACTTGAACGCTCACTCGAGGCCTTCAATCGATTCACTGCAGGGCATGTGCACGTTGTAACGGTCTAACTTGTCTTGGAAGCTATTATGAAATAATCTCTTTAAATTGGGCAATGGTCTCGGCATAATCGGGGCTTTTGAAAATGGCTGAGCCGGCCACAAAAATATCGGCGCCGGCAGCTGAAATATCGGCGATGGTGTTCAGGTTTACACCACCATCTATTTCAATCAGGGTGTCAAGCTTTTGATCTTCAATAAGCTGTTTGAGATCCCGGATCTTTTCAAGGGTGCTGGCAATGAACTTTTGGCCACCAAAGCCGGGATTAACGCTCATGAGCATGACATGGTAGACATGGGGCAGCTCCCATTTCAAGGTGGAGAGCGGGGTGGCGGGGTTTAAGACCAGGCCGGGCTTGGCGCCGGCTTCCGTGATCACCTGTATGGTTCGATTCAAATGCACACAGGTTTCTACCTGAACAGATATCAAATCAGACCCGGCGTCTACAAAGTCCTGGATATATCTTTCCGGCTTTTCGATCATCAGGTGGACATCCAGGGGGAGATCGGTTACCTTGCGGGCGGCTTCCACCACCAAAGGACCGATGGTGATATTGGGTACAAAATGACCGTCCATGACATCGATATGAATCCAGTCGGCCCCGGCGGCCTCTACGGCTTTTATTTCCTCGCCCAGTCTTGCAAAATCTGCCGATAAAATAGATGGCGCTATCAGTTTCACGATTGATTTCCTTTGCACTGAAATTAGTTTGACAGCGATGTATCGATTTTGGAGGAAATTTTCAAGCAGGAATACCTTTCTCGCTCTTATTAACCTGATTTCCTCTTAAACGAACTGTTCTACTAAAACCTCACAGGCTGAAGACTGTTTTTTAGCCTTTTAGAGGTTTAGGCCGTGAGGCATTTAGCGTGATGAAAAGCTCTTGGCTATATGCTCGTAGCGACCTAAAAGTCTATCAGTCTAAATGCCTAAACACCGGTGTACCGCCTAATAGCCTAACAGTCTACAGCCTACAGCCTGAAGTTCAGGGGGCGTTGATGACTTGTGTCTTGATAAGCTCCCCATCTTCATAAAGAAACAGAGTTGCCGTACTCGTAGTGGGCAGGAGCAACCAGAGTTCTTCACCAGGGCTCATGAAATTGTCATATAATTCGCTGGACACACCCATGCTATCGAGTCGGATTTGAATATGTTTTTTCAGGAAACCGGCATCTAATTTATATTGAAAGAAACCGGAAAGCAAACCTGGATCACTGCCGACTGTTTGGCGCGATCCGGGCTTACGATTTACCACCAGATCAACGGCCGATCTTTCTAGAATACGATATCCGGTTTTGGGATATTGTCCCACAATAATATTGTCGGATTGTCCCGGCTGGTAGGAATAACTGAAACGACCGACCTGCAAATGACTGCGTTCAATCAGCACAACCGCTTCATCCACCGATAATCCTTTCAGATCCAGCATCTGATAAGCGCGGCTTCGCGGTCCCCGGCTAACCAGCAGATTTGCACAGCGGTCACGCGCTACCAGGTTCCCGTAATTAGGATTCTGAGACAGAACGATATCTTTATTAAATAGTTCACCCGCAAACACAAAGGTTTCATTTCCGAGACATAAACCGCTTTCCTCAACCACCAAGTGCGCCTGGCGTAAAGGGAGTCCGACGACGTTGGGCATGGTAATGACTCTTGGTCCCTTGGAAAGCAGAATTCTAATATCCCGGCCTTTCTTTATTTCAACACCCGGGTTTGGATCTTGCAGTATAACATGGTTTTTAGGGTGGCTGTCATTATATTCAGATCCCCCGATTTTGGTGTTTAGGCCCAGATCGGTTAGCAATTCCAGGGAATAAACAACATCTTTTCCCAATAGGTCCGGCACAACCACCGTGTCTTCGCCTTTGATAATAAAGGTCAAGGTAAAATAAGCGCTGGCGCCCGTGACGATTAAGAAGGCGACGAATAAAAAACCGATTTTGGCAAATCGCTTAATCATGATGTCCGTCTGAAGCGTACGGCGAAAAAACCATCCATATTGCCGGTGTGCGGATAGGTTCTGAAATAGCCATCCGCATCAACAAAGGACAGCAGATCCGGCGGAATATCAGGGGATTTTTCAACCCTGAAATTCGGACAGGATTCCCGGAAGGCAGCCACGACATGTTCATTTTCTTCAGGTTCCAAACTGCATACAACGTACTGTAGTATTCCGCCGATTTTCACTTGGGGCGCCAGGATATTTAAAAAGGCGGTTTGACGCTGGTGAAAAACCTGCAGATCTTTTTTAGCGGGAATCCATTTGGCATCCGGGTTTCGGCGGATTACGCCCAAACCTGAGCAAGGTGCATCAAGCAGGATGCGATCAAACTTTCTGCGGGGCGTGTGTTCAAATGGTTGGTTCAGGTCATGGAAATTCGTGGTCACAATGGTCATACCCAGATGCATCATTTCAGCTCGTAGTTGGGCCAGTCTCGGTTTATGATTGTCCATGGCGATAATCCGCCCCTGGTTTGACATGAGTTGAGCGATATGGCCGGTTTTTCCGCCCAAACCGGCACAGGCGTCCAAAATGTTTTCCCGGGGCTGCGGATTGAAAAATTGGGAGATCAATTGCGCGGCTTCATCTTGAACTTGAAACCATCCTTTTTGATAGGAGGGCAATTTCGAAACCGGAAGTTTGGGTCGGAAAAAGGATACGCCCAGGTCTGAATACGTTGTGGCCTCAACACTTGCAGCTTCCTGTCGAAGCAGAGCAATCAGACGCTCACGGTCGGTTTTAAGCAAATTGGTTCGCACCGTTATGGGGGGAATTACATTGGCTGCTTCACAAAGGGCGATGGTTTCTGATGCACTGTAGCGCTCTAGCCAACGATCAACCAGCCATTTTGGAAAGGCATAGGTGGCGGCGATGGCTTCTACTGGATTTTTCTCAAAATCAGGGAAAACCACTTCACCCACGCCGACACTGGCTTTGCGCAATATCGCATTAACAAAACGGACCGTTCGGACATCAGCGACCGATTTAGCCAACTCCACAGATGTATTCACGGCAGCGGAAACCGGAACGCGGGTAAGATGTAGAATTTGAAACAGACCCAGCCGCAGGATATTCAGAATTTTCGGATCGATTTTCTCGATTTTAATATGTGAGAAATGCTTGATAATCCAATCTAACCGACCGCGCCATCGCAAGACACCGTACACCAAATTGTGAATGAAAGCCTTATCCTGCTTGGACCGGTTTGCGGAACTAAAGGCCGATTCAATAATACCATCGACAGGCACTTCCTGAACATCTCGTTTGTTCAGGATTTGCATAGCGGTATGACGGGCTTTATCTCTAATTTTTTTCATGTTAGGACCGTACCGGGCTCCATGCTGCATCCGCACAAATAATCTCTTGTGGCCATACATTTACCGGAGGCCCCTTGTAATTCTTCGATCAAGAGAGCGCCCTCGCCAGTGGCCACCAGTAATTCATCCGGAAAAGACATCAATACGGTACCGGGGGCTTCCTGAGTGTTTTTGACCAAATGTTTGGACCTGTATATTTTGAGCCGGCGGTCATCACAATAGGTGAAGGCACCGGGCCAGGGGGTGACGCCGCGGATAAAATTTTCAATATCCCTGGCCGGCAATTCCCAATTGATGCGTCCGTCTCCTTTTTTGAGGAGGGGGGCATTCGAGGCAAGCGCGGGATCTTGAGACTTGGGATCAATTTTTCCCATGAGAAGGTTTTCAATTGTTTCCAGCAGCAGGTTCGCGCCTTCCTTGGCTAAAGTGTCATGCAAGGTTGCAGCGGTATCTTTTGGATCTATGGGCACCGGAGTGGCAAGGAGGATGTCGCCGGTATCCATGCCCGCATCCATGGCCATGGTGGTAACACCGGTTTCGGCTTCTCCCTTGATAAGGGCCCATTGAATCGGGGCAGCACCGCGATAACGGGGCAACAGAGAGGCATGCACATTGACAGCCTGATAACGCGGTATCTTTATTAAACTAAGCGGTAAAATTTGCCCAAAGGCGACAACCACTAACAAATCGGGCTTTAAATCGATAATGACGTCATGGACCGCCGGCGTGCGGACCTTTTCAGGCTGCAGCAGTTCATAGCCAAAACGAACAGCGGCTTCTTTAACCGGCGAGGGCATAATTTTGCGTCCGCGGCCTCGGGGTCGATCCGGTTGGGTGACCACCATTACGACTCGATGACGGCTTTCATGCAGAGCTTGCAAAGAAGGGACGGCAAAGTCAGGTGTTCCCATGAATACGATTTTAAGCGCGGTTGCTTCGATGATTTGCTCCTTAAATTTGAATTCCTTGCTGTGACATGACTGTGTTCCAAAAGTGAGTACCGGTCGAACTTTTCGTCGAAGCCTTAAAACACAGAAGGAATCAAATTAATCTTATTAAATTTCATGCTGAATCAGGCATTGCGTTTGAGCTGCTTCTTAACCCGCCTGGCGTAGAGCTGCCGTTTGAGAGGACTGATCCGGTCGATGAACAGTTTACCGTTTAGATGGTCGATTTCATGCTGCAGCACAATAGACAAAAAATCATGGGCTTCGAAACGCAGGGGATTGCCTTCCCGATCAACGGCTTCCACTAAAATGGAGGTAAAGCGTTTCACATCCGATCGGTAATCCGGGACACTCAGACAGCCCTCATTCTCCGACAAGACTTCTCCCTCGCTTTCCACAATGCGCGGGTTTATCAGCACGTTCAAAGAGCGGCCTTCCTCTGCCGGCGAGATATCATAAATCAGCATGCTCTTGTCGATGCCGACCTGGATGGCCGCCAGCCCGATTCCAGGCGCCTGATACATGGTTTCGCCCATATTTTGAATAATGTCTTGCAGGGCACCGTCAATATTATCAACCGGCTTCGTCGGTTCTTTTAAGAATTTATCCGGAAATGTTACAATATCAAGTATAGCCATGGAAATCCAACTTTACGATTTTTTTGCCTTTTATGTATGCTACTGTTTTTGCCGGTGGTTTATAATTATACCAACAGGTTCAGTCGGTCAAGGATCCAAGGAGGATCAGACTATTAGGCTGGTAGCCGCTAATTGTCTAATAATTCAACAACCCGGTATTTCTAACAACCTGAAGCCTAACACTTAAAACTAAAATATAATAGTCATTTAGATAGGATTTGCAATGGCCTGAGAAGATGTGCAAAAGATTATTCGGTAGTTGTCGGCGTTTGCAACAGATTAATCCCGGTAATAAAGGCTGAAATGAAACCAAGCAGTATAACCGGAAGGACTTGGAGGGCGTGGTTTGCCAAAGTAAACCCGGCAGCGTCTGTGTGAGACACGCCAAAAGCCATCATAGCTAAAATTCCTCCGGCTTCCCATATTCCCCAGTAGCCGGGAACCGAAGGCAGGGCAATGAAGATGCAAATAATGACCATGACAGCCACCATTTCCGGAAACGATATGGCAATCCCGGGACAGCCTAGGGAGAATACATAATATGACAAAGCCGCTGTAAACCAGATCAGAATCGATAGCAGCAGACAGAGCAAGATTCGTGCAGGCGACTGAATTGTGGCAAATCCCGACGCAAAATTTTCCAGCAAACGAACCAGGGGATTACAAAGATTATGGCGGGTCTTTTCACGCAGGCGATCACTGAGAAAAAAAAGCAGGTTGGGGCATCTTAGGATTAATCGGATTATGCGCGTGCGGCTCCAGGTAAAGCTCACCAGAAGCATTCCCGCGATCAGTGCAATGCCAAGCTGGAACATCCCCCGAACTATGGTTTCCAGGAGTTGCTGGTTCAAAATTGTGTTGCCCACCTGCATGGTCCTATCGGCATCGAGCTCAATCCAGGGATAGCTGATCAAAAAAAGACTGATGATCAAACTGATGTCAAAAGCCCTCTCCATGGCAATGGTTGCCAATCCGGTTGAAAAACGAACCTTCTCCTGTTGCATTAATATAGCCGGCCGCGCCAGTTCACCCACACGTCCTGGAAGAATACAATTTACGGCAAAAGCAATCATCACCGGATGGAAACCGGCCCAAAAGTCAATTTTTTTGGTAGGCGCCAGGATTATTTGCCAGCGGAGAACCCGCAGAACAAAACTGAAAAGAATGAGTCCAAAAGACGGCAGTATCCAAAAATAGTTTATCCGGGCAAAATACTGGATGATTTCTTTGGCGGGTACATTCCGGAATGCGAGATAGAATCCGGCAATTGACAGTAAAATACCGACTATAAGTGAGATGGTAAGTTTTTGTTTCATAGGGTCAAGCGATAAAATCGTGTTCCACGATTTTATTTTAAAATGCTTCTGGCCGTCTGCACATCTCTGGCAATTTGATCGGAAAGCTCGTCTATGCCTGCAAACTTGATTTCATCCCGGATCCGTTCAATAAATTTGATGGTGATGGGCTTGCCATACAGATCGGATTTGAAATCGAGAATGTGCACCTCAATGGTGAACTCCTGATCATCAAAGGTCGGGCTGTAGCCGATATTAGCGACGCCCAGATGCCGCTTGCCCAGGCAATTTACACTGACGGCATAGATCCCGGTCTTGGGACAAAGCTCGTCTGTCAGCTGGATATTGGCTGTTGGGAATCCCAGAAGCTTACCCCCGCGATTGCGGCCGGGAACGACCGAGCCGCTGACTTGGTAGGGACGTCCCAGTAGCTTCTGGGCATTCAGAACGTCTCCATCGAGAAGCATCTCGCGGATGCGGGTACTGCTGATGCGTTGGGGCTTGTTGCTTGAAACGGGTACCCAGTCGACCACATCGACTTCAAAGTCAAAGGCCTCGGCATAGGATTTCAAAAGATTAAGATTGCCCTGGCGGTTTTTACCGAATGTATAGTCCTGGCCCACCACAATAATCCGCATACCGATTCGCCCCAGGAGGACATCGTAAACGAATTCTTTGGCTGTGATGGCTGCAAACTCTTGGGTGAATGGTATGCAGATGAGGGCATCGATGCCGGATTTAGAGATCAGTTCAACTTTTTGATTAAAAGGGGTCAGAAGGGGCGGGTGGCCGTTGTTTTTTAATACGCGGATGGGATGGGGTTCAAATGTCATGGCCAGGCTGGCACTGCCCAGCTCATCGGCTTTCTCAATCACCTCATGAAAAAGAGCCTGATGCCCGATGTGAACGCCGTCAAAATTGCCGATGGTGATGACGGCATTTTCAAAGGGCTTTTCAATATCTTCAAGATTTTCAATAAGTTTCATTCAATTTCTCATGAGCAATTATTGGCTTGACATCAAAAATGAAAAGATATACCTATAGCATCCGATGAATTGAATCAATCTCTTTTTATGCACTCCAAGCCTTTCATCAAACGAGATTGATTTTTTGCCGCTCAAACGTGCCGAAGTGGCGGAACTGGTAGACGCGCTAGGTTCAGGGTCTAGTCGGGGTTTCCCGGTGGGAGTTCGAGTCTCCCCTTCGGCACCACTTCCTTCCCGATTCCGAAGTAAATCTTAGGTAATATAGGTTTAGCCTTACGATATTGGCTGATTTGTGATTGCACAACCTGTCGAATTGGCATAAAATGGCTCAATCAGCGGGTAGCTATCTTGATGCTGAGTATAAGTCTCGACCACCGGCCGGTCAAGTTTAAGATCACGACAAATTACGATTAGCAGCGTGCCTGACAATTTTACAGAGCGAATGCGGGAGAGGGTAAAATGCATATTCTTAGATGGGTAACGTTTTTAGTAGCGGGTCTATTTCTATCTTCACCTATATTGTGGGCAGCCATAGGCGCTATCGATACAACTTTCAATTCTCCGGATGGGTACGCCCTATGGGATGGTGGTAATGGGTATGATCGTGGGCGTGATATCGCCATCTAGTCGGATGGTAAAATAGTGGTTACAGGGTATCATACCAATGGAAGCGATGATGATCTGTTTGTTGTACGCTACAACAGTGACGGCAGCCTTGATACCGGATTTGGAACCAACGGGCTTTATGCCTACGATGGCGGTAATGGCGACGATCGCGGACTTGCCATTGCCGTTCAATCGGACGGTAACATTTTAGCGGCCGGCAACAGCCAAAACGGCGCGGATTTCGATATGGTCGTTCTAAGACTCACCACCGACGGTGTTTTGGATAACACGTTTGGAACCAATGGAATCTTTATATATGACAGCGGGCTGGGTGATGATCAGGCAATCGATATCGTTGTGCAGTCCGACGGGTATGGTGTGGTAGCAGGTCAGGTGGACAATGGTTCGGATGCCGCCGTGGGCGTCTGGCGGCTTGACGAAAACGGAGCCTTGGACCCAGCCTTCGGTACCAATGGCATTGCCATTTATGACCCGGGCAGCGGATTTGATGCCGGCCTGCGTGTGGCCTTACAGGCGGATGGTAAAATCGTGGTGACCGGATCAGGTTTTAATTCCTCGGACTACGATATTATACTCATGAGGTTTGATACGGACGGCACCCTGGATACGAGCTTCGGAACCAATGGAGCCAGAGCCTATGACGGGGGTGATTATGATCGCGGATATGGCTTGGCGATTCAAACCGATGGCAAAATTTTGGTCTCGGGTGTCCGGTCGACTGATTCAGGGTCCGGCCAGGATGAAGATATTCCTCTGATCCGCTACAATACAAATGGGTCATTGGATACCGCATTTGGTCAAAACGGTCTGGCGCTCTTTAACAACGATGTCCGTGAAGAGAGCTATGACGTGGTGGTTCAGGCAGACGGCAAAATCCTGGTGGTAGGCTTTAGTGGTAATAGTGACTGGGCCCTGGTCGTGTTACGGTTCAATGCGGATGGCAGCACGGATACGGATTTTGGCACCAACGGCGTCTATAGATTCAATAAAGTCGGGACCGACTGGGGTTATGGTATTGCGATTGATGCCAATGGCCGCATTGTTGTTACCGGGCAAAGTTCAAATGGCACCGATGATGACGTCATTATCTTAAGATTGGATATTTCGGATGATGACGATTCGGATGATGACGATGAAGGTGGGGATGGATGCTTCCTTGAAACTTTGAAATAGAAGCAATCCCATGCGCTTTTCTACAACCCCAACCCAGGATTATATGTGCTTGTTAAATTAGTACATAATATTTTTTCCATTTTACTGTTATCCATCTTCTTATCTGGTGTGAGCCTGGTGATCTGGCTGTTCATGAAGGGTTCGGGCACATCGTTTAAGGATGTCCTATTTTGTATGGGAGCGGCGCCTATTGCTGTTTTTACGGTGGCGCAAATCGGTAATTTTAAGAGCCGGGGGGATCACACGGTTCAACTCAGCAATTCGGCGAGCAACCAGTCTTTGCAAGAACGCGCCACCCGGGATATGCAGGATATCAAGTCCTATTTCAAGTCCGGCTATAGTTGGTTTTTGGCCGGTTTGGTCATTTGGGCAGGCCTCTTTCTAACCTAGTGTCGTGACCCTGATGTTGCTTTAAATTCCCATATGACACCTCCGACAGGATCCTTCCTAATTTTGTAAGCAATATTCCTTCTCAAAAGATTCTGGAATTACCGGTACATAAGCTTGATTTCACAATTATGAGCTTGATTATTCCATAAAAGAACGTTATGATTTTCCTATTCTGAGCTTAAAAAACCGGAATCAGCACACGCCCAACTCCAGCTCCTTCGCCAATCGCTTGTCGACCTGTACTGAACGAACAAATTCACATTTCCATCTCATCTGACTTGAATTCTCACGTTAATCCCGACACGTACATCTTTACATTCTCAGAACAGCATTCAAATCCGAACCAATGAATTTAAATGCTCAAACCACTTCTATAGACATACCGTGGTTTTGCAGGGCTCAGGTGCCGGTTTTTTTCCAGTTCCCCAAAAAAAGAGAAGGGAGGCGTCATGGATATTGTCAAGATACTATTGCCATATAATTTTACCGACCTGGATCAGAAGGCACTCGCCTTTGTCAGCAATGTATTTTCGCATTTCAAGGCCGTTGAGGTGACCCTTTTCAATGTGTACGCCTCGGCTCCCCATATCGAGATGAAAGACAGTCCGGTCATGCGCAAAATGCATGAAAACTTGAGGCATTTGAATCAATTAAAAGACGAACAGGAAGCGGCGCTAGAGCAGGCAAAACAACTCCTAGTGGAGAAAGGCTTTTCAGAAGGCAGTGTGCGAATCCTTTTCAAGCCCAAGCACAAAGATACGGCCAGTCACATCATAGAAACAGTCAATGACGAGAATCATGATGTGGTTGTCATCAACCGCAAATCCGGCAAAATGAGTCGCTTTTTTGTAGGAAGTGTATTTAATAAAGTCATCCCGTCTTTAAAAGATAAGACCATATGCGTTATAACTTGATAGTTAGCTTTAAATATTATTATTTAAATATTTAAAATATAT
>CAYVMI010000072.1:0-22911 GCA_964452555.1 uncultured Desulfobacterales bacterium
TTGAACAAAAAAACTATGAGGACGAAGCCGGGGCCACCCTAGAAATTGACAACTTTGTAATTGAAAACGATTTTGGATTCGGCATTGTGCGCACTCCGAAAATTCGATTGTGGATAGGGCCTGAGCTCAAAATTGCCGCCGGGTCAGGGCATGTGGATACGGATGTAAATGAGGAGGTCGATTATGATGTCGTCAGTGTCGGGGTTGGCCCTGTATTGGGTCTGAATGTCCACGTCGGCAAAGTTGTAAGCATAGGATTTAAAACGGGATTATTGTTTGAATCAATCTATGGCCACGCCCAAGCGGAAAACTCGGCCGATGACGTCGACTACACCGGAGACGACACCTATTTTTATCTCAATTTTGCCATTATTTTCAGAATAAACGACGTCTACAAAAAAAAATAAGGGTCCAAGGATCCGAGGAGTCAAGGATTCAAGTGACCGGGCAACTGGCTTCTAGCATTTTTCTTTCAGCTGGCCGCTGCAACAAGCCAGGAGCTAAAATCGTGGAGCGTTCCACTTGACCCCTTGAATCCTTGAATCCTAAAAGTAATTCAAGCAAGTGGCATCATTCAATTCAACCAAATGAATGGGATTGAGAAATTAACACAAGATTAAAGTTTGGGCTTATATCAATTCCGTATAAAAGGCCTGCGGCGCCAGCTCCGGGAATTGCCTACCTGTATGACGCTGCAGAAAAGTACGAATATCGGTGCATAGATCACAGTGGTTTACAAAGCCTGCTTTGTTTGGGCGGTATCCATGCCTTTCTGTTACTAAATTGTATAATCCCCGAATACCGGTGGTCGCCAGCGCATCCAGTAAGGGATATTTGCCGGACGGCAGTATTTGCCCCAAGTCCTGCATGTCGATTGCCAACCCCGCGCATAGACCCGGAATATAGCTACCGTACAGGTCAACGTGAAAATGGGTAGTATCGCTGAGGGCTCGGGCGCAGCTCATGGGACTTCCCGCCAGTGTGTCCGATATGGTTTTTAGGGGGTAAATAGATGCAAAGGTTTGCAGTGCCCGGCCCCCCAGATGTATCCAGTAGCGATCCGGAATGCGCTTTAAATAGTCTTGCCCGAATATCGCTTCGAACTCCGACATGGCATGGGGCTTGTGTGAATCCAATCGTTCCAAGTCACGCCAGAATTCATTTACCCAAGGGAAAACCTGCATACCGACGCTGCGACAGGCGGAGATGACGCCCTTTACGCGATCAAACGGGATGCGGACGTTATGAAAGGGGCTTATACTAACAAGCAAGGTATGTACGCCTACCGATTGGAGGTCCTGCAATATTTCTTCGGCTTGCTCAGGATCGACAAACCAGGCTGAATTGGTCTCCACATAGTCGATGCCCAATCGGCTATCTTGTGCTGCAGCCAGCACACCTAATAATTTTTGGGGACGCAGTAAGGGTTCGCCTCCGCCAATGTGCACCGACGAGCATCCAAGGTCACGGATCCTGCGACAAATTTTTCCGGCAAAATCTTGAGCCAGATGATCTTTAGAACGGTGGGGTCCGCAATTATAGAGGCAGTGACCACAGTGAGAAACACAATCGTAGTTGGTGATGATGCCGCCCGAGACCAAGCGTTTGATTGACAATCCGGACATTGGCTGATTTCCTTTACGACTCGACAAAGGTCGAATTTGTGGTTAAATTATCCCAATTTGAATTCACCCGCTCTTAAAGACTATAATGCGTTCTTCGACTGAGATTCGCTCTAAATCCTCAGTCGAGTAGTCGCGGGGAATTTAAAATAGATATTATGCCAAAAATTTTCATGCATTACTTTTACGAGGATAATTGTGACATTTCAACTTAAAGATCTTATTCATGCTTGCTTGTGCTCGCTCGAGCATGAAAATTTTAAGTATTTGGAGATTACATGCAACTGACGCCAAACTTGTTTGCCTTCTTGTGGACCTCACCCCATGCCAACAATTGCAATACTTTCTTAATCAAAACCGAGCAAAAAAGAATCCTTATCGATCCGGGTCATGTGGCCCATTTCGATCACGTCCGCCGGGGATTAAGTGATTTAGGCCTTTCCCCGGAAAGCATTGATCTGATTATTTGCACCCATGCCCATCCGGACCATATGGAGGCTGTGCAGCTGTTTGCGGACTCAGCGGCTCTCTTTACGCTGCATGCCGACGATTGGCAAATGGTATTGGACATGGCACCGCATCTAAAGCAGATCATGGGAACCGAGTTGGATCACTTGACACCCAATTTCTTCCTAAAAGATGGCCAACTGAGGGTAGGCGATATTGATTTGGAAATCCACCACACGCCCGGTCACTCACCTGGCGGCATAAGTCTTTATTATCCACAGGACAGAGCCCTATTGACCGGCGATCTGATTTTCAAAGGTGGCCTGGGCCGCACTGACCTGCCCGGTGGTAAAAGCGACCTGCTTAAGGACAGCATCCGCCGAATGGCTGTTCTGGACAGCGCCTGGCTGTTATCCGGGCATGGCGACGTGGTCTCGGGTGCAGCCGCCGTTAAATCAAATTTTGAAGAGGTGGAGCGAATGTGGTTCGGCTACCTCTAATTAAAATTGCGTAGCAATTTAAATTTTGGGAGATGTATTGATGGGCGAAATTAAGAGCACCCTCGATCTGGTGCTGGAAAAAACAAAGCACCTGTCTTTATCCACAGAGGAGAAAGAGGGCCAACAACGCCAAACATATCAACAACGGCTCAAAGGTCTTTTACAGAAATATGCCGACGGGCTGTTGACCACGGATAAGTTCCGGGATCAATTGAAGGCTTTGCAGGAACAGCTTAATTTCGATGATGATAAGCTATTGGTCAGCCAGATCCTAAGACATATCGATCCGGACCAGGACAATGCCCATTGGTTGAACCTGCTCGATGGTTACACACCCACGCTGCGGACCCCTGTAACGGAATCCTTGGCAGCCTATATGCAGCGCCGGGAAGATTTATCGCAATCCGCCGTACAACGCCTTAGGGACCAGCTTAAATCAGAGCGCCAAATCCACGGCTCGGCCCTGGCGCCCAATCTTGCTGGCGATGGCGGTTTTCAGAAAAAGATGACGGCCTTGCGCCAAGAAACTCTGAGCGCTATCGCTGACCTGTACGTGCAACCTTAAGTTTTACCCATACGTTGACGCCATACGAGAACATAATCAACAAACATTTTTCTATTGCCTAATATTCTTTATCCCTCCAATTTGACCTCAAAATTGACAAATTGCTTAAATTGATCTACATATTGCCGTATTAAGTGGTAATGAATTTTACTGATGTCCTTTCATTCTTGTGAAAAGCTTATGAAAAATATAATTCTGCTTCTAATATGTTTGCTTTTCATTTCCTGTACTGCGGGTCAAATTACTGAGCATTTCCCAGCGCAAAAAGATCTCAAAAACCCATCACAAATTACAATAATCCGTAAATCCGGTTTTTTCGGTGATGGTGTAAGACAAAAAATATTACTTGACGGGTTTGTAATTGCCAAAATGCCAGTTAACACTCACTTTTCAATATTTGTTGAGGAAGGTACACACTCCATAGGGATTACCGATTCAACTATATCCCTCAATTTTGAAGAAAACAGGAATTATTTTTTTGTTATTAGTGTTGCTTGGATGGCAACTGGATTAGAAATTGAGAGAATAAAAAAGCAAGAAGCTGAAATATTAATCCATAAATCAAGAAGGTTGTTTGAATAATTGCCACTCAAAACTCACTTGATAATATCGATATATTCTTTGATCGCTCTACTTATAATCTGAAAAGTAATCATTTAAGATCGGCAGTGCCCTATTAATGAATCATATAAGTATTAAAACCATTTAAAATATATTATTTGGGGAGAGATCAATGAAAATAATCCATTCTGCCCTATTGCTATTCTGCTGTTTGATATTGCTGCAATGTGCGACATCAAAACAGATATACACTCCAAGCGGCGAAAAGGGTTACAGCATTAATTGCTCAGGTACAGCCCTAACTTGGGGGCACTGTTATGAAAAGGCAAGCGAGTTATGTGGCAGCAGAGGATATAAAATTATTACCACAAGCAAAGACCAAGGTGCCATGGTTACCGGCACTCAATACGGTTTATTTGGCGGAAGCGTTATTCAAAGAAGCATGATCATAAAGTGCAACCATGAATAAAACTCAAGAATGTTATATTGTGAAAAAATTTCGTTTACATCTTTTGCGATCAATTGGACGTGCTCATTCATCTACATAAAAGCATTAACATAGCAGTTGTCTTAATCACACATGAGTTCAAACTGTTAAATTTTATTTCAGCTCTCACAAATCATTTCAGTCAGATCATATTAATGACAACTGCTATACCCAGGTTAGAATGGGCGGATGGCGGGCCAGGATGGCATTTATACCGGTAACGCGCGGTTCGGAATTTTGGGATACAGTCAACACCTATATGACTGAACTCAATTACATTGAAGCCAAACCCGGCATGTTGATGCAATGGGAAACCAAACATAGAGCTAAAACCCAGGAAGTTCTGGCCGTTTTAAATTCACCCGAAGGTCAAAAATATGTCTTGCGTCTAAACCGATCCGATAGCCGATAAAATCTTTAAAAGCTGTCACAAAAATGTCTTTCGGTCCAATATCTGTGCTGCGCTCACGTTTCAACTCCTCAATAATACTTGAAGCGGGTTAAAACCACTTCTTATGTATTCCTGCGGATTGAAACTCTCGCCCGCCTTGATCTTGAATCGAAATCCTATTTTTGAGACAGCTTCTTTTTTTTCAAACAACCGTGGAAGTTATCCAAGATTGAATATATTCTTCATTTTCACCAACTTCAATTTGCCTGTCGTCCGGCTCCTGTCATGTCGATCTTATATAGGTGATATTGATTAGTTATCTTAACCTTGGTTTCGAGATAGTGCCCTTCCAGAATTGAGGAAATTTGTTCGAGGCCAAGGAAAGCGAAAATCTTAACCGCAGGTATACAATTGGTATTTTGAGGATAAAGATTTGAGCTTGACACCGGCATCGGACAAATTAACCAGTTATGGAGGGGCACGAAAAGGAAAGGGCCCCTGCTGGCATCGACAAGGGCCCTGGCACAAAGGAAAGTTACTCAAAAGGAGGTTGGTTGGAATCAACCCCTTGATGTTAAGATACCACATTGTGGCTATTTGTCAACCAATAAATTTGAATTCCCGCCGAGACTAGAACGAGGATCTTGAGTTAGAACCAGCCAGATCATTCATCACGGCCTTGCAAATCCGTTTGAATTCAAATTATGAAGCGATAAAGTTGCGTTTCATTAAATCGGGGAACACGTCTATACCCTAATGCTGAATAAACAACATGGCAAAATAGATTTCATTCATGGAATTCAACCGTGGGAGTATCCCTTGAATGACGGTATTGATAAAATATTATTTATAATAACAAATCATTATTAATGATTTGGCATGTTGTTTATTCAGCTTTAGGGTTTATTGGTCTGGTGGTTTAGCCTGTTGTTTCCGTCTTTCAATGTCGCTGCGACGGTATTTAAGGCTACGACGTTCGGGGCCGTCATAAGCAGTCGCACCACCCCGGCGTCTTTCTTTACCGGAGCGACGATCTTTGCCGCTTCTTTCTTCTCCCATAATTCCTCTCAACAATTTGAATTTTTTGCGATCTGACCTGCCAAATCAGGTGTATTGTCAAAAAAACCCCAATTCGATGAATTCGTTAAAAGTCTTGAACAAGCGATTTTACAGAAAGTACAAATTCAAGGCGTTCGAATTTTGTAATCATGAGAAGTACTTAAAGTACTTTGAATGATTACGAAATGAAGCACAACACAGAAGTTGGGCTTTCTAGGAAATCGCCTTTCTCAAATATTGTCGAATGGCCGCAATAACCGCCTCCGGCTTCTCCAGAGGTGGCATGTGTCCCGCTGCCTCGATGTTCACTATCCGGGCATTCTGGATTTCCTGAGACATAAACTGCCCGTATTTTGAGGGTGTCAGCATATCATCGCTGGCCGTTACAACCAAAACAGGCGTTTCAATGGACTTCAGCCCTTGCATAACATCAAATTGGTCGCAAGCTTTGAAATCATTATAGGCAACCATTGGTTTACAGTCGACAATTTTCTGGATAACCGGGCGAAGGACATCCTTATCACTCTGAGAGGAAAGAGCCATACTAACGATGGATTCTATAAATTTTTCAAAATCCGTTTCTATTGTCTTAAATAACAAGGGGTTGACTCTAAGACGCGCACCCGTATTCATGAGAATGCCGGCCGAAAACCGTTCGCCATGATCTATGAGCAACTGCAGCGTGATGGCGCCGCCCATGCTGAGACCGCACGGTATCGGATCGGGGATATTCAAGTGGTCCAGGAAGGAAAGCACCACCTTGGTATAATCCGCGATGTGGCCACAACCCGGACCCGGACTTTCCCCATGACCGGGCAAATCGATTGCAATTGTGTTGAAATAATCTGCCAATCCTTCAACTTGATGTCGCCAAAAAAGCCGATTATTGGCGGCACCATGGATAAACACCAGGGATGGTTTATCCCCATCCAGGGGCCACCGGCCGGCATCGAAACTAAATGATCCTGACATTCTGTGCTGCATCAAATCCTCCAAGTCCATTTTCGTGCAAGTTATTTCTGCAGATCAATTCTGGGTCAATTTCCATCCAGGCAACGCTGGACTCGCAACGGTGCCAAATATGTGCAGATCTGTCAAGCATCATAGCGGTTGCCAACTACAGGTATTTCCTAAGATCATGCAACTATAACTGTTATACAAAAACGAACGTCCAACATCGAACATTGAACACTGAACATCGAATATGGAATTCTTCCCTTTTCATTAAATAAGGATGAAAGAGATACGCGGCACCGGCGATTCAACTTCGGTGTTCGATGTTGGATTTTTGATGTTGGCAGTATCCTTGGAGACACAATCTTGACGGTTTCGTAAAAAGTTCAAATTCAAGGCGTGAAAATTTCAGAATCATGAGGCGTACTGGTAGTACGTTGAATGATTCTAAAATTTAGCACAACGCCGAAGTTGGGCTTTTTGCGAAATCGTCATGTGAGTTCCCATGACCCATCCCAGTCCTCGTCCGGCGGAGAGGTCATGAAATGATTACATCGCTCCAAAAAGAGACGACACAGGTGATCGGAGTTGGCGCAGGAGCTAAAAATACCGGCGGCCTTGTCGAAAGACAATTCTTGATAATAGGCGAGCCCTCTGGCAAAATCTTCTTGAGCCTGTGTGAGTGCCAGATCTTTATCACCCAGAACTTCATAGATCTTTACGGGCTTCTGCTTGCCCTTGACGCGTACCAAATCTACCAGCCGGGTTGTCAATTGATCGCCCAATTCCTGCTGGGTGGTTTCACCGATCAGAATATCGGTGCCATAAAATTTATTTAGTTTTTCAATGCGGGAAGCCACATTAACACTGTCCCCGATCACAGTGAAATCCATGCGGCGTTCCGAACCGATATTACCGGAGATTACTTCGCCAGTGCCGATACCAATCCCTATTTGAACCGCTTGCTTGCCTAATTCCATGCGGGCATCGTTGAACTCAGATAGGCGGTCACGCATTTGCAGAGCGGTTTTAACCGCTCGGACGGCATCATTTTTACGCACATAGGGTACCCCAAAAACAGACATGATGGCATCACCGATATATTTATCCAACACGCCCTTGTTTTGGAAAATAATGTCCACCATCAGGCTGAAATATTCATTTAGAAAGGTCACTGTCTGCTCAGCGCTCAGATTTTCGGTCATACCGGTATACCCGCGGACATCCGCGAACATGATGGTTGCCTTGCTACGCGTTCCGCCCAAAACCTGCTGGCTGGGATCATCCAACAGCCGTTCAACGATATCCCGTTCCATATAGCGAACCAGTGTGCCTTTCATACGCTTGCGACTGGTTATATCTTCAAAAACCAAGACCAGGCCCTGATGCTCACCCTTGTGACCAATCAAGGGCACAAAGTTGATGTTCATGAAATGTTCTTTGCCCCAGGGCATTATCATGCGGATATTCTCATCCACGACCGCATGCCCGGATCTATACACGCGATCAATCAAAGCGTTTATGGTCTGGTTGCTTGATCCGAGTACATCTGAGATTTGCACAGCCTGGGTTTCTTGAATCGTCCTCCGGAGCCAATCTTCGGCTGCCTTGTTCAATGTTTTGATGCAACGGTGATTATCGAGAGTCACAATACTGTTGGTGATACTATCCTGGACACTCGCAAGGTAATTTCGCATATCAACCGTGCGCTCATACAGCTGGGCATTTTCAAGGGCCACAGATATTTGAGATGACAGGGCCTTAAGCAGGTTTTCATCTTCGGTGTCGAAGCTCGCGGACTTCTTATTCATGGTTTCAATCACACCGATGATATCACCCTGGCGGTTAATAATCGGTGCGCATAGCACCGTTTCGGTTTTAAAGCCGGTTTGTTGGTCAACCATGGGTAAAAACCGATCATCATTATAGGCCTGCCGAATATTCAGAACTTCGCCGGTTCGAGCCACGTGACCGGCGAGCCCATCTGATATAGGAATTCGAATTTCAGTAAGTTCAGACTGCTGGGCTACTTTCGACCACAATTCCCCGCTGGTGGGATCGATTAAAAACAGCGTGCTGCGCTCCGCATTTAATGCTTTTGAAATCCGATCTACAATTTCAACAAACAGGGTATCCAAATCCAGGGTTCGGGCCACTGCAGCAGATACGTCAAAGATGATGGCCATCTTTTCGTGATCGGCCAACAACCGGCGGTAGAGCTCTAAATTTTCTACGGCGATGGCCGTTTGGTAGGCAAAAGCCTTAAATAGGATCTCATCCTTTTCTTGGAAGTGGCCCTCAATTTTATTGATGGCTTGAATAACGCCAACCATTTCACCCTGAAGGTTTTTCAAAGGACCACATAGCAGGTTGCGGGTCTTGAAACCCATTTGGATATCGTGAGAATCGTCAAAACGGGGATCCGAATAGGCATCAGCGATATTGACCATTTGATCGTTTTCGGCCACCCAACCGGCAATGCCTTGCCCCATTTGGATTCGGATTTCACGGCTCTCCAGCCCTACCGCGACTAATGACCAAAGTTCACCCGAAAATCGATCGAGTAGAAATAAAGTAGCCCGCTCTGCATTCATGATCTTGCTTGCCGTTGTGACGATCCGCTCGATCTGAGTCTCGATGCCCGATCGTAGAGAGAGTATTTCGGTCATGTCCAGCATGTCATAAATACTTTCCAGCGAGAGCTCTGACTCACGTCCTTTGAGAACTGATTTTTCAAGGCGAACATTTGTGCGCCGCAGTCTCTCCGTGATCAAGCGCAAAAAACTGCGGGTCAGACTCGGCACGGCCACAAAAATGGCTTCCAGATCTGTATATTTGATTTTGAGGAGTTGGGAATCTTTAAGAGTGCGTACGGAGGCCAGGCGGATACCATCACTGAAATAACCCATTTCACCGATGCTTTCCCCCGAGTTTAGGTTAAACAGGGGAATTTCCTCCTGATAATCACCACTGCGATAGACTTCGACTTCACCTTCAACGATGATGTAAAAGCAGTCGCCATGTTCATCCTGGCGAATGAATACTTCACCGGCAGGCACATGCTCATCCGAAACAAAGTCGCTGATCATCATCAGTTCTTCGATGTTGATCCCTCTAAATACAGATGAGAATCGCAACCGATCCAACCGCTGTTTGTTGACGGCCTTTTCCAGTTCCGAATTTGTAATCGCACCGGCATCCACCAGCAGCTTTCCGATTAGGGTCCGCTTGCCGGCAGCCTGCAATTGTTCCTGGCGAGTGATGGCCGTCTTCAGATCCTGGGGATCGGAAGAAACATACTCACCAATACGTTTCAGCAGCCTCTTTTTTTTCTGATCCATAATCAGCCATGATGCGATCGTGATAAGTCAAAAATGGGATGGCGCCATCAGCCTTGCCGATTTTTATGGTCCAGAGACGCCTTGATAAAATCTCTGAAAAGTGGATGTGGATCCATGGGACGTGATTTGAATTCCGGATGAAATTGACAGCCCAGATGCCACGGGTGATCCTTTAATTCCATAATTTCAACCAGCTCACCACTGGGAGAAACACCACTGACGACCATGCCATTTTCAGTGAACTGGTCTTTGTACTGGTTGTTGAATTCATAGCGATGGCGATGTCTCTCGGATATTTCCTTTTTTGCATATGCGCTTAAAGCAAAGGTATCATCCGCCAGGTTGCATGAATAGGCGCCCAAACGCATGGTGCCGCCTTTATCAGATTGTTCGTCACGTTTTTGAATGGTTCCCAGTTGTTCGTCAAACCATTCTAGCATTAAATAGATGACGGGATGGGGGGTCAGCTTATCGAATTCCTGGCTATTGGCATTCTCCAGCTTGAGCACATTGCGCGCAAACTCGATAACGGCAATATGTAATCCAAGACATATGCCGAAATACGGAATCTGGTTTTCTCGGGCATACTGTGCGGCACAAATCTTACCTTCGATTCCGCGCGAGCCGAAACCGCCTGGCACCAGGATGCCATCGGCTTCATTCAATATGCCGCTGCATGTATTGGCATCGATGGTTTCTGAATCAACAAAAATTAAATTGGTTTTACAGTTATTGGCAACACCGCCATGATAAAGCGCTTCGTTGAGACTTTTATACGATTCGGTCAAATCGACATACTTGCCCACAATGGCGATATTGGTGGAATACTTCGGAGATTTATAATTATCTACGAAGGCCTCCCAATCATCCATGATGGGTGCCCGGGTCCAGATTTTTAACAACTCAACGATTTTATCGTCCAGGCCCTCCCGGTGAAATACCAGCGGGACTTCATAGATACAGTCCACATCCTTGGCGGTAATCACCGCGTCCTGGCTCACATTACAGAAAAGCGCGATTTTGGCCTTGATATCCTTGGAAAGATACCTGTCGGTACGGCATAAAATGATGTCGGGTTGAATACCGATGCTGCGTAATTCCTTGACGCTGTGCTGGGTCGGTTTGGTTTTCAACTCCCCGGCCGTACCGATATAGGGGACCAGGGTCAGGTGAATGTAGATGACGTTATCTTTGCCGGCTTCATTTTTGAATTGTCGAATCGCCTCC
This sequence comes from uncultured Desulfobacterales bacterium, assembly GCA_964452555.1. Taxonomy (GTDB): domain Bacteria; phylum Desulfobacterota; class Desulfobacteria; order Desulfobacterales; family B30-G6; genus B30-G6. The sequence continues at coordinate 11,155 of CAYVMI010000072.1, forward strand.
AGGAAGGGCAGGCTTTCGATATCCCCGATGGTCCCGCCGATTTCAACGATCACGACATCGATGCCTTCCGCCACGAGTTTGATGCTGTTTTTTATCTCATCGGTTATGTGCGGTATCACCTGCACTGTGCCCCCGAGATAATCACCGCGTCTTTCCTTGGTGATGACGGCATCATAAATTTTTCCGGTGGTAAAATTGTTGTCCTTGCCCAGCTTGGCCCGGGTAAATCGCTCATAGTGGCCCAAATCAAGATCGGTTTCGGCGCCATCATCGGTGACAAATACCTCACCGTGCTGAAATGGATTCATGGTTCCCGGATCAACGTTGATATACGGATCTAACTTTTGAATTGTTACCGAAAGTCCGCGGCCTTCCAACAAAGACCCAATGGCGGCCGAAGCGAGACCTTTTCCCAATGAAGACAACACCCCACCTGTTACAAAAATATACTTTGTATCATAACCCATTCAACTACCTCATTCCTCTATTCGTTTTCTGAATTCATTTATTGTTTTTTCGATCTCGCTCAATTCACCGTCTACAGATTGATCCGGGCTTTCTGCAAGCGATTGAAGGTATTGGACTTCCATAAGTTGGGTATCGAACAACCGCCGGGGGAAAGACGAGTTGATACGCAATGCCTTCACATAAATCTCTCGTTCCAAGGCTCCGCCCTTGTAAATACCGATGATCATCGGGTACCAAGTCTGGTTTACCCGGCGCCACTCATCATATCGAATTTCAAGGTCCGTTGCCGACGTATCCCCGGAGCCGGATACTACGCGCCAGCGCATAGGCTGCAAGGTTTCCTTATCGACCCACATCTGGGAAACCGGCTCATCTGGTTTTTCCGAGCCCAACACAATGGCAATACGACCATTGAATCGCCCCAAACAGGTGAGCGTCGTATCGATGCCCAAACTGGTCAAGCGCTGGTTTAAAAGCTCCCTCGTCCGGTATAAAAGAATGTCTTTATACAAGTCAAACGAAGTTTCTTGATTGGCCACAATTTTCTCGTCTACAACGGTCAAAGCCCTGCCTTCAGAAACCAGGTGAATTCGAGTGGCATTTTGAGAGATGGAATCAGAACGAAAATCATAGGGAAACAGATACCGTAGCGTTTCCTCTGCTTCAGCCAGAATCTTCATAGATTCCGGCTCATAAAAACGCACATTTTGGCTTACCATTAAGGTCTGGGCAGTACCATACTGCTGGGTCATCAATTCCAGCAGATGGGATCCCCTGAGGATATACGCATGTGCTGGCAGAACGAAAACGGCTATCATCAAAATACTGATATAACCAGCAATCAATCTTCGGTAAATAGTAGCTATTGTTCGGCTCCCTTCAAATAAAAAGGCCCAATCAGGTTCGTACTTAAATTGTAACGCGTTTTCGTGCCTATGAACGAAAACGCGCTACTGGGCTATAAATATTTCATTCGAAAATAGTGATGCGGCACCCAATTCTTCCTCGATCCGAATAAGCTGGTTATACTTGGCGACCCGGTCACTTCGTGACAGGCTGCCTGTTTTGATTTGTCCACCGTTTGTACCCACCACAAGGTCTGATATGAACGTATCTTCGGTTTCACCCGATCGGTGCGAGATAACTGTTGTGTAACCGGCCTGTTTGGCCATCTCGATGGCATCAAGGGTCTCGGTAACCGTACCGATCTGATTTAGCTTGATGAGGATGGAGTTAGCAATTCCCTGCAGAATCCCTTTGTTAAAAATCTTGGGGTTGGTTACAAATATATCGTCTCCCACAATCTGAATTAATCCCTCGAGACGATCTGTCATCAGCTCCCACCCATCCCAGTCCTGTTCGGCCAGACCATCTTCAATCGACAGAATCGGGTAGGCGTCGATCAGTTCTTCATAATAAGTAATCATCTCATCGGCGTTCAGCTTCTTTTTTTCGGATGCCAGCACGTAGCGTTTGCCTTTATAAAACTCGCTGGCCGCTGCATCTAATGCCAAACCAATGTCCTTGCCTGGTTTATACCCGGCAGCCTTAATGGCATCCATGATAAATTTCAAAGCCTGTTCGTTTGAGGCCAAATCAGGTGCAAAGCCGCCCTCATCGCCAACTGCGGTATTCAGGCCCTTGCCTTTTAATATTTTTTTGAGCGCATGAAATATTTCCGATCCCATCTGCACGGCCTGGCAAATGTTGTTGGCCCCCATGGGTACAATCATGAACTCCTGGATGTCCAGGTTGTTGGCTGCGTGGGCACCGCCATTAACGATATTCATCATGGGCATGGGAAGATAGCGGGCATTGATTCCACCTAGATAGCGATAGAGTGGCAGGCCATATGCCATAGCCGCCGCTCTCGCAGCTGCCATGGACACCCCCAAAATAGCATTGGCACCTAAGCGCGATTTATTCGTGGTACCATCCAATGCGATCATAGTAAAGTCCAGGGATACCTGATCTGAAGCATCCATGCCGTGGATCGCCGGTGCGATCGATTTCATGACATTTTTAACAGCAGTAGCAACACCCTTGCCGCCATAGCGTTTGGCGCGTTTGTTACGCAGTTCCAGGGCTTCCCGTTTACCGGTGGACGCACCCGATGGCACTGCTGCCCGGCCGACGGCACCGCAAGCTAAGGAAATATCAACCTCAACTGTTGGATTCCCCCTGGAATCGAGGATCTCTCTAGCGCGTACATCAACAATTTCAGTCATAATGCCTCTCTTTCAATTTGGTATGAAGCGAACTTGACTAATGGTGATATCGTGATACGATTTCATAAATATCGTGGTACGATTTTGGAATTAATATACTAACCCGGGTTTAAATTTAAGCGCTGCAACGCAACGGAGGTGTTCGTGTGAGTTACAGCGCCTAAATTTAAATTATGTTACGATTATTGCATTTTTATGTCAAGAAGAGGCGCACTATGCAAACCACAAAAACCTATGATCAAGCGCATGTGTTTGTCGCGGCCATCCGCATCCTAGATCATCAAAAATCGACGCCGCCGAGCATTGAAGATGTTTGTCAATTAGTGGATTTTTCGCTTGAACGCGGCCATTTCATGTGTAACCAGCTCATGGAAAGGGGTATCATTAAAATTGTTGAGGGCTCTTATGGCATGCGCCTGTTTATCCGCGATCACACGCTTTTGGAAGAAATCCCCCAAACCGAACAAGAGAACAAACTCGATCAGGCCCTAAAGCAGTTCCAAGCTTCCAAAAAAGGATACGCCGATAAGGTGGCTTCCATCCAGGCGGATCAAAAAGAAAAACGCAAAAACCTATTTGCGGATTTGGAGAAGAAACTGAAAACGGATTTGAAGAAGTGAAACTCTCCGCCATAAATAGTGATGTACTCTGTGGAAGTTTCATAAAAAATATCGTATATCGAACAGGAATATTCAATGTTGAATGTTGAAGTTTGATGAGTGCCTTAATCAATCCTTCGAAATTCAATATTCCCTGTTCGACATTCTGCAATCCAAAAAAAATCACCTGACCGATCCGATTATCGTCACCTCAATCGATCTTCTTCTAGCCCGGTTATCATGGTTTATCACCACAACCTGTTGCCAGGTACCCAAACGTAAACGTTTGCTTCGGACCGCGATGCTAATGGATGGACCCATCAGGGCTGCCTGGACATGGCTATGGCCGTTGCCATCGTGCCAGGCCAATTCGTGGGCATAGGTCATCCCTTTTGGTGCCCAGCGATCGGCAGCGTCTTTCAGATCAGCTACAACCCCCGGCTCGAATTCAATGGTCGTAAGCGACCCGGTTGAACCAACCGCATTGGCGCACAACACGCCGTAAGCAATCCGGGATTGGCGTACCAGATTGATTAATTCCGGGGTGATATCCTGTATGTCAGGGCCAGTGGCGAGGGATACTTCCAAGGTTTCATAGAATATCTGGGCATCTTGCACCATAACCTCCTTTTTATTAAACATATAAGCAGTCAGGAGACAGGAGTCAGAATTATTAAGGCTATTAGGCTGAAGACTGTTAGGCTGTTAGGCGCCATCGGCCGAGGCGGTTTCCGGAATTTAAGCGTAAATGTCAATATCGAAATAGTGAACTACTGTGTGCGCCTTTTAATACGAAACACAAAACCAGATACACGAAACTCCCAACTCGCAACTCGATTCTAAATTCTGTCTCCTGTATTCTGTCTTCTGACTTCTGACTCCTGAATCCTGTCAACATGCACTTATTTCAAACCAACATTCCAATTCCACAACCCCTGCCTTTGCTTAATCCTGACGCCTTTGGGTATGGGCTCGACCATATCCACAAATAGACTGTAGCCGGCTTTGATCAGCTGGTTTTGTTTTTTGCGTAAATCAAGTTTCCAGTTGGGAAATAGCCAGCTATTCGATCCGTATTCAGTTGCCCAGGCGGCTTCTCCTTTGGGGCTGGTAAATGTGGAATCCAAGGCAAGCCCTAAGGTCTCGATTCTGGATATGCATAGGGGCCAGTTGGCGCTTAATACAATACCCAGCGGGAGAACACTTTGCCCTGGAAGCGTGAAATAATCATCTTTTCCCAGTTCCGGACTGGCGATGACCCCGGAAAAACCCATCTGTTTGAGGGATTCCACTGCCAAGCCATTGGCGACATTACAGAAAGGGCCGGCCCATAGGACCAACGATTTGCGCTTATCAAATAGGGCGATCTGACCCGGCATATTGCATACATATCGCCTGGCTCCCCGGCGCACGGTCTCAGTCAACATCTCTTGCAACTGGCCGGCATCATCAGGCCAAATCACCGGCGGCAGCCACCACCAATACTGCTTGATTCGGGATGGATGACAGGCAGCTATGGCTTCAGGCGAAAGCCACAGGCCAATATTTTCGGCGTACTTTTTAGACTGAGGCATCCGTTGAACCTGCATATCCATTCTGCTAACCGATTTTCGGGACGGACTTTTGGTCTTTTTTAAAATTTTAGGCGGTTTGCTTGAGCCAGATTGCTTAGATGTGGTGAAAGAAAGTTCTTTTTCGAGCTTAATTAGCTCCCGGCGGAGATATTCTTCCTGCCGGTCCACCAAAAAAACGGGTGCGCCCTTTGCGCGTCGATCCCGCGAAAAAGCCTTTAAATAAAACCGCCCCCGCGCAGGAATCGATCGGTTTACCCGCCGGACGGCATGCCAGGCATCGTCTTCGTATCCTATTCGGAGCACATCTCCCGCGAGCAGTGCTTCCCGGGTAATCAGATACGGTTCGCGTTGGGGCCCTTGGACCTTTCCCACCAGCAAACCGGAACCGGTTTGTGCACCTCGGTCGACCGGGTGTTGGGGCCGTTGGGGCAAAAAGCCATAATGGGTAGCGGAACGTCCCAAGGACATTTCCAATAAACCAAGCGCCTGCCGTTTTTTTTGGGGATCACGGCCTTGGTCCCGCAACATTTTATAGGCCGTCACCGTATAGTAAACATAATGCGGGCTTTTTTTACGACCTTCTATCTTCCAGGCCCGAACCTGCGGTATATCTTTTAGGACCTTGACCAGAACATCCAGGCTTAAATCCTGACAGGAAAAAAATCGGCCTTCATTTCCGGCGGCATGATAACGTCGCCGGCAGGGTTGCACACAGCGGCCCCGAAGTCCGCTTTTACCGCCCATATAGCTACTCCAATAGCATCGCCCGGACACACCGTAACACAGGGCCCCATGCACAAATATTTCCAAACCCAGTCCTTTGGGGCAAGCTGCGGCCATTTGTTTGACTTCATCGACGTGCAATTCACGGGGTAAGACAACCCGATGCGCGCCGATTACCCTTTTTGCCTGAATTAAAGCATCATCAAACGTGATGTTGGCTAGTGTGGAAAAATGGATTTCCTTTTTAAAACTGCTCTGGATGGCCAGTCCAACCATTGAAAAATCTTGGACAATTAAGGCATCCGGGTCGACTTCCTGACGCAAACGCCGCAAAAACAATGCGGATCTTTCCAGATCCGTCGGCTTAAGCAGTGTGTTGAATGCAATGTATACGCGAATTCCGCGGCTATGGGCCAACCGCGTTAAGGCGGCCAGTTCTTCAAACGAAAAATTGGGAGCCGCCATGCGGGCGGAGAATTGTTTTAGACCGCAGTAAACCGCATCCGCACCAGCAGCGATGGCGGCCAAAAAGGCGGCCTTGCTACCCGCTGGAGCTAAAATTTCCGGACTGACGATCTGATTTAGTTGCTTTGATGCCATGATGTCTGCATTCCAAATTTAAAGCTGAAAACACGCTTTCAGCATGGATGAGGGTATTGGCTTAATAAATTCACGCAAAATCGGTATTCTGATGACTACCTTCATCGATCACCGGCGGGATATTATCAAGCTTTTACATATAGGTAATCTCGCCGTAGTGGTAGAACCAAAGCAATTCTCACCAGCAGGGCCGGTGACCGGTGAGGGTGCTCATCCTGGCTTGACTTGTTAGTGTTTCTAATATACTTTACGAACACAATCAAACCCTTAATCTTGACGGTTCCGTAAAAAGCCCAACTTCTGCGTGTGCTGCTTACCTTAATCTTGGATGAAGCCTCATTCAAGATTAGGCCGCAAAAAAATCAACGTACATTAAGTACGCCACATTATTACGAAATTTGCACGCCTGGATTTTGAGCTTTGTTCGGAACTGTCAGTTTAAATTCGTATCTTTTACCAATTATATGCAGAATACATCACCCAGTCGGTGGTCCCATATTCAGCTTATAGTTTCGACAACAAAGCAGATGGCATAACAGTAAACCCTTATACTGTCTTTAATCATTCCAGTAATAATTCACTAACGGGTATCAAGCTATATGAATTCCAGCGGGCCTTTAACTGCTGATCAAAATCAAGAGCGGGTTTATCTCGATTTTTATAATTTAACCGAAGCGCCCTTTGCCATCACACCGGATCCCGAATATCTGTTTTACTCGGCCACCCACAAAAATGCCATCAACAAATTACTGTACGGCATCAATAATCGCATGGGTTTTCTGCTCCTGGTCGGTGAAGTCGGTACAGGCAAGACGACCATTTGCCGGTGCCTGCTTGACAGTTTGGCCGCTAAAGCCTCCACGGTTTACATTATCAATCCGTCCCTTTCCGGAACTGAGTTAATTGCCAGCATTTTGGATGATCTGGGAATCGAATATCCGGTGGGGGCATCTAAAAAGGATCTCATTGATGCCCTCAATCGGTTTTTATTATCGGGGTCCGATGACCGACCGGTTGTCATCATTATCGACGATGCCCAAACCATGCACACCGATTCACTCGAAGATCTGCGCTTGCTCTCTAACCTGGAAACTGACAAGGATAAATTACTTCAGATCCTGTTGGTGGGCCAGCCGGAACTCTTGGTACAGTTAACACAGCCCCAAATGAGGCAGCTTAAACAGCGGGTTGCGCTGACTTGTCACCTGGATTTCTTGGCAAAACATGAGATTGGGGGATACATCTCGCGGCGTTTGTTCATATCCGGCGACAAAGGCCATATCCAATTCAAAACAGATGCCCTTCGTCGAATCTTCGCTAAATCAAAAGGCATACCCAGATTGATCAACCGGATTTGCGATTATTCCCTGACGGCCGGATATGTAGCCGACAGCCATGAAATCGATCAAAGACATGTAAAAAAAGCTGTCCAGGAACTCAAAGACCTGGGGGAGCACACTACCGTTTCCACAACCACAGGTACGGGTAACCGCAAGTGGGTTGCTATTTTACTGCTGCTTAGCCTGGTTTATACCGGCATTGTCGTGGTAGTTTGGCGATTGGCGCCCCGTTTGGTACCGGTAACCGCCGGGTCACTGGCCCCGCCCAAATCCCAGCCCAAACCGATTCCCATTGCCAAAGCCAGCCCCCATGCATCCCAGGTGGCCACAGTCTTGCAGGATGCACTTCCGGCGGCACCCGCTGAAACGGAGGCATCGCCACCATCTGAACAAATGCCCTCTGCTGCTACTGAGGCGGCGCCTTCGACGCCGTCCGTCATACCCACTGAAGCAGCTGTCAGCGAGGATGATTATTATGTGGTTCGGGTGGCCTCCTTCAGAACCATGCAACGCGTCCAAAAGGCAACAGCACAACTAAGTCAATTGGGAATTCAATCTTACTGGAAATTCATGGACCTGGGACCGAAGGGTCAGTGGTACGGGGTTTATACCGGAAGGTTCAAGACCCTGGACCAAGCTAAGCAGTTTCGGATCGAAAAGCAGCTTTATGATGCGATCATTGAACACCGTTATGGAGATAACCCATGAGTTTGATGAATGATGCTTTACGTAAAAAACAAAGTGAGAAAAAGCATCCTTCAGGTGCGGACTTCTTGAAAACCGATACCGAACCGATATCAAAAAGCAATTTCAAGACGGTTGTCCTGGTAATCACAGGTATACTCGTCTGCGCAGTCGGCGGCTACTTTGGGTATGAATATTACTCCCTCTCAAGGCCACTTGCGCCCCGGCAGCCATCGCCCCTGGTTGCGGCCACAACGCCGCCGCCCCCACAGGCAGATGCGACACCGGAAGTAAAAAGCTATCCGGAAGCGGAACCGCTTGAACCGGAAAAAACAGCCGCACCAATCACCCAAGAATCCGCCACACGGGCTTCGGAGGTTGAGTCCAAGGCCCAAACGCAGGCCCAGGTCAAAACCGAATCACCTGTGGCTGCAGCCGCTGAGCATAAGGAAGCCGGGCCTCAACCTGCAGTGCCCAAAGCTAACCCAGAAAAAGCCTCTCGTCAGGCCGGTTCTATTCCCACGCCAGTTATCGAACCGGATGGGCCGGCTCCGGCGCCGCCCGCCCCAAAACCGTCTTCACCCCAAAAGGCGGCGTCACCCCAAGCTCTTACGCCTGTTCAAAAGAAATCCGAGTCCATTGCTGAACGGTTCTACCGCAAGGGATTGAGCTATCATCGTCAAAACAATCTGGACAAGGCGATACCCATGTATTTGGCTGCCCTAAAGAAAGATCCAAACCATACCGCCACAGCCTTTAATTTGGCTTCGGCCTATATTCAAACAGGTGCATTTACAGAGGCCCGGAATATTTTAACCGATATACACCTAAAAGAACCGGACAATCCGGAAGTTCTGTTAAATATGGCCGTGGTGGAGCTCGGTTTGGATCGCCCGGAACAGGCTCTTTCGTTTTTGGATCGGGCCGAAATGAAATTTGCCCAGCCGCGCTATGAAGTTTTGTTTCATCAGGGTACCGCCCATAGCCGCCTGGGAAATTTCCTGGAAGCTTTGAACTTCTATGAGAAGGCCGCAAGTATTGCCCCTGAGAAAGCCAGGCTGTCCTTAAATATCGCTATCGCCTATGACAATTTGACCCGATACGATCAAGCGATTGAATATTATCTGATGTTTTTGGACCAGTATCAAAATCTGGAACCTGCGGAGCGCCGTGAAATTGAAAAACGTGTACGGGAATTGAAAGCCTATCTGGGTCGGGAACAAGGGGCGGCAATGCAATAGAATTCCAAAGAACAAGCTGTTAGGTATTCAGGCTATAGACTATAAGGCGCTAAATGCATTCCGCAGAAACCTACTTAAAACCTAACACTTAAAACTTAAAACGCTATTTCAAAGGAATAGTAGATGAAAAAACGTTTGGGAGATATACTCCTGGAAATGGGATTTATCGGCCAGGATCAGCTGGAAATGGCCCTGGCCGAATCAAAAGAAACCGGAAAGATGCTCGGGGACGTACTTCTGAGGCTGGACTGGCTTACCGAAGAACAGCTGCAGCTTGCCATTGCCGTGCAGAGCGGCGCCAAACTTCTGGACCTCTCCACCGTGCAGGTGGATCAGCAACTGCTGAACGAAATCCCCCAAAAGTTTGTACTCAAGCACGGTATTTTTCCATTTGCCCGCGAGGGTAATGTGATTCAAGCCGCCACCAACAACCCCTTTGACGTAGTGGCCAGAGATGAACTTTCCCGATTGGCCGGCCAACAGGTGATCACCTATATCGCCCCTAAAGAATGGATTTCCAAAAGCATCGAACTCTATTATCAGACCGCCAAGGCGATCGATGACGACATTGAAAAAGCCGTTCGCACAACCGGTGTCTTGGAGGAAGAATTCGAAGATTCCCAAATCGTGACCCTGGCGGATCGTCTGATCGAAAAGGGGCATGTAATCGGTGCCAGCGACATCCATGTGGTACCGGATGTCAACCTCGTTCGCATCTACTATCGCATCGACGGTGTATTACACCAAAGTTATCTCTTTCCCAAAGCCTTCAGTCGCAGCCTGGTGACGCGCTTTAAAATCATGGGCGATATGGATATCTCCAATCCCAACATCCCCCATGATGGCCGCATTAAATACCGGGGCCCGGTGGGGGACATCGATATCCGCGTATCCACCTTTCCGACCCACCTGGGGGAAACCGTTGTCATGCGCCTGTTAGCCTACAGCACGGTTGTCGGTGATATCCAGGTGCTGGGTTTTGAGTCCGACGACCTGGACCGGTTTTTAAAAACCATCCACCGCCCCTATGGTTTGATAGTCTCCACCGGACCCACCGGCTCCGGCAAGACCACGACCCTGTATTCAGCCCTTATGGCCATCAACAGCCCGGAAGTGAACGTCATGACGGTAGAAGATCCCATCGAATATATGATCCCGACAGTGCGCCAAACCGCCGTCAATCCCAAGGCCGGACTATCATTCAGCAATGCCCTCCGATCGGCCATGCGCCAGGATCCGGATATCATCCTGGTGGGTGAAATCCGTGATCGCGAAACCGCCGACCTGGCCCTGCGGGCCTCCATGACCGGGCATTTGGTACTCTCCACCCTGCACACCAATGATGCGGCTTCGGCCATAAACCGGCTGCTCGATTTGGGAGTCAACACCAGCATTCTGGCATCTTCCTTGACCTTGATCGTGGCCCAGCGACTGATCCGTAAAGCCTGCACCCAGTGCAGCCAATTAATCGATATGCCGGCGGAAATGAAGACGCCCTTTGTGGACAACGATTTAGCCCCCCCTGAAAAGGTAATCCAGGCCGTGGGCTGTGAAAGCTGCTATAACTCGGGGTACAGTGGCCGAACCGGCATATATGAGGTCATTCAAATCGACAAGGCCATCGAACAATTGATCTTCTCGGGTGCCCTCAAAAGCACCATCGAGGCCGAAGCCATCAAGGCCGGCACCAGCCTGATGTTCAAACAGGCGCTCCGTAAGGTTACCAACCATATCACGGCCATGGATGAAGTCTACCGGGTGGTCGCCGATGCCTAAGTTTCGCTACAAAGCCATTGATGCTGCCGGAAAAACGTCCCGGGGCACCATGGTGGCCTTTTCGGAAGACGGTGCCGAGGAAAAGCTGCAGGAGAGAGGCCTGACCTTGATCGCCTCGCAGCCGGTCGTAAAAAGCAACCTGGCTGATTTTTTGCTCAGTAAGCGGATTAAGCCCAGGGAATTGATTGAATTTTATTATCGTCTCTCCCAAACCCTGGAACTGGGTTTGCCCATGTTGTCGGCCCTGGAAGAAAATGAAAAAATTATTCCAACGGCGTATTTCAGGAAACTCATCGAAGAAATCCGCATGTCCATCGAAGCCGGCAACTCCCTGTACGAAGCCATGTCCCAATATCCACATGTATTCGAACCCCTGGACCTGGCAATTGTTAGATTGGGTGAGGAAACCGGTGTGCTGCCCGGCAGCCTTAAAGAATTGGCCGAATTTATCGAATGGAAGGAAGATATCCGATCAACCCTCAAACGTGCTGCCATCTATCCTTCTTTCATCATTCTGGCCATCG
>CAYVMI010000073.1:0-22200 GCA_964452555.1 uncultured Desulfobacterales bacterium
ATTTGGTCGGGGCGAGAGGATTTGAACCTCCGACCCCTTGAACCCCATTCAAGTGCGCTACCAGACTGCGCTACGCCCCGACGTGAGCGACAAGGTAACACCACATTCTGCTCCTGTCAAGAAAACAAGCAGCATTCTTTAGAGTCTTTTCACAGATACTAACTATTTGATCTTTTAGTGAATTTATGATAATTAGACTTTGCTGTGTTCAATATTTATGTGACAAATTTAATCTGGCAAAAATAGCTATACAAATGAGTTGCGTGTTTTCTTGTATTTTCTGGATCCCGGCTCCATGGCCGGGATGACAAATTGGGAAAAAGTTGCGTGCTCGAGAATTACCCACAAGTGTTATAGATATCTTTTCTTATTATAACGAATAATTAAAATGGCTAACTCAGACCAATCTTTGATCAGGCCAAAGCGTCTGTCGCCAGGAGACTGCATCGGCATTGCCGCACCGGCCGGGCCGTATAATGAGGGCGAATTTGAGCAGGGGATCGCTGCTATCCGCGATATGGGATTTCAGGTAAAGATCCCGGAAAATCTTCAACAGCCCAAAAGCTTTCTAGCTGCATCTGACGAGCACCGGGCAGGACTACTTATTAAATTGTTCAAGGATCCGGCGGTGGACGCCATCATTTGCGCCCGCGGCGGTTATGGTTCCCTGCGGATTCTGGAGCGTCTTGATTATGATGTGATCCGGACTAATCCCAAGCCGTTTGTTGGATTCAGCGACATTTCAGCCCTGCATGCAGCCTTTAACGCACGTGCTGGGCTGGTGGTGTTTCATGGACCCATGGTCATCAGTCTGGGTAAGTCCGACAAAAAAACGCGTACATCCTTTTTGCAGGCAATGACAACCGAGCGGCCGATTGTGATTCACGCCCCAAAACCGAGTCAGCTTTGCCCTGGCACGGCCACCGGTATCGTGGCCGGCGGCAACCTGGCCACTCTGTGCCACCTGTTGGGGACGCCGTTCGCACCTATATATAAAGGCACAATCCTGCTATTGGAGGATATTACGGAAGCACCCTATAAAATCGATCGCATGTTGTTTCAGATGAAGATGGCCGGGTGTTTCCATGGTGTTAAGGGCGTGGTTTTGGGCAGTTTTCAGGATAGCGGCAGTTACCGGGATATTTGTGACATCGCAGGCGCTATCTTTAATGATATGCAAGTGCCGGTGCTGGCTGGTTTTGAGATCGGGCATAGTGAAACCAACCTGATCGTTCCGCTTGGTCTGAAGGCGACATTGGATACGGAGGAGGGGACCTTAAAATATCACGAAGGTGCCACTATCTGAGAAAACCCAAAATTCAAATTCTAAAACCCAAAGTACAATTCTGATGCAAATCCCAAAGTACAAAATCCAAACTTCAAATAAATTCCAAAATACAAATATCAAACAACAAACATAGTTTTGGGTATATATGACACATGGTTCAAAAATGTTTTGCCCCCAGGTTTTAAATCATGAAAACCTCTTTCCATTTGGAAATTGAAGTTTGGGATTTGGGTATTATTTGTAATTTGGTGCTTGAGGTTTTCCCAAGTAAATTTGTTTGTTTTTAATTAGGTTATGCAAACCATGCAACACGTGCGGGAATTAATGGTAAATGCCGTCAGGGATGGTGTTTTCCCCGGCGGCGTTTTGTTAGTTTCCCGGGATAACGACATCCAGCTTCACGAAGCTTTTGGTCATACGGATTATAGCAACGCCATACCGGTGACAACAAAGACAATCTACGATCTGGCCTCCCTAACCAAGCCGCTGGCCACAACCCTGGCCCTTATGAAGCTGGTGGAAAACTCGCAGGTGAATCTGGATGACCTCCTGGACAAATTCCTGGATTTAACTAAGGGTACGGATAAGGCCGGCATCACCCTGCGGCATCTGCTGGTGCATACATCCGGCCTGGCGGACTACCGCCCCTATTTTACAATCCATCCGCAGACGACCTCACCAGAATGGCGGATCAAGCTTCTGGACTGGATAATCGCAGAGCCATTAACGCAGCCACCAGGAAGAGTAAGCTGCTATAGCGATTTGGGATTCATGCTTCTTCGAGGGGTGGCTGAATCAGTGTGCGGGAAGCGTTTGGATCAATATGTACAAACCGAAATTTATGATTCTTTGCAACTGCAAGATTTGTGCTTTTTGCCCTTGCAAAAATCAATAGGCGCCGGGCGCATTGCGCCGACCGAGCAATGCACATGGCGTAGCAGCCTGATTCAGGGGCAGGTCCACGACGAAAATGCGTATGCCGCCGGCGGGGTGGATGGCCACGCCGGCCTGTTCGGCACCGCCGCCGATGTTATGTGTCTGCTGCGAGAGCTGCTTGGCTGCTATCATGGTAAAATCGCCAAGGGCTTATTTCCGCAACCGCTTGTAAGAGAGTTTTTTGATTTCAAGCCAGGGACAGAGCGTGCCTTGGGATTTGATCGTCCGGCTAAACATAATTCGGCGGCCGGGCATTTGTTTTCAAAAAGCAGCGTCGGGCATCTGGGCTTTACGGGAACCTCTTTCTGGATGGATCTTGATCGATCCATCATCGTCATCCTGTTGACCAACCGGATTCATCCTACTCGGGACAATGAACGGATAAGGGAGTTTCGGCCGAAACTGCATGACGCAGTCATGCAGACACTCTGTTGACGACTTTCCAGGCATTCGTTCCAAGAGGGCAACTATATTGGCCCTTCTCTGGAACTTGGTCGGCAAAAGGCTCCGCTGCCATGGAAAGTTAATAAGAAATCGTGGTGGCATGGATAAGCATAGGTTGATGCATATGAATTGGATGGCGATCAACTTCGGCTTTTCGCCAAATTATAGAGATTTCTTTACCTTGACACTTCGGTCGTCATTAGCGCTTTGCGCGACATTATGCCTTCAGCTGATATTTGCCCTTCGGGCGTCATCTACGCTTCGCGTGTAATTTGTGCTACGCACGTAATTTGCCCTTCGGGCGACATCTAAGCTTCGCGTGTCATTAGGCCTGCGGCCGCCATTAGCCCTTCGGGCGTAATTTGTTGTGGCTCTTAGCTGCAAGCTATTGGCGACAATAAATGACACGAAGTAAATCACAATTAATAACGCGCTTTAGCGCAAATGACTAAAAGTGGAAGTGAAGCGTAATGACCATTGATAACGCACGGCGTGCCAATATCGTCCGTAAGGACAAATTACGATAGATGACAAAGGAGAATCACAGAAACGTATGGTGCAATGTTGCAGAAAGAAATTACGCCAAAGTTAGGCGCACCCTTTGTTTGTCCGGCATACGCCATGATTTTATTGTTGTAATAAGATCAGAACTTTGATAACGGACTTAAGTTACTAAAAAAACCACATTCTTAGAATCGGGGAACTATGAATTTCTTTTTCGACAAGCTGTTGGGCGTATTCTCAAGCGATCTGGCTATCGATCTGGGTACAGCGAATACTCTGGTTTATGTCAAAGGCAAAGGTATTGTTCTAAGCGAACCATCAGTCGTGGCCGTGCGAACCGACGCACGTTTGAAAAATCGGGTACTGGCGGTGGGGCTGGAAGCCAAGAACATGGTCGGCCGTACACCGGGCAACATCGTTGCCATTCGTCCCATGCGCGATGGCGTTATCGCGGATTTCGAAGTAACCGAAGCCATGCTGCGCCATTTCATTCACAAGGTCCACAACCGGCGGACTTTCGTGCGTCCTCGAATTATTATTGCAGTTCCCTCAGGAATTACGCAGGTTGAGAAACGGGCCGTACGCGAATCAGCCGAGTCTGCCGGTGCGCGTGAGGTCTTTCTGATCGAAGAGCCCATGGCAGCCGCCATCGGAGCCGAGCTTCCCATTACCGAACCCACCTGTAACATGGTTGTCGACATCGGGGGCGGTACAACCGAAGTGGCCGTTATTTCTTTGGCCGGCATTGTCTACAGCCGCTCTTTGCGGGTGGCAGGCGACAAAATGGATGCGGCCATTATCCAATACATCAAGCGCAAATATAATCTCCTCATCGGCGAGCGCACGTCAGAAATTATCAAAACGACCATCGGCAATGCCTACCCGGACCCGGACGATATTTCCACCATCGAGGTTAAAGGCCGTGACCTGGTATCCGGTATCCCCAAGATTCTGGCCATCGACTCCGAAGAGATCCGCGTCGCTATTTCGGAACAGATCGACGCCATTGTTGAGACAGTCAAGATCGCCCTGGAGCAAACCCCTCCGGAACTGGCTGCCGATATCGTGGACAGCGGGATCGTTTTAACGGGCGGCGGGGCCCTATTGAAAAATTTGGACAAATTGCTTCGGGAGGAAAGCGGTCTGCCCATTACCGTCACCGAAGACCCCCTTTCAACGGTGGCGCTGGGATCGGGCATGGCCCTGGACAGCCTGGAGATGCTTAAGCAGGTTATCATCACCTAATGTTCTCAAAAAAGATGCTCATGATCGTTGGCGCAATTATTCTGATTGCCGTCAATATCATCATTCTATCGGTCAACAGTCAGGAACGAACCCCTTCAACACGCGTCGGCCAAGTCACTGTTTTTCTGATATCACCCTTTCAAAAATCAATATCCAGCAGCATCCATTTTTTTGAGGGCATTTGGCGGCACTATTTTAATTTGGTTGAGGTTGCCCAGCAGAATGACGCCCTTTCCCAGAACCTGATGGCTGCCAACAATAAAATCAATCGTTTGCGAGAGATTGAACTCTCGCATGCCCGTATCGAAGAATTACTGGAGTTTAAATCCGAATTAAAACAGCAGATGGTGGCGGCGGCGGTCGTGGGTAAAGATCCGTCGCCCTGGTTTAAGACCGTCATTATCGATAAGGGGCGCGACAGCGGCGTTCAGCGGGGCATGCCCGTGGTGACGCTGAACGGTATTGCCGGCCTGATCATGGACGCTTCCAGCAGGTATGCTAAAGTCCTGTTGATAGAGGATCAGAACAGCGCAGTCGACGCCCTTGTCCAGGGGACACGCGCCAGGGGGATCATCAAGGGCGAACCTTCGGGTTTGCTCAGCCTTTACTATGTCCTGCGCCGGCATACTGTAGCAACAGGCGATCTTATCATTTCTTCGGGTCTGGACGGCGTATTCCCCAAAGGCCTCCAGATCGGATATGTCCATGAGGTCAACAAGCCCAGTTCCGGTATTTTTCAGGAAGTACTTGTAACCCCGTTTGTTGACTTCGAAAAGCTTGAAGAAGTATTGGTTATTACTGATGTTCCCAAACCGGTGGAATTTTCGGATTCATGACCTATTTACTGTACACTATTGTGGGACTGGCTATTGTGGTTTTTCAAACCACATTGCCCATGCACTTCAGTATATTTGCGAGCCTGTATGATCTATTGCTGTTGTCTGTGGTCTATCTCGGTTTCTACCGCCCCATACGCGAAGGTTTGCCATTCGTGATTTTGTTTGGCTTTGTCATGGATGGCATGTCCGGCGGGCCGTTCGGCTTATATATGAGCTGCTATTTTTGGCTCTATATGGGTATGCTGCTGCTGACGCGATTCATGCGCGTGAGCAACAATCTGATTCTGCCTTTGGTTGTGGTGGGCTGTGTATTTATCCAAAATTTTGTTTTTCTGGGAACCATGGCAATCTTTGTGCCGGATGTAAGCGTGCCGTCACTGTCCTATCAACGGGTCATCATCCAATTGGTATGGGCGGTGGTGACGGGCCCCATTATCATACTTATTTTTCGAAGCTGGCACCAGGCGATTGAAAAGTGGCTCAAAACGTTTGAGCCGGAATATCGATAGCTTACACCACCCACTATTCGGGATAGATTGAGATTAGATGATTTTCCAAAAATCGATCCTGTAACAGATAAGCTCTTAGCTCTTGGGTCTTGGCTCTTGGGCCGCTAACAGCTAACATCCAAGAGCTAAGAGCTATCATAGGAATGCCTACTCAACAGAGGTTAATGAATACATTATCAAATTCTAAAAAAGAATCTGGTAATGTGAGGCTAAAATGAAACATTATCTCAACACCGTCAACAGCGAATGGTACAACAAGCGCGTTATGGGTGTAATTTTATGCGTTGTGGTGGCCTTTGCGATTTTGTTCATGCGCTTGTTTTATCTCCAGATCATGAAAGGCGAAGAGTTTATGCGTCTTTCTGAAAATAACAGTATCCGTCTGGAGGCCATCGAGGCACCGCGTGGTTTGATTTACGATACCCATGGGATTTTGCTGGTTGATAACCGACCATCATTTGATTTGAGTATCATCCTGCGTGATGCCAAACCCCTGGATCAGACCCTCCAGAAACTGGCCCTGCATTTAAATATTTCCCAGGACGAATTGAAAGATAAGCTGGCCGGTTGCACGGGCTTGTCATCTTATAAGCCGATTTTACTGAAGCACGATATCGGACGGGATGCCATGGCCTCCATCGAAGTTCACAAATATGACCTGCCCGGTGTGATCATCAATATCCGTCCGGTTCGTCATTACATAAATGGTCAGCATGCTGCCCATCTTATCGGCTATCTGGGAGAGATCAATGCCAAGGAGCTGCAAAGCACGACCTATCAGGGCTGCCGCAGTGGTGACTATATCGGCCGATTTGGGGCTGAAAAATCCTTTGAGGATGTGCTGCGCGGACAACGCGGCGGCCGGCAGGTGGAGGTCAATGTAAAAGGTCAGGTGGTCAAAGCCCTGCAAACGGTCAATGCCGATCCGGGTAAAAACCTGTATTTAACCATCGATTATGCGCTGCAGCAGATGGTGGAAGACCTGTTAAAGGATCGGGTGGGCGCTGCCGTGGCCATGGATCCGACATCGGGCTCGATCCTTGTAATGGCCAGCAGTCCCACTTTTGATCAAAATGCATTTGTAAGCGGTATGTCCCAGGAGGAATGGAATGCCTTGACCACGAATACGGATTACCCCATGAACAACCGTGTCATTCAGGGTGAGTATCCGCCTGCTTCCACTTATAAAATTGTAACTGCCATGGCTGGACTGGAAACCGGTGAAATCGATTTAGATTTCACCGTATATTGCCCGGGGCACCTGGCCTTTGGCGACCGTGTCTTTCGCTGCTGGAAAAAAGGGGGGCACGGGGAAGTAAATGTCATCCGGGCCCTGGCGGAATCATGTGATGTGTTTTTCTATGAAGTCGGCAAGGCAGTGGGGGTCGACCGCCTGGCAGGCTATGCCAATATGCTTGGTTTGGGCAGGCGAACCGGTGTCGGTCTGGAAAATGAAAGCAAAGGACTGATTCCAACCGCTGCATGGAAAAAAGAGCGTCTGGGGGAACCCTGGCAAAGGGGCGAAACACTCAATATTTCCATTGGTCAGGGATTTAACCTGACAACGCCGCTGCAGATGCTGGTATTGATATCGGCGGTTGCCAACGGCGGTACCCTGTATCAACCCCAGATAATTCAGCGTATTGAAACGGCCGATGGCGGCCAGGTCCAACAGATCCAAGCTAAAGCGACCGGCAGCTTGTCGATCAACCCCGAAACCATGCAGGTCGTTAAGCAGGGTTTATGGGAAGCGGTAAATACCAAGGGTGGAACCGCGAGGGGGATAAGGCTTAAAAAGTATCCCATCAGCGGCAAAACCGGTACGGCCCAACTGGTGGCGCTCAAAGAGCCCGAGCCCGGCAAAAAAGAAGATGAAGAGGAAATAGCCGAAGAACATAAGGACCACGCTTGGTTTGTGGCCTTCGCACCTTCCGAGGCGCCGCAAATTGCCGTGGCCGTAATTGTCGAGCACGGGGAACACGGGTCCACAGCCGCGGCACCGGTGGCCAAGGAGATTATCAAAGCGTATTTGGATAAGGTGGAGCAGGGGAAGCTTTTGGCAAATTCAGGAGACAGGAGTCAGTAGTCAGGAGTCAGAATTCAGAAGACAGAATTCAGAGCAAAACTAGAAAGTAAGGGCCTGGGAAGTTCAGAGAAGAAAATTTTGACTGCTATAATCAGAACGATAAACGATCAAGCGGAATGCTAATGTTCTATTCTGATTTCTGTCTTCTGACTTCTGATAGCTTTTCATGCAGATTCCAATAGAATGACGTAATGGCGTATAAAGATAACCAAGTTTTTCATATCTCACTGAGTTTAACAGGAGCATGAAAACCAATGGGTTTCGACCGGCGATTGGTTCAATATTTTGACTGGGGCTTGATGCTGCTGATTGTGGTATTAAGCGGCTTCGGCCTAGTAGCCCTTTACAGTGCCGTAACGGCCGGGGTTGAACCATCCCAGAAAATTATATTTACCAAACAGCTCGTCTGGTACGGGGCCGGTCTGATGGCCATGGTCATCTGTTTCCTATTCAGTTACAAAACGCTGGAAAAGTGGGCTGATGTTATTTACGTCGGCTGCATCTGTTTGCTGATTGGCGTTTTAATTTTTGGAAAGGTTCGCGGTGGGTCCAAAAGTTGGTTCCTGCTGGGACCGATGTCCGTGCAGCCGTCTGAATTGGCCAAGATAGCCGTAATCATCATTCTGGCGCGCTACTATTCCAAATATGCCAGTGAGAGGGGGTTTTCTTTTAGACGGCTGATTAATCCCATGATCCTGACAGCAATCCCATTTGTCTTGATTGTGAAGCAGCCGGATTTGGGAACGGCCATGGTGATTCTGCTTATCGCCGGATCCATGACCCTGTTTGTAAAAATCGAGCGCCGCACGGCGATCTTTATGATTTCCTTTGGTCTTTTATCGGTGCCGCTGGTCTGGAATTTTTTATTAAAAGGATACCAAAAGCAGCGCATTCTGACCTTTCTGGATCCGGATCGCGATCCTTTGGGCGCCGGCTATCATATTATCCAGTCCAAGATCGCCATTGGATCCGGATACATATCCGGCCGCGGTTTTCTGGAGGGGACTCAGAATGCATTAAATTTTCTGCCCGAGCAGCACACCGACTTCATTTTTTCGGTCCTGGCGGAGGAGTGGGGATTTGTTGGTGCTTCGGTCATGCTGCTGATGTTCCTTTTTCTGATCATATGGGGCCTGAATGTGGCCACCAATTGCCGTGATAATTTCGGAACCATATTGGCTGTGGGCATTACCGCTTTAATCATGTGGCAGGTTCTTATCAATATCGGCATGGTCATGGGACTGATGCCCGTTGTGGGGGTCACCCTGCCGTTTGTCAGCTACGGCGGATCGTCCATCGTCACCATGATGGCCTGCGCAGGTATCCTACTCAATATCAGTATGCGGCGGTTCCAGTTCGAAAAATAAAATCGCTGCGCGATTTTATTTTGGAGCGGCTTCGCCGCAATTTTTATATTTAAAGATTGCTCCTTGATTCAATTCAGTATCCTGATAAGGTGTGGTTACTGTTAAACTTAATCGATTGTGGGTGTTAAAATATTTAACAGAAAATAGAAGCTGTTCATAAAATTGAATATTGGTTCAAGACCAAGGCGGCAGTGCAATTCAATCCGGAGGCATACATTAGAAGTGGTGTTGTTGCCACTTCAAGTATTATTGAGGAATTGAATTGCAGCGCCAACGCAGGTATTGGGCCAAAAGACTTTTTAGGGGCAGCTTCTCGGGGAGGGGTGATGAAGAAGGAAAGCAAGATCGACGCCGTGTCCACTTTTCTAGGTCATGATGCGGCTTTTGACGGTGTTATCAATTTCAAAGGTACGGTGCGCTTAGATGGCCGGGTTAAAGGTAGTGTGACCAGTGATGAAGGTACCGTAATTATCGGCGACAAGGCCATGGTGGAAGCCGATATCCAGGTCGAAACTGTGATCATCAAAGGGAGCGTCAACGGTAAGGTTCAGGCACGGAACCGGATCGAAGCCCACCCGCCGGCACGAATCCAGGGCGAGTTGCAGGCACCCAACATCAGCATCCAAAGCGGTGTGGTATTCAATGGGTCCTGCAGTATGAAACCTCAGACCAAGCCCAACGGTAAAACTAGTTGAAATATATAGTTTTATTTAAATTGAAACAGTGGTGTATACACGTGGACAAAAAAAGGAAAAAACCTTTGACAATTATCCATAGCCAATGTTATAGCACCGCGGGAGTATCGTTCAAGGACCCGAATAATACCTTTAATATCTGTTCGTTGATGGAGGATTCATATGGTTAGCGTTGATGGATCACTGATCATTCAGATCGCCAATTTCCTGATCCTGATATGGATTTTAAATCTTGTTCTTTACAAACCGATTCGCAAAATCATTTCCCAGAGAAAAGAAAAAATATCCGGTCTTGAATCGGACATTGACTCTGCTGAAACCAAGGCCGTGGAACAAGACCAGGCCTTTGCCGACGGCATCAAGGATGCGCGCGCCAAAGGATTAAAGCAAAAGGAAGCTCTGCTGGAGGCCGCTGCGGATGAAGAGAAAGCCATCATCGGTCAAATCAATGAAAAAGCCCAAGCCGAACTCACCAAAATCCGTGAGCAAATCGCCGGCGAGGCCAATGAGGCCAAGCAGGCACTGATGAAGGACGTGGATAATTTTGCCAGTGCCATAAGCGAAAAAATTCTCGGGAGGGCCGCTTAATGAACCCAAATAAAAATTTCCGCAAACAGGATAAGGTTATGATCTACTCACGCTTGGTATTGGTGTTGGCTATACTGTGTATATTCTGGGCCGGACCCGCGCTGGCAGCCGGCGGCGGTGAAGGCGGAGAACCCAAGGGGTGGATCGCAACGGATACCTATAAGGTGATGAACTTTGCCGTACTGGCCATTGCCCTGTTTTTTATCTTGAAAAAGCCGGTGACTCAGGCCTTGAGCTCGCGCATTACCGGTATCAAAGAAGAGCTGGAAACCCTGGAGAAACGCAAGCAAGAAGCTCAGAAACAACTTGAAGATTACAATCAAAAGCTGACCCAGTTGGATGGCGAAGCCGAAAAATTGATCCAGTCCTATATCCAGCAGGGGGAAGAGGCCAAGGCGCGTATTATCGACGAGGCCCAAAGCACGGCGGAAAAACTCGAAGAACAGGCCAAACGACACATCGAGCATGAATTTAAGCAAGCCAAAAATCAGTTGCAAGCGGAGGTCCTACAAGAGGCGCTTGCCAAGGCCGAAGAGATCATCAAAACTAAAATATCATCCGACGATCAAGATAGACTGGTCGACGAATATCTAGAGAAGGTGGTGGCATAGTGAAGAATTTGGCTATTGCAAGGCGTTACGCCAAGGCATTGCTGCTGATCGGCAAAGAAGACGGAAACACCGAAACCTACCGCGAGGAATTGAACCTGTTTGCTGAGCTGCTGGATCAGCAGAGTCAGCTCCATCAAGCCCTGAACAATCCGCTCTACGACGCTGCCGCGCGCAAGAGCGTCCTCAATTCCGTTCTCGAAAAACTAAATCTTTCCAAAGTAATGAATGCGTTTTTGCTGCTGTTGTTTGACAAGGGCCGTGTCGGTTTTTTAGGCAGCATCAATGATTTTTATCAAAAATTGGCTGATGAGTTAAAAGGTGTTGCAAGGGCCAGCCTGGTTTCGGCAACCGAGCTTTCATCCGAAACCGTCGAGAAAATTCGTTCATCCTTGTCGCAAAAGACGGGTAAAGATATCGTTCTAGAAACTGAACAGGATCCCAGTCTCATCGGAGGCATCGTTACACGCATTGGCGATCTTGTGCTGGATGGAAGCATCAAAACACAATTACTCAATATGAGAGAATCTTTAAAAAGGGGTGAAAGTGTCTAATGGAATTACGAGCTGAAGAAATAAGTCAGATTATCAAGGAACAGATCACGGATTATGACAAAAAGGTGGAATTGAGCGAAACCGGCGTGGTGCTGTCCGTTGGTGACGGTATTGCCAGGGTTTACGGGCTTGAAAAAGCCATGGCGCTGGAGTTGGTGGAATTTCCCGGCGGCATTTTAGGCCTGGTGCTCAATCTGGAAGAGGACAACGTGGGTTGCGCCGTTATGGGTGAAGACATCCATATCAAGGAAGGCGACATGGTCAAACGAACCGGCCGAATTGCCCAGGTACCGGTGGGCGAGGCCGTTCTCGGGCGTGTGGTTTCTGCGGTGGGTGAACCTTTGGACGGTAAAGGTCCCATCGATAGTAAAGAAACCAGCCGGGTGGAAATGGTTGCCCCGGGCGTTATCGCCCGTAAGAGTGTGCATGAACCCATGTACACCGGTTTGAAAGCCGTTGACGCCATGACGCCCGTGGGCCGTGGCCAGCGTGAGCTGATCATCGGTGACCGGCAGATCGGAAAAACCGCCTGCGCCATCGATGCCATCCTGGCTCAAAAAGATTCGGACATATACTGCATCTATGTTGCCTGCGGTCAGAAGAAATCCACCGTGGCCCAGGTTCATGCCGTCCTGGAAAAAGCCGGTGCCATGGAATATACCACCATCGTATCCGCTTGCGCCAGCGATCCGGCAACCCTGCAGTTCATCGCACCCTATGCCGGTTGCGCCATGGGTGAGTATTTCCGCGATAAAGGCCAGCACGCCCTGATTATTTACGACGACCTGAGCAAGCAAGCGGCGGCCTACCGTCAGGTTTCTCTGCTGCTGAGACGTCCTCCGGGACGTGAGGCCTACCCCGGCGACATTTTCTACAACCACTCACGCCTGCTGGAAAGATCTGCTAAACTGAGCGACGAATTGGGCGCCGGATCCCTGACGGCCCTGCCGATTATTGAAACCCAGGCCGGTGACGTTTCCGCTTACATTCCGACAAACGTGATTTCAATTACTGACGGCCAGATATACCTGGAACCGGGATTGTTTTTTGCCGGTGTTCGTCCGGCCGTTAACGTAGGCCTTTCGGTTTCACGCGTCGGCGGCTCGGCCCAGGTCAAAGCCATGAAGCAGGTGGCCGGTACCCTGCGTCTGGATATGGCCCAGTTCCGTGAACTGGAGGCATTCGCCGCCTTCGGCAGCGACTTGGATGCCGCCACCCAACGCCAGCTGACCCGTGGCGAACGCCTGGTACAGATTCTGAAACAGCCTCAATACCAGCCGCTGTCACTGGAAAAACAGGTCATTATCCTGTACGCCGGAACCAAGGGCTTCTTGGATGAATTTCCTGCCACCGTGGTCGAAAAATATGAGGCCGGCCTGTACACCTTTATCGAAGAGCGCTACCCGCAGCTTTACACGGATATCGCCGAGCAGAACGAAATCACCGATGCCATCGACAGTGTGCTGCAAGAAGCCTTGAATGCATATAATGAGGAATTCAAGGATACCATCAAGTAACAATTTGCTTGCAGCCTAAATTGTGGGACCGACAGAATTAATACCACGGTTCCCAAACAGATGGCCGTACGAATGACAGAAGACAATAAGATAAGGGCCAAGCTAAATGCCAAGTTTAAAAGACGTTGAGCTAAAGATAGCCGCGGTAAAAAAGACAAAACAGATCACCAAGGCCATGAACATGGTGGCCACCTCCCGGTTGCGTGGGGCCCAGGAAAACATGGAAAATTTCCGCCCCTATGCCAGCAAGTTTGCCGAAGTACTGGGAAGCCTGGCAGAGAAGGCAGGGGATGAAGCCAGCCCTTTGCTGATCCCACGGGAAGAAGCCAAGAAGATACACATTGTCTTATGTACCTCGGATAGGGGGCTGTGTGCCGGATTCAATGTAAACCTGATCGAAAAAGCCCAGGCGTTTATGGAGGAAAAAGCCGGTGACGGTATCAGTTTTTCCTTCACAAATTTCGGCAAACGTGGACGCGATTGGTGCCGCAAGAGCGGTATGGATCGTGTCGGTGAGCATATCGGCATCGTCGGTACCAAGATCGGATTCAGTGTTGCTTCGACCGAAGGCCGCAAGCTGGTGGAAGCCTTCCTCGATGATACCTACGACGAGGTCTATGTCATCTATTCGGAGTTTGTCAGCATGGCCAGGCAGGTACCCATACTGAAACAAATACTTCCCATTCCACCGATTGAAATGGCGGAGGATGAGGTCGACGAGGACGCACCTTACCTGGCGGAACACATCTGTGAACCCTCACCTGAAGATTTGTTGGGGGATTTGTTACCCCGCAATGTATACGTCCAGATATTCAGTGCCCTATTGGAAACATCCACGAGCGAACATGCAGCCCGGATGGCCGCTATGGACAATGCCACCAAGGCCTGTAACGATATGATCGAGAATCTGACCCTGGCATTCAATAAAGCGCGTCAGGCTGCCATTACGGCGGAACTGATGGATATTGTGGGTGGCGCCGAAGCTCTTAAGGGATAAACTATAACGATTGCATTAAATTTCAAATCCGAATATCGAAATTCGAAACATGATAAAATAAATTTGGAGGTCTTTCGATGGGAGAAAACATAGGTAAAATCACACAGGTATTAGGACCTGTCGTCGATGTCGAATTCGAACAGGGCAATCTGCCGACGATCTATACGGCGCTTCTGATTACGAATCCAGCTATCAGTGATGAAGAAGGCAACCTGGTTGTCGAGGTTGCGCAGCATCTGGGTGACAATGTGGTTCGAACGATTGCTATGGATGTTACCGACGGTCTTACTCGTGGGCAGGAAGTAACAGACACCGGCAAGCCGATCATGATGCCGGTGGGCGAAGCAGGTCTTGGCCGTGTGCTTAATGTTGTGGGGCGCCCCGTGGATGGTTTGGGCCCGGTTAGCCAAGAAAAAACCTTGCCGATTCATCGTGAGGCTCCTAAATTTACCGAGCAGGACACAACCGTGCGTGTGCTGGAAACCGGCATTAAAGTAATCGATCTGCTGGTACCCTTTCCCCGGGGTGGTAAGATGGGGCTTTTCGGCGGTGCCGGCGTTGGCAAAACCGTTATCATGATGGAAATGGTCAACAACATCGCCCTGCAGCACGGTGGTATCTCCGTGTTTGCCGGTGTGGGAGAACGCACCCGCGAGGGTAATGACCTGTATCATGAGATGAAGGAAGCCGGTGTTCTCCCCAAAGCCGCACTCATCTATGGTCAGATGACCGAACCTCCCGGAGCGAGGGCCCGGGTGGCGCTTTCCGCTCTGACGGCTGCTGAATACTTCCGTGATGAGGAAGGCCAGGACGTGCTGATCTTCATCGATAACATCTTCCGCTTTACTCAGGCCGGGTCCGAAGTGTCCGCCCTGTTGGGACGTATGCCTTCGGCAGTTGGATACCAGCCGACGCTGGCAGTTGACCTGGGTGAACTGCAGGAACGAATTACCTCCACGGACAAAGGCTCCATTACGGCTGTCCAGTGCGTTTATGTGCCTGCCGACGACTTGACCGACCCGGCCCCGGCCACGACCTTCGCACATCTCGACGGCACCGTGGTGCTTTCGCGTAAACTGGTGGAAAAGGGTATTTATCCGTCTGTGGATCCACTGGACTCCACCTCCCGCATTCTGGATGCCGCCTATATCGGAGATGAGCATTATCAGGTGGCACGCTCTGTCCAACAGATACTGCAAAAATATACCGAACTTCAGGATATCATCGCCATTCTGGGTATCGACGAACTCTCCGATGAAGATAAGATCACCGTGGCGCGTGCGCGTAAATTGGAAAGATTTTTGTCACAACCCTTTCATGTGGCCGAAGTTTTTACCAATACCCCCGGATCCTACGTGAAAATAGAGGAAACGGTAAAGGGATTCAAGGAAATCATCGATGGCGTCCATGATGATGTGCCCGAGCAGGCATTTCATATGGTTGGCGGCATTGAGGATGTGCTTGAGAAGGCAAAACGTTTGACAGAAGATTAAGCTGAAGAGGTTTCAAACATGGCCGATAATATCAAATTAGAAGTGGTTACTCCTGAAAAGGCCGTCGTGGATGAGGAGGCACAAATGGTGGTTGCCCCGGGCACGCTGGGTGAATTTGGCGTCCTGGCAGGGCATACAACCTTTTTGACGACCCTGAAGGTTGGCACCATCCGCTATACTGACCCCAGTGGTAATGAACGATATGTTTTTGTCAGTGGCGGTTTCGCCGAGGCACTCCCGGATAAACTGACGGTGTTGGCCGAATCTGCCGAACGGCGTCGGGACATCGATATGGAGCGAGCCAAAGAGGCAATGCAGCGGGCCGAGCAACGTTTGGCCGAGGACCGCAGCAAAGAGGAAGTTGATTTCGTGCGTGCCAAGGCTGCCCTGGAAAGGGCCCTGCAGCGGTTAAAGCTGGCAGGTGGCAGCAGCTAAATTCATCAAAAGCGTCATTCGTGACAATAGAATAGATAGAAGGAAGGGCGAACCACTTAATGGTTTGCCCTTTTTATTGGACCACATAGGGATTTAGGCTTTTAGACTGTTAGACTGTCAGCAGCTAACAGCCTAATAGTCTAACTGTCTAAAAACCTATGGTTTTAATAATGGTAGATTGATTTCAAGCAAGGTTTAAATAAATGAAACGAAAAAGTCAGGTAGAAAACGTCGCCATCATCATCCTGGCAGCTGGCCTGGGAACACGCATGAAATCCGATATGGCTAAGGTATTACATCCCATATTGGGTGTGCCCATGATCTGCCATGTTCTGGAGACAGCTTGCAGGGTGGCTGACCGTGATGTGATTGTTGTGGTCGGACATCAAGCCGACCGGGTTAAGGCTGCTTGTCAAAAGGTCAAGCCGGTTTCCTTTGCCCTGCAATCCGAACAGAACGGGACCGGTCACGCGGTACTATGCGCCATGCCGGCAGTACCCGAAAGTGTTGAGCATGTTGTAATTCTGTGTGGGGATGTGCCCCTGCTGAAAGCAGCGACGATTAACAATCTGGTACAGGATCATGTGCTGGCGGACAGAGATTTAACCCTGCTGGCAGTAGAATTGAAAAATCCCACGGGATACGGTCGGGTGATCATGAATGCAGATCGTCAATTAACAAAGATCGTCGAAGAGGCCGACGCGAATGACGCTGAAAAAGCCGTCGCTCTGATCAATTCCGGCATTTATTGTTTATCGCGAACTTTTCTGGCGGCATCCTTAATGGAACTGACGCCCGACAACGCCCAGGGCGAACTGTATTTAACCGACATCATCGAGGTTGGTTATCGTTGGGGCAAGCACATCGGCGTGATGGTGGGGTCGGATCCTGATGAGGTATCGGGTGTAAACACCATTGAGCATTTAAAAGCAGTTGAAAAGCTCATGCTCGCCCGTGGTGAAATAACTTGACTTTAGCACAACGCAAATATTATACTCACAATACGTTATATTGAGGTGGCATATTGGATAAAGAAACATTATTAAAGCAGTTTGACGACATAGAAAATCGAATCGAATCACTGATAACGCGCTGTAATTCATTGCAAAAAACGAATTTGGAGCTAACTGCCAAGGTTGAAAATCTGGAGGAAACCCTTAGGCAAAAAGAGGCGCATGAAGATCAGGATGGTGAAGTCAAGGCTCTGATTCGAACCAAGATTGACAATTTATTGGAAAGGTTGGACGGAATAACGGAAGCAGGTACATAGTAGTTCAAGCAAGGATGATCAAGGAAAGGTAATCACAATATCATTGGACCAGCTTGTAACGATAGAACTTTTCGGGCACCCTTTTACCTTCAAAGCTGAGAAAGATATTAAAAAAGCGCAAGAAGTTGCTGATTTCCTTGTTCAGGAGGTCTCAAAAGTTGAAAGCCAGCTGTCTGACAAATCATCAACCATCAGTAAGCAAGCGATACTGATACTCGCAGCACTTAATATTGCGAATGAATATTTCAAATGTAAGCAACGTCATACGGATTTGTTAGAGTTTGTATCTGATCGGGCATCAACCCTCTTAAACGAGCTAAATACAACGCAACTTTAGTCGGGTGTGGCAACCTTGTAAATATTTGACATGAAAAGATAAAACATATCGTAACAATCCTTCCCAAACCTAGCTGAGCACAAGCTGCTATGTCAGTATTCTGAACTCCAGCCGCGGATGAAACTGACACTGATGATATGTTCGATTGAAAATCGGGGTGTTTCCCCTGCCGTGTTCGTGATTGTTAGATGTTCTTTGACCCAACACTTATCTAACGGGAACTTTCACTTGCTTTGGTGTGCATGTTCTGCCTCGCAGAAAAGCCTAAAGAAGCAACAGAGTGCCCACCTTTAGTATAAGGTTCAAAGACCTACCAACACGGCACCGAGGTGGGGGGCCACCTTGATGAACATTTAGACATCGATTGTCAGGAACCCTAGTACAAGCATCTCTTTTGATTCATACCCAATCCCAATTATCATAGAGATCATCCTGCATCCGCAAACCTATTCCTTTAAATTTGAATTCTCCGAAATGGCTCGACTTGAGGCCTAAATATTGGCCTCAAGCTAACTCCACGTAATAGGTTTATCAATGCGGGATGAATTCAAATTTTTAAAGAATTTATTTTATTAGGAATTAGTGCTGCAGAAACTCGATGAATTACTATAAAATCGCATAATGATTTTATTTAATATAACCTTAATTGAGCGATAGTCGAGGTTGCCGTAGTTACAAGAAAGATGTTGTTTCGCTATAGTTTGCTATGCGGAATGATATCTGACGCAGTAAATGCGGTAAGATCGGTTATCCCTTCGGGTTTCAGATTTTAAGGAAATCAAAAAGATAGTATCCTTATAAAAACATAAAAGCTAATAATATTAAAATCTGAAACGCTCATTTTAGGGAATTTATGGAGATGTAAATATGAATACGACGTTAATAGTGTATGTTGCCGGCGGATTTTTGGTGGGTTTCGTGATTGCATTCCTGATTAAGGGCAGAATGGCCACCAGCAGAATTCGAGCGGCCAAAGAAGAGTCGATTCAATTAATCAAAGATGCCAAGCGGCGCTCGGCCACGCTCTTAAAAGAAGCCAAGCTGGAGGCTAAAGATCGGCTTTTTAAAATGAAAAGCGAATTCGATCAGGAAACCAAGGAAACCCGATCTGATTTGCAGCGCCGAGAACAGCGGCTGTCGCGCAAGGAAGAATCGATTGAAAAGAAACTGGATCAATTTGAAAAACGTGAGCATGACCTTTCAAAAAAAGAAAAAACAGCCAGACGCAAGGCCCAGGAAATCGAACGAAATGAAGAGAAATACCGTCACCTTATCGAAGAACAAAAGGTGCAGCTGGAAAAAATATCCAGCCTGACTGCCGATCAGGCCAAAGAGCTCCTCATTCGCGCCATGGAAAACGAGGCACGGCATGACGGCGCCAAACTGATCAAACGTATCGAAAACGAGACCAAAGAACAGGCCGATAAAAAGGCCAAAAAAATTATAGCCACAGCCATACAGCGCTATGCCGGCGATTATGTGGCCGAGCGAACCGTTTCGGTGGTAAACCTGCCCAGTGACGAAATGAAGGGCCGGATTATTGGTCGTGAAGGCCGTAATATTCGTGCCCTTGAGGCCGCCACCGGCATTGACCTTATCATTGACGATACGCCCGAGGCTGTTATTTTGTCGGGATTCAATCCGGTGCGGCGAGAGGTTGCGCGGCTGTCTCTAATTAAATTGATTTCAGATGGCCGCATTCATCCGGCCAGAATTGAAGATGTTGTTAAAAAGGTTGAAAAAGAGGTCGACACAACCATGAAAGAAGCCGGCGAGCAGGCGGCCTTTGATCTGGGTGTACATGGTATGCACGGTGATCTGGTAAAAATAATCGGGCAGCTTAAATTCCGTTCCAGTTATGCTCAAAATGTATTGCAGCACTCGGTAGAGGTGGGGTTTCTGTCTGGCATTATGGCGGCTGAGCTGGGGCTTAAAGTAAAGCTGGCCCGTCGTATGGGACTCCTACACGATATTGGCAAGGCCATCGATCATGAAGTTGAGGGGCCGCATGCCCTGATTGGTTCCAGGTTGGCCAAAAAGCATGGGGAGTCCGGACAGGTGGCACATGCAGTTGCCGCCCACCACGAAGACGTACCGCCCACTTCGGTGTATGATTTGCTGGTGCAAGCAGCCGACGGGCTCTCAGGCGCCAGGCCGGGTGCCCGCAAAGAACTACTAGAAAACTATATTAAGCGTTTGGAAGATTTGGAGGCCATCGCCAAATCATTTCAGGGTGTTTCCAATACCTATGCCATTCAAGCCGGTCGTGAACTACGCGTAATCGTGGAAAGTGAAAAAATTTCCGATGAAGAGACCACCCTGCTGAGCCGGGATATTGTCAAAAAAATAGAAGAATCGCTGACCTTTCCGGGGCAGATCAAGGTTATGGTGATCCGGGAGACAAGGTCGATTGAATATGCGAATAAATAATCGGTTTTAGGTTTTAAGTTTTAGGTTTTAGGTTCGCTCGTGGCTGAGAGCTTAACTTAAAACCTAACACCTAAAACTTAAAACAGGACATCACAAAGATACAAAATCACAAATAACAAGCACCAAAATCCAAATAAAAATGAAGCACTAAAAGACCAAATCTCAAACGTTTGCCAGCAAGAGAGGAACGCATAAGCTTCTATGTTTTGGAATTTGGGATTTATAAATTATTTGATATTTGTGATTTGGGTTTTGGAATTTTGAAGATAAGAATCTACCTATTATATTAGAGACTGATTTGAAATGGTATTATATCCATTGGAACAGGAGTAGGCCTAATGAACCTATTAGATGTCCTCGAAGAACGCGGCTTTATCGAGCAGAAAACCCATGAAGAAGAACTCCGGGAGCTTTTTGAACAGGGACCGGTAACCGCCTATATCGGTTTTGATCCAACCGCTTCGAGCCTGCATATCGGCAGCCTGGTGCCGATTATGTCATTAGCTCACATGCAGCGCTGTGGCCACCGACCGATTGCGCTAGTCGGCGGGGGTACGGGAATGGTGGGCGACCCCAGCGGTAAGACCGAAATGCGCCAGATTCTGACGCTGGAAACGATCCAGGAAAATGCCGCCGCATTAAAAAAACAACTATCACGATTTTTAGACTTTTCTGAAGATCGGGCCCTGTTGTTGAATAATGCTGACTGGCTGGTGGGGCTGCAATATATTCCCCTTTTGAGGGACATCGGGCGTCACTTTAGCGTAAACCGCATGATCAAGGCCGAAAGCTGTCGCAAGCGCCTGGAATCGGAAGATGGCCTCAGCTTCATTGAATTTAATTATATGGTATTGCAGGCCTATGACTTTTTGGAGCTCTATTCAACGCATGATTGCAAACTGCAGATGGGCGGCAGCGACCAGTGGGGTAATATCGTGGCCGGTATTGATTTGGTTCGCAAGGTAAAACGAGGTTCCGGATATGGTATTACATTCCCGCTGATTACCACCAGCAGTGGTGAAAAAATGGGAAAAACCGCCAGCGGAGCGGTATGGTTGGATGCGGCCCGAACAAGCCCATACGAGTATTACCAATACTGGGTTAACGTGGATGACAGTGATGTGGTCCGTTTTTTGGCCTTATATACCTTTCTACCCATGGAAGAGGTTCGGGCGGTATCCAATCTTAAGGATGCCCAACTGAACATCGCCAAGTCAATCCTGGCTTATGAAACCACCCGCCTGGTTCATGGCAACCAGGAGGCTGATAAAGCCTTTCAGGCTTCCCTGGCCATGTTTGGCGCTCGCCGGATTCCGTCTGATATTTTGCCGTCCAGCCCGATCCCCCGTGACATCAAGGCGGCTGCCAAAGAATCGGTACCCAGTACCATGATGCAGCCGCAGGTATTCGGGGAAGGCCTTCCGGCATTCAAATTATTTCACCAGGCGGGATTGGCAAAATCAGGCGGTGCCGCCCGGCGTTTAATTGAGCAGGGCGGGGCCTATCTCAACGGTGATCGGGTTGCTGTTTTCGACCAGTTGATTACGCTTGAAGACTTTGAAACCGATGAAATCCTGCTGCGTTCCGGTAAGAAAAAATTTCATAAAATAGTGCTTGACAAGCAGGCAGGCGAAGTGTAGAAGGCATGTCGTTTCGTTCGAAACTGTTCGGGCCTCAGTCCATCCAAGTCGAACCAAAATTAATAAAAAGTTCTTTAAAATAGTTCAAAAAAACCTTGACAGGAAAGCGATATAACCTTATATATATTGCTTGCCTTGACCGATCACCCGGTCGTCAATAGCCAACAAAAAAATTAAATTTTTTGTCAGAATTACCAAAAAAGTTATTGACAGCAAGGCTGAAAGAAAGATATAGAATGCGTCTTTGATGTATTGACCAGGTTGCCGATCAGGCGGCCGGGCTTGATCTTTGAAAACTAAATAGTGACACATTGAAGAGTTGGGTCTTTGTTAATTCGCAGTTCGCTTAGAACTGCTTAGTACGATTTAATTGGAGAGTTTGATCCTGGCTCAGAATGAACGCTGGCGGCGTGCTTAA
>CAYVMI010000074.1:0-21025 GCA_964452555.1 uncultured Desulfobacterales bacterium
ATTGCCCGGGAATTTGATGAACTGACACCCTACAATCAACACAATTTGAAACCCGATTCCCGGCATTCTTTGGGTATAATCGCCGGCGGCGTGCCGGGAGCCGTGGTTGCCGACATCTTAAAATCATTTGGGCGCGATGATATTCCCATGCTAAAAATCGGTGCGCCCTATCCTTTTCCCGACCAATTGGCCCTCGCTTTTATGCAGGCCTGCGACAAGATCCTGGTGGTGGAAGAAACCGACACGCTGATCGAATACAGTTTACGCAATCGGGAAAAGGTCCTGGGTCGCTTCTCGGGACATATACCCTCGGAAGGTGAACTCGTACCTGAGGTGGTTGAAACCGTAGTAGAAAATGTGCTCGGTGAGCTGAAATTGAAGACCCTGGGCATCGATCCTCGCGATGAGGTCAAAGATCTCGTCAACGGCCTGGAACTACCGATGCGACGCCCCACACTTTGTCCCGGGTGTATGCACCGGGGGGTGTTCTACAGCATTCGTAAAGCCCGCCCCAAAGCCATCTTCACTTCCGACATCGGCTGCTATACGCTGGGACTCAATCTGGGCAGCGTTGACACGGTTCTGGACATGGGTGCCGCTATTACGATGGCCTCCGGCTTTTATCATGCCCATGCCCAGGACGGAACGCAACAGCCGATTGTGGCCACCATCGGGGATTCCACCTTTTTTCATTCCGGCCCGGCGGGTCTTTTGAGTGCCGTATACAATGACGCCCGTTTTGTACTGGTTATATTGGACAATATGACCACTGCCATGACCGGTATGCAACCTACACCGTCGCTGGGCATCCGTGCGGACGGCACAACCGGCAAGAAAATTCCTTTGGAACGATTGATCTCCGGATGCGGAATCGAATTTATTGAAGTCATCGAACCGTATGACACCCCCAATTTGCGTAAACTGCTAAAAAAAGCCTTTGCTTATACAAAGGAACCGGATGGCGGCATTGCTGTCATCATTGCGCGTCACCCCTGCGTGATCGCATACCGGGATCTCGCAGTTCAAAATAAAAAAGAGATCGCCATTACCGATGAGTGCGTCGCCTGCAATCATTGCCTGGAGCGTTTCGAATGCCCGGCCCTGTATCATGATGACAAAAAAGAAAAGACGGCACTCGATCCGGCCTTGTGTATCGGCTGTGCCGTATGCGTGGATGTATGCCCGGCCGGAGCGATTACAGCAGAGTAGAACTCTGCTTAGGTGTATAGGCTGAAGCCATTTAGACTGTAAATTATAGTTAGCGTTGCATGCTACTACCTAAATCGGGATCGCTATCGGGATCGGGATCGCAATCGAAAGTAAAGTGCCGATACCGATTTCGATACCGATAGCGATACCGAACTCAACAGAGCGGGAGAAATAATATGCAATCTATAAATTTCGTTCTCAGCGGCCTCGGGGGACAGGGAATTTTGTTTATGACCAAAATTATCGCCAAAACAGCCCTGCGTAAGGGATTTGATATTATGGGTGCTGAAACGCACGGTATGGCTCAGCGGGGTGGCTCGGTCATTTCGCATCTGAGACTCGGCGATATCCGCAGCAGTTTGGTGAAACCCGGTTCGGCTCAGTATCTGTTGTCCCTGGACGAAAATGAGGCTTACCGGAACCTTTCATTCCTGGCGCCTGAAGGCAAACTGTTCAGTGATGCGCGTTCCCGGGAATTTCCTTTGCCTGCGGTAAAATCCTTTTTAGAAAAGCAGGCTATCAAATATCATTCCTTGCCGGCCCGTAAGATCGCCCTGGATTTGGGTGCGCCGGTATCTTCAAACCTGGCCATGATCGGTTTTTTTGCAGCATTTAAACCGGATCCGTTTGCACCGGATGATTTTCGGGAAACCATAAAGTCGGTAAGTCCGGATAAGTTCCGGGATACCAATTTGAAGGTATTTGAGGAAGGATTGGCAGCTGCTTAGCTTTCCAGCCATTTAGCGGGCTGGAGATTCGGAGGGTTGAAATCTGATAATCGGAAACGGGATCGCAAAATGAAGAGCCGATACCGATAGCGATTGCGAACTCAAGAAATTCACGAAACACGACAAACTTTATTTCGCCTGTTCTTGGATTTTTTCCCGCAATTCAGCTTTGCGAACCTTTCCCAAGGCTGTTCGCGGCAGTTCCGTAACCAGGGATATCTGCTTGGGCATTTTATAGCGTGCTAATTTGTCTTGGCAGTATTCCTGAAGTAAGGCCAAATCAAATTTGACGGATTCATCCTTGGGCAAAATGAAAGCATGACCGATCATCCCCCAGGTATCATCCGGCATACCCACCACGGCCACATCCTCGACCCCGGACAGATTCCGCAGAACGGCTTCCACCTCAGAAGGATACACGTTTTCTCCACCGGAAATGTACATATCATCGACTCTGTCCACCAGGTAATAATATCCGTTTTGATCAACATAGGCCAGATCACCGGTGTGCAAATATCCATTTTTTATGGTTGCGTCAGTTTGTTCCGGATCTTGCCAGTACTCCTTCATCATGATGGAACCCCGAACGACTATTTCGCCGACTTCTCCGGGGTGCACCCGGCGGCCCTGGCGGTCCAAAATGCTCACTTCAGCGTGAAAAACCGGTTTGCCGACCGTGCCCGGTCGTTTGAAAGAATCCTCCTCCGAAGCCCACAGCAAAATGGATGTTTCTGTTTGTCCCATGATTTGCCGAAATGCGAACCCGGCATCCTTGCAGGCCTGAAATAACTCTTTGGTTGTTTTCTCTCCGCCGCCGGCACAGGTTTTGAGCGACGAAACATCACAGCGTTTCTCCGGCGGCACCTGAAGCATCGATCTAAATACAGTGGGAACCCCCAGAAATTTAGTTACCTCATATTTTTCGATATCCCGGTAGATGGCGATGGGATCAAATTTTGGGTGCAGCAAGATCGTCGCACCTTTGTACAGGGTGGGAGCTGCCTGAATAAACAAGCCGCCGGAGTGAAAGAGCGGCAGTGAAATCAGCATCACATCATCAAAATGCAGTTTGAAAAAAATTTCGGCGTTGAGGCAATTAAAAAATGTTTTGCGATGCGATAAAACAGCTCCCTTGGGTGCACCGGTGGTTCCGGATGTATACATGATCACATGGGGCTCCTCCGGGTCCGAAGGACCTAAGGACCTGGATATAAACGGCTGCCGGCCCTCAAATGCAGGGATCTCGGCATGATATTCCCGAATATTGGCTGATGCCGGACGTCCGCCCGCAACACACATGAGCATCGGAGCCGGCTGTTTATCAAATCCATTGGACATTACCATCGCTTGAAAGGATGGGTCGAAGATAAACAACCTGGGCCGGGCGTTGGCAATGGGATGTTTTAATTCTGTCGCAGTAATACGATAATTAATGGGAACAAAAATAGCCCCCAGGCGTGAACATGCCAAAAACACATCGATGAATTCCAAAGAGTTGGCCAACATAACCGCAACGCGATCGCCTTTTTCAATTCCCAGAGATTGCATCCAGGTTGCGGTTTGGTTCGATCGAGCGTGCAGCTGGCGGTAGGAAATAGTCTGGTCTTCGAAAATAACGGCTGGTTTGTCCGGGTGCAATTCCCGCCAACGTTGTACCCAGAAGGCGATGTTCATCGATTTAATCATGATCAAGATCGGTTTTAGGTTTTAAGTTTTAGGATGACTTGTGTTTGGTATTTGGTGTTTAGTGTTTAGTGTTTGGTGTCATGCGTGAAGGAAGGACAAGTCTGACATTGTTGGCTCACACCACAAAACACAAAAAACGAAACACTAAATACTAATCCTCTTTCGGTCCCGATGTTTGGTCATCGATCAGTTCCAGCAGCACACCATTCATTTTTTGGGGGTGAATAAAAGCGAATTCGCAGTCGCGGAATTTACGGAGGCCGCCGATGACGGGATAATCATCCGAATCAAGCTCGTCCAAGGCTTTTTGGGTTTTATCCACGTTTAGGCTGATGAGCATAATACCTTCGCCCCTATTCTTGATAAACTTGGCCACTTCTCCATCGGGGCTGGTTGATTCCATCAACTCAAATCCCACCTCACCCAAATAATAGCGGGCGACATGTATTTTTTCAGGTTCATCCACATACTCGTCATCCGGTTCTTCCTTGCCCAAAAGCGGCTCCCAGATTTTACGGGCAGCATCCAGGTTTTTAACCGCGATGCAAATATGATCTATTTTGTTGATTTTCATACACGCTCCTATCTGCAAAAGAATTGGTTACAGCCTTGCATGGGTCGTATCGATTGTTCTTGAATTATCAATCCGGCCACCGGTTAATGGATATGATATCCTAACCTGATGTTAAAGAGTCCGTCAAGTTTTACTCATACCAGGAAAGTATAGGCATTACCATAAGATATGGCAACAATCTTGACACCTTGATTGATATCTGCAATATAAATCCGACTTTCCTTTTTCCAGGCACCAGAATTTCCAATCCAAAAAATATTTCGAATCACATAAGTTGATATGAACCTTCAAACATAAAAATGGGGAGGAAGATTAACATGTACGCAGAAAGATTCTGGAAAAAAAATTGGGACCCGGGCGTAGAAGACCTCAAAAAGGAAGATTATGACACCACTTTTGTTAAAATAATTGAGCAGTCTTTTAAGGAGGTGCCTGATAAAACCGCCATGGGATTTCTGGGGGTGGATGTCACTTTTGGAGAATTGGATACATGTGCCAATCAATTTGCCAACATGCTCTTGGAAAATGGTTTCGAGAAAGGCGATGTTGTGGGCATCAATCTGCCCAATATTCCCCAATATGTGATAACCGTCATCGGCACCTTACGGGCCGGTTGCATTGTGTCCGGGATTTCACCCTTGATGTCTGCGGAGCAAATCAAGTATCAGCTCAATGATTTGGGTGGTACCGGCAAAAAAGTCGCATTCGTCACTTTAGATGCCATATTTGCCGGCCATCTGGTCAAAATTGCGGCCGACATACCGCAGCTTAAGCTCGTGGTGGCCACCAGCGTGGGAACTTTTCTGCCCAAGATCAAACAAATCCTGGGAAAACTGCTTAAGAAAATCCCCAGCGGCAAGGTGACGCCTTTACCCGGTATTACTGTTCTGGATTTCCAAAAGGATGTCTTTGGCAAGTATGGCAAGCAGAAGGTCGACGTGGATTTAACTCCGGATGACCTGGGATGGATCCAGTACACCGGCGGCACCACCGGCGATCCTAAAGGCGCCATGCTGACGCATCGCAATGGATGTCACAACATATTAAGCATTGCTTCCTGGCTTGGCTGGGCGCGCAATGAAGGTGTGTTGCTTTCCGGTTTTCCATTTTTTCATACAGCCGGCCTGACGGTTTGCCAAAGTGCCATTAACATGGGTTGGACCCAGGTGCTGATTCCGAATCCACGGGATACGGACCACATCTGCAGCGAAATGCTTAAATATAAGCCTACCAATTTGGCCAATGTTCCATCCCTATATCAGATGCTGCTTGAAAATCCAA
Source organism: uncultured Desulfobacterales bacterium (assembly GCA_964452555.1). Lineage (GTDB taxonomy): Bacteria > Desulfobacterota > Desulfobacteria > Desulfobacterales > B30-G6 > B30-G6. The sequence continues at coordinate 5,479 of CAYVMI010000074.1, forward strand.
AATTCAAGGAAATGGACCATACCAACCTGGGCACCTGCATTTCGGCGGCAGCACCGTTCCCCAAAGAATCGCAGGTTATCCTGGAGGGCATTATCGGTGAGGGCAAGCTATTGGAGCTCTACGGCATGACCGAAACCTCGCCGGTGTCAACCATGAATCCCTCCAATGGCAAGAAAAAGCTAGGCACGGTAGGCATGCCTTTTTTAAATACTGAAGCCAAGATCGTGGATCCTGCCAGTAATGCTGAAGTTCCCGTGGGTGAACCTGGAGAGGTTTGTGTCAAGGGCCCGTTGGTTATGAAGGGATACTTCAATAAACCCGAAGCGACAGCCAGCGCCATCGATGCTGATGGATATATGCACACCGGCGATGTGGGCATTATGGACGAAGACGGATACATTCGAATCGTTGACAGAACCAAGGATATGATTATCGTAGGAGGCTTCAAGGTTTTTTCTAGCAAGGTAGAAGACGTATTGGCGCAACATCCGGCTGTGGCACTCCTTGCGCTGATCGGTGAACAAAATCCCGATCGACCCGGATCTGAACTGGTAAAAGCCTATATACAGCTGACTCCGGAAAAGGCGGATGAAGCTGACCAGGAAGGCTTGAAAGCCGACATCATTGCTTTTGCCAAGGAAAAATGCGCCCCCTACGAGGTCCCCAAATCGATCGAATTCATGGATGAGATCCCGTTGACCGCCGTGGGGAAAATAGACAAGAAGGTGTTACGGCAATAGATCAGGTTATTAGGCTGAAGGCTGTTAGGCTTTTAGCAGTCACCGCTAATGGCCTACAGTCTCAATACCTATAAGGCTAACCCTAAATGACTCATAAAACCAAAATCGTGGCCACCCTCGGGCCGGCATCAAATACGCGTGGCGTGATAGAGGGCATGATCCGGGCCGGAATGAACGTAGTCCGTCTTAATTTTTCGCATGGAGAGTATGAAGGCCATGCAAAAGTAATCCAGATCGTTCGTTCGCTGTCACGGACAATGAACCGAAATATCGGGATTATTCTGGACCTGCAGGGCCCTAAAATCAGAACCGGAAAGTTGAAAAACGGCGACCCGGTTTTTCTGAAAACCGGGTCGCAGGTTAAGATCACCACTCGCAAAATCGAGGGTGACGAAAATATCATTTCGGCCACATACGAATATTTGCCCCATGATGTAAAAAAAGGTGACAGTATCCTCTTGGATGATGGTTTGCTGGAGCTTTCCGTTCGTTATAAAAGAAAAGGCACGATTACGTGTGATGTAATCAATGGCGGGTGGCTTAAAGAAAATAAAGGTATCAATCTGCCGGGTGTCGCAGTTTCGGCGCCTTCCTTAACTACCAAGGATATCCGCGATATGAACTTCGGCATCAAGATGGGCGTGGACTATTTCGCCCTATCTTTTGTCCGCCGTGCCGATGATGTCAAAGAGATCAAAGACCGTATCCGCAAGCAGGGCGCCAATATCCCCGTAATCGCCAAAATTGAGAAGCCTGAAGCCGTCGACAATCTAGATGAGATCCTTGAAAATGCCGATGGCATCATGGTTGCAAGAGGTGATTTGGGCGTCGAACTGAAACCCGAGCAGGTACCCACCATCCAGAAAACCATCATACGCGCCGCCATCAAAGCCTGCAAACCGGTTATAACCGCTACGCAAATGCTGGAAACCATGTCTGCCAATCCTATTCCCACCCGGGCGGAAGCATCTGATGTGGCCAATGCCATTTATGATGGTACCGACGCCGTGATGTTATCCGGTGAAACCGCCTCAGGCAAGTATCCGGTCGAGACCGTCAGTATGATGTCCAGAATTGCGGCTAAGACCGAGCGTTCACCCTTTATGGTCTATCACCTTAATCATCAGAAGCGGAATGACGATCCCATAACCCGAGCGGTGACCCAATCGGCCGTTAAAATCGTGCACGAACTGGATGCGACCGGTATTCTGGCATTTTCGGTATCGGGCAGCACGGCTCGACATATTTCCAAAAATCGTCCCTGCAAACCTGTTTTTGCTTTCTCTCCGGAAATTACCACCTGCAACCGCCTAACGCTCGTATGGGGTATTACCCCGCTTTATCTTCCCGATATAACCAACGTTAAACGCCTGATCGAAGCCAGCGAACGCACGTTGACCAATAAGAAGCTGGTCAAAACCGATGATCTAATCGTTATGGTTATCGGGCTTGGATTCAAGACGGGATCCACAAATATGATTAAGATACATCGGATTGGTCAAGACGATTAGAATTGGCATTAAAACTCCATTTAACACCCCGTAACGGTGTTATGAGCTTCCTCAAAATGCTCAGGTACCCAGATGCACATTTTCGCAAACTCAAGCCTTGTCCCTGGCGCCATTTGGACCTTTAATATCCGATTCTATTCAAATTGTATCCAAGATCATTATGATTTCTACTAAATCATTACCATATAATACATATTTCAAATTCAGTTAGAATGAATAATCGTATAATTCGCTTTAAAGCTTTAGCTCCCCTGCTTGTTGCCGGTTTATTTTTTGTAGGAATTGCTGCCGGTTCGACAGAATTGGAGGGAAACTGGCGGACAATACGGCATGATGGGGTCGAAGCGGCTTATCTCAGTTTCGGTGCAGACCGTAGCTTTTTCATTGATGGTGCGTCTAATTGGTATTCCGGAAGCTTTAAGCTTGAAGCCGATGATGAACCCAGCCATCTGATTCTGGATGTGGAAGACGGATCAGAGATTGAAAGAATTGGCAAACAATTTGTCTTTTTATACGAATTGGATGAAGAGACACTAACAGTGGATGTATCCCAGAGTTCGGGCATACTGGAGCATCAAGGTCCCAACGCGCGTTCTGTCTATGTCGCCATTAATTATGACTCGGATGAAGATGATGACGATGAGGAGTTTTCACTTTATGCGAGTTGTTTTATAGAAACGTCTCTCCCGAATGGTATTGTTGACTTCTCTCTGGATTCAAAATGAAATCGAGAGGCTTATCCTAACTGCAGGCAATCGTCTGATAAAATCTTATCGAGTACCGAGATAATTTCATCGGCATTATCTGCCGTGATCACCATCGGTGGCTTAAGTTTGAGAACATTATACAGCGGGCCGTCCGTGCTGATTAAAATACCATGATCACGCATACGGTTGATTATATAATCTGCCTCTTGGGCAGCCGGTTCGAGCGTCTGACGGTTTTTGACCAATTCGACTCCCAGGTACAGACCCTGACCGCGGACATCACCTATCAAGGGGTATTTTTGCTTCAGTCGCTTAAATCCCTCCAGTAGTTGTTTCCCCACCGTGGCCGCATTTTCCTGCAGCTGTTCGGTTTCAATTACATCCAAAACCGCTTTCCCAATGGCGCATGAAACCGGATTCCCGCCAAAGGTGTTAAAATACTCCATCCCATTGTGAAAGGCATCGGCTATCTCCGGTGTGGTTACCACCAGCGCGACCGGATGACCATTGCCCATGGGCTTACCCAAAGTGACAATATCCGGCACCACGTCTTGGAGCTCAAATGCCCAAAAATGGCTACCTGCCCTTCCAAATCCCACTTGAACTTCGTCAGCGATGCAAATGCCTCCCGCTTTGCGGACATACTGAAAGGCGTTCTTCAAGTAACCGTCCGGCAGCACGATCTGGCCACCACAGCCCAACATGCTTTCACAAATAAAAGCCGCCACGCCACGATCCTGATCATGAATACGGGAAATGGCTTTTTGAACTTCCGCGGCATAAGCCGCACCGGTTTCCGGCCCTTGACCTTTATGCCTCCCCCTATATCCATCCGGCATGATTACTGTCTGCACCCAGGCTGGTGCACCTTTGCCTCCGGGACCATCATGCTTGTAGGGGCTGATGTCAATTAGCAAATTGGAATTGCCGTGATAGGCGCCGTCAACGGAAATTATATCGTGTCGGCCGGTATAGTTGCGGGCCATGCGCAGGGCCAGTTCATTGGCTTCGCTACCTGTACAAACAAAATAGCATACGCTCAGGCGTTCCGGAAACGTTGCCAGCAACTGCTGCGTGTAGGTAATAATATGGTCGTGCAAATAGCGTGTATTTGTGTTGAGAATGTTCATTTGCCGCTGGCCTGCGGCCACAACTTTGGGATGACAGTGGCCCACGTGGGTGACATTGTTGACAGCATCAAGATAAGCCTGTCCATCCTGATCGATAAGATACTGCCCCCGCCCTCTTACAATTTTTAGCGGGTTGCGGTAGGCCACGCTAAAATTACGACCGATATGCCGGTTGCGAATATCTAATATTTCCTGGCAACTTCTTTGTTTCTCAGAAAATTCCAGGTCTGGTATTCCCAGAATCAGATTCGGATCCGGTGATAGTGATTTCCAGATATCGCGTTGGCTCGGGGGCGCCACACCGTTAAAATTACCCTTGTGATCAAGCATGTCGGTAATGATCTGGAAATGAAGATGCGGCGGCCAGCCACCGTTGACATCACGATTACCGATCTCAGCTAATTTGTCTCCGGCTTTCACTAATTTTCCGATCTTACAATTCTTTAAGCACCCACGGTTCAGATGACCGTAGAGACTGTAAAATTTCAAACCTTCCGAAGTAAGGTGCTCTAGAATTATAGTCGGTCCATAGTCGAGGGGGTCATTATTATTCTTAAAACTGTGAATGTGGCCATCGTAAAAAGCAAAAACTGGCGAGCCTGGATCCAAATGCAGGTCGATCCCCAAATGAACGGTTCGCATTTCCGGCATTTGATCGCGCGTTTGGCGATATGCACCCGATACATATATAGATCTAACCTCGTCATAACGGCCGATTCCGACAGCGGCATTGTGCTGCCGCATATGACCGAATATCAAATCTGTTAGGTCGCGTGAATCGGCACCCATATCTGCCGCGTTGACCAGTTCACTTTCAACACCCAAATCGAGTACCATGGCTGCTTCCGCTGTCGGTTCCGGCACGGTGATGGGTTTGAACTCTCCGCTGTTTTGAAGCAGCCATGAGGTGATATCATCGGCATGAGGCACTGGCGGCAGGTCGCATACAGACCGAAAAAAGTAATGTGCAAAACGGGGATGAACGTTGCTGAGTTGCTTTAGCAATTCCCAGGCCGGGATTTGAGAAATATTTAGATAATCGTTATCGGGTGCTAAAGAGGATTGCTGGGCGGCATGGCACAGACTCATGCACAGACGCATGCATATCAAGTCAAATAAAACCGAAAGTTCGGTTTCTTCCAATGGAAAAGTTTGATGATATCCCTTAATAATATACCCTGCCGCCGTTAAGGGATCTTTTTTTTCCATCATGGCATAAGCACAGGTAATCGCCAACTCATTGATCGTATGGCTGTATACCATATCACCGTAGTCGATAACGCCATTGATATGGTTCTGCCACGGATCGGGTCTGGCAACCAATACATTATAATCATTACCGTCATTGTGGATGACGCTCTTTCGAATTTGAGCCAATTTTGTAAAAGATTCATTCTGATATCGATTCAATAGTGTTTGGATGGTTGCTTGTCTATCCTTTTCTTTGACCAAATGAATCAAATCGCCGATCACCTGTGAGGCACGGGCGAGGTCCCAATGAAAATCACGGTGGGCCGCTGGATGATCAAAACCTTTAAGCGCCATGTCCAAATGGCCATAAAAGCGTCCCAAACTATTTAGCAAACGGTCATCGTGAGGGACTGCCTTGGCCAAAGGCTTTCCGGGCAGATACGTCAACATGCGAATATAGTGACGCTCTCCCTGGGCATTCTTAACGATTTCGATATGATTGCCGGAAATACTTGAAATGATTTGCGGACATACCCCCGCTTCACTGTTAAATGAATTCCTATGATTCATAACATGCAGCATAGCTTTATTTTGAAAATCAAGGGTGTCGTATTCCTCAGCCGCATTGGCGATTTTGAGGACAAATTCTTTCCGCTCGGAAGAGCGAATGAAGAAATTTTGATCGCGCTCGCTGGGAAGCGGCTCGAAAGTGCCGGATATCTTAAAAAGTTCACTGGCAAATGCAGCTGCTTGTGTTTTTGAAAATTTGGGCGCTTGGGTAATGACAGAAGACATCTTATTCAATCCTTATGAATTAAATTTGAACCGCGATAGCGAGTGCATTCCCCGTAGCGACTCGACCGAGGCCTTCGAGTGAGCGTTCGAATTCGGCAAGCTCTTTCGATATAGCCGAACTCCTCACCGAAAGTCTGGCTGCAGGGTACGCTTCAATTCAGCACTACGCGTCGTATGTGTAATTCAATTGAGCCATTGCAAAAATCATCGTTAACGTCAATCAGTTTGTGATGAATTCAAATTTGGGAAAAAGAAAGCTACAACCACGGTAATTAATGGAACATAGCACAGAATCCATAAAACAGGTTGAATGCCATACATGTCGGCAAGTTTGCCTATGACCGGTGTCAGCATGCCCCCCAGACCATAGGCAAACCCCATCATGAGACTCGCTACCATGGACCTGCCTTTGGGGGCCAGGGCCTGGGCCAAAACGATACTGACGGGTATGGTGGCAAAAACCATAAATCCGGCCAGGGCGGCAGTGGTATATACCCACATGCCGGAGGCCGTAAGATACAAAAAAAGCGCCGGCACCATCAGGGAGTGGGCACCGATAAATATGGTTTTACATTCCATTCGATCTGAAAGATATCCTGCCAAAAGTCCGCTAACAGTGCCGGCTACCACAAAAATCGAGATTATCGTACCTATCTCCACCAATGCAAAACCTTGGTCAGACAGGTGAATCGGCATGAATGTCATAAAGGACTGCCCCACAGCTGAACGAACGACCATGACGATCCACATGAGTACCAGCGGCTTCCAGACGTGTCCGAACATGGTTTTGAGAGAGCCCCAAAAACCCTGCAGGCGGTAACCTTCGCTAACGGGAATCGGAACGGTTTGAAAAAGGTACAGCCAAGTTGTAAGCCCGATGAGCATGGTGAGCGGCATGGCTGTCAACCCGAACCGGGCCACATACCAAGTAATGAATATGGGTCCGATACCGAAGGCCAGCGTGCCACCGGTATTGAAAATCGACATGGAAAGGCCGGTATTGCGGCCGGCGTAAAGTGGTACCATGCCGGTAACCGAGGGGTGAAACATGGACGAGCCGAATGAACCCAAAGACAGAAACAATACCAGCGTCCAGTAGGTTGGCGCGACACCGGACATGGGTATAAAGACGACCGAAAGACCCAGACCACCTAAAACAAAAAAACGTGTTTGGTAGCGGTCGGCCAGGTAGCCAACTGCGGGTTGAACCACAAAGGACAAAAAACGCATCAGTCCCATCATTAAACCCACCTGTGTCATGTTCAAGGAAAGCTTGCCAACGAACGCGGGTATCAACGGTGCTGAGAAGGCACTATAGAAATCCCCGGTGAAATGCACCAGGGTTAGGGCGCATATCATTTTTATATTGGTTTTGTTTTGCATGCATCCATCAATGTTATTATCTTAAAAACAAAGCACATGTTTGTAATCTCCAAAATACAGTCTGTCAATACGGATCAAGCCCTCTATAAAAATAATATTTTTAGGTTATCAACGGATCTTTTATAAGACCTTAAATTTAATATCAGTTAAAAAGGGTCTCTTTAATGCAAAGTCAGCAATATTAGTGCTTGACATGGAATACTACTTTGTATAGTCTAAGGGTGACTCACCACCATTAACTCTACAAAATCAATAATACGTTCTACCCATAATGTTTAGGCAGTCCATTAGGGCCGCTGTCATGACAGCCATCAATCTGTTTGCTCGGGGATGTATATGAAAAAGACTATCATCGTTGTCATTCTTGTGGGAATCGGCGTTCTGATTTCATTTCCCCTTTTCAGTCTGAGCTACTACACCATGGTGCGCACATCCACACCTGATTTTTGCGCATCGTGCCATGAAATCAAGCCGGCGGTAGTCGCCTGGCGCTCGTCCACCCATACCAACAACGCTGCAGGCGTCGTTGTGGATTGCATGGACTGCCACCTCCCCGCCCCCCAAGACACCTTTAATTTCTTCTTTGCCAAGACTTATCACGGGCTTAAGGACGTGGCCCTTCATTTCCTGGGTGGCGAGTATGATCGTGCCAAAGCGCGTGAGTCAGCATACGCCGCCTTTGATAATAAGGAGTGCCAAAAATGTCACCGCAATGTCCTTCATATGCCCACCCGGCGCGGGGCCATGTTGGCACACCGATCGGTGGTTTATGCCCGTCCGGGTTATGAAAAGAAATGCATCGACTGTCACTACGACCTGGTTCATTCCGACCGTGGCATCGTAATGTACCGCCAGGGCCGGGACACACGCTATCAGGCCAAGGGATTACGGCAGTTATAAAAAAGACCAACGCGGAACACGCAATACCGCTATGCATCAACCATATGTATAAAATTTTGAAACAAATATCATATTGAAAGGAGTGAAAACCATGAGGAGACCCAATCCATACCTGCTGGTGGGGGTACTGAGTGCTGTATTTTTGGTCGCCAGCGTTCTGGTTGTGGTGGCTCAGCCCAACTTTGCCAAAGTCAAGGAGTATCGGATTGAGCGCAGCGTGCCACCAGAAGCCCAGGCCTGTATCGCCTGCCACCAGGTCACCACACCCGGCATATTCGCCGACTGGGCCAAAAGCCGGCATGCCAATGCCAATATAACCTGTCTGGATTGCCATCTGGTCCAACCCGGCGATCAAGACATTGCTCAGGATCACGAAAAATATTACAGCCGTTCCGATCTGCCCTGGGGTGAAGGCAAGTACAAGATGTCGATTGCCTCCATCGTGACCCCCAAAGATTGCTCCCGCTGCCATCCTGACGAAGCGACCCAATACAGCAAATCGAAGCATGCCAACACCATTGAGATCATGTGGAAGCTCGATCCCTGGCTGAACAAAGGCATGAACAGCGACAATGAACGCAAAACCGGCTGCTTCAATTGTCATGGGACTGTGATCAAGATCGACGAAAACGGCAAGATTGATCCGGCCACATGGCCCAATGCCGGTGTGGGTCGATTGAACCTGGACGGCAGCAAGGGATCGTGTACATCCTGCCACACGCGCCATCGCTTTTCAGTGGCCGAAGCCCGCATGCCTGAAGCCTGCGATCAGTGCCATTTAGGCCCTGATCATCCTCAGATCGAAATCTACGAGGAATCTAAACACGGCACGATTTACCACGCCTACAAGGATGAGTATAATTTTGACGCTGCCGGCGGCACCTGGACCCCGGGAGTGGATTATCGGGCGCCCACCTGCGCTGCCTGCCATATGTCCGGTTCCGGCAAAGAGCCCACCAGCCATGATGTAACCCAGCGTTTGTCATGGGAAACCCAGGCACCCCTGACTGTTCGGCCTCAAGATTTCAAACCGTTTCCATCCGGAACAAACTGGCAGGATGAACGCCAGAAGATGAAGAATGTCTGCAGCGCCTGCCATGGCGACTCCTGGATCAATGATTTCTATGACGGATTTGACAAGGCCGTGGAAGAATATAATGAAATCTATTTCAAACCGGCCAAAGCCAAGCTCGACGAACTATATGCGAAAGGCCTGTTGGATAAAACTAAGTTCTTTGATGAACGTCTGGAAGTCGAATATTACGAATTATGGCATCACGAGGGTCGCAGGGCCAGGATGGGCGCCATGATGATGGCACCGGATTATGCCTGGTGGCACGGCTTTTATGAGTGTAAACTTCGATTCGCCAACTACATGGAAGAGGCAAATCATTTGATTGAGCACAATGAAAAAGCTTATGTTTCCAAGGATTTCCCCGCCGCTACAGGCGATACCACCCGTCCGGAAGCCATATTTCCGCCCAGCCAATAAAGAACGCTGATTCATTAGCAGGGCATCTCATAGGCCGTATTATGAGATGCCCTTTTTTATTGGTATTCAACCCGGCCGAGCCCTTACTCATCAATTTAGGGATTGTAAAAATTAAATTCCGATTCAACCCACGGTGAAGGAGTATTCTTAATTTCACAATCGGAAGTTATTTCTGACAAGTGGTATAAAATTATAACACGGTCTCAATTCCAACCTAATCTCTTGACTTAAGTCAATTTCTTATTTTTTTTCTTGGTATATACCACAATGTATGCCATTGAGTAATGCGCACCGCGGCCTGTAACGATTCCATTCCTTTATCTCTTATTCTTAAATTGGAGGCACGCCGAATGCCGGTTTTTAGCTATCTGGCCTATCCAGAGCACGGACAGAAAGAACAGTTGCTCAAGGAACTGCTTGCTTTGGATTATTGTGAAGTCACACCCGCCACGAACGAAGAAATTTTGATACTGCTGACAGATACACCCGACGATGAAACTGAGAAAGCATTACAATCTAAAATAAAGAATTTAAAATCATTGCAATCGCTGGGAATGACTTTCGGGCACACGGATGAGTAGTGCGAACGTTGTTTTCGCAAGTTATCGTTTTGAAAAAGGAGTTACCCATGAATCTTGACAGACGATCTTTTATCAAAATTATGGCCATGAACAGCGCCGCGACAGCGGCAGCCTCGCTTTTCCCAGGTGTCAGTTTTGGCGCCTGGAACAAAATGGACGCGGCTGCGGGTGGTATTGTGTGGCAAAAGACCCCCTGCCGGTTTTGTGGTACGGGCTGCGGGCTTCTCGTGGGCATCACCGGTGATCGTGCCGTAGCGGTAAAAGGCGACCCCAATTGCTCCGTCAATAAAGGATTGTGCTGTGTCAAGGGCTATCACTCCGTACAGGTCCTATATGGCAATGACCGGATTCAAAAAGCATTGGTGCGCAAAAATGGCGAGTTAGTGCCGGTCCCCATCAAGGATGCCCTGGATCTTGTGGCCCAAAAAATGTCGGAAACTATCCAAGATCACGGCAAGGATGCTGTGGCCATGTATGGTTCCGGGCAATGGTCCATTACCGATGGATATGTAGCGTCCAAGCTTTTCAAAGGCTGTATCGGCACCAATAACGTGGAAGCAAACGCGCGTCTCTGTATGGCCAGCGCCGTTACAGGATTCCTAACTACTTTCGGCCTGGACGAACCCATGGGTTGCTACGAAGATATTGAAAATGCAGATGTTTTTGTCACTTGGGGCAATAACATGGCGGAAATGCATCCGGTTCTCTTTTCCCGAATGCTGGCAACACGGAAAAACCGGACACACGTTAAAATCATCGATTTTGCTACCCGTACTTCCCGTTCAAGCCTGGCTGCAGATCGATCGATTCTTTTTCGACCCCAGACGGACCTGGCTGTTGCTAACGCCATCTGTTACGAAATAATTAAAAACGGATGGGTAAACTGGGATTTTGTGGGCAAGCACGTATCGTTTCATAAGGGGAAAACCAATATCGGTTATGGAACTGAAGATCACTTCAAGTTTAAAGACAAAGCGGAGACCGTCCGTTTTGGTGACTTTAAAAGGTTTCTGGACGACTACACTCCCGAAAAGGTTGAAAAAATTTCCGGTGTGCCGGCGAGGGACATCAAATACATGGCGGCCCTCTATGGCAATCCGGATTTAAAGGTAACTTCATTCTGGACGATGGGAATGAACCAGCACACGCGCGGCACCTGGATCAATAATCTGGTCTATAACATTCATCTGTTGACCGGGAAAATAGCCTCGCCGGGTAATAGCCCTTTTTCACTGACCGGCCAACCCAGTGCCTGTGGTACCGTTCGTGAAGTCGGTACCCTTACGCATAAACTTCCCCACGGTGTTGTCATGAATGCAGACCATCGTAAGATGGCGGCCAAAATATGGGATGTCCCGGTGGAAAACATCGATCCCAAGCCTTCCTACCACACGGTAGAAATGTTCCGTGCTCTCGACAGGGGTGATCTCCACTTTATGTGGATTCAGGTAACCAACCCGATGGTCACCATGCCCAACCTGCGCCGATATCGTGATGGCGCCGAGAAGCAGGGACGATTTGTGGTTGTATCGGAGATCTACCCGACGCCCACATCTGATATCGCCGACGTGGTTCTGCCCTCGGCCTTATGGATCGAACGCGAAGGTTTTTTTGGAAATTCGGAACGGCGCACCCAGCACAACAATCAGATTGTGCCGATGCCCGGTGAAACCATGAGCAACACCTGGCAGATTATCGAAGTGGCCAGAAGATTGGGATTTCAAAAACAATTCCCCTGGAGTGAGGAGACCTATATCGAAGATATCTGGAATGAGTATATACAGTTCCACGACTCACCCAAACACCGGATGGCTCCGTATAATGTGCTCAAAGAAAGATCCGGTGCCCAATGGCCATTTGTAAACGGAATGGAAACCAAATGGCGCTACAACGCCAAATACGATCCGGCCTGCCAACAAACCGATTACCACTTTTACGGAAAACCGGACCAGCGGGCCTGGATCTGGTTGCGGCCCTATGAACCGCCGGCGGAATCTCCGGATAGCAAATATCCTTTCTGGCTCAATACCGGTCGTGTGCTCGAGCATTGGCATACCGGATCCATGACGCGACGCATACCGATACTTCACAAAGCCATGCCGGAGGCATATGTGGAAATAAACCCTGAAGATGCGGCCACCTTAGGCATAACCAACGGCAGTCCCGTAAAAATCAGCTCCAGGCGCGGATCCGTGGTGATGAAAGCCAGTATCAACGGCCGCGGCAATCCACCCCGGGGGATGGTATTTGTTCCCTTTTTCGATGAAAAATACCTGGTTAACGAAGTAACCCTCGATGCTTTCTGCCCCATATCCAAGCAACCCGATTATAAAAAATGTGCCGTTAATATTGAGAGGGCATAATGGAAAATTCAGATCAAAAATTGGGAAAGTTTTTCATCATCTTTACCTGCTTGTGCGTATTAATCCTGCCGGCAATTGTACTTTGGGCTTTATCCTACACACCCGTGGAAACCGTAGCGGCGGAGGTGGAAAAATCTCAGGCCGGAATTGATGACAACAGCGCTGCGTCATTCGCATCCTACAATGAGTTGACCAGAGAATATTTGATGGGTGCATCCAACCAAAGAACACTGGAAGAATTCTACAGCCGTAGACAGTACCCCGGTTCACCACCCTGGATCCCTCATAAAGTTGCCGATGAAACCGAAGAACAGATTGCGTGCCTGACCTGTCATGAACGCGGAGGCTGGACCGAAGAATTAAAGCGGCACACACCATTGACGCCCCACCCCGAAAACACTTCCTGTAGGCAGTGCCATCTAAAAATGGATACGGAAACACTATTCGTGGAACTAAACTGGCAGAGCGTCATGCCTCCGCGCCTGGGCCGTTCCCACCTGCCGGGAGGACCACCGCCCATCCCCCACGAACTCCAAATGAGGGACAACTGCATCGCCTGTCATGTGGGTCCTGGGGCTGTGGGGACTATACGGGTGGATCATGCCTCTCGCGGCTATTGCCGGCAATGCCATGTCCCCGATTCTTTTGGGGGATTGTTTCAGCGCTAATCAATTTTGATATGTCGGGAGTATTATGAAGATATCATCACCAAAAAGATCCACGCTGGGCATTCTAGCGGCAATCCTGTTCATCCTAATGGGATCAACTGCCCATTCTGATAAGAGCGGCGTTGTACAGATAATAAAAAATGCTACGGCACCATTTGACAACCGGAAAGTTGATTCGGTTCCCCCAATACCCAAAGCGACTGTGCTGTCGAAGGTGCCCTATCAGGGCGGACGGTTCTGGGTTGAAAAACGCAAGGAGCAGATTGACCGTTTCAATTGCAGTCAATGCCACAACAACCAGGACGTCAGTATTGCCAATGCCGTTGAAACTGCACATGGAGATATCAAACTCGACCATGGCGATAAGGACAAGTTGCTCGCCTGTTTTACCTGCCACGATAAGGAAAATCGTGATGTTCTGGTAAGCGAACAGGATATCAAGGTAGACATGGATCACAGCTACTTGCTTTGTGGCCAATGCCATTTCAGACAAAAAAATGACTGGGTTGGCGGCGCTCATGGCAAACGGGTTTCATGGTGGACCGGTGAGCGTGTGGTAAAAAACTGCACGGCCTGTCACAATCCGCACGCGCCCCGATTTGAAAAACGATGGCCTAAAACCTACTCAAGGCCTTTCAAGCAATAGGATGCATAATGGCTTTATTTAAAAAAACTGATAGCGAGCAGCGTAACGCAGACAAAGCGTGTTCACAGCAAAGGCCCGGCCGGCGAGGTTTTTTAAAAACGGCCGCCAAGGCGACGGCTGTGGGAGGTGCTGCCTTGCTGACTGGTTGCCAGGTTCCCGGTTTATTGGGTTCTAGAGAGGAATTTGCAATCCAGTTCCAGGAATATTTCAAAAAACACTACCGTCTCATGACTCAGGACGAAAAGGAGGCGACGGTTGCTCGGCTGGAGCGTCTTGCCAAGCTTAAAAAAGACGTGAATGTCCAAATTAGCACCAAAGAACCATTGGAAGGGGTCCTTTACGGCTACGCCTTCAACGTAACGCGCTGCGAAGGGTATATGGAGTGCGTAAGCGCCTGCATCCAGGAAAACAATCTGGATCGCAAAACAAATACGCAATACATACGCATATTTGAAATGGAACCGGGGCAAATGACCCCCGATGCCGGTGAGGGCAAGTACTTTCATGAGGTGCCGGTGGATGGGCGTTTCTACATGGGAGCCCAATGCAATCATTGTGATAATGCACCATGCATCAAGGCGTGTCCGACAAAAGCCACCTACAAGGAACCCGACGGAATCGTTGTGGTTGATTATGACTGGTGCATCGGTTGCCGGTATTGTATGGCCGCCTGCCCGTATTATGGCCGCCGGTTCAATTGGAATGAACCGGTTGTTCCAGTAAAAACAATGACGAAAAATCAACACTATCTGGGCAACCGGCTTCGAAAAAGAGGACAAATGGAAAAATGCACATTCTGCATACAAAGATCCAGAAAGGGAAGACTGCCGGCCTGTGCCGAAGCTTGCCCCACGGGAGCCCGCATCTTTGGAAATCTTTTGGATCCCGAAAGTGAAATCAGGTTTGTTCTGGCGCATAAAAAAGTTTTTCGTTGGAAAGAAGAACTGGGGACCGACCCTAAATTTTGGTATTTTATCGACTAGTAAGGGAATTACAATGAATGAAAAATCCCCTGTAAAGCAGATGGTTCGATTTACAATAGATGTCATCAAATGGAGTTTGTCCGGCGGTATCGGCTATCAATTGTTTCTATGTGTACTTGTTGTTCTAATGATGCTCGGTGTGTATGCTTACATCGTACAGTGGCATGTTGGCCTGACTGTGACCCATATGTCCGATATCGTCAGCTGGGGATTTTACATCGCCAATTTTACATTCTTGGTCGGTGTCGCCGCGGCTGCCGTTATGCTGATTCTGCCCTCTTACATTTTCAAGGATAAGGATCTTCACCATGTGGTAATAATCGGGGAAGTTGTCGCCATCGGTGCGTTGGTAATGTGTATGACTTTTGTTTTCGTTGATTTGGGACGCCCATTGCAGGCGTGGCACCTAATACCCATCATCGGACTTTTCAATTGGCCCTCCTCGCTGCTTACCTGG
>CAYVMI010000075.1:0-396 GCA_964452555.1 uncultured Desulfobacterales bacterium
TTGACTGGTGATAGCCAGTACATTTTCTTAACTAAAAGTGGGGGTAGAATGAACCCAGATCATTATCGCGAAGTTGTATGGAAAAAAAGCTCTCGACAAGGCGGGAGTTCAATATAGACCGCCTATCCAAACCAGGCATACATTCGCAACACATCATTTGGCACAAGGTGAAGATATTCACTGGGTCAAGGAAATGATGGGTCATTCCTCATTGCAGATGCTTCTCACTCGATATTGGAGATACATTCCTAAAAAGAGAAAGGACGGGTCATTGTTTCTTGATTGGGTTCGGAAGAATTACCCAGAGGCTATGCCTGATGATACTACTGATATTGGCGACAATGTCATCTACTTATTCGATAAAAATGGTACAAAGACGGTACACCCAAAGAAAAA
>CAYVMI010000075.1:406-20596 GCA_964452555.1 uncultured Desulfobacterales bacterium
ACGACCTTCGGGTTATGAGCCCGACGAGCTACCAGACTGCTCCACCCCGCATCATTAGTGAAAAAGCAATATAGTATCGAAATGATATGCTGTCAACCCCCATAAAATCGCTTTGCGATTTTATTATATATAGCCGTTTTCTGCCAGCATATCTCTTATAAACCGCGGCGGACGCATCACCCGGCCACTGGCGTCGGTGTAGGCGTGCGTTGTATACCCCCGCACCAGCTCAGTTTCGTCGGTTTTACGCAGAATACGGTATTGAAATTTAATCCCAGCCCGCATACTGCCGTCCACGCCGGCTTCGATGATGATCACATCATCATAGCGGGCCGAGTTAATGAATTTGCAATAGGCCTCTGACACCGGCAGGAAATAGCCCTTCTCCTCGATGGATTTGTAGGTCATCCCCAGGGAACGAAACAGTTCCGATCTGCCGATTTCGAACCAACGCAGATAATTGGCATGATACGCGATGCCCATATTGTCGGTGTCGCCGTAGATGACGCGATATTCCGCCCGATGGGTTGTTGCCCTACCGCTGCTGTTTTGACTGTTAGCTGGCATCGGCATCCTCTTTTATGAGAGGCTCCAGGACTTCTCTCAGTTCCGTATAGGTATAAGTTGCCGGCAGTTCCGGGTACTCGTTGCGGACAGTTTCGGGAGGCCTGAACAGGATACCGGTATCCGCTTCCTGGAGCATGGTGATGTCGTTATAAGAATCCCCCACGGCAATAATATCATAGTTAAGACGTTTGAGGCTCTGAACAACCATGCGTTTGCCGTCGGCCTGTCGCAGATTATAGTCCGCTACCGCACCATCCGCCGATATGGTCAGGGTGTTACAGAAAAGGGTGGGCCAGCCCATTTTGCGTAGAAGCGGTTTGGCAAATTCCACATAGGTGTCCGATACGACCACAATCTGGATCTGCTCCCGCACCCAGTTCAGAAATTCCACGGCGCCCTCCAGGGGATCCATGGTTTCGATCACATCCGTGATGTCTTTGAGCTTCAGCCCGTGTTTGGAAAGAATCCCCAGGCGCCGCTTCATCAGCACGTCGTAGTCAGAAATGTCCCGGGTGGTTAGCTTCAGTTCATCGATACCGGTTTTCTGTGATACCTGGATCCAAATCTCCGGTGTAAAAATACCTTCCATATCCGCGCAAATAATTTTCATCGAATACACTTTCCGTTTATGCATAAATTTTAATTTGAAACGCCTCTCAAACACCCGAGAGGCTCCAACCAAAATTGAGCGTTTCAAATCTTCTGAGTATTTGATACGCTCAATTTAGGCTTAATCAAGACCTGTTAAATTGTCACAACTCAGTCGCTATTAAACAAACTGTCCGGCAATATTATTCGCGGTCCGATTCATCTTCGATGCGAATCAGCATGGGCTCACGGCTGACTGCGTCAAGCACCCGTATCTCTGCCAGAGCATTTTGGACGTCTTTCTCCCGGGCCATATGTGTGAGCATGACCAGCGGCACAGAGCCTTCGGTTTTGCGGCCTTTCTGATGTACCGATTTCAAACTGATGCTATGCTTCCCCAAAATACCGGAAATGGTGGATAAGACCCCGGGTCTGTCCAGAGCCGCGAACCGAAAATAGTAATGCGTGGTAATATCCTGAATCGGCGTTACCGGTATCGGCTTCACCTGCTCCATTTGATAGGACATCAGCGGAATGCGCCCATTGCTCTGGCTGAGTAAATTGCGGGCAATATCGACAATGTCGGCAACCACGGCGCTGGCCGTGGGCATCATGCCGGCCCCATGCCCGTATAGCAGGATGTTACCCACAACATCCGCCGTCACACTGATGGCATTCAGTGTCCCGTTGACATTTGATAACAGGTTGTCAAAGGGTATCATCGCTGGATGGACGCGCGCTTCCACCGCTTCGCTGCCGCCCTTGCTGATGGCCAGCAATTTAATGCGGTAGCCAAACTGCTCTGCAAATTCAATGTCAAGCGGTGTAATCTTGGAGATACCTTCAATATAAATATCATCGAAGTTGATCGCCATACCATAGCCCAGCGATGTCAGGATAGCCAGTTTGTGCGCTGTATCATAACCCTCCACATCCAGGGTCGGATCGGCTTCTGCATATCCTCTTGCCTTGGCCAGTTTCAACGCGGCGTCGAATTCAAGCCCCTCATCCGTGATTTTAGATAGGATATAGTTACAGGTGCCGTTCAAAATCCCGCTCATGGCCTGGATCCGGTTGCCCACCAGAGTTTCCCGCAAAGTCTTGATAATGGGCATACAACCACCGACGCTGGCCTCGTATGCCAAATCAACCCCTTGCGCCTGGGCTGTTTTAAATATGGGATTGCCGTGTTTGGCCAGCAACGCTTTGTTGGCGGTAACCACATGTTTTCCGTTTTGGATGGCCGTGAGGATCAGGTCTTTGGCAATGCCTTCGCCGCCGATCATCTCGACCACAATATCGATTTCAGGGTCGTTCACAACCTGTTGGCCGTCTGTGATCATTTCAAAGGATTCCAGTGGAATCCCGCGATCACTGCTGAGATCGATATCGGCAATGGTTTTCAACCGCAGGGGTACGCCCACACGTGCGTTTAAAATCTCTTGATTGTCCATCAGCACCTTGGCCAGACCGGTACCCACTGTTCCCAATCCCAGCAAACCGATATTTATTTGTTTTTTCATCCCTTTTACCTGTGATACGGCGATTTGGTTCGGTAAAACCTGAATCACTCAAGTTAGATAACAAATATTACCGCTGTACATTCATCATTTTTCAGACCGAAGTCAACCCGAAAAAATATCAATATATGCTTAGTTCGACTTCTTGCTATCTCTTAATAGCTAATTCCAGCGCTTCAAAAGCCGGAGGGCTTCAGAATCAAGGCGTCAAGGGCAAGTCGTAATGTTTTACTTCGAGCCCTTGATAACACAGAGTCTGAAGTTCTCCGGCTTTCCCGGAGGGTAAACAACATGGGAAAATACATTATTTACATTTTAGCCTTTTAGCTCTCAAAGTTAATCTTGATATGCTGATATTAGGAAAATATCCGATGATTGGCTAAATACCCTCGGTATCCTTCATCACAATAACTCATTTCTTATATTTTGCCATGTTGTTTATGCAGCGCTGGGATTATAGGATTTTGCGAATCCCCCTAACCGCCTGATTGATTCGCATCTCATTCTCGATCAAAGCGAAGCGGACAAATTCATCGCCATATTCTCCAAAACCCAATCCGGGCGACACGGCAACCTGCGCCTCCTTGATCAGGAACTTTGAAAACTCCACCGAGCCCATATGAGAATAGCTGTCTGGTATTTTGGCCCAAACAAACATGGTACCCTTGGGGCTGTTTATAGGCCACCCCGCCCGGCCCAGTCCGGTAATAAGGGCATCCCGTCGTTTGCGGTAGGTTTCGCATATTTCCTGTACACATTCCTGGGGCCCGTTAAGGGCAATGATCGATGCAATCTGAATCGGCTGAAAAATACCGTAGTCCAGATAGCTTTTAATACGACGGAGCGCAGCGATGATCTCGGGATTGCCCACACAGAAACCAACCCGCCAGCCGGGCATACTGTAGCTTTTGGAAAGTGAAAAAAATTCTACGCCGACATCCTTGGCGCCCTTGGCCTGCATAAAGCTGGGTGCTTTGTAACCGTCAAACAGAATATCGGCGTAGGCAAAGTCATGGACCACCATGATGTCGTGCGCTTTGGCCACGGCCACAATTTTATTGAAGAAGTCCAGATCAACGACCTCGGTGGTGGGATTATGCGGGTAGCTGATCACCAGGATCTTCGGTTTGGGCCAGGTCTGTTTAATGGCGCTAAGGAAATTTTCAAAAAAATCATGATCGGGTCCCACCGGTATTCCGCGCACATCGCCGCCGGAAATGATCGATGAGTAGGGGTGAATCGGATAAGTCGGGTTGGGTGTAAACACCACATCCCCCGGTCGTATTGTGACCAATATTAAATGGGACATGCCCTCCTTAACCCCGATGGTTACAATGGCTTCGGTATCCGGATCGATATCCACATCAAAACGCCGCCGGTACCAGTCGGCAATGGCCGCACGCAATTTGGTAATGCCCATGGAAGCCGAATAACGATGATTGTGCGGTTTCTGAGACGATTCCACCAGCTTGTCAACGATATGCTGGGGCGTACCCAAATCCGGGTTTCCCATGCCGAGATCAATGATATCCTCCCCGCTTCTCCTGGCGTCCATCTTAATCTGGTTTACGGTTGCAAACACGTAAGGCGGCAGACGATCCAATCTGGCAAATTTAGTCATGATATCAGCCTCTTTGAATTTTGATTTCAAGCCAGGTCTCCCCAAAGGTTTACAGGAATTGAGCCCACATGTCAAAAATATGTTTTGACTTTTAACCGGGCGATGGCTAAATTTCAGACCATAATATTCCAGGTAAAAGGCGATAAGCCGGGCTTGTCGCCAACCATTGCCCAGGGGGCTGATGAATCTGGAAAGACGTAATCAGATACCATTTTCTGCACAAAGGAAAGGCGCCATTCATGATAAAAAAACCGCTGACATATGCGGATGCGGGTGTCGATATCGACAAATCCAACCGTCTTGTGAATCGAATCAAAAAAATCGCCAAAAGTACATTCAGATCGCGTGTAATGAGCGACATCGGAGGATTCAGCAGTCTTTATTCCCTGAACACGAGTAATTATCAAAGTCCTGTATTGGTTAGCTCCACCGATGGTGTCGGCACGAAACTAAAAATTGCATTTATGACCGCAAAGCATGATACCATCGGTATCGATCTGGTGGCCATGTGCATAAACGACATCGCGGTCCAGGGTGCCAAGCCATTGTTTTTTCTGGATTATATTTCCATGGGTCATTTAAACAACGATACGGCCGCGGCCATTGTTTCCGGCATTGCCGAGGGATGTAAAAAGGCCAAATGTGCCTTGATCGGCGGTGAAACAGCCGAAATGCCCGGGCTATACCAGGAAGACGAATACGACCTGGCAGGATTTACCGTTGGAATCGTCGACAACGACCGCATCATTGACGGTTCTGACATCCGCGTCGGCAACCAGCTTATTGGGATTGCCTCCAGCGGTCTGCACAGCAATGGATACTCTCTTGTGCGCAAGATCTGTTTTGATGTTCTTAAAATGGATCTGGATACCCACCTGCCGGAACTGGGCAAAACCCTGGCCGAAGAGCTGCTGATACCCACGAAAATATACTCGGAAACCATATTGAATATTACCAGAGACCTGCCCATCAACGGTCTCTGCCACATTACCGGCGGTGGTTTTGCAGACAATCTGGTACGAATTATCCCGGAAGCCTGCAGCATCGTCATTCGCGAAAACAGCTGGGAGCCTCAGCCGATCTTTACCTTCCTCAAGGAAGCCGGTGAAATCGAAGATCTTGAGATGAAGCGCACATTTAACAATGGCCTGGGCATGATCGCCGTTGTGCCGGAAGCCGCGGCCCAGGATGTTTTTGAGCGTATCAACGCCATGGATGAGCAGGCCTTCTTCATCGGAGAAATAATTGACCGCAAAAAAGATTCAGACCGAATTATCTGGGAATAAAACCGGCAGAAGAACCTCGGTGTTCGTTTGGCTGTGGCAGCGGGGATTGCACCAACCAGTGCAGCGGTTTTGGTCCTGGCTCCAAGCCGGCCAACAAAAAAGTACCGTATGCCGCAGTTGAACCGGTGCAGCGCAGGGCACCCGGCGGGCAGCCCCTAAGAGAAAACAGAACTGAACAGCCAACGCACAGCATTAATAAATCTTCAAGCATGGGTAAGCTTGAAAGCTGGGATGCCCGGATGCCGGGAAGCTGCCATTCGCTCATAGCAATCAGCCTCACTCAAATCCTGGACCCCTTGGATCCTTGAACCCTTTGATGGAATCACATCAATAATCTTGTATCCGCAATAGAACAAAAGAACACGGAAATATCAGACGCATGTTAACCCTCGGCATTGAATCATCCTGTGATGAAACTGCAGCGGCAGTCCTTCAAGATGGGAATCAAATCCTCTCTTCGGTCGTAGCCTCACAAGCCGATGTTCACAGTCCCTTTGGCGGGGTGGTGCCCGAACTGGCTTCGCGCCAGCATATCCAGGCAATTGTGCCCGTGGTAAACGAGGCCCTGCATTCCGCCGGTATTGCTGCCGGCGACCTGGATGGACTGGCCGTGACCCAAGGACCCGGATTGGTTGGTAGCTTGCTGGTGGGCTTCTGCTTCGCCAAGGCGTTTGCCTATGCTCTCGGGATTCCGTGGACCGGCATCAACCATTTGGATGGCCATATCAACTCGGTTTTTCTAACGCCCGATCCCCCGCCCTTTCCCTTCGTCGCCCTTCTGGTATCCGGCGGGCATACCGCTTTATACCATGTAAGCAATCATACAACTGCAACCCTGATGGGTCAGACCCGGGACGATGCCGCCGGTGAGGCTTTTGACAAAGTTTCTAAAATGCTGGGTTTGGGATACCCGGGCGGCAAAATCATCAGCGATCTGGCTGAACGAGGCAATCCCAAAAACATACATTTCAAGCGTGCCTATCTTGATAGAAATAAATTTGACTTTAGTTTTAGCGGATTAAAGACCGGTGTGCGTCGATATATTGAGCTGAATCCCAATTGCCTCCAGACTGAAATGGCCGATATTGCCAGCGGTTTTCAGGCCTCGGTTGTGGATGTATTGTCCGACAAATTGTTCACCGCGGCCAAAGCCAGGCAATGCCGACATGTGGCTCTGGTGGGCGGGGTTGCGGCCAATCAAAGCTTGCGCCAGCGTATTCGGAAAGAGGCTGAAGACAAGAACTTCAGCGTCCACATCCCTCCCTTGAATCTGTGTGGCGATAATGCCGCCATGATAGCTGCCACCGGGTATCATTATTTGAAAACGGGTCACACGTCTCAGCTGCAGGCCGATGTTTATTCACGCATAAAAACTGCAGCCACACAATCTTAGAAACCACAAATCGCATGAGTCAGAAATCAGAAGTCAGGAGTCAGAAGTCAGGAGTCAGGAGTCAGAAGTCAGGAGTCAGGAGTCAGAATTATTAGGCTATTAGGCTGAAGACGGTTAGACTATTAGGTAGAAGCTATCTCAAAAATAAGATTTTTGGTTCAGATCAAGGCATGCGAAAAAAATTACCACAGGCATATGCCTGATATTTCGAGGATTATTTTTTGAGCATAACACAGATATGGGGCAAAAAGATATTTTTGAGATAGGTTCTAGTTAAACGCCTACAAGCGGCAGCCTAAATACCTAACGCGGATGGAGCGCAAGCATCGGGATCGAAATCGCTATCGGGATCGGGATCGAAATGTGAACCTTTGAAAAGACGATTTCGATATTCTGCATTCATCATTCGCTACAAATAACGTTTCTTAAGATGCATGATCCTTTCCACCGAACGTTCACACAAAGCCCGATTTCCAAGGGAGACCGATTGAAAAGTCAGCATGGACTCGTAAGCCGTTTCGATGTCCGGCCCGGGATGGCATATCAATGGTACGTCGATCTCGGCATCTAAAAGCTGCTGCATCACCAGCCGAATACCCCAGTGTTCTTTGATGGCCCCCATATCCAAATCATCGGTCATAACCAAACCGTCATATCCCATACGGTGTCTCAATAAATTTCTGGCTATCTTCTTGGACAGGCTGGCCGGCCACTCGTGGTCCAAAGCTCGAAAGCAAATATGCGCCAGCATCACGCCTGACACGCCATGTGCGATGGCTTGGCGAAAGGGCTTAAAATCGCCGTTCCAAAGATCGTCTGCATCCGTATCGAGATAGGGAAGCTCCAGGTGAGAATCGAGAACCGTCCGGCCGATACCGGGAAAATGCTTGGCCACCGCCATGACACCGCCTGCTTGTAGATGATCGATGACGGTCAGTCCCATTTGAGCGACCCAGTCCGGATCTGAACCAAAGGAACGCTCCTTCATAATGCTGGCACGGGGATCAAAGGCGATATCCAGAACCGGTGCCATGTTCATGTTAATGCCGACATCGGCAAGTTCTTGGGCTGAAATTTGGGCAAATTTAACGGCATCCTCTTTGGTTTGCATATGGATATTACCGGGAAATTCAGTGAAAGGATGCTGTAATCGAGCAACTGTCCCGCCCTCCTGGTCTATGGCGATTAATAGTTGCGGTAGGCCGCAATCCTTGGCAAATGACTGCGCCGACTTACATAAATGCCGGACCTGTTCCGGTGCAGTTACATTGCGGCGAAATAAAATCAGGCCGCCCAGTCGGTGGTTTTTAATCAGGTATTTAAGGTCTTCATTCAGATCGATGCCGTCAAAGCCGATCATGAGACGTTGGCCGGCCATTTGCGCGTCAGATAATGGATGCATACGTTTACTTTCTCTAGTTAGGCTGAAGCATTTTAGACTATTAGGCTATTAGCAGGTATCAGCCTATTAGTCTAACAGCCTAACAGTCTAATAACCTCAAAAGGCTTACTGCTTTGATCTCCTTCTCAGTTGATATTTACGAACAGCGCGATTATGTTCCCTTAAGTTGGTGGAGAACTGATGGGTGCCGTCCTTTTTGGAAACAAAGTATAGGTAATCGGTCTCTGCAGGGTACAAAGCCGCTTCCAAGGATGCGGCCCCGGGATTAGCGATGGGTCCGGGCGGTAATCCTTTGCGCGTATAGGTATTATAGGGGGTCGGTGTGGAGAGATGCTTGCGGGTAAGGTTGCCGTCAAAATCTTTAATCCCATAAATTACAGTGGGATCGCTCGACAGGCGCATGTTCTTTGCGAGTCGGTTATGAAATACCGAGGCAATCAAGGGACGTTCAAAGGCGGCACCGGTTTCTTTCTCAATGATAGATGCCAAGGTAACTACTTGGTGAACGCTCCAATTCATCTGTTGGGCCCGATCATGCCACTCGGAC
The DNA here is from genome assembly GCA_964452555.1 of uncultured Desulfobacterales bacterium. Lineage (GTDB taxonomy): Bacteria > Desulfobacterota > Desulfobacteria > Desulfobacterales > B30-G6 > B30-G6. The sequence continues at coordinate 9,331 of CAYVMI010000075.1, forward strand.
AGAAACACCTCTTCAAAGCGATTAACCATGGTGCGGGCAATCTTTTTTGCCGGCAAGCCTTTGGGAAAATGATAGGTATCCGGAAAAAGATATCCCTCCAGGCTTTCTGCGTCCACGCCCAGGGACTTTACCGTGGCGGACCCGGTGGTTGCCTGGATAAATTGCGGGGTGTCGATCAATCCGGCTTCGGTAACCAGAGCCGCGATTTGGTACAAATTGTAACCCTCCGGTATGGTTACGCGGTGCAGCGCCACCTTCCCGCTGACCATTATTTCCAGCACCTGCTTGGGTGACAGCACGGATGAGAGACTGTACTCACCGGCCTTAACCCGCTTGTCATAGCCCTTCAGGCGGGCAAACAGCTTGAACTTGCGGGTTTCACTGATGATGGCGGCTTGATGCAGGTTGTCGGCAATGGTGCTGAATGCCTGTCCCGGCAAAACGGTGAATGTCATTTCAGAGATATCATCCCCGGAAGACCGTGATGCATATTCAAACAGGTTCCACGCCAAACCACCCAGAATGACCAGAAATAGGGCAATGCACCCACACGCGATGATAATAATTCTTTTCATAGGCTAAATAGATTCAGGGAACGATTTTATGGCTATCATATTGACAAACAGAATTAAAATCAATATTCATCGGAAATTAACCTCAGGGTTGCAAAAGCCGGAGGGCTTCAGATCCAAGGCGCAAAGGGTGAGGCCGTAGTATGCTACTGCGAACTCTTGGCAACACAGAATCTGCAGTTTTCCGGATTTCCCCGTGGGTAAACAACATTACAAATTAGGGAATCCATATGGCAAAACCTAAACTTAAAGAACATATTATCAACAGGGAATGGTGCAAGGGATGCGGTATTTGCGTAAATTTTTGCCCCAAAAATGTACTGGAGATGGATGACATCGATAAAGCAGTGGCAGCGCGCCCTCAAGATTGTATCTGCTGCAAGCTTTGTGAATTACGGTGCCCGGACCTTGCCATTGAGGTAATCTGTGAACGAAAAGAATAAAGGGACTATTATGGACCCAAAAATAAAATTTATTCAGGGAAATGAGGTTTGCGTGGAAGCGGCATTGTATGCCGGGGTGAACTTTTTTGCCGGCTATCCCATCACGCCGTCTACCGAAATCGCAGAACACCTATCCCGCAGGCTGCCGGAACAGGGTGGCAAGTTTATTCAAATGGAGGATGAGATTGCCTCCATGTGCGCCATCATAGGAGCATCTCTAACCGGCAAGAAAGCCATGACCGCCACCAGCGGGCCAGGGTTTTCACTGATGCAGGAAGCCTTGGGATACGCCATTATGACCGAAATCCCGTGCGTAATCGTCAATGTACAGCGGGGGGGACCCTCCACCGGCCTGCCCACCAGCGTGGCTCAGGGAGATGTGATGCAGGCGCGCTGGGGCACCCATGGTGATCATGCCATTATTGCCATGACAGCCTCCAACCACCAGGATATATTCGCCATTACGGTGGATGCCTTCAATCTAGCAGAAACTTACCGCACGCCGGTTGTGCTTTTATTTGATGAAGTTATCGGGCATATGCGTGAGAAACTGGTTCTGCCCGAGCCGGGTGAAATTCCGATTGTGGAAAGGTTGCGCACTTCCGTAAAGGAAGGCGTCGACTATCACCCCTACCTTCCCAGAGAAGACGGACGGCTGCCCATGTCCGATTTCGGCGGCGTCCATCGCTACAATGTCACCGGCCTGTACCACGACATGTGGGGCTTCCCCTCGAATAATCCCAACACCGTCCAGGAGCTGCATCGACATCTGATAGACAAGATCAGCAACAATGTCAACCAGGTCGCACGTTATAAAGAATACTATCTGGAGGATGCCGAGCATATTCTTATCTCCTATGGGTCGGCGGCCCGGTCAGCGCTGCATGTGGTCCAGGAGCGGCGTCCCCGGGGAGAACGGCTTGGCCTGCTTGAGTTGCAGACCCTCTGGCCATTCCCGTATGAAATGGTCAAACGCAAATGTAAAAACGCCCGCTCGGTTGCCGTGGTGGAAATGAATGCCGGACAGATTGTCCGAACCGTAAAGAGGGCCCTGGATGATCCTGAAAAGGTCTTTCTGGCCAACCGGGTCGACGGTGTTTTTATTACGCCGATGGACATCCGTAATATTCTTAGATTTGTTCAAGGAAGAGGAGCATAGACCATGGCGATAAAAGACTATATCCGGGACCGGTTTTTCCCGCACATGTGGTGCCCCGGCTGCGGTCACGGCATTGTCCTGAATGGCATGATTAGGGCCATCGAACAGCTCGGTATGAGTAAAAATGAAATCGTGATGGTGTCCGGCATCGGCTGCTCGTCACGTATATCCGGGTACGTTGATTTTCACACCCTGCACACCATTCACGGCCGTGCCTTGGCTTTTGCCACCGGCGTCAAACTGGGACTCCCTGAACTGAATGTGATTGTGCCCATGGGGGATGGCGATGCCCTGGCCATCGGCGGAAATCATTTTATCCATGCCGCCCGTCGAAACATCGATATTACCGCCATTGTCATGAATAACCGCATATACGGCATGACCGGCGGCCAGTTTTCGCCTCTTTCAGGACTGGGCACCTTGGCCACAACCGCACCCTTTGCCAATATCGATCATGATTTCGATGTGGCCGAGCTTTCCATTGCGGCGGGGGCCACTTTCGTTGCCCGCTCAACCACCTATCATGTCCAGCAGAGTACCGAAATTATCAAAAGGGCCATTCTGCATGAAGGGTTTTCGGTGGTTGAAATTCTGTCGCAATGTCCAACCTATTTTGGCCGTAAAAATAAAGTCGGATCGGCTTCGGAAATGATGGAGCTTTACAAAAAAAATACAACACCCAAGGGGTCCAAGGCCAAACAGAAAAATCCTGATTTGATTGAACGTGGGGTTTTACATGAAGTGGAAGCACCTGAGTATTGCAATGAATATGACAAGATCATTGCCTCGGCAATGAAAGGAAAATAAGTATGGAACGATTCAGGATGGTATTTTCAGGCTCGGGCGGACAGGGCGTCATCACGGCGGCCATCATACTTGCCGAGGCGGCTGTATTGTATGACGATTTAGTTGCCGTACAGTCCCAGGCTTACGGTCCTGAAGCCCGGGGGGGCGCAACCCGCAGCGACGTGATCATTTCAGATACCACCATCAACTACCCCAAAGTCGTTCAGCCCAATGTGCTGGTTTGCCTGACCCAGGAAGCCTATAATAAGTTTTACACCATCATCAGGCCCGGCGGTCTGCTGATCACCGACTCACGCTACGTTAAAATACAACGAAAAGCAGACGCGGTTCAAAGGGAAGTGCCCATCTATAACACCGTCATGGACAAAATCGGCAAACCCATCGTATTTAACATCTGCATGTTGGGCGTCTTGCTGGCCCTAACCGAAATCGTCCGGCCGGAGTCGATCATTAAAGTGATTGAAACCCGTATTCCCACGAGCTTTTTGGAACTCAACCAAAAAGCATTGGATGTGGGGTTGAAACTGGGCATGGATTATAGTTCTTAATTCCAGAAACACATGCAATACCTGCATTGCAGAGCCTAAACATTGAACATCGGCTCAATAGAAGTCAGAAGCCAGGAGTCAGAATTCAGAAGTTAGCTCTTTGATCTTGTTCTCGACGCTTAGGATACTAACAGTTGCTGCTTAACAGCCTAAGCAGCCTCATTCTACATTATATTCTATTTTGACTCCTGATGCTCGACGATATCAGGCTAGAGCGCTAGAATTCTGGGATGTTATACCGCGCGCAACCCGAACCATGAAGCCTGCTACCCAATTCTGTCTCCTGAATTCTGACTTCTGACTTTTGATCTGTCTCCTGAATTCTGTCTTCTGACTCCTGACTCCATCGGTATTCTATTCACTATTCGGTGTTGAGGGTCGCTGATCAATTTAAAGGGCTATTGTCTTGAATCATGGTTTATACATCCACATCCCCTTCTGTCTTAAAAAATGCACGTATTGTGATTTCTACTCCCTCACCGACTTATCCCTGCGACAACCTTTTGTGGATGCCCTCTTTCAGGAAATGGCCCTTGTGCAAAAGCCTGGGACCGTCACCGACACGCTCTATTTTGGCGGCGGAACACCATCAGTATTAACACGGGACCAAATTCAAGCAATCTATCAGCAGGCCGGCAATCTGTTTGGTATCGCATCTGACAGCGAGATCACCATTGAAGTTAACCCAGGAACGGTGTCGAGCGACCATCTGGCCTTTTTAAGATCAATCGGTATCAACCGCATTAATATCGGAATCCAGTCATTTACATCCGCTATACTCAAATTCCTGGGGCGCATCCACAGCCCCAAACAAGCCAAACAAGCCATTGAAGATGCCCGTAAGGCCGGCTTTGAAAATATCGGCCTCGATTTGATATTCGGTATTCCCGGCCAAACCCATACGTCCTGGCAGGGTGATCTGGAAACCGCCCTCTCATTTTCACCCGAGCATATTGCCTGTTATATGCTCAGCATTGAATCCGGTACGCTGCTGGACAGACAAATGAAAACAGGCACAATTATGCCACTGCCCGAGCAAGATCTGGCCGATTTATTTCGGGAAACCCAGCATATCCTTGGCCAGGCTGGCTACGAGCAATATGAAATTTCCAACTATGCCAAGATTTCAAAAAGTAACAATCGCTGGCGCTCACAACATAATCAGAAGTACTGGTTGTTTGGCCCCTATACCGGGCTGGGCCCCTCAGCCCATTCCTACCGACCGCCCTACCGATATTGGAATGTTCGGAGTTTGCACCACTACCTGCAAGCACTTTCCCGCAACAAGCTAGCCCTAATTGACTCCGAGAAAACAACGCTTGAGCAGCAACTAACCGAAAACCTCTTTCTCGGCCTGCGAACTATAGATGGCGTCGACCCGGAGCAATTTCAACAAAGATTCAACCTGGATTTTGACCAAGCCTTCGGTGAGGTGCTGAAGGAATTCTGCGATGATTCCTTGATGGTCCAAAGAATGGGCCGCTATGCCCTAAGCCCCAAAGGGATGCTCTTTCACGAGAGTATCGTTTCCCGCCTTCTGGAGCAAATCTAAAATAATCACCCTGTCTTAGAATATTCAGTTTTTTAAGTGTCATCAAAATATGAAAAAAAGTACATATTTTTGGCATTTTGTCTTTAAGCGCGGCATAGTCCAGTTTATAATATTTTGAATTTATTGGCTAATTGATTTTAGCATGCTTTTTGCATAATATATTTTTAACCTTGAAATTGAATGGATGGCGGCCCTAGCCACCACGGAGTTGCGTTTGATTATACCGGTATTGAACTGGGGTACCAATAACTTTGCTGAGTATATGCAAGCGGCAATTTAAGTCAAATTGAGTAAAGTGCCATGAGCTATCGAATTGGATTCATATCAACCCGTTTTGCCGGAACCGACGGTGTTACTCTGGAGGCCGGCAAGTGGGCGCATGTATTCGAACAAAACAACCACACCTGCTATTGGTTTGCTGGGGAACTGGATCAAGACAAAAATAAAAGCTTTCTGGTGCCGGAAGCCCATTTTAAGCATGAGCACAACCAATGGATTAATAAACATGTGTTTGGCAAGACCGGGCGGTCACACCATGTCACGGAATTTATCCACGCTTCGCGCGCTTTTATAAAAGAACGCTTGCATCGATTCATCAAAAAATATTCCATTGATCTTTTAATCGCCGAAAATGTGCTCACAATTCCCATGCACATACCCCTTGGCCTGGCCCTGGCAGAGACCATTGCCGAAACCGAGATACCAACCATTGCGCACCATCATGATTTTTTCTGGGAGCGCGACCGTTACGCTCTCAATGCGGTAAACGATTACCTGCAGATGGCATTCCCCCCCCGATTACCAAACATAAAACATGTGGTTATCAATTCGAACGCCCAGGAACAGCTGGCCCTGCGAAATGGTATCGCCGCCGCCCTCATTCCCAATGTTCTCGATTTTGAAAATCCCCCCAGGGTAAATGAACGCGCTGCCCGGCAGTTCCGTGAATCCATCGGGTTAACACCGGAGGATAAGATCATTCTGCAACCCACCCGCATTGTTCAACGCAAAGGAATCGAACACGCCGTTGAACTGGTCAGATCGCTGCAAGATCCGGCCTATAAATTGATCATTTCGCATGAGGCCGGCGATGAAGGCTATGAATATGCTGAATGGCTGGAATCCTATTCCCAGGAGCGATCGGTCGATGTTCGTCTGGTGGCCACGGATATCGAACCGCATTTCCCCGGGATTGGCAAAAAAAATGGCAAGTACTCACTCTGGGATGTGTATGCCTATGCTGATTTCATCACCTACCCCAGTCTGTATGAAGGCTTTGGCAACGCCTTTCTGGAGGCTGTCTATCTTAAAAAGCCGATTCTAATCAATCGCTATAGTACCTTTATTAGAGATATCGAACCCCTGGGTTTCCAATTGGCTCTCATGGACGGTTACTTATCTCCGCATACGGTTACCGAGGTAAAAGCAATCTTGGCATCCCCTGAAAAATCCGAAGCCATGGTCAATCACAACTACGCGTTGGCAAAGCAGCACTTTTCGTATGCTGTTTTACGCTGTCAGTTTGATTTTATTCTGGAATCGTTTTTCAGGCGACCCGCCGGCCTTGAGGCCATCCAGCCAAAAGAGATTTCCAATATCGTCTATCTAAACAGCCAATCCAGTTACCGCCATAAGTCCCGCCTGCAAGCCTAATAAAAATTTCCTTGTCCATAGAAGCCATAAAACTTTATAGAGAAACGTCGGCATCGTGCTGAAAACGTTTCAAGAACTTGTTAATAAAGAAAGTTATGGCAACTTGATATATAGTTATACCAGTTGTCAAAATAATGTCCCGTTTCGTGCGAAAAGCGGTACAGGTAATTTTTCGTGACGACATATCAATCCGAGTCATTAATTGTGCCCCACGGATTGGTGATGAAATTATGCCGATACTTAGTAAAATAAGGCAGTTGAAACATCATCAATCCGTCAGGGCACTCCGCTAGCGAGGCAGGTTCAACATGATATGTCGTCACGAAAAATTACCTGTACCGCTTACACACTGGATTTTATTTCGGAACATATTTGTGGCGGTTACTCTATAGATTGAAAAAAGAAATGGTGCACAGAAGATAAATGGCGGTGTAGGGAGTCCAAGTTCGAGGCGTCGCGAGTTTCGCGCCCCGAGGCGTACTAATTTACGTCGAGGGGGTCGAAACGTAGCGCAACAAAGAAATTGGGCTTCCTACACCGCCATTTAACTAGGTGGAAAGGGCTTTGATTAATACACCCAAATAGAACCGCGCATGACTAATCGGTGCCGCCATATTCGTCCGATGATTGGCAAATAAGCTGCTAAGATCGCTGTTCAGCACGATCCACGGATCGACTTCCATGGCATGGTGGCAGGACTCGATGGCATGATGCAGGACCTCCAAACCGCCTTCACGACTCACCATGATGTTAAAATCTTTTTCAATGCCTTTTAAGATCGTGTACATGGTGGTGGCGACACCTTTGGCATAAAAAAAGTAATCATCCGCCTTGAAAAAGCTGACCGGCGAGCCATCATCTTCGGAGGCTTTAACCAGATTCTCATCGCAGCTGCCCAGCAAATCCTGATAAGCGGTCAACAAAGGAATCAGGTTGTCGGTGCGGGTGTAGAACTGGGCTTCGCCTCTCTCCAATTTGTGAAAGTAGTCCCGAATTTCCTTAAGACCGGACTTGTATTTAGATTCTGCCGAAGGAAACCAATAGCGGTCCGCCTTGATCATAAACCAGTTCATGGCATTTTCTAGATTGCGGTCAAAAGCTGCCGTACTGCCGGTTCTGGATATGCGTTCGGCCAAGATTACCGCTGATCTGCGGGTTACCTCCAGAACCCCGAGCTGGAAATTATTCACGTTGTCGGTGAAGTCCAGTATATCGTTGGGGCGCCAGCCGTAAAATCGTTGCGTCAATTCATATTCGAGGGGCCGTATCACGGCATCCACAAAGGCCATACCTGCCACCGGAAAAGTTTGTTCCGCGACTTCGGCATGACCATGATCCGCTTGCGTATGTTCTTGGGAATCTTCATGAGCCGGTACGGCTGTTGGGCCGGCAGGGCTGGCCGTCGCAGCCTCGGTCACATGCGTCGGCGGTTGCTTGGCATTCTGAGATGTTGTCGCGATGGCGGCCTTGGCAGGTGCGGCGGTCGTTTGGGCCGAATGGCCGGCATCCTTCGCATGAGCTGCTTTATCAGAGTGAGCCGGAGCTGCGGCATGCGAGTCCTGAGCCGGTTGGGAAGCATGTTCGACTGGCACGGCGGCTGTATGTTGATCCGTTTGCCTGGCTGCGGTTGCTATCTCCACCGGTTTTGGATGTACGATGTCCTCACGCTGCGGTGTGGCCATTTGATCTCCGCCGGGTGGCGACACCAGCCCAATGACGATTTTCACCAGAATGATCACAAAAACGGCCAAAATAACACCAATGATCATATTTTTGGCTATATACTTTTTGAGCTCATTGCCTGAGCCGCTTGCATTCTCGGTCATATTTTTGTTTCCTTTCTAATAAAATCGCATGCGATTTTATTAGTGTTTTTGTCTCAGCTTCCTTACATCTCCCACCCTGATGGTAATATTATTGGCATCAAAATATTCAAGCAGGGGGATTACGAATTTTCGGGATGCTCCGGTCATTTCCTTGAACTGCGGTGTTGTGATTTCTTCATGCTTTTGAAGATATCCTATCAGTTCGGCTTTCAGGTGGTTCAGGGCTTCATTGTGGAAATAAAGCTCCTGCTTAACTTTTGTCAAAATACCCTCAGCCACTAGAAGCATCAACACGTCCTTGGCACCGGACGAATCCAGATCCAAGGATTTTACGATTTCCTTAAAATAAGGCGGCTGTAAACCATTTTCCAGATAAATATGGGCAATTTTTTTCTTTACGCTTTCCTGATCGACTCCCAGCGACACCTTATGTGTTGCCAGATTCACGCTCTCTCCCACCTGTACGATGGTATTGGCGGCCGTTAGTTGATTCAAAGCCATGGTAAACACCTTGGTACTGACCATGGCCGCGAGTTTGGATTTCAATTCTTCTTTGGGCATGCTGGCTTTCAAAGGATTTTCAGTGTGATAACTCTCCAGATATTCCACAAGTTGCACCTGAAGTGCTTCAAAGGTAGCTTTGTGCACATACAATCGCTGTTCTTTGTCAATCTGAATGATATCTCTGCGTGAAAGCATGGCCTGGAGAATTTTATCCAGAATCTTTTCAGACAGGTTGGTCATGACCATGAGGGCTGAAAATGCCACGCCCAAAACCCCCATCGACTTCACATGGTAGGCAATAATCTCTTCCGGATCATCGGTCATTAGAACCTTCAGGCCCTCGACAATATCCGGCTTAAAGCGCTTATGTTTGAGCGGTACCGGGTTGAGCACGCGCCCGCCCCCGATGGTTCGAATCGGTGAATAACTTCTTAATACAAAGCGGTCATCACGCACCACGGCCACAGGTGCATCCAGTCGTATCTGGACAATGGCCTCCTCGCCTGGCTGCAGATCTTCACGGTCCAATAGAATCAAGTTTCCGAGTATCTCGCTGGTTCCGGTATGAAATCGGACCCGGCTGCGATTCTTTATTTTTTTCTTGTTGCTTTCCAGATAGTGCAGATTAAGGTCGATCATGTAGCTCGACAGGAGTGCCTCAGGCTTTGAAAGCACCTGCCCGCGCTGGATAGATGCCATTTCAAGGCCCTGGAAATTCACCGCCGTGCGCATACCGGATTGGGCCGACTCCATTGTGGCGCCGTGAACCTGGATGCCTCTGACCTTAGAAGAGATCCCGGATGGATAAATCATAATGGTATCGCCAACCGATACCTTGCCGGACATGAGCGATCCGGTAATCACCGTTCCGAAGCCTTTCATACTGAACACCCGGTCGACAGGTAGGCGAAACAGACTGGATGTTGAACGCTCGGGCACCTTCCCGCTCAATTCGTCCAAGGCTGAAGTAAATTCCGCCAGACCGTCTCCGCTAGTTGAAGATACCGGTACGATGGCTTGTTCTTCCAGAAAAGTTCCGGCCACAAAATCACGGATATCCTCCTGTACCAGCTCCATCCATTCTTCGTCCACCATGTCGGCCTTGGTCAAGGCCACCAGCCCATGCTGAATACCCAGCAGGGAACAAATTTCCATGTGCTCCCGGGTTTGAGGCATGACACCTTCGTCGGCGGCGATAACCATGACCACCAAATCGATGCCGGTGGCACCGGCTACCATGTTTTTGACAAACTTTTCGTGGCCCGGCACATCTACGATGCCCAGATGTCTGCCGCTGGGCAGATCCAGCGCTGCAAAACCAAGCTCGATGGTAATGCCCCGGCGTTGCTCTTCCTTGAGCCGGTCGGTGTTAACCCCGGTAAGGGCCTTGATCAAGCTGGTTTTACCATGGTCGATGTGTCCGGCTGTGCCTAGAATTATCTGTTTCATATGGTTCGGTTTTAGGTTTTAAGTTTTAGGTTTTAGGCTCTGGGTTTTATTTACTTCTTGGCAGTTTAAAGGCTGTTAACATACTGGTATTGCAATGCCTTGACGATAGTACTGATTTTCTACTCTCTGATTTTGATGATTTCGCATAAATTTTGAATTCAGACGGTTTTGATTAAAGTTCAAATTCAAGGCGTACAAGTTTTGCAATCGTGAGGCGTACTATATGTACGTTGAATGTTTGCAAAACGAAGTACAACGCCGAAGTTGGACTTTTAGCGAAACCGTCAACGCCACCGACTTCGTCGGTAGCTTATGATTAGAGTCAGTCTTTTCTTTTTTTATTTCTGAAGTACTCCGTAACATAAGACAGGCCTGTCAAAAAAACCGCTAAACCAGCCACATACAGGGGTTCGATGCGACCATAAAAAAAACGGGTTATGATGACGGCAAAAAAGGCACCCAGGACAGCGCGCATAATAAAAATATTAAATCGATTCATATAGTTAGTTAGCCTATCAATCAGTTTTAAATTCGTCTCAAACAACTGGCGAAATTGTAGCGGAGATGGAGGAAACGGTCAATAGCCAGATAAAACCCTTGAATGATTTTATGCTTGAAAATCAAATTTCGGTTTGCTATTTACACGTTTTTTGATTACAGACAGTATTGATAATATGGTGGGTGTAGCTCAGGTGGTAGAGCACCGGGTTGTGGCCCCGGTTGTCGTGGGTTCAAGTCCCATCACTCACCCCA
>CAYVMI010000076.1:0-20045 GCA_964452555.1 uncultured Desulfobacterales bacterium
TTAGGACGCCGGCCTCTCACGCCGGTAACGGGGGTTCGAATCCCCCTGGGATCACCAGCATATTCAAGGCCGTTCCGTTAGGACGGCCTTTTTGGTTCACTATCCCATATTTAAGCTCCGAAAATAAACTTAATTGAAAGAACAAAAAATCCAAGTAATTTTGCCTCGAATGCATCGAGTATTAGTACGGATTGACAATGGAAATAATTTTAGGATATTAAGTTCATGTTAAAAACCTGTTCTTTTTTGAGCTAACGAGAACCGGAGCTTTCTGAATTAGCGACAGCTCTCAACCATATCAAGATCCAAAACCAACTTTACGACTGCCAGCCATGAATGTACTGGTGAATAAAACCTTATCTATTTTGCTGATTCTCCTTTTTATTATACCTGGAAGCTTAGCTGCGAATTCCTCCAAAAGTGCTTATAAGTTATTTAAGAATAGGGAATACGATAAAGCCCATAATTTCCTATCTTTAGCAAAAAAGGGAGATGCAAAAGCTCAGCAGAAACTTGGCTATCTCTATTCCAAAGGTGAAGATTTTTAGAAAAAGCGATTCGGAAACTTTCAAGTGGATTAAGGCAATGGAGCAAACATACGGATTAGTGGCAATCGACATTTTTCTTGGCTAAATTTATTGAGAGCCTTTCCCTTTATACTTCGAGGTATATAACCTTTAAGTATAGCTAAATTATGTGTCAAGGCTGTTCAGCCTGTTACTATAATATCGTATAGTTTCAGTGAAGCACCATTCAATAGGAAAGCCTTATCCATGAGAGCCACATTCAACATCCACATAATCGATGACGAGTGATAGATTGGCAAACCGATAGCCATTTCGCCTTATTATAAAAATCATCCCCCTCGGAGGTGAATCAATATCCATTTCCTTTATGTGAAAGATATTACCTTTTAATATTTCATCAACTGCTTACCAGTTCATTGAGAAACCAACATGTAGTGTGCCACAATGTTCTAGCACAGCATATAGACGGTATGATAATTGCTTGAAGTGAGAAAGAATTAATAGCCTGATTCGATTGATAATTTATTTTAGACTAGGATAGACAAGAGGAGGACTGGATGATCAGGATAGAAAAAGCAAATATTATAGGTATAACATTCAAGCTTAGCGTTATGGCACTTGGCTTTGTGGTTATACTCATACACCTTTCTTGTGGCGGCTGTTCAAGCGGTAACAATGGCGGAGAGAATGATGGTGAACTCTCCACAATTACCAGCGCTACTATTGATATAAACAATATTAATTCTTGGCAAAATATTGACCCGATTATTCGGGATGATGCTGGCGACACTACAGATGACTCTGTTGATATCGAAAGTGTTTTTATGGCGCAGGATTCTGATTATTTCTACTGCCGAATCGATTTGGTCGGCATAGTGGATCCCATTAATAGCTCAGAATTAAAAGCAGAACTATATTTCATTGACGGTTCCACTGATTTTGATATTAGTTTACAGGCTTTTTTATCTGCCGAAGAGGTCATCGTCTATCGTGTTGATAATGGGCACCCATCATTATGCCCGGTATGGCAACAAATGATGTGTTATCCTGCAAGTGATTTCTTAACGTGGAACGATCATTCAATTATTTTTAAGATTAAATTAAGTGATATTGATTTCAATTTAGACGGTAACAGGATCGAAGCAAAAGTGCTGAATACAAATGGCGAGGATATAACCGCCGGAGTTACACTGCAAATCGATAACAGCTACCTGTCATCCGTCACTGCGACTTGGTCAGATGAACAACCGATCCTTAACTATATCATACCGACACAAACTATAACCATAGATGGCTTTATGTCAGATTGGAACAATGTTGAACCAGTATTCTTAGATCGTACTGATGATGTGCATGGAGTGCCGGAGACTAATATCGAAAATGTCTTTATCGCTCAGGATGATGATCATTATTATTTTCGATTTGACCTCTTAGAAGCACCAGGAGTTGGCTTATATGAGCATCCACAGGTAAGAATCGAAGTAAACTGCCCGCCGAGAGATATTTACTATTTTATAACTGCATGGCTAAATCCTGCCAATGTAAAGATCGAGGACACGAAAACATTTGATTGGAATGATCCAGACGCCGGTACGATAAAAGAATATCCTGCTGATTATTTAGCCGCGTCGGGAAGATCCATCGAGTATCGGATCCTTAAATCAGATATGGGATTCGATTTAAACGATGTATGTTTGAGTGCTGTTGCGATTGCAGGGGGAGCAAGTGATAAAGCTGAGTCTGTATATGTAGAATAATCGTTGAAAGACATGTGGAATTGTGGTCGGGGCAGATCCAGCTATGGCCGCGCCCTTACTAACGAAGGTTTCGAAACGTCCGCAAATATACACCCAATGAGAAGCCCGGCCACCGAAGCAGCCAGGTGCTATGTCATGCGGCCTTTTCCTTCTCCATTGGCTCTGCTGCAAAATCAAAGATTTGCTGCGACACATCCAGTATCAGGTTGCCGATGCCGGTTCTCTCACCCAATTCAAGATCGACCTCACCATTATTAATCGAATATGCCATTCGTCCCAAAAATTTAACGTGTTCCGCAATCTCTAAAAGTTCCGTTTGATCACTTTTCATTCCATAACGTATAATATTTTTCGCACATTTGTGCAGGTGGCCCCAAAATGGTTTAATGAAAGCTGCGAACTAAGATTATTATATCATGGTATGTATACACAATACCTATACATCACATATCTGCTTTTAATAAAGTGAGTATAAGGTGGATATTGCCAGCTTGATTTGATACAATTTATTATGATTTAACAAGTTGAACGTGTGAAAACATTATAACTAATTGAAATTATACGTATTTTTATTTATATCTCGCGCCGGTAACGGGGGTTCGAATCCCCCTGGGATCACCAAAAAGTAAAAACAGGCACTTAGATAGATTTCTGAGTGCCTGATTAATTTGGCAAAACAGCCATTACCGACACGATACCCAACGTTTAACTAGAAACCCGCACATTTTGTCCGTATGAACGGGTTGACCTCGCCGGCCATATTTGGCATCCTTATCCATCCCATCTCATATATTCCGGGGAGCTTCCATTACAGGAAATGATCACAAATGGCCGGGCAGGCGTGTCGTGACGTTAATGTGTTTTAGAAGTGGTTTCAAAACCGCAGATCGCGTCCAAGGACAAGGCGGGGACGGAATTCAACCCACAGACATACATCAGTCACTAAGTGAGATGAACAGGGTACCAATTGAAGTTAGGATATTTAGAACGATGGCGGAATCTGAAGACTGGCTTAAGGATTAGCGAACAAGAATTGGATCATTTGTATCTTCTGTTGGAAGCAGGCAATTTTTTAGTGAGGACAATCCGGCGCCAGTTACCTGCAACCGCCGTTAGTGGAGGACAAAGACAGATGATTGCCAATAGACGGGTAATAGACCCAAGGAGGTTTAATGAAGGATACATTCCCTGAGCCCATAAGAAACCTGCCTGAAGCAGATATGCCCTTTGATGGTGCGACAGCCTTCCTTTCACAATCTGATACGCACCAGATAATGTTCACTGACTTTTCTGAAGATACTGTAATGGAAAAGCATTCCCATGCAGCCCAGATAAGTTTTGTAGTGGAAGGAAGAATTGATTTTACCATCGGTGATGAAAGCTTCTCATATAAAAAGGGTGATCGATTCTATATTCCTGCAGGAGTTGAACATTTTGGGAAAATATACAAGGGCTACGCGGATATAACTTTCTTTGATCAGCCCGAAAGATACCCTGTGAAAAATATTGCCGGCCTCTGATTATAGGGAATGCCCTTTTTATGCAAGGGTTGCTTGAATCCGAGCCGGGCCATCAAAAATGTCCCTGGAAGTAAGGCCCATTAGAAACAGATGCCAGATTCGAGTGTATTTTTGCGGATACCAATAATCTCAGGCCGCCGATATATTGGATGGTTTGTCCAAAAATTGGATTAGAGCCGGGGGATCCGGTTGGCAAATGTGGTTGCCTATGCCACAGATTGAGAAGTACAGTCCATAGTGGTACGTTAAAATATATACTGTGAAAGGAAGTATCGGAATGACAGACAGACTTACGATTAGACAGAAACTTCTTGAATTGGAAAAGCTCAAACCCGAATTGTTAAATGAAGCCATGAAATATATCGAATATCTTATCCATCGTGAAAAAGAGAACCAGGATGTGCTGAGGATATACGATACGAATGATATTCAAATCGTGTCTGATGAATAGACTATAGAACTTGAGGCTGTCTACATATGGTTGACCTGCGCAGCGAAAAAAAAGACGTTACCCATGAGAGAAGAAAAGATCAACGGCTTGAATTCCATTGTGATGCCAAGATCCTTGGCCTCGACAAGATTCAGAAAATTACCGATTTGAGTTTGGGCGGGGTCTTCATTGAAACAAATTTTACGACTGAATTAAAAATTGGTCAAATTGTCACAATCGGCACCAGGTTTCCAACTGACAGAAATGTGCTAAAATTCAAGGCTGAAATTGCTTACATATCGGACCGGGGGATAGGTTGCCGGTTTTTAACTTTGAGCGCCCAAACCAAAGAGGCAATATGCCTTTGCTTTGAAATGTTTCGGGACACACTACCAGCGGGATGCGAATAAGTATTATCTGTTTGCGGCGAAAAGACCGACCATTCTAGCCATAATCAAACGTAGAGAGTAACTTGAATTACTAATAAAGATTATTGGCCCAGGAGCTGTTGACCTTGTCTGCCGTTTTTGGCATCTTGCATCTGGTTCTCCCACCTTTAATACAGAAAAAAATCCCGAAAGGAAAAAACCGATGGTAATTGCGTGTAATGAATATCTGGTCCGTGATTGGGAGTGGGGGGATGCCCAGTCTATCGTCAACCATGCCAACAACAAAAAGATCTGGCTTAATATGCGGGATAGATTTCCGCACCCCTATAAAATTGCAGATGCGGAAAAATTCATCCGCAATGCCCTAAGCCTGACGCCAGCGACAATGTTCGCCATATCCAGTGACAGGGAAGCCATCGGTGGCATCGGGCTTCACATTATGGAAGATGTTCACCGATTCACGGCTGAAATGGGGTACTGGTTGGCTGAACCATTTTGGGGCAGAGGCATAATGACCCAAGTCGTAAAAGGATTCACCCAATTCGCGTTTGACAGGTTTAGCCTGAATCGGATTTTCGCCATGCCTTATGCTTTAAATGAACCGTCAATCAGGGTACTGGAAAAAACTGGCTTTGAACGTGAAGGGTTGCTGCGGGCAAATGTATTGAAAGACGGCAAGGTATTGGATCAGGTTGTATACTCAAAGATTTCAGAAAAAAACTATTGTAAGTAAAGTGGGCACCTTTGCAAATGCGTACGCCTTGACAATGAGTCCAAGCAGTTAGTGTGTTGCCAGTGCACTTTAGTGCTTTTCAGGCCGCAACCTTCCCTTCCCGGGCCCTGAGCCTGGCAATTTCTTCATTGGCCAGCATCAATTCGTCCGTTGTCGACTTCAGGCGTTCCGTAACAATTTCGGCAAAAATGCGGTAGAGGGTGTAGCTGAAGGCCAGCCGGTCCTTTCCCGTTATGGCATCAAGTTTGGAGGCATCGACCGTCAAACAGCTGGTTTCACCAATGGCCACGGCCGATGCGGATCGATCGAATCCACCGATCATGCCCATCTCACCAAACACATCTCCGGCGCGCCTCAGGTCCGCAAGGACTTTGTCATGCTTTGCGATTCGAACCCTGCCGGAGAGAAGAAAATACAGCCATGGGTCGTGCGCGCCTTCTTTGATGATGCTTTCAGCATGTTCGAATTTCCTGATTTTGCTGGCATTAAGCATCTCTCCCAAATTCTGAACCTCAAAGTCTTTGAATACGGGGATCGACACTAATTTTTTAATGTTCTTGATATCATCTTTGAGATACTTTGATTCACGCATGATCGGGCCCTCATATAGATTGCATCTAAATTAAAAATTACGATTGTGTTGATCAACATGCCGGTATTGACTTTTATCGACATTTGATCCCAGAAACTTTAGCGGAATCCTCAACCTTACGCCACGATCACAAACCGGTATGCTATGCATTAACTTCATTAATATGGACCCTTCACATATTCATGAATCAGCAGTTGCCATATTGGAATCCAGGGTTTAATATGGCCGCCTGTTACGCTTGATAAATCCTATTAAGGATCGAAATACAGCTTGAAAGCCAATCCAAACAAACGCCAGACTGCCATCTTAACCGGTTTGATCATGGCCACCGTATCCGCCATGATGTCGACCCACCTGTACACACCCAGCATGCCGCATCTGAGTGAATACTTTCAGACAACGCCAGCGGTAGTCAAATTATCCCTGAGCCTGAATGCCCTGGCTTTCGGATGCATGCAGCTTGTTTACGGTCCCCTGTCCGATCGTTTTGGCAGACGACCGATTATGCTGCTGGGCATGGCCGGTTTCACCCTGGCCAGCCTTATCTGTGCGGCGGCCCAATCCATCTCGCAATTGATCGTCATGCGCATTGGTCAGGGTATTTTTTCAGCGGCCGAAGCTGTTTTGGTGTACGCCATTATCCACGATTATTTTGAAGATGCAGACATGGTCCGCGCCCTGGCCATTTACGGCATGGCCGTGGCGCTGGCCCCCGCGACCGCGCCGATCATCGGCGGATATATTCACATCTGGCTCGGATGGCGCGCCAATTTCATTATGATCGCAATTTGCGGTGGCCTTACGGCTTTGTTGATCTGGCGGGTCCTGCCGGAGACATCGACCCCCAAAGGGTCCGCTATCCGGATCGGTCAGATTTTCCACGATTACAGCAATCTGCTTAAAAACCGGCATTTCATGAACTACGCCCTTATGACCGGAACGGGTTCCGGATTCATCATGGCCATGGTGACCGCCGGCCCCTTTATCCTGATATCATATTTGGACGTGCCCGTTCAGTATTATGGTCTTTTCATGCTGGGACCGGTCTCTGCCTATATCATTTCTAACTTGATCACGCGTCAATTGGTTGGCCATTTCGACGTGGTTAAGATTCTTAAAATAGGAATGTGCATATCGGCAGCTGGCGCCATTGGTCTCGCGGCGATGGTCTTCGGTGACTTTATTTCGCTAGCCGGCCTGGTCTCGATTTTTTCGCTGACGACCTTCGGATTGGGGCCCGTTTGGGCCATAGCCCCCATGAAAGCCCTCAATACCACGGATCGGCCTACTGGAATTGCATCAGCCATGATTAACACGGTTCCCATGATCATGGGCGCCCTGGCGGCCCTGAGCCTCAGTATATTTCACGACAATACCGCCCGGCCCCTGGCTGGAACTATCCTGGGATTGCTGTTGATTGCGGTAATATCTTATTTAGCCGCTGCCAGGCGATAGTCAGCGCCATCGACCTTGTGGCATTTTAGGGACGTTGTTTGGACGAAAAATGAATAAGAAATATGAAAATCTCGTTGCCGCAGCGATTCGGATGGGTGCCACCAAAGCGGAAATCATATCACCGGCGGACATTGCCGTGGAAGACAACCTTGCCCAGCTATGCAACGGCGACCCGGCCTGTGAAAATTATGGACTTTCCATGAGCTGTCCGCCGCATGTACAGGGCCCGCAACTGTTTCGAGAATGGCAAATGCAAAGTGTGCATGCCGTGGTTATACGTATTGATATTCCATCGGCCGTGATGTTTTCGGATGAGCGTCGGGAGGTCATGCAACTACTACACGAAATTGTTGCCGTTGTGGAAAAGGAAGCTATCCAGATGGGATACACGGGATCCCGGGCCTTTGCCGGCGGTTCATGTAAAAACCTTTTCTGCGCGGATCAACCTGCCTGTCATGTACTTGCTGAAAATGGAGCATGCCGCCACCCAGCATCCGCCAGGCCCTCCATGTCCGGCTTCGGCATCAATGTGACTGAAATGATGCGGTCGGCCGGCTGGACCTTGAAACCAGCCAAATCTGGTGATGCATCCGACACAGAATCAATGACCTGGGTCGCAGGTTTGGTACTTATTGCAAAAACGACTGATGCAAAACGCCCAAACGCTGCAAATAAACCCTTGAAAGCATCCACCAATGACTGAGAAACTTTATCTGCAGGATTCATATCTAAAAGAATGCACGGCCGAAATCATCAAAACGGTTCAGGCGGACGGTAAAGCCGGCGTTATCCTCGATAAAACCATATTCTATGCTACCTCAGGCGGACAGCCGCACGATATCGGGACCATCAATGGAGTAGCTGTTGTGGATGTATATGAAAATCAGGACAACCAAATCGTTCACCTTCTTGAAGAACCTATCCAGGGAACACAGGCTAAATGCGTATTGAATTGGGAAAGACGCCTGGACCATATGCAGCAGCATACCGGCCAGCACCTTCTGTCCCAGGCTTTCCTGAACATCCTGGATGCCAACACGGTTGCCTTTCACCTGGGAACGCAAAGCGCCACCATCGATGTGGATAAGCCCGATTTGGATGCCGCGATCATCCACCAGGTCGAAGAACTCTGTAATCAGATCATTTTTGAAAATCGTAAGGTTGATGTGCATATTGTCGGTCACGCGGAACTGCATCGTTATCCCACCCGCAAACAACCCCAAGTCAAAGATCGCATTAGAATCATCACGATCAAAGATTTTGATCATTCTCCCTGCGGTGGTACCCATTGTGCGCAAACCGGCGAAATCGGTTTAATAAAAATATGGCGGCATGAAAATTACAAGGGCGGTACCCGCATTCATTTCAAGTGCGGCAACAGGGCACTAAGTGATTATCAGCACAAAACGGAAATACTAAAGCAGCTTTCCCGTACGATGAGTGCCGCTGAATCTGACCTGGCCACCAACATCATTAAGTTAAAGGATGAACTCAAGGCTGTGCGCCGGGAACGAGATCGATTTTCAAAAGCCTTGCTGGATTACGAGGCCGATAAGCTTATTTCCGAATCCCGATCTTATGCGGGCACATTCGTGATCATTAAGATTTTCAAACACCGGGATATGAAAACGCTTAGTCTTTTGGCCAATTTGATTATCGAAAAATCTGCCGGCACCGTTATATTGTTCGGGGCATCGACCCAAACCAAAGCCCAACTACTGTTTCAAACTACACCCGATCTCAGTTTGGATATGGGCAAACTCATGAAAAATGCCTCTAATGTAATCGAGGGACGCGGTGGCGGGAAGGCGCATAAAGCTCAGGGCGGCGGGCCGGCAATCGATAGGCTCGAGCAGGCATTAGTCACAGCTGAGAAAGAATTGAAAGCCGCCCTGTAAGAGGGTAACAAAGCATTTAGGGGACGCCCATGCAACTATGCGTTTTTTCTTTATTCAACGATGCACATTTACAAAACGCATAGTTGCATGGGCGTCCCCTATTTTTTTGACGGAGGATGGAAAGATGATATGTTGGATTATTACGCAACCATTATGATTTGGGGCTGTAATGCCGTCTAAGCCAGCGGCTCAATCCACCCAGACCCGGAAAAAGAACGCGCTCAGTAATGTTGGCCTGGTCCAACTTATCGCGGATTTCCCATTTCAATTCGCTTGGGATAATAATTTTGCGATATAGATCCGGATAATTTGACAGCCATTCATCCATGATCTCTTTTGGATCGGATATGATCGAAAACAACGCATATTGATTGACAATGCGATCATCCATGGATGGCGGCTCAAAAAACAACACCACACAAGTATCCGACAATTCCGCCAGTTCTGCCAATGAAACAATTTGCTTGGACAACATCTCCACCGTAAAGATATTGGCACCCTCTGCCTGTAGGTCCTGGCGTAAGTTCCCAGGTAACAATCGATGGGTCATGACGTAATTTACGGCCCAGATGACGCCATCTCTATTCATCTCATCCACACTGGCGGTCGCAAAATGCATGGCCACAAAAGGTGAATAGGTCCAGTCCATCAACCGGGTTGGCAGGCCATAGTGTTGGGCCACGGTCAGCCACTCCCATATGGAGTCTCGTTTAACCGCACTTCGATGGGCATACTTTTTAAAGTTTCTGAGCAGGTGGTGTTCCAACTGCTCAAAATTACCCCCCAGCCGGATCAATGCGGTTTCAAGCGCATAATTCACATTGGACATGCCCCGAAATGCACATCGCGACCGGTAGCGCCCGATCTGCTCGTCCCAGGCATCTTCAAATAACCAGTCATGCAACTGGTTCCAACTTTGCGCGCGCAGCTCTTTTGACATGTTCACACCTTATAGTTGACGGGATAAGTTTGGTGGGTGACGGACCGAAGTTATATGTTAGCACATGACCTGGGAAAAAGTCATAGCTTTTATGAATTTGTGGGAAAAGCTATCATATCTTAATTTCTAAAATGCTTCAGAACCATCGTCGTACCCGCGACTGATATGATGTGTACTGATCTCCGAATTTTGTTTCCAGGTATTTCTCCTCCGGTCGAACCGCCGTTTTGTCCAGCACCCATACCAAGATGATTGCTGCCGTTAAAAACCAGATGGAAACACACCAGATTGACAAGCCCAGCAAAATCAACACCAAAGACAAATACATGGGATTACGGGATATCCGAAAAGGCCCCTTTTCAACGATTGTCGTTGTGGGTTGGCCGGGATCAATATGGGTTCCGCTCATTTTCAGTACCACTACGGCATGAAGGGCAAGATATCCGGAAAAGCCGAATATGAGCACGGCCCCTGTCCACCGCAGCATACTTGGAAGTTCAAAACCATTGAGGCCCAGCCGGTACTCAAGCAGCCACGCACCTAATAGGCAACCTAAAAAAAATAAAGGCGGTGGGATATTTACTTTAGGTGTGTCACGTTTCACAATATTGCCGCCATGTGTTTGTCTTTATGTTTTGCATCATGAATTACTCACCCTGATGCCAATGACGCACGATTTCGCCTTCCACCAAATAAATGACTTCTTCGGCGATATTGGTGGTATGATCTGCCAATCGTTCCAAATGACGAGATATCAGTAATAGATTGATCAAATATCCGACCTTGTCCGGATTCTCCTTGATAGCCTGTTTGATACGATCATAGGCCTCGCTTTTAATATTGTCGACTTCATCGTCCAATGTGGCTACCTTATAGGCCGTATCCATATCCAGATTAATGAGGGCGTCCAAACTCATCTTGAGCATGGCTTGAACTTTCTCTTCCATGGATGAATAATCAAAGAAGTTGTCAATGGATTCCTGTTTGGCCGTCACTCCCACCCGTTCCGCGATGTTCACGGCCTGGTCACCGATCCGCTCCAGATCATTGTTAATTTTGATTACGGACACCAAAAACCTCAGGTCAACGGCAACGGGTTGATGCAGGGCCAAAACTTTCAGACATTCTTCCTCAACTTCAACTTCGGCTTCATCGATCTCATAATCTGTCTTGATTATCTGTTTGGCCAGCGCGGAATCATTATCCTCCACGGCCTTAATGGCCATCTGGACCCGTTCCTCAACCATGGACCCCAGGGTCAAAATTAGCTTTTTAATATTATCTAGCTCTTTTCGAAATCGTTTGGTCATACGGCCTCCTGCAATGATCCGTTTAAAAGCGTATCCGGAAATCAGCGACCACTTGTAAGTTCTCAACGACAAAGCCGGTGGCTTATGAAGGGAGTTAAGCATATTTATTTCTATTTATCCAACATAATCTAGTACTTAACAAAAGCCTAATTTATCTCTAACAAAGCGCTAACAATCAGCGCTTACTATGCTTCCAATTAAGACAGGGCATATAGAATGAATATGCCCATAAGGTTATCCAAATATTTGAACTTCTCGATTCCGACGTTTAAGGAATAAAAAAGTATGCCGGCCACCACCTTGGTTATCATCCTCCTGGCGCTTACATTGGCAGGTTATTATCTTGGTCGGCGCCGCGCTTATGCTGTTGCCGGCGCCGCCAGTCAGCTTAAGGAACTTCACTCACGTCCGACCTATTACGGTGCATTAACCGCTCTCTGGTGTGGGATACCGGCTTTTTTAATCTTTGGCTTTTGGCTGGCCTTTGAAGACACCATCATTACCCATCTGGTCGTGGCCCAGCTCCCGGAAGAATTGCATCAGCTGCCGGCGGCCAAGTTGAATCTGATCGTCAACAACGTCCGCAATCTGGTCAGTGGCAATATCACCTCCGGAGAGATCGATTCGACCATGCAGTTTGCCGCAGACCACTACCGTCAGTTGCAGACCATCAGCAGCGCCTCGCTGTCAGTCATCGCCATTGCCATCGCCATAGGTGGGATTTTACTGGTACGGGGACGAATCAAGGTCGGCCTACGTGCTCGAAATCAAGTGGAAGCCATCATAAAATATGTCTTGATCGCCTGTTCCACCATCGCCATATTCACCACCATCGGGATCGTACTGTCAGTACTATACGAAGCTATCCGGTTTTTTCAGGTTATTCCCATATCAGACTTTTTGCTGGGATTGAAATGGAGTCCCCAGATGGCTATCAGGGCCGATCAGGTGGGATCTTCAGGTGCTTTCGGCGCCATACCGGTATTCATGGGCACCTTGCTTATTTCCGCCATTGCGATGATTGTGGCGGTCCCCATCGGTCTGATGTCAGCGATCTACCTATCCGAATATGCCAATCGAAGTTTCAGATCCGTAGCCAAACCCTTGATTGAGATCCTGGCGGGGATACCCACGGTTGTATATGGATTTTTCGCAGCCCTGACCGTGGCACCATTTATCAGAGATGCCGGTTCAATCCTGGGTATGGATGTGTCATCAGAAAGCGCTTTGGCCGCCGGCTTGGTGATGGGTATCATGATCATTCCCTTTGTCTCATCCCTTTCGGACGACTTCATTAACGCCGTGCCGCAATCCCTGAGAGATGGTGCCTATAGTCTGGGCGCCACCCAATCCGAAACCATACGCCAGGTTATCATCCCGGCGGCACTGCCCGGCATCATTGGCGGGATACTGCTGGCCGTATCCCGTGCCATCGGTGAAACCATGATCGTGGTCATGGCCGCCGGCCTAACTGCCAACCTGACAATCAATCCCCTCAAGACCGTCACTACCGTAACCGTTCAAATCGTTACCTTGCTCGTGGGAGACCAGGAATTTGACAGCCCCAAGACCCTGGCGGCATTCGCTCTGGGTCTGCTGCTTTTCATTGTCACCCTGATCCTTAATGTTATTGCCCTTTACGTCGTCCGAAAATACCGGGAACAGTATGAATAGTATAAAAAAACTTCGCACCATTGATATCGTAAACCAAAGCCTGGCGCGGCGTTATCGATCCGAGCGTCTGTTTAGATGGTATGGTATCGCCGCCATCATAATCAGCATCGCTTTCCTTTCTCTTTTGTTTATCTCGATCTCTGCCAATGGATACAGCGCATTTTGGCAAACGCATATCCAGTTGGAAGTTCATTTCGATCCTGAAATCATAGAGCAGGATTCTCTGGCCACAGCCGACTACCAAGGTCTAGTTAAACAGACCTTAGGCAACATGTTTCCTTCAGTCAAAAGTCGACGGGATAAACGCCAACTCTACGGCATTGTCAGTGGTGGCGCCGCATTTCAACTACGCGCAGCCGCTTTAAACGACCCCGGAATCCTCGGCAGCACGCTTTCTGTATGGGTTCCGGCCGATGATGATGTGGACATGTTGATCAAGGGGCACATGAAACGGGATATACCCGAAAGTGATCGGCGTTTGAAGGATCAGCAACTTAAATGGATAGATCAGCTTAAGGCACTAGGCAAATTAGAGAAACGAATCAACAAGACATTTTTTACGGTTGGTGACTCCCGGGAGCCGGAACTGGCTGGAATCCGGGGTGCGGTGGTGGGTTCGTTTTTCACGCTTGTGGTCACCTTATTGCTTTCTTTTCCCATTGGTGTGGCTGCAGCCGTTTACCTGGAAGAATTCGCACCCAAGAACCGTTGGACCGATTTGATCGAAATCAACATCAACAACCTGGCAGCCGTACCTTCGATTGTCTTCGGTTTGCTGGGGCTGGCGGTATTTCTCAATTTTTTCAACCTGCCGCGTTCCGCTCCGGTGGTCGGTGGTTTGGTGCTAACCCTGATGACTTTGCCGACGATCATTATCGCCAGTCGATCTGCCCTGCAATCAGTTCCCCCCTCAATTCGTGAAGCCGCCCTCGGTGTGGGAGCCTCAAAGATGCAAATGGTGGCCCACCATGTTTTGCCCCTCGCCCTTCCCGGCATTTTGACCGGTACCATAATTGGTATGGCACGGGCACTGGGTGAAACGGCACCGCTTCTTATGATTGGAATGGTGGCCTTTATCGTCGATGTCCCGGCTGGTTTTACCGATCCGTCCACTGCGCTCCCGGTACAGGTCTACCTCTGGGCAGACAGTCCCGAAAGGGCCTTTGTAGAGCGCACTTCTGCGGCCATTATGGTTTTACTGGCCTTTCTTATAACCATGAATGCTGCCGCAATTATATTACGCAAGAAATTCGAACGCCGTTGGTAGTATCGATTTTGTTAGAATCATAAAAAATATGCCTAAAATTCAGGATCCCGAAGCCGTTGTCAGGCGACTTAATTTAGACTTAAACCAAATACAAATATTCAACTAATATGACGCTAACAATCAAAACCTAATATTCTAGACATTATTGGACGGCATTGTAAGCCCGTCTTCAGTTTAATACCATTTTAATCCTAAGGAGGAAAAGAAGCATGAAAAAAGGAATCATCGTTTTGATCGCTGTGATTTTTCTCGCTGTCTCAATCGGAACAACCATGGCCGCCTCGGGCAGAGATTACATCAGCATCGTTGGCTCCTCTACGGTTTATCCCTTTGCAACCGTGGTAGCGGAACAATTTGGCAAAACCACCACATTTAAAACTCCTAAAATCGAATCAACCGGTTCCGGCGGTGGATTAAAGCTGTTTTGTGCCGGTGTCGGTGTCGAGCACCCTGACATCACCAATGCTTCCCGGGCTATTAAGAAATCCGAATTTGAAAAATGCCAGGCCAACGGTGTTACCGGGATCATCGAGGTCAAAATCGGTTATGACGGCATTGTGTTGGCCAACTCCAAAAAGACCGCGCCCTTGAAGCTGACCCGCAAGGACATTTTTTTGGCATTGGCCAAAGATGTACCTGACCCCGGCGGCGCGGAAAAATTAGTACCCAATCCATATAAAACCTGGAAAGACGTCAATTCCGCGTTGCCGGCCATCAAAATCGAGGTATTGGGTCCACCGCCGACCAGTGGCACACGTGATGCATTTGTAGAATTGGCCATGGAAGGTGGTGCCAAGAAATTCACCTGGATCAAGGCCATGAAGAAAAAAGACAAGAAAAAGTATAAAGCGATCTGCCACACGATCCGCGAAGACGGTGCCTATATCGAGGCCGGGGAGAATGACAATCTGATTGTTCAGAAACTTGAAGCCAACCCAAAGGCTCTGGGAATTTTCGGATTCAGCTTTCTCGATCAAAACACGGACAAGATTCAGGGTTCTTTTGTTGATGGCGTTCAGCCTACATTTGAAGACATTGCCGACGGACAGTATCCGGTTTCGCGTCCGCTTTTCTTCTATGTCAAAGAGGCCCATGTAAACGTTATCCCGGGAATGAAGGCGTACTTGAAAGAGTTTTCCAGTGAAAAAGCCTGGGGAGAAGATGGATATTTGAGCGAAAAAGGTCTAATCCCCATGCCGGATGACGAACGTAAAAAATTTCGCACAAATGCCAACGCCTTGAGAACGCTCACGTCCGTCAAGTAAATTGATGATTATAGCATCTGTCAGAAAAACGTTCCGTTTGGCTTTTATTTCGGATCAACATTATGACAACCGGTATAAAATCCAGGACCGGGCTTTCCCAGGCCCGGTCTACGTGTTCTTATTTAGAATTTAGATCATATTGGCAAGTTGCGTTTACCACAACGCTCATATTATTGCATTTAACAAGATTGGGTTGATAGTGTTTATGTCAGAAAGCATTCCGAACAGGTTAGAAGGTAAAGATCATGGCCGGATACTTTTCGGCCGTGAAGATCGACAAACTGTCGGAGATGTCACCGTCGAAAATCCCCGCATGATCTGCCGCAATGTCAATGTCTACTATGATGACAAACACGCCATCAAGAACGTTTCCATCGACATAGGCAATAACGAGGTCTTGTCCATGATCGGTCCCTCCGGTTGCGGGAAATCCACTTTTATTCGCTGCCTCAACCGCATGAACGACACCATTGAAAACTGCCGAGTAACCGGCGAAATTGTCATGGACGACGTCAACATCTACGCTAAAAACATCGATGTGGTTCCCTTACGGGCCCAGGTGGGCATGGTGTTTCAAAAACCCAATCCTTTCCCCAAATCCATTTATGACAACATCGCTTACGGCCCAAAAGTTCATGGTCTGGCACCGACTAAAACAGACCTGGATGAAATTGTGGAAACATCACTGATCAAGGCCGGCCTCTGGCAGGAAGTCAAAGATCGTCTCAACCAGCCGGGAACCGGGCTATCGGGTGGCCAACAGCAACGGCTGTGCATTGCCCGAACCATTGCCGTAAGCCCGGAGGTGATTCTCATGGATGAGCCCTGTTCGGCTTTAGATCCCATTGCCACAGCCGTGATTGAAGACCTGATTGCCGAGCTGAAAAAGCAATACGCCATCGTGATCGTTACGCATTCCATGCAGCAGGCCTCGCGCGTATCCCAACGTACGGCCTATTTCCATTTGGGAGATCTGATCGAGGTGGGTCCCACCGAGCGCATCTTTACCAACCCGAGCCATCAGCTGACTGAGGATTATATTACCGGGCGCTTCGGCTAATTAAAAAATAAATTGAGCAAATGAAATGAGCTGTGCAGCTCATTTCATCTGCTCAATTTATTTTGGGTAGGTGTATGGTAAAGGTACTGCCTTCGCTAAGGTTGCTTTCGACGGACACCCGGCCATGGTGGGCCTGGACGATATGTTTTACAATGGCCAAACCCAGGCCCGTGCCACCCAGGTTTCGGCTGCGGGCTTTATCAACCCGGTAAAAACGTTCAAACAGCCGGGATAAATGCTTTTGGGCAATACCGATGCCCTGATCATGGATCTGAATCATGACACCATTATCATCTTCATGCCCGGCTTCAATGGTAACCGTGCTGTCCGATTCGCTGTATTTGATGGCATTGTCCAACAGATTGACAACGGCCTGTTCCAATAAGATTAGATCATAGCGCGCCTGAAGGTCGTTCTCACAATTAATTGTGATGGAGATGTTTTTTTGTTCAGCCTTGGGGCGGCAAATTTGAAGGGCAGCCTGAAATACCCCCCTTAGCGGTTTCTCCTGATAAGTCGTCCAGGTATCTTCGGATTCCTGCTCTATTCTCGCCAAAGACAGCAGATCCTCAATGATGGAATTCAGACGATCCACATGCTTCAATACAATACCTAAAAACCGGTTGGTTTCGCCGGGATCTTCAACGCTGCCGTGATGGAGGGTTTCCACAAATCCTTTTATGGCCGTAAGGGGCGTTTTGATTTCGTGGGAGACATTGGCCACAAAATCCCGGCGCATATTCTCCAAGCGCCTGAGTTGGGTCACGTCGTTAAAAACAATGAGCGTACCGACGGGTTTATGGACGGCATCCAGCAATGGAGAGCTTTTAAGATTCAGCACCCGTTCACCATTTTGAAAGGCAATGACATCGCCCTCCATCGGTTCGCCGTTTTGAAGAGCATCGGTGACAAACTTTTGAAGCGCTTGGTTGCGAATAATCTCCTGAAGACTGCGACCCTGGGCCCTTTGGGTTTCGACTTCAAACCAGCTTGCAGCCGCTTGATTAAGGCTGATAATCCGCTCTTGGTTGTCTATGGCCACGAGGCCCTCCAGCATACTCGAAAGCACAGTTTCCAATTCTCTGCGCTGGCTGCGGATAGTATCGATTCGGTTGCTGAGTTCCTCGGCCATTAAATTCATGGCCGCCGCCAGACCGGCCATCTCCTCTGAATCCGGCAGGGTTAAGCGATGTTCGAGGTCGCCGCGTGCATATCGGGCGGCGCCCTCTTTCATCTCTTCAATGGGCCGGCTATACTGGCGGGATATGAATAGACTGACAATGGCGGCTATGATTGCAATCAGCAAAACACCTAGCGTAATGCGGATGCGGATGTCGGCCAGAGCTTCATCCAGTGCGGTCACCGGTAAGGATGTTCTAATTACGGCTGCGACCCGGTTGTTTTCAAAAAAGGGAATGGCCACATACATCATGCGCTGATGCAAGGTATCGCTGTGACGAAGGGATGTACCCGTTACGCCACTTAAAGCGTCCGCTATTTCGGGACGGCCGGCATGGTTGTCCATATGGCGGGGCGTTTCCCTGGAATCCCCTATAACGGTCCCGCTGGGAAGAATCACTGTTATACGAGTGGCCGAACGCTTACCGGCTTTTTTGCAGAAAGCATCTACCATGGCGGGCTGGTCGATGAAAGCGCCATGCCCCATCTGGGCTTCCAGTAGATAGGCCCGGGCTTCCAGATCAACCGCCGTCTGATCCATGTAAAACCTGCCAAGGGAACTGGTGGCATACCAGCTAACCGCGATCAGCGACATTAAAGTGATCAACACAAACGGCAGAAAAAGGCGCCATATGAGCCGTCTACGCTTGATCATCGGCTCTCCTTGAAACGGTAACCAACCCCCCGTACGGTCTCGATATACTTACCGTAAGCACCCAGTTTTTTGCGCAGCCCAACTATCTGAACATCGACACTGCGGTCGGTCACCGGGTAATCGCTGCCCCGAACGCCATCCACTATTTGTGAACGTGTAAACACCCATCCGGGTCGGCGTGCCAAAATAAATAGTACCTGAAATTCGGTAAAGGTCAGATCGATTAGACCATCCCGGGTTGAAACCACACGCCTTCCGGGGTGGATTTCTAGACCATGAATGCTAATAACCGTTGAATCGTCTTCCGGTGCCTTGGCTTTTCGTCGTAATACCGCCCGAATCCGGGCTATCAGGATACGTGGACTGAAAGGTTTGGTGACATAATCGTCCGCCCCCAATTCCAGCCCGGTTACAACATCTGCTTCCTCCCCCTTGGCGGAGAGCATGACGATGGGTACGTGCTGGTTTTTTTTATCATTTCGCAGCTGTCTGGCGACTTCGAGCCCATCGATTCCCGGAAGCATCAGATCCAACACAATCAAATCAAATGATTCCTTGGCCGCCTTTTTGAGAGCCTCTTCACCGCTCGAGGCACCTTTTACCTGATAGCCTTCCCGAGCCAGATTATATTGTACCAGCTCCAGGATATCCTCTTCATCATCAACCACAAGTATATGTTCTCTGGCCATTTCTCCACACGTCTTTCCATTGGAATTTCATGCAAGATTCAGGTTATTAATTGACTGTTATCAGGTCATTAGGAAAATGTTAGATTCGGATGAGGAGCGGCTAAGGGCCAACATTAGGTTCCAACCTAACTGGCACTGGGATCCAGTCTTTCGACTTTCACAATTACTGCGGTAATATCATCTTCGGTTCGGGTACCTTTGACGTGCTGCTTGAGTACATCGAATACCGCCTTTAATATTTCCGGAGCGCTCCCGTCTGCCTTCTCCCGAAGCACCTGGTAGATGGGTTCTTTACCGATACGTTCACCCGCAGGATTTTCCGCTTCCCAAATTCCATCCGTACCCAGCAATATAACTTGGCCGGCGGCTAGATCATCCAGCGTTTGGCTCTCATATAGCCACTCGGCCTGGACTCCCAGCGCCAGCCCGGCCCCCTTCAATTCATCAAAAGAGTCACTTGCCGGATTATAGCGCACGGCCGGATCATGCCCTGCTCGCACCCATTCAAGCGAACCCTGTTGCGTGTCTATCAGTAGAAAAAACAGGGTCATAAAATCGCCGGAATATTCAACGTCCTGGGCCAACAACGTATTGACGTCCGTGATCACCTGGGCTGCACTGCCGGGGATTGATGCCCGCTGTCGCAAGGAGGCCCGTACCGTAGCCATGAGTAGCGCCGAAGAAATCCCATGTCCGCTTACATCG
>CAYVMI010000077.1:0-19345 GCA_964452555.1 uncultured Desulfobacterales bacterium
GCTGCATCATATCCTCGTAATCGTGCCCGGCGGTATACCATTCCATCATGATCGAATATTTGCGACAATCCTACCAGATTCAGCGGGTGGCCATTGTAGACACCGACTGCCACCATGGCGACGGCACCCAGGATATTTACTGGCACGATCCAGATACCCTCTTTATTTCCATTCATCAGGACGGCCGCACACTCTATCCCGGATCGGGTTTCCCCAGTGAAATGGGCGGCCCCAATGCCATCGGTACCACCATTAATATCCCTTTGCCGCCGAACACATCCGAGGAGGGATTCCTTTATACCATGGAGCAGGTAGTGGGGCCCATACTGGATGAATTTAATCCCGATATCGTGGTCAATTCAGCCGGGCAGGACAACCACTATTCCGACCCCATCACCAATATGAATTTTTCAGCCCAGGGCTATGCCAAGCTGACGAGGCTGCTTAAACCGGATATTGCGGTCCTGGAAGGCGGTTATTCCATAGAGGGTGCCCTGCCCTACGTCAATACCGTTATTATTCTGGCGATGGCCGGCATCGATACCAGCCATGTCACGGAACCTGACTATGATCCCATTAGCATCCGGCAATCATCTGAGGTAAGCAGTTATATCGCCCAACTGGGTGACAAAATCCTAAAATTGTGGTCGGCCAGAAAAGAAATGCAGGCGCAGGTACAAGCAGAAAAGACTAATCATGAGCGCTCGCGCAGTATTTTCTATGATACTGATGGTATTCAGGAGACCCAGCAGGAAACCGTGCGAACATGTGATTGTTCAGGCGGTGCCCTTCGGATCGATTCTACGGCCAGTACGGGGCGGCATGTATTGACCGTACATATTCCGCAGAATGCTTGCGAAGCGTGCAAACAGGCTGGATATGAATGGTTTGAATCCGGAAAAACCGGCGCATTTGACACCCTTTATCTTCAAGATCGAACCGCTGATTCCTACATCGTCCAATCCGGCTAATTCCTGAATCTTGCATGAAAGTTAACGAAATTGTTCAGAAATAATAGGTTGTCATGATTAGCAACCCCCATAAGCCATCGAAACAGAACCTCGAACTCCGGGCCCGGGTGTTAAGCGGCATCAGATCATATTTTAAAAGTCAGGAATATCTGGAGGTGGAAACCCCGGTTCGAATTCCGGAACCGGCGCCCGAGGCACATATCGATGTCCAGCCCAGCGGATCCTGGTTTCTGCAAGCCTCGCCGGAACTGTGCATGAAACGCATGCTGGCAGCGGGCTTTAAGCGTATTTATCAACTCTGTAAATGTTTTCGAAAGGGTGAACGCGGGAATTGGCACCTGCCTGAACTGACCATGCTGGAATGGTATACCGCCGGGCACGATTACGAGGATATGATGCAGCAGTGTGAGGAATTGATTGGATACGTAGCCCGGGCCAGTGGATTTGAAGCTGTTATATCCTACCAGGGTACCCGTGTCGATTTGACGCGGCCTTGGGATCGGATGAGCGTTGAAGAGGCGTTTGAACACCATGCGGCTGTATCTGTAGATGACGCCATCAGAGATGATAACTTTGATGAGATCATTGCCTGCGACATTGCACCCAAATTGGGAATTGCCAAACCGGTATTCTTGTATGATTATCCGGTGGTATTGGGATCATTGGCCAGAAGCAAACCCGATGACGGCAGCTTGGCAGAGCGTTTTGAGCTTTATATTGCCGGCATGGAACTCTGTAATGCCTTTTCAGAATTAACCGATCCCATCGAACAGCGCAATCGATTCAAAGCCGAGATGGCCTTGCAGGCAGCGCTGGGCAAGTCCACCCATCCTTTACCAGAGAAATTTCTAACGGAACTGGCCTATATGCCGGCGTGCGCCGGCAATGCCTTAGGGGTTGACCGCCTGGTGATGCTTTTGGCGGATGTGACCTCCATCGACCAGGTGGTGGCGTTTACACCCGAAAGACTCTAACCCGAATATTTCATGAAATATCTGGGCTAACCTAAAAAGGTCAGATTCTGTTTTTCAGGTTTTGAATGCCAAAGCATGAAGCAAAAGGACAGGATTTAAGGCTGGTGATCAATAATCTATTATTCCCAAGATTGGGCTTCTACAATATTGCCTTCCGGATCTCTAAAGTAGACAAAGGTTAACATACCAATACCATCGACCATTTTTTCAGATATTTTGCCTAATAAGGTACCGCCATTTTCTAAGGCTGCATGCAAAATTTGTTCTACGCTGTCAACTTCAAAGGCAATATGGGTAAAACCGGTACAATTAGCCATCACCGGCAAAGATTCTTGGATTTTTTTGTAAGAAAATATTTCCAGGGTCGGACCGGAATCACCATATCCGGGTAGCAATAAATGCACACCCTCCAGTTCTGCATTCGATAAACCGGTGGCTTGATCCAGCCACAATCCGGAAAGCTTTCTTTTGGGTGGTTTTACAGCGCAATTGAAAACATTGATGTAAAAATCCGATAGCTTCTTCCAATCCCTTGCTGCGATGTTAGTGTGAGCATATCTCATTTTTCAATCCTTAAAATAGAAGTTTGCGTGCAACAATGAGGTTAATTGTCAAAAGATAAGATTTGAGGGAGCCGCAGCCATGTTAACTAATCGCTGACTAATTACATGGCTATTTTGCTTTGGCCTCTTCCAGTTCGTGAATGATCTGCTTGAGACGAAATTCCCTAGACTCCACCTTGACCATCATCATACTGAACGACTCGGCCATTTCAGTGAAAAGAGTTGGGTATCTCCCGGTCTTTGACAGTTCAAAAAGCATCTCCACATCCTTTTTGTCATAATTGCCGGAAGCAATTTTTTTAAAGGATGAATTCATCATGTCCAATAAATCGAGGTAATAACGTTCCCAAATCATTGTTAGTTCCTACCTGTTACTTTTTTATTTGAATTGGATGGTGACAGCATTATTACGAGCAGAATGCACGTTCTGCACTAGAGTACATTCTGCACGCAGCTTTTTGGCCCAGTTGGGCATCAATTCGGTTTAATAGGAAAAAAGATAAATATTTCCTGAATGGTAATTTGATTTTCTATTTCCGCGTCAGATTATAAGGCAAGCTGAGACGAGGTGCACCATCAGAGTAATGAAAATAAAGCTTAACTAAATGGCAGCGGTTTTTCAAGCGGAAATATATTGGTTTATATACGGGTTTCAATTGTGGTTTAGATGATTAATATTTCATATTATCGTTTACTTTCCTTAAGAGGTGATTCAGATGCGAAATAGAATGTTAATTATAGCGACGATTATTCTGATCTTTTTAGCTACTGCCATCGCGGTCGCATCCAGCCAAAAGCAGAGCGAAGGCGTTGATATCTCCGGTGATCTGATAAAAGGGTATCGGGTCCTGTACTTACAAACCAGTGATCAAGAGATTGGCTTCAATGTTTATCGAGGTGATTATATCAAATTTGATTTTGATATGGAGATTCAAAACCCAATTCTGGAAATACCGGCATTAGCGGTCAAGCAAAAACTTACCAGAGAACTTGATACGGCACCCTACTTTAAAATGAAAAAGGCCGGACGATATCGGTTTACGCTGGGTGGTGTTAGCGGTCATATCCTGGTTATTGAATACAAGCAGCCGTATTATCGGGCTGTAGACGCGAAAGAAGCCGCCCAAATCCTATCGAATCAGAAACCAATCCTGCTGGATGTGCGTACGCGCAGGGAATTTAAGCGCGGCCATATTGCGGATGCCAAGTTGATTCCGGTACAAGAGCTGCAAAAACGACTCGGAGAGCTGGCAGCTTATAAACATACCGATATCCTTATTTATTGTGCCACGGGCAATCGCAGCACAGTGGCATCCAAAATTTTGATCGACAATGGATTTAAACGCATTATCAATATGCGTTATGGTATTGCCCAATGGAGTAGAATCAACTATCCTGTTGAGAAGTGATCCGGTATGATGCTTGGGTCGTTAAAATGATGGATATAGAGTAACTGCCACGAATATGTTCCGAAATAATAGATAGAGTGGAAGCAGTACAGGTATTTTTTTGAGGCGACAGCTATAATTAATCGAGCCGGACAGGGATTTGATTGAAAAACATCCCGGCCCTTAATTAAAATTTGTGGGTGGAGGAATTCATTGAAAAAGATCAGTTCGTTGTTGTTGCTAGTTTTAATTTTCATCTTGTTCACAACGCCGGGTTTGGCGGATGAAAAAAAAGACCATGTCTGCTTCAGAATTCTGGATTCTGATAAGGATGGCACGGTGACATATGCGGAATTTGAAAAGGTATATGGAGATAAAAAAGAAAAGTTCAAGGAAGCAGATACCGATGACGACGGAAAACTGACGCATGCGGAGTATCATTTCTTATTGGGGCATGGGGCATCATCGCGGAAAAAATGAATCTGCACCGCGTTGAATCATAGAACGGACAAATCAGTGCTGCCGTTCTTTTCCATATAATACCTGAGGATGTCCTTCGTGGATAATATGCCTTCGATTTGTCCGGATTTCGAGATAATCGGCAGGCATGAAATGACCCTATCAAGCATCAGTTCGGCAGCATCCTCCACGCGGGTGTGCTTTTCAGTTGTGATTGGCGTACGGGTCATGATCTGATGCGCTTTTTTTCTTAAGGTTTTTAGGGCCCGGGCGTCTTCGGACAGTGTATTGACATACGGACTGATTTCTTTTAGGACATCGCGGTCACTGATAACCCCTATCAATTCGCCTTCCTCCACCACTAGCACATGATGAAATCTATGCTTTGCAAATAGTTTTTGGATGTGCTCAAGCGTATCATCCATTCCGATGGTTATCACATTGGTCTGCATGATTTCACTGACGATCATGACGGTTTTCCTATCTGAATATGATTTAGAAATTTTAAAATAGTAATCCGGCACTCAGGTTGCAGATCTGATGAATATTCTTCAGCAGGAACAGGATTAATAATCATTCAAGTAAATTATTGACAACACCAATTATCATAAAGCGCCGATGTCTGCAAAAGGTTTTGACTCGTTTTTCTAAAGACATGCTTAAATTCACACTTTAGAAGGAGCATTAGGGCCGATAGCCACCGCCACTTTGTCCCGCCAATTCTTCCACAGTGCCAAACCAGATAAACGGAATACTGACCAGAACGACAATTGAAATAATGATAAGGAGGGCATTGGTGAATCTGACAATCCGCCGGGTTTGCGCCTGGGATAATTTTTGATTGTTGCGAAAGGTTTCGGAATTAACAAATTCGTTTCCGAAGAAAAGCATGATGATGGGTATGACAATCCAAAATGGTTGCTTATCTTCTCCCAAAATATTCCATTTCCCCAGGATTTCGGCCACGATGATGCCCAATCCCGTCAGGCCCAGGAAGGCAAGCATGAAACGGATTATCGCTTTTGACATGGATTATCCTGGGGAGTCGTCATTCCTGTGGTTACCATTCCCGGGTGGATTCTTTTTCAACATCATAACAAATGGAATAGCGAATGGTCCAAACAGAGCGCCCATGACGGCCCAAAACAGGGTATTGCCATTGCGTTTGTTAGCAACCGACCAACATAGATAAGCGCAAATAATGCAGATGAGGGAGAGGATGATAGGAGCGACCATAATTACCTTCTCATTGAATCGTTAGGATTTAGATAATATCCTTTTCGGTTGTTGGATAGGGGATACCACGGGTGAAAAAGACAAAAATCAGTATTCCGGAAATACTAATAAAACTACCCATAAAGAATGCATCCCGCAGGTCAAAAATATCCATCATGATGCCGGCGAAGGACGATCCGATAAGCATCCCCAGGCTGTGAGCCATGGTCATGAGCCCCATGAGTGATCCCATGGCATCGGATTGGCTGCCTTTAAAAACAGCAATCGCCATATGGGCCGGCATGGAAATACCACCGCCGAACCCAAAGAGAACGCTGGCAATAATCAAGTCTGAAAGCGATGTTGCCCGGGCAAAATAGATCATACCGACCGCCACCAGCATTCCGCCGGAAACAATCATTACTCTACGGTTAATACGATCGGCCACATAACCCATGGGGAGGTGGATAATGCCACTAATAAAAACCCCGAGCATAACCAGAAAGCCGATTGTCGCACTGGACAGACCAAACTCAGAGTCGGCAAATACTGGCAAAAATCCCCAAAGAATACCGATGCATGCGGTGTAATTAAGTCGGTAGATGAAAAGACCGCTGATTTCACGATCGCCAAGAAGTTTTTTCCAAGGCAGGGGGACGCGTTTTTTTTTCAATACCTTTTCTTCGTGTACCGGTGGTAGAAAAAACAAGCATAGAAAAAAACCCGCCAAGGATAGCAGCCCCATACTTAGAAAAGATGCATCCAACCCCCACAAATCTTTGATGCTGCCCCCGAGTATCGGACCCAGGCTCAGGCCAAGGAATATGGACATGTTGAAGAATCCCATGGTAAATCCTTCTCGTCCCGGCGGGGTAATATCGCCAACATAGGCCTGGATAGCCGGCATCATCATGGATGAGGCGATGCCCTGAAAA
Source organism: uncultured Desulfobacterales bacterium (assembly GCA_964452555.1). Classification (GTDB taxonomy): domain Bacteria; phylum Desulfobacterota; class Desulfobacteria; order Desulfobacterales; family B30-G6; genus B30-G6. Next base: position 6,506 of record CAYVMI010000077.1, read on the forward strand.
AACCGGATGATCACCAGAAATGATACGCTGTCGACAAGCATAAATGCCAGAGAGAGACAGGCATAGGATATCAAACCAACAACAATCAGTCGTTTACGGCCTTTGCGATCCGAAAGCCTGCCAAAGTAGGGCAGGAAAAAAGTGCGCGAGAGGGCAAATGAGCCAAAGATCAATCCAATGGCCAAGCCGCCGGCGCCAAGCTGATGGGCATAAACCGGCAGGAGTGGTACCACGATGCCCACACCGGTTACGGCAGCAAAGAGCGAAAAGAACAGGGTGCCGAATATTCTCTTGTCGAGGCTGGATGCCATTAAATCTGCTTTTGGATATCCCTCAGGACGCTTTCGACCTCTTCCTGAATTTCTTGAAGTCTGTTGGCACTCATGGCTTCAAAACGCAGTACCAGGGCCGGTTGGGTATTGGATGCCCGCACAAGGCCCCATCCATCGGGATATAAAACGCGGACCCCGTCGATGTCGATGACATCTTGACGGTTTTTGAAATAGGCCGTCACTTCTTGAACAACTTTAAATTTGATATGATCGGGACATTCCACCCGGATTTCGGGTGTGTTTACGGTTTTGGGCACATCGGCCAATAGTTCAGACAGCTGCGTGCCGGTATTGGATAGAATTTCCAATAGACGGCAGGATGCATAAACAGCGTCATCAAAACCGAAATAACGATCGGCAAAAAATATGTGTCCGCTCATCTCGCCGGCCAGTTCCGCCTTTTCAATTTTCATTTTTTGCTTAATCAGTGAATGGCCGGTTTTCCACATAATGGCATTGCCACCGTTTTTTTCTATATCGTCATAAAGTGTTTTGGAACATTTAACTTCAGAGATAAAAGTGGCGCCCGGTTTACGGGATAATATCTCACGCGAAAAAACGATCATCAATTGATCTCCGTAAATCAGACTGCCATCTGCGTCCACGACGCCGATCCGGTCTCCATCTCCATCAAATCCAAAGCCCACATCCAATTCCTTTTCTTTGACCAGCTGGATAATGTCCTGCATATTTTTTAGTACTGTGGGATCAGCTTCATGATTGGGGAATGTGCCATCTGGTTCGCAGTAAATATCATGGACCTCACAACCCAGCGCTTTAATAATGGGGACTGCCGTGACCCCAGCAGTACCGTTGCCGGCATCGATACCGACCCTGAGCGGCTGCTTCAGAGACAGGTTTGCAATAAGATATTCTTTATAGGGCTGTAAAATTTCATAAGATTCAACCCGACCGTCACCAGATTCAAAATCTTTATTTTCAATGAGTTTCAGAATGGCTTGAATTTGGTCGCCATATACGGAATCAACGCCGCTGCACACCTTAAATCCATTGTATTCCGGTGGATTGTGACTGGCGGTAACCATCACGTTACCCTGTTTGTCTAAATGGCGGATGGAGAAATAGCCAACAGGTGTACTGCACATACCGATATCCACAACCTGGCAGCCGGTGGACATGAGACCTTGAATCAGTTTTTCAGAGTAAAGTTCGGATGTTTCGCGGCAGTCGCGGCCAACCGTAATTTCGGTGTTGCCCCGGCGTTGAAGATAGGTTCCAATCCCTTTGCCAATTAAGACCACATCATCGGGATTCATATCCTTACCGGCAATTCCCCTGATATCGTATTCTCGGAACATTTCTGGATTTATCATCAGATTATCCTTCCAATTCAATATAGTGCTGCGGACTTATTTTAGAATAAAATATAATCAATGCTAACAAATCGGCCCTATCGGCGATTTAATAATTCTTTTAACAGCCGGCAAAAACTCGTTTCTAAAAGCCCGTAAGGCCGGACAGAATTAAATCCTAAAAACGCTATTGCCTGAAAATTCATGGTATCGAAAAGCATGCAAAGCGTCAATTGCCAAATAAATCCATAATATAAATTTTGGTGTGGCTTTTTGGTAAGCGCATGTTCCAATTGACACGCTATCGCCAGCCTCCTATACTCGTTGCGCCAGAATTCTTAATTTAGGGAGAACATTGTTTTGATATCTATACCTCTAAAATATCTTGCTAGGCTTGTTCTTTTGGTATGTTACCTCACACTAACGCCGTTATCACCAGCATATGCCGAAACGCAACCCGACCAATCAAAACAGATGACTCTAATCCAGGCGACAGTGCTGGGTCTGGTGGAGGGCCTGACCGAGTATCTGCCCATCAGTTCCACCGGCCATCTGCTCCTGGCCAGGGATCTCCTCGGTATGGATTCGCTGACATCTGATATGGGTGACGATGCTGTTGCTATGGATGCAATCAATGCCTATCTGGTGTGTATCCAGTTCGGAGCGATATTGGCCATCCTGGTCGTCTGTGCACACAGATTCAAACGGATTCTGATGGGCATCTTCAAGGGGGATGCCGAAGGGAGGCGGCTATTATCACATCTGGTCCTGGCACTGCTACCCGCCATAATAATTGGTTTGATTCTGGAAAATACCATCAAGCAATTTTTATTTGGCATTCATCCGGTTATCCTGGCCTGGTTTGTGGGCGGAGTTGCCATCCTGGTTATTGCCTACTTCTTCAAATCCAGAAAGATCGACCTGCATCAGGGCAAAGCCATCGAGGATATCACCCTAAAAACAGCTCTCGTGATCGGGTTGGCTCAATGCCTGGCCATGTGGCCGGGAGTCAGTCGCAGCTTGGCCACAATTCTGGGTGGTCTTTTCATGGGCCTTTCCATGCAGGCCACGGTGGAGTTTAGTTTTCTTTTGGGTGCTGTCACATTATCAGCTGCTTCCGTTTACGATCTCCTCAAACACGGCCAGGATATGTTGGCCATGTTCGATTTTGGTTCCATGATGCTGGGGCTCGTGGTTGCGTTCGTGTCTGCCATACTCTCGGTCAAATGGATGATCGGTTATTTAAATAAGTACGGGCTGGAGCTGTTTGGATATTATCGAATCGCCATAGCCGCGGCAGCTCTCCTGTATTTCATTTAAAATCATTGTCGAACATAGATCAGTTATATCTATGGATTTCAGAAAGACATTAGGAGATATCTAAAGCATGAAACCAACCATCGAAACCATGCGAGCGCATCGATCCATACGCAAATTTAAAGATATCCCCGTGAATGGGGACGTTTTAAAGTCAATCCTGTCGGCGGCGCAATGTGCGGCTACTTCCAACCATGTCCAGGCTTACACAATTATTCAGGTTAGCCATCCTGACATGCGCCAGACCATGGCCAGGATATGTGGCGATCAGGCCTGGATCGTGCGGGCGCCGGTGTTTCTGGTCTTTTGTGCCGATTTGAATCGACTGCAAACAGCCTGTGAGCGGCATGGCAAGGAAATGGCCCGGGGATATGCCGAACAGTTTATCGTGGCCACGGTGGACACGGCCTTGATAGGCCAGAACACGCTATTGGCAGCAGAATCATTGGGTCTGGGGGGCGTATTTATCGGCGCCGTCCGCAACGATCCCCAAGCAATATGTGAGTTGCTGGAAATTCCTGATCAGGCTTATCCGGTTTTCGGCATGTGCCTGGGCTATCCGGACGACGATCCCCCCACCAAACCCCGCCTACCGCTAGAGGCAGTCCTCAAACAGGAAACCTATTCATCCGAAGGTACGGATTCACATCTGGAGGCCTACGACAGTACGATGCGTCAATATTATCTGTCGCGGGACAGCAATCTCAAAGACGAGACCTGGAGCCACCAAATGGCGGAGTTCATGAGCAAGGTTATCCGCCCGCATATGAGGGAGTTTCTCAATGATCGGGGATTTTTCCTGAAATAGCGTCTTTCGCGAAATGGTCTATGTACATCTTCCTGGTTATTTGCTGAATCTAATGTAGTTTATTTTAAATTCCATCCTTTGAATGGGTGCAATCGCAGTACAGGTAAAATACGCCACAGAACTTTTTGTCGGGTTCAAGATCAAGGCGAGGCGACGTGTTTACCGCAGGAATACGTGGTTTGTATTTTGAGGATTAAACATGTCGTCTCAATGCAGATATTGGGCCCGACAAAAAGTTCTGTGGCGTATTTTTAGCCTTTGACAACTGCGAGGGGCCTCAGCCTGGCGACTTTCCTGGATATTCCGGCATTGTGGACTACGTTCACCACCTGGGAGATATCCTTATATGCTTCGGGCATTTCTTCGGCCAGGGTGGAGCGCCCGGTCCAGCGCACCAAAATGCCTTTATCAGCTAACTCTCGCTGAATGGAACGGCCTTTGCTTCGTTTTTTGGCTGCCTTGCGGCTTAAAACACGCCCGGCCCCATGGCAGGTAGAACCAAAAGTTTCCGTCATGGCCAGTTCTGTCCCAACCAGTACATAGGATGCCGTGCCCATATCACCCGGAATCAGGGTCGGTTGTCCAATCGACTGATAGGTATCGCAAAGCGCTTCATGGTAGGGGGCAAAAGAGCGTGTAGCACCTTTTCGGTGCACGCACAGGGTTCTTTTTTTACCATCAACATAATGATGTTCTTTTTTAGCGATATTGTGGCTGACATCATAGAGTAGCCGCATGTCCAGACTTTTAGGGCCCATATCCAGCGAATATTGAAACACCTCGCGGCAATGATGCATCATAATTTGCCGATTGGCCCAGGCGTAATTGGCCGCACATGCCATGGCATTGAAGTAGCGTTGTCCTTGGTCGGAGTGAATGGGCGCACAAGCCAATTGCCTGTCGGGGATATTAAAGTCCAGCTGTTTGACATACTGGTTCATTTCCCGGAGGAAATCGTCACATACCTGATAGCCGAGCCCCCTGGAACCGGAATGCAGCATCAAGGTCACTTGATTCTCATGCAGGCCAAAAATACGGGCCGCATTCGGATCAAATATCCGATCGACAACACCCACTTCCAAAAAATGATTACCTGAACCGAGGGTGCCAAGCTGCTTGCGGCCGCGGTCCAAAGCACGCTGGCTGATCAGAGAGGGCTCGGCATTCTGCATGCAACCGGTGTCTTCCGTGTGAACCACATCGGCTTCCTCACCAAAACCCTGCTCTACAGCCCAATGACTACCTCGTCTAAGGACTTGCTTCTCCTCTTTGTGCGAGAGCCGAACCGACCCGGTGGAACCGATACCACATGGAATCTGGCGATATAATTCCGTCACCAGCGATTCGAGTTTATTACGGATATCAGATTCCACCAAAGCGGTTGTAGCCAGCCGCACCCCACAGTTGATGTCATACCCTACCCCACCGGGCGATATAACCCCTTTTTGCCAGTCAAAAGCAGCCACGCCACCGATGGGAAATCCATATCCCCAGTGCATATCGGGCATGGCCAGCGATCCGCCGACAATCCCTGGCAGGGCGGCAACATTGGCCACCTGTTTCAACGGTTCGGTCAGTTGACCGCTTTCAAGCATTTTGCCGTCGGCATAGATGATGCCGGGAACACGCATGGGTCCTGTTTTAGGAAGTTCCCATTTATATTGATGAATTTGTTTGAGCGGCATGGTAGATCACCCCAAGAGAAAACGAAAATTTTTAAAAATCAAAAGCATAGTCGTGGGAAGAGACAAATCCCATGGGTTGAAGATATAAATCCATTCTGTATCCTTTAATTTGGTTATCTTGGACCGCAAAGTCAAATATCTGATCCATCTGCTTGAATACGGTTTTGGGGCCAAATAACCAGCGGGTCCCATACCAGTTTTGGCCAACGGCATATTTAACGCGATATTTTCCCACAGGAACATGCTCGACCAATTTAGAGCCGCTGCGAATAAAGGCTGTCATTCTAAGCGATGCATCCGCATCATCAATGAGTTTCACATAATAATGCCGGCCTTCGTCACGGGTCCTGATGGTCAGCGGAGCCAAACCCTTGTGATACGCTTTTTGGATTACAGCTTTACGTGGCAGGGGTTGGGGCTTCGGTTTCAACAGGTCGAACAAATACCAGTCTATCAAAGACTTCACCTGACCCACGTCGCCGCCGGCGAGGGTTTGCCTGCAAATCTCGGGTGTCGTCAGCTTTTGCTGATCGATCCATTGTTTAAATTGCGGATCTACGGCGATTCGGGGCCATTGGGGCTGTTGTCGGACAATTGCGCGGTGGCGCAGCAGGGCTTGGGTGCTTTCGGTCAGGTTGCCGACACGAAAAGAAAGAAAATAATCATCCCGAAATTGTTTCAGGGCAGCTCTTATCTGGTCATCCGCGTCAGCCGTGGACGCATCGACAAGATACCCCGCCTCGCCGAGTAGCTTCCGGATGGCTGCAAGGGCGGCTGCATCGTCCTTGTTGTCTAAGTTGTTGCGCATCTTGGCAATCGGTTTTTTCAAGTAGTCGGCATAGCGACTTTCAGTGATCGGTTCAAGATACCTGGTTAGCCAAGTGCTTAATTCGCTAAAATTATTAATGATCAGAAAGATGACCGCCAGAATGGCCAAGAGGGTCCATTTGTTAAGTACTCTTTTTTTCTTAACTGAATTGCGAAAAATCGTATCATCAACCTTGGTAAAGGAGGGATTCGTATCAAACTGATTTTTAGGGGGGGTACGATTGGACTTCGTGTTATTGGCATATTGCTGCTGAGAGGTGTCCCTGGATTTTTTCGTCTGTTTATGGGGTCCTTGGCTCTTATGAAAAAGCAAAGTGCCGCAGGAGCCACATTGCGGATGATGGGTCACGAATCCGGCTTTTAGACGATTCTTCTTATGACAATTGGGGCAGGTGACAAAGAGTATGTACGGCTTCTGACTGGGGGAAGCTTTATGGCTGGAGGGTTTGCCGATAATTTCGGGTGTTAGCCCCGCAATTAGTTGATTATAAGCGGCATTGAGAGCTTTTAGCTTTTCGGTTGCTTTTGTATACAGTCGAGGATTTTGGACATAGCGATCCGGATGCCAGATCCCGATCATATCCCGGTAAGCCTGCTTAATCTCGGAGAGTGACGCAGTTTCGTCGATTTCCAGAATCTTATAACATTGCTTCAGATCCATGATAAAATCGTACCCACGATTTTAGGGAACGCGGCTTGGTCGCACCGATACAAAAGGATTAAAATCAAACGGTACTATAGCCCCAAATAAGGTTATTAGTAATGCCGAGGTTTGATCCGCCATCAGTCGTGAAAAACTCGCTCCCAAGAGTCCGTAATACCGAACAGGGCCAAATTTTGATGATATGTAACACACGTTTTCACATGTCATCTTCATGGGGCATTATTTCAAGCTGTTCGGCATAACGGGCTCTAAGGATCTCAGACAGTTTCAAGATTGATGGCGGATCAAACCTCAGCCTTCCGGGCTATCTTCATATTGCTTATAGGCTCTAAATTAAACGTCTTTCCATTAGGCTGATGCTTGTGCTTTATAAAAAAGGTCGTTATATAATCTTACCTTAAGATATCGATATCCTCAAGTTTTATCAAGGAGAGCACATGTTGCCAGAAGAGATCAAACAAATGGCAGATTTTAATCAACGAATTAAATCACCCATTGATATCCGCCTATTCATCAGCAGGGACAAACGGAGCCGGGAACTGGAGACATTCTGCCAGGAACTGTCCCAGCGGATTCCAAAGATTCAAGTTTCCAAACAAAAAGCTGATGATATCGATGCCAAGCCTGAATTGCACCTTGGGGAATCCATCGTCTATCGGGGGGTGCCCCATGGAAATGAGCTGGGAGCATTTCTCGATATGCTCTTAAAGCTGCCCAAACAGGATCATTTGCAGGCACCTCCGGGGAAAGACACAGGTCTGGAAATTCCGGCCATGCTTAAATTATATGTTTCGGGCATGTGCACATTCTGTCCGCTTGAAGTGCAGAAATTAACTTCCCTTGTATTGCAAACAGGCAATGTACATCTTACAATCATCGATGCCATGCAGTTCTCGGAGATGGCGGAAGCTGATACAATCCGATCGGTGCCCACTTTAATCCTGGATGAACAGTTTCGGTGGACCGGTAGTGTCGATCGTCAAGAACTTTTAGATACCATTCAAAGCCGTGATCCAGCTCAATTGAGCCCGGCAACGCTCGAAGCTATCATTGCCGATGGAAATGCCTATCAACTATCTGAAATGATGCTCAACGCAGACTGCATCATCCCGGCCTTTTTTGACCTGTTGACCCATGAAGCCTTTTCCACCCGATTGGGCGCTATGGCTGTGGCCGAAGAGATTGCCGACTGCCAAATTTCTTTGGCCAAGCAGATGACAGCACCCCTGATGGAGCGATTTGAAGATCAGACAGATGCCGTGAAAGGGGATATTCTCTACATAATGGGTCAGTGTGCAGATAGGAGTGTGCTGGGTTTCTTAAACACGATCAAAAACGGAACCATTGATGTCGATGTTAAGGAGGCGGCCGCTGATGCCAGAGAGGCGATATTATCCCGTCATCCAGAATAGACGTCATAGTTGCATAAACAACGTGGCAAGATATATATATTGAATTGTAACTATAGGGAATATCAAGCCGATCGTGGCACTTCGTGAATGCATTCTCCTGTGAATTTTAGAATAGCATCTAATTTGCCACGTTATTTACCCTTCGGGAAAGCCTGAGGACTTCAGATTCTGCGTTGCTGGGGGTTCGAATCCGACTTCGCTCTGCGAGCTACGACGGGACAGGGTAAAAACTACGACGAGCCTTCGATATTAGCTTGTCGAGTTGCTTTGTCGAAGGCATCCCTAAGACGCCTTGACTCTGAAGCCCTCAGACTTTTGCAACGTTGAGGAATAATCGTGTTTCAAAATTTGAATTCATCCAAGACTACAAGACTCCTACGATGAGTGAGGTCAAAGCATACTTGAAGTTTTGATCCAAGTCGAAACAGGGAATTCAAATTAAAAGGTAAAGGTGGCACCAGCAGTATAGCGGGTGTCTTTGTCACGGTCGTCATCATTGAACTCTTTTTCAAGATAGCCCAAGTAGAGATATGCGTAGGTGTCCAGCTGAATATTAAGGCCTGCGATCCACCCCGTATGACCGTCATCGCTATGTCTACCTTTTTCGGAGTTTTTGCGCTCGCCATATTCATACAGTAGTGTAATTCTGCCGGTCTTATAGCTCAAACCCAAAAACCAGACATCCGCACCGGTTGTGCGGTTATCCTCAAATAAATTATCGCCATCGGCGGTATTGACGGTATCGCTGCCCAAAGCAGAAAGACCCTCGGATAAGGAGATTAGACCGTTGTCAATTTCGTATTGACCAAAAATGGAGAACGCTTCAGATCCAAACTTGGCGCCAATTTTAGTGGCTTCATCATCTCCGGATTCGCCGTTATCGTAGTATTGCCAAAAAAGGGTCATGCTGGGGGAGGTATAAATTAGCCCGCCACCATAGGCATGGTCCGCATCTTCGCTGTTATCGATGACCATGAATAATTGAGCGGTCACACCCGCTTTCGATATGGGTGAATCATAGCGCAGTGTATTGGTTGCCCGCCCGCGACCCTTGCCGGTATTGTGATGTAATGCGGATTGAATATCGACGAAAAAGCGGGTGGAAAGGGAGTCGCTTGAAAATGGATCCAGCAAGTTGCCGGTTTGCATGTAAGGTGTTTCAATGGTGCCGGCCCGCAAGAGGCCCAGAGCAGCATCAATGCCGAGATACTGTTCGTAATTGGTTAGAATGGTTTCATCATCTCCTTCGGGCGTATCCAGACGCCATTCTGTTTTGAAAACCGCATTCATGCCGGCATCCATCTGGCGTTTGCCGCTCACTGAGATTTGAGAAATATCGCCGGTTAAATACGTATCGGAATCTTCATAAGCCGCGGTGTCCAGATCCGTGGATCGCCAAATATCCTGGCAGGTTCCATCGCAGTCTTCCTCGTTATAACTCATTCTGAGTGCTCCACCCAGATTGAGCAGCCAGTCGCCGGCGTTTATTTCAGCCGCTTGGCACAAAAGGGGACTGGACCCAATGATGAAGACCAACCAGATTAGTATTTTCAATTTAGGCTTTACTTTCATATCTTTCCCTCGTCATATAATTTTTAATCAATTCTATAACAATTGTCAAAAGTATGTTCCGAAATTAACGCCGGAGTTAAAGGGGTTCAGATATTTTTTCATCGCGACATATCATATTGATTCTGCCTCGCTATCGTAGTGCCCTGACGGATTGGTGATGTTTCCACTGACTGATTTTATTGCCAATCGGCATGACTTCACCACCAATCCGTTGGGCACAAAGGATGCCCTGGATTGATATGTCGCGATGAAAAAATATCTGAACCCCTTTTTGCACGAAATGGAACATTATTCTGACTACCAGTATAATATGTTAAGCAGGTCTTTTTAGGAAAGTAGACCCACAGACTGAAAGTTATATGTCAAATATGATCCTCGCCTCCCACTGGTGACCCACATCAGCCACCTGTATTTGATGGTAGGTTACAGCCTTTATTTCGGTTTTAATAAGGTGATGTTGTGGTGAAAACACTTCCGTTTCCAGTCGGGCGCTCAGTTTACTGTCAGAGACCGTCTCGATTCGAACCGCGCGAACCAAAAGTTCTTCACCAACCCACAGGTATAAGATTTCCCGCAGCCAATTGACCATCAGGTCGGGCCAGTCGTCGCCCTCAACCTTAAGTTGTCGAGTCTGCCGCTCAATAGATTCGCAAGCTTCCATCAACTGCTCCATAAGCGCCAGAGCAGCATTATGAAACAGTTCCTTGACCGTAGGTCCGTACACCCGAATACCAAAATCGGCAGTGTGGTCGATCAGTTCGTAATCAGGTTTTTGAGACATAACAGCATTTTTTATGTGGGAAAGTACATGATGATACCATAAAAGTTGAAATTGGATGGCAAAGTGAAAGTTCAAGTGCGCCAGCGCAACATAGAAATCGAGCTTTTTATGAGGCCATCACAATAAAATTGTTCCAGTCTTATCAGTACTATATCCCCCCAATGCAGCCACCCGATTTTTAAATACGGTCGAGTTAATCGTATCCAAAAGCATCTGCATGGGTTTGGATGAAAAATGGTCCTGGGGGATGACCAGGTCGTATTGCTCGGTGACAATCGGAATAAAATCGAGGTCCAGCGCTTTGGCCGCGGCGTGGATGCCCAGGCCCACATCAACCGTACCGCTCAATACAGCTACAGCCACGGACATGTGGGTAAATTCCTCCATGTCATAGCCGGTGACATCGTTGGGGTCAATTCCGGACTGCTCCAAACGGTAATCCAGCAGTATCCTTGTGCCCGAACCACCTTGCCGGTTTATAAAACGAATGTCAGACCGGCATAAATCGTCAATGTTTTTGACTTGTTTGGGGTTGCCCTTGGGCACTATAAATCCTTGGTCGCGGAATACCAGGTTGACCAGTCGGATATCCATCCGGGATAGGTATTTTTTTACATAAGATATGTTGTAGGTACCGTCTTGGGTGTCCAGAAGATGCGAACCCGCCAGATGGCAGACTCCCTTTTTAACGGCCATCAATCCTCCCATACTGCCCACATGGCTCGAGGAGAGGGTCACCGTCGTGGTCTGCACTTTCAACTGGTCGGCCAACACGTCGAGGGTGTTGTCATGGCTACCAACGGCCACCAAGGTATTTTGAACAGCACTGCGGGGTCGCAACAATTCCGCCCTGACATCATCGGTATCTTTAAGGCCCTCCACATGACTGGGAACCCGGATTATACCATCGGCTTCGGTCAAGCTGGTGATGCTGCCGGCTCCGCGGGGTAAAGGGGTAGCGACCATGCGCTTGCTTACCTGGCCAAGCTTTACGCGCACGAACTCTTCCAATCCAAGCTTGGAGGCAATTTTTCGGGTGGGTTCCACCTTGACCAATTCACGTTCTAACATGGGTTGGCCCAAATACTGATTAATCAGGGGCAGTACAAACTGTTCAAATGCAATAATCGCCGAAACCGGGTAGCCGGGTATGCCAAAAAAAGGCTTGTTGTTGATCCTGCCAATGAGTACGGGTTTGCCGGGCATAATCGTGACCCCATGGACCAGTATCTCTCCCAGATTTTCAATAACATCTTTGGAATAATCTTCGGATCCGGCCGACGAACCGCCTACGGTTAAGATCATGTCGGTGTTTGAATGCGCGGCTTGGTCAATGGTGTTGGTGAGTGTCTGCAGGTCATCCATCAGGCTCTGATGGCGGAAAGCCTCAGCACCGGCGGCATTCGACAGGCTACTTAAAACATATGAGTTGGCGTCCAGTACCTTGCCGGGTTCAAGGGCCTGGTCACCTGCTTGCTGCCAGTCAACCAGTTCGGAACCGGTGGGTATGATAATGAGGTTCGGTCTTTTTTTAACAGCCAGGGAGAATACCCCTCCGGATATCAAAGCACCCAGACAGTAGGGGGTTACGCGGTGGTTTTGAGGAAACAACAGCTCCGTTGCCACAATATCTTCACCGATTTTGCGAACATGCTGCCAAGGAAAGGCCGGTGATTCAATTTCCAGGGTATGGTCGTCCAGGTGATTCAGGTTTTCAACCATCACAACCGCATCGCAATGCTGCGGAAGAACATGACCCGTATTGACCCAAAACGCGTCTTTACCAATGCTGAGCCGCTTGGGTTGGGCTTCACTGGCGCCAAACGTATCCGCGGCGGCTACAGCGATTCCGTCCATTGCCGCAGCGTGAAAATGAGGGGCGGATAGGCGCGCATAAACCGGCTTTGCCAGAATCCGGCCGACAGCCTCCGATACTGCAACAGTTTCCTGGGGCCAGGGTTCGGCTAAGACGAAATTTTTCAGTACGATGTCCCTGGCCTCCTCCAGGGTACGCATTTTCAAGTATACGGTGCGTTTCTTTTTCATGAGGTTACCAATGCGTCACAGGCCTGGCTACAACCTATCTCAAAAATATCTTTTTGCTACTCCGCCTCGGGCGGATACATAT
>CAYVMI010000078.1:0-18876 GCA_964452555.1 uncultured Desulfobacterales bacterium
CTGGATGATCTGGGTGTGGAGCCGGAGATGATTGCCTTCGATAAATTCAGCTAATTACTTTAAATTTTTCGCTTATTCATAAAACTCAAGTGATAGTCTACCCCGTAAACATGAGCTTTGCGCATAACCACTTTAAATTATAATAAAAATTTAAAGTTAGAAGCCCATTTTTTCGGGCGGCCGACGCTCGGGCACATAGTCGACTTCTATTTTGCCCGCATTCCAATCCGCAGATACATACAGACCGCAGTAACAGCTGCCGAACTCGGCCACATCCGGTTCGCGGTAATCACAAGGACAGAATATATCCCGATCCGCTTTGCGGTCGCCGCTGGCCAAACGGCAAGGGCAAGCCATGTAACCGTAGCGGTCTTTATTGACACTCAAGGATGCCAATAACTCCAGCACATAGTCCCGGTCTTTGTTAAAAAAGTAGCCTTTAGGCTCCTGAGATTTTCTAAGCTGCTCGTATAATTTTTCGGGATCCATTACAGACCTAATGCCTCCTTAATCTTCTTTTCCTTAAAACCAACGATAACTTCTTCGCCAATAATGATGGTCGGAAACGAACATCTGGGATTCAGTTTTTTTATATCTTCGATGATGGCTTTGCGCTCATCTCCCTCCAATAGATCAACATCGACAAATTCATATTGAATGGTGCATTCGTTTAAGAACTTTTTTGTAGATTTACAATGGCTACAGGTGCTTAGCGAATAGAGCTTCACCGGTTTTTCGGACATGTCTGTTCCTTTCAAGTTGGCGTGACCATACCTTGCGCCTGCGGGCAGAGGGGTCGCGTTTTTTAAATCGTGTATACGATTCTAACTGGTTACACGATTTGAATATCGCTTGACAAGGCTTTTATTTTCTTCTATTACTATTAGTAACCATTCTCATTAAGAATTGATTGTCAATGATCCTCTACACAAATCTTTCCACGAAGGGAGAAGCAATGGAAAAGAAAAAAGTAACAGCCAAAACCAAAGAAATCGATATTAATGCCGTATCAACCTGTGAAGCCACCAAGCAAATGTTGTGGAAAGCCAAAAAAGACGGCATTGAAACAGCCTTTGATCGGGCTTTAAACATGAAAGCCTGTCCGATTGGTGCTGATTCAGCCTGCTGTAAACACTGCGCCATGGGACCTTGTCGCCTCAACGCGCGTGATCCCTACGGCAAAGTCGGTGTTTGCGGAGCCACTATCGATACGATCATGGCCAGAAATTTTGCCCGCATGGTGGCTGCCGGCGGAGCCGCCCATACTGATCACGGGATGAGCATGCTGGACCTCTTCCGAGAGGTGGTTAACGGCAATATCAAAGATTATGAAATCAAAGACACCATCAAGTTGGAAGCCGTGGCCCAATCGGTCGGCATTGACACCGAGGGTAAATCCATTAAGGAATTAGCCTTAGCGCTATATGACGAACTCGAAAAAACGTATACCCAGGTAGACGGTGAAATTCCCTTTGCCAAAAGAGTCCCCGAAAAAACCCTTGAGACCTGGCGCAAACACGGGGTGGTTCCCCGGGGCGCCATGCGTGAAATCATGGAATTGATGCATCGCAGCCACATGGGAGTCGATCAGGACTACAAAAATATTACCAACCAGTGTAGCCGAACTGCGCTGGCCGATGGATGGGGCGGTTCCATGGTGGCTACGGAGATATCCGATATCCTTTTTGGTACGCCGTCTCCCATCGGGATTGAAGTCAACATGGGTGTACTCAAAGAAGACCAGGTCAATATTATCGTCCACGGCCACGAACCCAATCTGTTTGAATCCATGATTGCTTCTGTGAATGAACCCTCGTTGCTGGAGGCAGCAAAGGAAGCCGGAGCTAAAGGGATTAATTTGGTGGGGATGTGCTGTTCCGGTGCCGAAGTTCTGGTGCGCCACGGCATCCCGCATGCGGGTAACTTTATGTCGACCGAAACCATCCTGGTTACCGGAGCAGTGGATGCCATGACGGTGGATGTCCAATGCATAAAACAGGGCCTGGTGAAAGTGGCCGATTGCTACAAAACACCATTGATTACAACCAATCCGCGCTGCAAGATCGAAGGTGCCACCCATATCGAATTTCACGAGCACGTACCCAGGGATTGTACCGATGATGTGGTCATCAAGGCCATATCACGTTTTAAAAACCGAACGGCAGCCGTAGAAATTCCGAAAAACGTCAATATCGGCGTACATGGTTTCTCATATGAATACATTCGGTATATGCTGGGTGGATCCTTCAGGGGCTCCTACCGTCCATTAAACGACAACATCATCAACGGTCGCATCCGGGGTGTTGCCGGCGTAGTGGGTTGTACCAATCCGAGGATGAAGCAGGACTACGTCCATGTGGAGCTGGTAAAGGAATTGATCAAAAATAATGTTCTGGTTCTGCAAACCGGGTGTTCTCAGATCGCATTGTCCAAGGCTGGGCTAACAACGCCGGAAGCGGCCGTGCTGGCCGGAGACGGCCTCCGGGAAGTCTGTGAGACTGTCGGGATGCCGCCGGTTTTGGGTATCGGATCCTGCGTGGACAACAGCCGCATCTTGATTGCAGCTTCGGAAATGGTCCGAGAGGGCGGACTTGGCGATAGCATTGCCGATCTGCCGGTGGCAGGTGCGGCACCGGAGTGGATGAGTGAAAAAGCGATCTGTATCGGACAGTATTTTGTGGCTTCGGGTGTGTTTACGGTTTTCGGTGTGACCTTTCCGATCGTAGAGGAAACCAAATTCCATCAACATCTTTTTGGCGGACTGGAAGAATTGGGTTTCGGAAAATGGGGATTCACCCCCGATCCATATGAAATGGCCCGCATGATGATTGCGCATATTGATAAAAAACGGCGGGCATTGGGCCTGGATAAAGGTACCGAACGGGTACTGGTGGATATGGCCGATCGGCGGGCTTTGGATGCAGCGTAACTATAGGGTTCGAGGGGGCAAGGGTTCAAGGGGGGCTAGAAACTGTCGGCCCATGGCAGCTTTATAGCTTCCCGGCACACGTATTGGGATACAAGGCTCGAGAATCCGAGTTCTATACCCACGAGCGATAGGATATAAGCCTCAAGCCATTAATAGCTAACAGCATTTACCTGTCTGCGCTACTGAATCGTCTGTCCGGGTGTTCTATGAAATCTCCGGATGGACGATTTGCTTTTTTAGTTGATCTTTTGGGCCATCTATGCCAATCGATAAGTAGAAGCTATCTCAAAAGTAAGATTTTTGAGATAGGTTCTAACCGAATGAACACCAATAGACTGTTCCGCAGGTTGTACCTAGCACGTTAGCCGAGGTTGAATCCTTCAAAGGTTGTTCAGGTCTTAATTTAATTATACGCCACCGACCCGGTCAGTGGTCGTTACTGTTGCGCCGGTTGTTTTACCCATCCATTCAATTCGGCTGCACCCAGTTTGGATAGGCCCCAATGGTAGACGAATTAACAACATTGACATGCTCTCGCTGTCGGCAAACAGCATCGATCAATATTTCGGAATATCTGCGCAATAAGCAAACTACGGAGATACAATGGCAGTGCGACTGTGGCCATCAATTCAAAATCAAGGCTGAAAGACGCCGGCATAATCGCAAACGGGTTCGTTGCACAGGTTTGTATCGATATAGCAATGAGGTTCAATTGGATCCAGGCATTGTTGCGGGGAAATTTGTGGGTAAGGGGAAAATGACAGTTGTGGATTTGTCTCTCAGTGGCCTTAAAGTTAAACTCAAGAAAAAAGAAGATTTGAAAATAAATGACCGTTTTGAGGTTGAATTTTATCTTAAAGATCGCAACCGAACACTGGTACGCGAAACCGCCACCATCAAGAATATTGATAAGAAATACATCGGTGGTACTTTCGGTCCTAGCGGATCCCAGAATCGGGATCTCGGGTTCTATCTGTTAGACCAACAATGATTATTTTCTTCTAAAATAATCAGGTGGTTAGGCTGAAGGCTGTTAGGCTGTCAGCCGCTCACAGCAAATAGCTTAGAGCTCGCAACGGCCTACAGCCTAACAGTCTGAAAACCTAATCGCCTACAGTTAATCGCATGACCAACCATCCTGCTTGCACAACCATTCTCTAAACTTTTGTTCTGCATCATAAGCAGCTATTTCCATTGGATTTTTGTCATAGCGAAAAAGTCCGGCGATATAGCCCTTTACATACTGACGACCAAATTCAGCCACCGACCCGAGATCCGCGTACTGCTTCACATGGTAAATCTCGTGGCTGAGCAATACCAATAAGTTGCCATCCATTTCCTTGTACGACTGACGCAGGTAGATGATGTTTGCGAATGTTTGGCCGGCCAATTCATCCATGATGGCCATGGGCCAGATATCCAATATCTTATGGTCGTTGAGCAAATCGGCTTCATATACTATTTGAATCTTGTCGGCAGCCAGGCCCCATCGATTCAACCAGGGGTCCAACCATTTTTTCTGATAAGGGCTTAAGGGGTAGGGCAACTTGCCACGCTGATGGATATTGATGTCCCATATTTCTTTGGCCAAAACCGGAAAGGTGGTGGCACCCCATTCACCCGCATCCAGCAGCTGGCCTGAATCAAGGCCTTTTCTCAAGGCGCTGTTTTCATCACTCAAATCCAGATCGCGCCAATCCAGACCAAGCGCAATGCTCGCTAGAAGCATGGTCAAAAGAGAAGCATAGAGGAGCGGGGAAATGCGGCGGATCATAAGTCCGGATGGCTGCCCAAAAAACGATACAGGGTGGCACGTCCAACCCCCAATTGCTTGGCCGCCTGGACTTTATTGCCCCCAGTTTTTATCAGGGCTGCTTTGACGGATAAAGGGTCTAATTTGCGGGCGGGGCCCTGTTTTGTCCCGGTGGGCATAAACTGTCTTAATTCAAGGGGTAGATCCTTAGGTCGAATCAGGCCATTTTTACATCGTACAATTGAAAACTGAACACAGTTCTGAAGCTCGCGAACATTTCCAGGCCAGCGATAATCCAACATCATGGAGAGGGCTTCCTCGGAGAGCTTAATTTCCTGCTCATTTGTTTGGCCGAGAACTTGCCGTAGAAAATGATCAACCAGCAGGGGGATATCTGTCTTGCGTTCACGCAGGGGCGGCACACCTATGGGGATCACATTCAACCGGTAAAAAAGATCTTCACGAAAGCGGCCGTCCCGAACCTCTTGCCGCAGGTCTTTGTTGGTGGCACTGATAACGCGTACGTCTACAGAAATCGTCTTTTCCCCACCCACTTTTTCTAACGTGCCTTCCTGCAAGAAACGCAGCAACTTTACCTGCATTAGCTTTGGAAGTTCAGATATTTCATCTAGAAAAATGGTGCCGCTGTCGGCCAATTCGAAACGGCCTTTTTTATCGCGAATGGCACCGGAAAAAGCGCCTTTAACATGACCAAAAAGTTCACTTTCAATCAGACCTTCGGGGAGAGCCCCGCAATTGATGGGGACAAAGGGACTGCCACCCCGGCGGCTTTCATTATGAATCGCGTGAGCGACCAGCTCTTTGCCGGTGCCGGTCTCCCCTGATATATGGACAGGAAAATCATAATCGGTCACATCACGGATCTGTTTGTAAACTGATATCATCTTTTTATCGCGGCCGATGATATTGGAAAAACTGAATATTTTTTCTGTATTTAGCTGCAATTCGATTAGTTCGGTTTGATCTGTGATGGTAGCCAGTGCACCAATATCCTGATGGTTTTCGTCTTTCATCATGATAATGGACATGTCTATCATTCTTTTGCGACCACTCTTGGTGGTGATATGCAGACTATGCTCAGTCATTTCACCCAGAGTCGGGTCTCCGGAGCAAAAGGAACAGCGATACCCGCATAATGATCCGCCGAAAGCTTCGTGGCAGTCTTTTCCCAGGACCTCCTCACGCGGAAATTCCATTATCTTTTCAGCACCATCGCTGTAAAAAAGGATCCGTCGGTTTAGATCATGAGCGATCACACCTTCTTTGAGATTGTTGAGTATATATTCGAGGCTCTTGCGGTCAGCTGCATTGCTGAACAGCATGGCCAATTGCGTTTCGGCCAATTCCTTGAACTTACAGATCAGATTTTCGAAGCGGGGTGTGTAGTTGTGTTCCTTGGTGTCGAGTAAACTAATGGTACCAAACACCTCCCCGTCTGGCCATAGCAAAGGAAATCCCAGGTAGGCAATCATGCCTTGGGCTACATCAAAATTGCCTTTAATTTTTTGTTTCGAACTGTTGGGAATTAGAACGGTTTTTTTTTGGCTAACCACATGTTGGCAGAATAGTTCTTCCAGCGGTGTGCGTTGACTCTGAGAATAGGGATTTTCGGCAGACTCACTGGTACTGATGGTTTGCATATGGCGATTTTCCAGTCTGCGAATCAGTACGGCAGGTGCATCACAAAACTCGGCCAGGGTATTAACGATGCCCTGCCAGCTTTCCAGAACACGGGGCGTAATTTGAATCGTCATTTTGAGGATGACAGGCCCCAGCTGTTTCAGAAAACCAGTTGGTTCGGCATATATATGGGCGTGTATGTCGTTCTCGGTCATTAATTTACTCTGCCCCCATAAGGTAGAAGATATGCTCCCGGGCAAGTTTGCTGTCTAACTGGGCATATATATTATCCTGGTGCGGTTGTCAAAACAAACGCCCCTAAAGGTGGTGCTCAATAAAATGCCCGATATTCCAACTTTTTATCCTCCGAAGCAGGCGACTGCGAAGTGCGGGCGCTTTTCGAGCTTCGACGGAACAAGCGATGTTGGGTTTCATCCTGTTGCAATTACGACGGCTACATTGCAGCAGATGCTGCAAAGCGGCTGAAAAGACACCACATCATACGGAAATGGCGAGGCCTGGAATGCGACTTTTCTCCTTTGCCATCATACCGCCGGCCTATTATCGGAACCCCGAAATATGATCTTGTGATGATTTGAAAAACTCGCTATGGTGCAAAATCACTTCCATGAAACCAGATATCCAAAAAGAAAAAGAATATCAGGGCCTGGCCTGGCCGCCATTGATTTCAGGTCAATTGATTAAACGTTATAAGCGCTTTCTGGCCGATGTTCGGCTGGATACCGGTCAGGTCGTGACCGCTCATTGTCCCAATTCGGGCAGCATGGCCGCCTGCTCGGAACCCGGCTGTCGCGTGTATCTTTCCAGCCATGACAACCCCAAGCGAAAACTGAAATATACCTGGGAAATAATTCAGATGCCGGATTCTTGGGTGGGGGTCAATACGCTGGTGCCCAATCGACTGGTTAAAAGCGCGATTGAAAATGGGCAGGTAACCGAACTGGCCGGTTATGATACGATCCGTTCGGAAGTGAAAACTGCTGAGGGTTCACGTTTGGATTTAATGCTACAGCGGCTTGAGGACGACCTCTGTTTTATCGAAATTAAAAACTGCACATTGGTTGAAAACGGCGTGGCCATGTTCCCGGATGCCGTTACCCAGAGAGGACGCAAACATTTATTTGAGCTGGAACGCTTGAAGCAGGCCGGCAATCGTTGTGTTATGTTTTTTTTGATCCAGCGCATGGATGCTCAGGTGTTTAAACCGGCAGTCCATATCGATCCGGATTATGCGGAAACATTACGAAAGGTCCATGGGGAGGGCGGAGTTGAAATACTGGTTTACGATGTACATATAGACCTGCAGCATATTCGACTCAATCGCCAGATTCCCTATCGGTTATAAACAGCTTTAAGCTATAAGCTACAGCTGTAAGCTGCTCAAAGCTTATCGCTTAAAGCTGATTGATGTTATTAATAATTATGAAAGTTGAAAATGATGATCGATGATGCAGTTACCGCAAAATATTGTTAACACTTTTTACTAGGAGTCACATCGATGGGCGGATTTTTTGGAGAGGTTTCTAAAGACGATTGTGTTTTAGATGTATATTATGGAACTGACTATCATTCCCATTTGGGTACCAAACGGGCGGGCATGTGTGTCTTGAACAGTACCGGTTATTCGCGCGCCATACATAACATTGAGAACGATTATTTTCGCTCCAAGTTTGAACCCGATCTGCCGAAACTAAAGGGTAACAAAGGGATCGGCGTAATTAGCGATACTGATACGCAACCTTTGATCATCGGGTCCCATTTAGGCAACTTCGGCATTGTCACCGTCGGCAAGATCAATAATCTGGAACAACTGGGCAACGAGGCTTTTAACAAGCGTCTGCACTTTTCGGAAATGAGCGGGGGTGAAATGCACCCTACTGAGCTTGTGGCCATGCTGATTTGTGAAGGCGAGAATTTTGTAGATGGCATACGCAAAGCGCAGTCGGCCATCAAGGGATCTTGCTCAATCCTGCTTCTGACCGATTCCGGGATCTATGCCGCCCGCGATAAACTGGGGCGCACACCGATTGTGATCGGCAAAAAGACAGGGGCCTATGCCGCGGCTTCAGAGTCTTGCTCATTTCCCAACCTGATGTTCGAGATCGATCGCTATTTGGGACCCGGGGAAATTGTGCGCATAACAGCGGATGGTTGCGAGCAATGCCAGAAACCCGGCAGCAAATTGCAGATCTGTGCCTTTTTATGGGTCTACTATGGTTATCCTGCCTCCAGCTATGAGGACATCAACGTGGAAAATGCCCGTAACCGATGTGGCGCTGCGTTGGCTCAGAGCGACAAGGTTGAAATCGATTATGTCGCTGGGATACCGGATTCAGGCATTGGGCACGCCATCGGCTATGCCAATGCCAAACAGATTCCCTATATTCGGCCATTCGTCAAATATACGCCAACCTGGCCGCGCAGCTTTATGCCCCAGAATCAGGCCCAACGAGATCTGGTGGCGCGTATGAAACTCATTCCGGTTCGAGATTTAATCGCGGGCAAGCGGCTGCTTTTTTGCGAAGATTCCATTGTTCGCGGAACCCAACTCAAGGATAATATACAAAAACTGTTTGAGTACGGCGCCCGGGAAGTCCATATGCGACCTGCGTGCCCGACCTTAATATATCCTTGTGATTTCCTGAACTTTTCCACTTCCCGTTCTACCTTGGATTTGGCCGGACGGCAGGTTATTTATGAGCTGGAAGGGGACGAGACAGCCCATCTGCATGAATATGCATTACCGGATTCGCCCAGGCGACTTGAAATGGTCGATAAAATTCGCATGCGCTTGGGGTTGACCACATTGACCTATCAAAAACTGCCGGCTCTTGTGGCTGCCATTGGCATGCCCAAGGAGAAGCTGTGCACGCATTGCTGGGATGGCTCCAGCTACTTTTAACCCCATGGCTGCATAAACAACATGGCAAGGAACAGATAATAACCGGTTCTCAATCGAAATATCGAGCAGGAATTACCATCTCGCGGACATATCCCCTGGTATATTAAAAGGATGATGTCTATTTTGCCATGTTGTTTACCCTGCGGGAAAGCCGGAGAACTTCAGATTCTGTGTTGCTGATGGTTCGAAGTAAAGAACTACGACTTCACCATCAGACGCCTTGACTCTGAAGCCCTCCGGCTTTTGCAACGTTGGGGTTTATTTGGTCTGAAGACCAGTAGTTGCTAAAGGCTGACGGCTGATTGTTGACGGCTGCTATTCGTATTGAGTATGTTCCCACGCGTACTGATGACCACCGTTTCCATGGGGATTTGCCGGCCGGCTTGCTTCATTGCCTGTTCAAGAATATAAGGGAGTCCGCCACAGCAAGGAACCTCCATGATTGTGGTGGTGACGCTGGCGATGTCGGCCTGTTTGAAAATGGCGGCAAATTTATCGATATAGGCCTGCTGGTCGTCGAGTTTGGGGCAACCCACCAACACAACCTTACCCGGCATAAATTGCTGTTGAAAATTGGGATACGCCAAGGGGGTGCAGTCGGCCACCACCAGAAGATCGGCCTGTTTTAAAAAAGGTGCGTGCGGCGGAACCAGGTGAATCTGAATAGGCCAATGAGAAAGTGTTGATTCGGCACTGCTCTGAATGGCCGGCTCATTGGCCTGCTGACAAGGCGTGGGTGCAAATGACTGCAACTGGGTCGAAGGACAGCCGCAGGCTGCAACGGGTTCCTTTTCCTTTTGGGCTTCCTGAGCGGCCAGATGTTCTTCCACGGCGATTTCGTCAAACTCATCAGCCTCACGTTCCACAATGCGCAGGGCCTCTTGGGGGCAGTCGCCAATGCAGGCGCCCAAACCGTCACAGAATTTATCGGCCACTACTTTGGCCTTGCCGTCGACGATCTCCAGGGCACCTTCGGCACATCCGATGATGCATTGTCCGCAGCCGTCACACAGTTCGTCGTCTATTTCAATAATTTTACGATGGACTTTCATGGTTAGTACCTCTACAATTATTTTATTTTCAATACCTTCAGAGCTTCTTCCCTGGCTGTTTCGGTCAGCAGGGTTTTCTGAATAAAATTGTTAATATCGTCGTCATCCAGGGGATCTTCTTTGTGCCGTTCCTCTAAATTAGCAATCTGGTCGGCATCAAAAAGAACCTTGAAATTGATGGTTTCGTTTTCAAGGGGGTGATGATGGCGAGCGATTATCTCGCAAACTTCTTCAATAATGGCTTCCTTGGCGCCCAGTTTAATCAGAATATCCCGGGCGACAAGCGGGCCTTCTTGTTGCTGATATTCGGGCGCACTGCTTTGAAATTTACGCTCTGCTTCGGGTATCCCGATATCATGCAAATAGGCGGCACACAGGATAACGGCCAAATTGCCGGTCTCCTTTTTACCGATACGTTCGGCATAACGGGCTACGCGCGTGGCATGGCCGATGCGTCTGAAATCGGTTTTGAAATAGCGCTTCATCTCAATGGCCACCCGGTCTTTTAGCAGGTCTTCCTTTTCGGCCAGAAGTTCAGGGGGTAAATTGCCGATGCACTGCTCGGCAAATTCGCAGTAAGATGCACACCCGAAATCCAATTTGGGGTTCACAAAACGATGACCGCATTGAGCACATTTTCTGGCCGTATCATCTTTGAAAAATTCCACAATTTGACCGCACTTGGGACACGGTTCTTCAAAGATTGCTCCGGGCTTCCAATAGCGGCTGTCTTGGCCGGGACATTTCATGCTTTAAACCTCAGGTGTTTGGTATTTAGTGTTTTGTATTTGGGTTTAAGCTGTAAGCGATCAGCTACTTCATGCTAATCGCTTACAGCTCGGGGTTTACCCTTGAATCCTTGAACCCTGCTTTAGCCGAGTATTGCCTTCAGGTCTTCATCCGGCGTGGAAATGGGCGTCAGGTTAAAATTTTCAACCAAAACATTCAGCACATTTGGTGACACGAAAGCCGGCAGACTGGGTCCCAGTCGAATATCTTTGATGCCCAAATGCAGCAATGTCAGCAGGATGACACAGGCTTTTTGCTCATACCAGGATAGAACCATTGATAGGGGCAGATCGTTGACCCCGCAATCAAAGGCATTGGCCAGAGCCACCGCAATCTGGATGGCTGAGTAGGCGTCGTTACATTGACCGATATCCAGCAGACGCGGAATTCCACCGATGTCTCCCAAATCCTGATCAAAGAAACGGAACTTGCCGCAGGCCAGGGTCAGTACGACGCTGTCCTCGGGGACTTTCTCCACAAACTCGGTATAGTAGTTGCGACCGGGTTTGGCGCCATCGCAGCCAGCCACCAGGAAGAAATGCCGGATGGCTTTACTTTTAACCGCTTCGATGACCTTATCCGCTACGGACATAACCGCATTTCTGGCAAATCCCACCATAACGGTTTTGCCTTCGGTATCTTCTCCAAATCCAGGCATCTCGAGTGCCTTTTCAATTACGGGTGTAAAATCTTTATCCGTAATGTGCCGGACTCCGGGCCAGCCGACAAGACCGGTGGTGAAGATGTTATCCTGATAAGTTTCTTTGGGTTTTTGAATACAGTTGGTTGTCATCAAAATGGCACCGGGAAATTCGGCAAATTCCTTTTTCTGGTTTTGCCAGGCCGTTCCATAGTGACCGTAAAAATGATCAAACTTTTTCAGTTCCGGATAGCCATGGCAGGGCAGCATTTCACCATGGGTATAAACCTGAATGTCTTTGCCTTGGGTTTGTTGAAGTAGCTCATAAAGATCTTTAAGATCATGCCCGGAAACCAGAATGGCTTTTCCCTTTTTGGCGCCCAGGGGTACGCTGGTGGGAACCGGGTGGCCGTATGTACCGGTGTTGGCGGCATCCAGCAATTCCATGGCCTTGAGGTTGACTTCGCCACATTTGAGATTCAGGCCAACCAGATCTTCAACGCCCAGGCTGTCGTCGAGCGTTGCTGCCAGGGCTTCATAGATAAAATCGTAAACGCCGTCATCGGACTGTCCCAATATACGGGCATGATCGGCGTAAGCGGCCAGACCTTTAAGCCCATAGGTTAACAGCTCGCGCAGCGATAGAATATCCGGGTTCACTTCCGGATCCGAATTGATGGCAACCGATTCTCCCTGGGCGACCAGTTGGTCCTTGCCGTCGGCCGGTGTCAAAGTAGCCGGACCCTCGGGGAATTGCGTATCTCCGCCAGCTGTCGCAATTTCATTTTTCAAAGCTTCGCGGCGTGAAACGGTTGCATTGATTAGGTCAACAAATCGATCCGAATCAAAGTTGACATTGGTTAAAGTTGAAAATATGGCTTCGCAGGTAAAATGATCCAAATCCGGATTTCTGATACCCGCATCGCGCCCCTTCAGAACCACCTGGGACAAGCCCTTTAGGGAATACATCAGCAGATCCTGCAAGGCGGCCGTATCCGGCTGCTTCCCACAGACACCCACTTTGTCACATACCTGACCTTTTGCAGTTTGCTCACATTGAAAACAAAACATATTCACATCTCCTTTTCTTTAATGATAATGAACCTAATGGGTTCGTCAATATTCGTGGCAGCGTAAAAGACCGATTTCTAGGTTGCGCTTCATCCCGTTGTAATCGCAACGTGCCATTGGCAGGCCTCATTACACGGGTTTCGTAATGCATTAAGTTCGAACTTTTTACTTTGCCATCCATTTACATTCTCCTGAAGTTTCTCAATGTTGAAATGGAGTATAGATAATGTGGCCCTTGCTTTCATTGACATAAGTCAAGAGGCAACATTTTTCATAAACTTTTTGCTTAAATGCGTGTCAAGCATCGAAATCAGTATCGACGGCTACGGTTATATGATTCGGAAACCGGGGTGGGACCCACCCGATTGGTTGCATCTTAAGCCGACTTATGGCAAGTTTACGAGCAATATAAAAAGCGCCGAATAAATGATATAATAGACTTAGTGCTTGAATTCACCCTGATAAGGAGTTGCCGACGATGGATAAAATCATCCAGATCATATCCATGATACCCATATTCGAAAATTTACCAAGTAAAGACCTTGAAAAAATTCGAGATATTGCTTTGGACAAGTTCTATGACAAGGGGCGGATAGTTTTTTCTGAAGGGGATGATGGCAATGGCTTTTATGTGGTTGCCGACGGTAAAGTGAAAATATTTAAAGTCAGCATGGACGGTAAAGAGCAGATTTTACACATCTATGGGCCGGGTGCGCCGTTTGGCGAAGTCGCTGTGTTTGCCGGAAAAAAATTTCCAGCCAATGCCGAGACCCTGCTCAAAAGCCATTTGCTGTTTTTTCCCAGATCCGCATTTGTGGAACTGATTTCAAGCAATCCTTCACTGAGTCTTAATATGTTGGCCATGCTTTCCATGCGCCTGCGCCAGTTTGCCATGCAGGTGGAAAATTTGTCACTCAAAGAAGTGCCGGGACGCTTGGCATCCTATCTGGTTTATCTAACCCAGGAGCAGGAGAAGGATAACGAGGTTACGCTGCCCTTATCAAAAGGGCAATTGGCCAGCCTGCTGGGTACCATCCCGGAAACCCTATCGCGAATATTCGCCAAGATGGGCAGCAAGGGACTCATATCCGTGCAGGGTCGTAGGATTAAACTGTTGGATTTAGACGGGTTGGTGGATCTGGCCGAGAACGGCAAACTCTAAGCCGGAGGCTTAGGCATTAAGGCTGTAGGCTGAAGACTATTAGGCGCTTATGGCATAAAGTTTACCGCTTCAACTATACGCCTGATGCTGCGATCTGTAAGCACTAAGCTGCTGATGGCCGATAGCTTAAAACAAAAAGCTGCCCTGCTAGGCTGCGGGATAGTTTATTTCCTGCAGCAGCGCTTTGATGCTTTCCAATGTTGCCGGTGTGTCCCAGGCTACGGTAACGGATTTACTATCTGGGTTTCCGTCTACGCTCTGAACGCCGTCCAGATCGCTGAGTTCATTTTTAATGCTGTTGACACAGTGGCCACAGGAGATGTTGGGGATATTCAGGGTTGTTTTTTCCATAATTTCATTCCTTTTTGAACGATTCCGTAAAAAGCCCAACTTCTGCGTTGTGATAAATTTTGCAACTATTCAACGTACAAATAGTATGCCTCATAATTACAATATTTTCACGCCTTGAATGTGAACTTTTTTAACGAAATCGTCTGTTGTTCGTAAGTTTCAAGATTATGCTATTAAAAGCATTCAAATTTAATTTGTTTATTCAATCAGGATAATCGTACACCATTTTTATTCCGAAAAATGGGCAACCAGGTCGTCGAAATCAGACGGGCCAAAAATTTGGGCGAAGCGTTTACCGCCCCGGCTGTTCTGTTTATAAAAACTAAGACAGTACTGGATAATATCAAGGACCTGCTTCTCAGAGTGGATGCCGGGTAATTCCCGGGCTAACTGCGGATGCCGTCCCAATTTACCGCCTAACTGGACCCGAAATCCCTTTTTCTGTTCCCCAAGCGTGTCGGTGGGACACACGGCGATGCATTTTCCACAAGACAGGCATGCCACCATGTCGATTTCCGGTTTTTCGTGTGCCGCGTTCAAAACAATGGCCTGATCAGGGCAGATTTCCTCACAGGCACCGCACAAGCTGCAAGGATGGGTCGTTACTTCAGGGACCACGGCCCCAAGAATTCCGATATCTTTGATCTGGGGTTGCGAGCAGGCATTGGGACATTCAGCCAATGAGATTCGAAATTCATGGTGGAATTTTAGATCTCCCTTTACCTGTTGTTTAAGGAAAGCCAATAGGTCGGCTGAAGCCATCCGGCGCTCTATTTTTTCAAGTAGTTCCTCGCTAGGTACTGTTCGGTTGGGACAACCGCCGGGACCAAAACAGGTATCGATTTGATATCCCTTTATTTCAGCGCTCATGTTTTGTAAGTAGCGTTGCTGAGCGGTTTTCACATCCGCCAGGGTGACTACCTTTTTATTGGCAGCCGCCACCTGGGATTCCACCCTGGCGCGAACCTTTTTTCTGACAAAAAATGGTACCTTTTTAACCGCATTCTCGGCGTCTTGAGTCCATTGCATTATAATTTCTACCTTTAAATCTTATGGTTTCGTAAAAAATCCGATTTTCCGACTTTCCATCCTCCGTAGCAGGCTACTGCGAAGGACGGGCGCTTTTGAGCCACAAGGGGACAAGCTGCGTGGCGACTGACGGACTTGAACCAGAACCCTTTTCAAAACCGTCTATTTTCGAATTGTTCGCTGCTATATCAATTTTGAACCGCGATAGCGAGCGAATCAAAAATGATAGCATGCCATACGGTGAAAACTCACAGCAGCAGCTCGACTTGAGGCCTAGTCGAACTCCCTGCCGAACGTCTTACTGCAGGGTACGCTTCCATTTCCCGAAAAAAAAGTGACAAAGTCGCTTTTTTTAATATTGCGCAGCAATATAATTATCACGGAGTGGTACACAATCATTGATTTAAGTCAAATATGTGGTATAAGGTTCGAGTCCAATGTACCCTATGGATGCAACCTTGGGGTTTATTTTGACAGACGTTTAATTGATACCTATTTTTAGCGGCATATATTTTAAAATTAATTGAAAGGGTAATTAAAAAACCCCATGGCATACAAGAATCCAATCTGGAAGTTCTTCATATCCGTTAAATTGACTGTCGTCCTGCTGCTCACCTTGGCAGCCACGTCCATTATCGGAACCCTGATACCGCAAAAAGCGAATCCCGAAGCCTATTTTCAAAAATTTGGTCCCTTTCTGTACCGACTTTTTGACCTACTCAATATTTTCGATATGTATCACTCCTGGTGGTTTCAATTACTCTTGTTGCTGCTAACCTGCAATATTATTGCTTGCTCGGTGGAACGCTTGTCCAGTACCTGGAAATTAATTTTTCCCAAAAAGATAAATTTTAAACGGTCCGCCTTTGAAAAGATAAAGCAAAATGAGCAGTTTGCAGATTCCAGAACACCCGATGCGCTGGAACCAGCCTATACGGCCGTTGTGCGTAAAGCCTTTGGTGCACCACGCGTAGAAAAAACAGATAATGGCCTGACGATTTTTGCGGAAAAATGGCGCTGGACCCGCCTGGGCGTATATATCGTGCACAGCAGCGTCCTGTTTATGATCGCCGGTGCCATGATCGGGTCTCTGTTCGGCTATTCCGGGCATGTAAACATCCCTGAAGGCGAGCGTGCCGATCATGTCCAGCTGCGCAACAGCAATCGAATCGAGCGGTTCGGTTTTGAAATTCAGAACAATGATTTTGAAGTCAGTTTTTACCCAAACGGAATGCCTAAAATCTTTCGCTCCAGCCTGACCATCAGAGAAAACAACCAAGATGTCTTGAGCAAGGACATCATCCCCAATGATCCTTTGCGTTACAAAGGCATCAGCATCTTTATGTCACACTATGGTGAAATCGCACCCGAAAGGCCACCGGAACCGGCATTTTCAGAGGACGATATTCAGCTTGCATTTATGATCAATGCTTCCGGGATGATTTACAAACGCAAGGCTGAAATCGGCAAGCCCGTGGATATTCCCGAGGGGATGGGCAAATTCGTCCTTATGGAGTATCGGGAGTCCGCCTCCTTTATGGGTCAGAATATCGGTCAAGCATTGGTTGGGATTCTAACACCTCCCGACGGGCAACCCTTAGAGGTCACGCTGCCGATTCATTTCCCCAAATTTGATAGAATGAGACGGGGAAACGTGATCATCTCGGTGGTTCACGAGCATAAACATGAACAAGTCAAACAGAACCCGGAGGATATCCGTTATTATTCCGGGCTGCAGATCGTCAAAGATCCGGGAGTATGGGTGGTTTATTCAGGTTTTATTATTATGATTGCCGGTATCCTGATTACTTTTTTCATGTCTCACCAACAGGTGTGCATCGACATCAGTAAAAAAGGTAAAAAAAGCCAAGTCAGGGTCTTCGGCAAGGCTAACAAGAATCCCTTGGGCATGGAACGAACCATTAAAAACCTGGCCCGTACATTGGCAGAAACCAAAGAGACAGACTAAATTGGAACATTTTTTGGGTATCAGCCCCACGATCGAGATATGACGTTCAATGAAAACTGTAAACGGAGCGTAACTGAGAAGCATCACAAATAAAAGCTAAAAATATGAACAGACGGTAAGGTCAGATGTTCAAATTCAAGTGCGTGTTGCCCAACGAGGAAGTTGGGCATCTGACGAAACCGTCAATTTGAGGTTAGGAATGGACAGTTCACAACTACTATCGGTAGTAACTTTTGGATATGCTATTGCCGCGACCTTGTATCTGGCCGCGTGGATATTTCAAAAGCCGTTTGCGGGCAAACTGGCTACTTGGACAGCGGTTATAACGGTTTCGGGCAACCTGGCCGGTTTTATTTTACGCTGGGTGGAATCATATCAATTGGGCATCGGCCACGCCCCCATGTCAAATCAGTACGAATCGCTGATATTTTTTGCACTGACCATAGGCGTTATTTATTTGGTTATCGAATATCGCTATAGAAACGCTTATGTGGGTGCTTTTGCTACACCCATCGCTTTTTTATCAATGGCCTACGCCTCCATGTCGCCCAACATCAATGATCGGATTCAGCCATTAGTGCCGGTGTTAAAAAGCAACTGGCTTATTGCCCACGTCTTAACCTGTTTCCTGGGGTACGCGGCCTTTGCGATTGCATTCGGAGTCAGCATTATGTTTCTTCTGAGGCTGCAGGCCCGCACCGACGGAAAAGGTATTTTGGCCTTTTTACCCAAACAACGCATTCTTGATGATATGACCCACCGCATGGTGCTATTCGGATTTTTGTTTTTATCGGTCGGCATTATTACCGGATCCGTATGGGCCAACTCTGCCTGGGGCAGCTACTGGTCCTGGGATCCCAAAGAAACCTGGTCTCTGATTACCTGGTTTGTGTACGCGACCCTGCTGCATGCACGCCTGCTCCGGGGCTGGTACGGCAAAAAAATCGCCTATCTTTCGATATTGGGATTTATGGCGGTGCTGTTTACCTATTTCGGAGTGAACTATTTGCCGGGGCTGCATTCCTACGGCGCCTCTTAAAAGCGGCTTCAACACTTCATATAGTACCCAATAACTTTGTTGTGACCTTCTTTAAAATGCTCACATACTAAAAGTATGCTGCGCTCTTATGTCAGGCCACGCCTTGTTCTTGGGCACTAGCTAAAGCGTTGAAGCCGCTTTTTAAATTATAAATCTATTTTGTTAGAAATTTGATGGGTAAACATAATAAATTGGTTTTTATGAGATTGACTTAAGTCAATGTGTATTGGATTTCAATTCTCTAAGATGAGAGAATACCAATATCATCACGGTCAATAAACAACGGAGAGGGTATGATTAAAATCCATGTATACGGCAAACTTCGCAATGAAATCCAAACCGAAAGGTTCATAGATACCAACGTACTGAATCTA
Organism: uncultured Desulfobacterales bacterium; assembly: GCA_964452555.1. Taxonomy (GTDB): domain Bacteria; phylum Desulfobacterota; class Desulfobacteria; order Desulfobacterales; family B30-G6; genus B30-G6. The sequence goes on from CAYVMI010000078.1 coordinate 18,723, forward strand.
TCCCCGGAATCCGGAGACACCCTCGGATCAGTTTTGACACGGGCCGAAATAAAGACCGACAGTGTCTACAGCATTTTTTTGAATGCCAAGTTGGCGGCGGCCCGCAGCGGCATGGTGAAATGGCTCAGATATCAAAACGCCGGTTCGGATCCAT
>CAYVMI010000079.1:0-18478 GCA_964452555.1 uncultured Desulfobacterales bacterium
CGATCAACTTGGAAAATTAAAACCGAGGTCTTGGGATAAACTCCCCGACCCCTCATCTAATTAGGGTTGATGAAAAGGGTCTGAGCACCAGTTCCTTCCATAATCACGGAGACATGTTTTACTTTTTTATGCTTGAACGGAGATACATTTTTGAAAAGAATTATTTCTACACATTATACCTATATTTATAAGATCCTTTTACCAATTGTGATGATTTTTGCCCTTTTACTAGAATTGTTTTATATACTAATTGTGTTCTATCAGTTTAATCACTTTCCTAACCTTTCCCACCACTCTCCTATATGGATTGTGGGTGGAGGGTTTTTAGCATATTCTTATGTAGTTGGAATAAGATTAAAGAAAATAAGTGTTGATAGAAATATTTTATATATCTCAAATTATAGAAGTGAAATTAGCATTTCCATAAGCGATATAAAAGCAGTTTACACGTTCTTTTTCCCATATTTTACATGGATTAGGCTAAATGAGAAATCGAGATTTGGGAATAATATATTTTTTATGCCCATATCCTATTCTACCTGCCTAGATTTAAAATCTGAAGTTATGAGAAGTACAGCCAGCGACAACAAAGAGCACTCCAAATATGAAGAAAAGAGTGAAAAGAAATTTAAAAAACGATACCTATTGTTGCTATTAGCTTTCATTTTTTGCGTTTCTATTTTTTTCCTATTAAATCTGTAAGTTGTGAGATGTATTCTTCAGCAGTGTATAGCCATCTTACTTAAAGTGATAAAGTACCTGTCCTTTTATTAACAAAACGATGAATTAAAGGACGCATTGCTATATGTAAAGAAATCAGATTGGAAAACGGAACGAATTAATCCAAAACCCTGATTACAAACAACTAAAAAACTAATTTCTTATGTAAACGGCAACGCATGAACATCAATACTGCGCCCGCTTGAACATTCAATGGAATAAATAATACCGTTTACCAGCGACAATATAATCGCAAACGGGCCAGCCCAAAAAATGACGTTCATAATAATTGCTCTAGTTTCAATCTGGGTTTCCGGTTCCGGATCAATCCGGCCAATATATTTATTCATTATAAGTGCCGGTGATACACAAACCCGCACTAAAGTCCGAACTGCGGCATTTAGGGTTATCATGCAATCCAGAGTGCACAGGTTTTGCCCTTCCTGCGTATCGCCGTAGTAGCTGTTCCTGTTTTTCAGCCTGTCAATAACTGTAACAATCGCACTCGCCATACTCACAAATCCAAGAATCACACTGACAACAGCATCAAGAACGTTGAAATATGGACTTATTTTTTCCCATTTTTTCTTTATAAATTTGCCCAGGAGTATAATCCAGTCCAAAATCACAAATAAAAACATAAACACAAGAAATACGATTATAAAGAATGCATTGCCAATTTTTCTGTGGATGGCTACAATCAGCCTAAATATGCTAAAGACGGTCATTAATAGGGAACATATAGATCTAATTAAATAGATAATTTTTATGGCAGTGGGCAGTTTCTCCTTTTCAGAGGTTTCCGGAGTGATAATGCCCTCTATACCTTCTGTATTATCACCCAAAGCAACGCCGACGTACAATAGCGACCTACCAAACTCCATTGCTACAAAAACCCAATCGACCCAGGTTGCTGAACTGTTTATTCGATTCTCTGCCGGCGTGTTTGTTGAAAGATCACTTGTCTCCATATGGGCCTGTAGTGAAGCGCTCAGCTTCCTGAAATCGCCATGTGTTTGATTGTCTCCAGTCTTTGTTATTTTTTCGTTTTCAAGGGCGTAGATAAAATCTTCAAGACTTTCGGTATTAAGAAATGAATCAATGGATGCCTGGGATGGGCAGGGCATACCGACAATTCTGCAGCCAACCTGAGCGGGGATGGCGCCCATCAAACATGCCAGATTCAATAAGGACAGCTTGCCGCCTTCGGTCGCACGCTTATAAAGCGTACTTATAACTGGTACATTAATTTCAGTGGTTATGACGAGCCAGATCGCTTCTATCACAATCTTTGCCGCCTGCAACAGGGTGATAGCCAGATCGCCGGCCAGTTCGACGATCAATTTGCTGATAATGGCTCCCAGTTTTTGAAAAAGCTCCTGAATGGTCAGCGACTTTATATTTTTTATTACTTCATTGTATAATTCCTTTAAGGCGTTATCGAAAACCGCTATATCCTTTTGGGCCAGGTCTTCAAGGGTCTTTCCAATTTCATCTAATAACTCCTGAAGGTTATCCGGATCGATTTTGATTACATCCAGATAGGCCAGGGTGTGGTCGTAAATCCAGTTCAGCACCGGTGAACCATGAAGTTCGGAAGATTGGGGGTGCTTTTTAGCTGCGGACTTTACGGCTTCAGTTGTTTTTTGCTGAAACATGTCGTGTGAGGTATCCAGGCCGGCCATTTTATCGATATGTAGCTTGAATTGCCGGATGCCGTCTTCGATCTGAGTTTCGAGACCGTCTATGTCAGTCAAAACCTTTTTGCGCATTAAATCCAGCATGTGGTAAAATAGTCTCTGATATAGAAGAATATCATTCCAGCTGAAAATATATCCAAGCCATTGGACAAGCTTTCCGACACCGACCTCAATTTTTTGAAAAACAAACGCGATCCCATCCAAAACATCGCCCACGGTTTCCAGTACACACCGGTAGACCAAGCCGCCGATTTCTATGAGCAGATGGTAAGCGCCATCAAAAAAGGCAATGATATGGCGGGCCACATCCTCAAACGCATGTTTGATCCAGGAGAACAGATCCCCGACCGCCAATTCTATGCTTTCCGCAATGATATCATCCAGTTGGATGCTACGCCTTTTCATTGAAATCGATCCATCTGGATTGGCTGTTAAGCCAAAGGCCTGCATGGCGTCATTGCCCTGGTAAAAATCAAAGCCACCATCTCGATGATCGGCGCCCCAAATATGGGTTTCAGAAGGCAAATCATTACCGGGTGCAGTTGTTAATATGCCACCCTCGGAAACATTTATCGCATTTAACTGGGATACAGTCCTGTTGACGGCCTCTTTTTGGTCGTCGGGCAGATCTTTTGGCAAAAGATGTGCTGTATTGCCCTTTTCATCGGTTACAACGATAGAGGATAGATCCTCGGCATTTTTTAATTTTTGATGTATTTTTTTCATCGGGGAGATAGCTATTGGGGGACTATCCGGTATTTCCACTGCTAAGCTAACGCAACGGAGCCCGATGGTTTTTTGAACAATTGTAATTTTCCCTTGAAAGTCGGTGGCTATCTCAATGGATTCATCGTTATGCAGGAAAAAGTATTTATGGTTGATATATAGACCACAAGGGCTTGAAGGTTTTATTTTAACGCGGGTATTGGGCAAGGGGATTTCATCTTCATCGCGCACCATGATATTCGTCGTGTAGGAATGGAATTCAATGACGTCTTCCAGCGATTCGAGCAGTATGGCGCTTTTTTTCCACGCAGTCGTTACAGGGTCTCTGCTGTAACGCTCAAGCCTTTGTCCGTCCAGATGTATAAAGATTTCTTCGGCACCATTTTTTTTATTCAAATATGAGGTGATTTGTTCGACATTGGCCTGAATCGGTACCGGGCAGGACCATTCTTTGGCATTCATCCTGTTCTCGTGCTTACATTGGGCGTAAACCAGTTGGCCCATACTATTTTTAGCAAAAAGTACAATTTTCCCGTTCACGGTGTGAACATAAAGTTTGCCGGCACCTTTAAAAAGATTGCTTTCAACAATCCTGATACCGTTGGCAAAGTTGGTTTGATTTTCCGACGCATAAAGATGGACGCCCGCGTCTCCGGCCACATAAAGATCGGTATTCTCTTTTTTACCAACCTGCGAAACACCCAAAGCGCTAGCGCCCTCTGGCGGCGTAAGCTTCAAAACATTTGACGTCCCATATATGGATTTAAGCGGGGTGAAAGTGAGCGATATATCATCACCGGCTGCATAAAGTTCGTACATTCCGGCGTATCTTGAAACGGAGGGCTTGCCTATGTGGAGACTGTGCATTTGGCTGTAGTCTTCCGCCGTTTGAAATTTTTTCCATATACCTGTTTTCCTGGCTGCGTTTGTTTCAACCACATAATTCTGGATCATATCGGAATCATCGTCACGCAGGCCCGCGATCAAAATGGGAACATTTCCGGGTTCGGCGGTTTTGCTTAAATGCACATAGGCGATGTCAAGGCCTGTTTCCGCATTGCCATGGTCTTCGAATATGCGCGGAATCCATTTTCTGGCCGCGTTTCCGCCAGGATCGAGCCATTCGGCGTCTGGTTTGTCCTTCAGATTATTCATTATAAAGAGCTGGTCGGACTTTTCGCCATTCATACTTACAGCTAAGGCAATTGTGATGGTGCCATCTTCCATATTTTGGGACACCGCGAATTTCTTGGCCTTGCTTTTGCCATCTGAAAAATTTGGCAACCCATCACATAGATTGATACCGTTCCATCCGATCTGAGCGTCATTTCGCTCCACACTCATATAGAACCTTCCGTTGTCACTGATGGAAAAAAACAACGCATTGCCATTTCCGGTTTGCAGGGCTTCAAACTGGGATCGAGCAGGCAGTACAGTAGCGGCCAATTGATTTTTCATGAGTTCGCTTGAATGCGTAATTTTATTCATGGCAGGTTTCCTTATACTGTCGGTAGTAGGTATGTTATGGTAGATGTTAGATCGCCGCTGTGACAAAATATGGGTTTTTTAAACAAAAAAGTATTTCCCCCGGGAAAAATAAAAGCGTTGGCCGATTTAAGCGTTTCATTCAGTGAATCGACCATATGGTCAACAATATGGCTTTTCACCGCAGCCCGCATGCCGCCAAGTTCTTCTGCAAAAATTTGGGTTGACCCCGATACGCTTCGGCACCATTCCTCCCAGAAGGTTTCATGCTTTTGCTCAACTTTGGGCTTGCTCTCAAAGCTGTCATTTTTATACGTCAAATCGAGCTGACCCTTCTGTGACAGGTCCATTCTCAGTACAAGATCCACACTCCAGTCAAAAATCGTTTTTGGCATTTCGATCTTGTCGAGCCCGCCGCCAATGGATAAATTCTCACGAACAAACTTCAAATCAGCAATAATGGATCCATTAATATGAATTATGTTATTTTTGTCTTCGGGTAACGAGATGACGCACGTCATGCTGTAGTTGCTGACTGCATCAATTTTACGGATATCCCAGAACTGCCACAACGGGGTCGAATAAGAATCGTCATCGGTAACCTCATAGTCGGCCCTAGCTACGTTCGGATGCGAGGATCGCGGGAGTACTTTAAAACCGATTGCGGCCTCATTGGGTAGCAGCTCTATGCTTCTATTCTGAGCCGACACTTTTATCTTGGGGCACAACTTCGCTAATATCGGATTCAACTGATCCGTTATGAACGGTATGATGAGCTCCCGCCTGATGGCCATGACACCATGATCACTCTCGTCTTCGACCCAATTGAAATCAAAAGATTGCGGTATATCTCTTGGGGAGATATGATTTTGGGTCATGACCAGGTAGTTTAGGGTATCTAATTCCGGTTTTGCTGCCCCTGTGCTGTCCTGATAAGGCGTAATGCAAAAGTTTAATGCGGTCGGCAGAAATGTAGCCGCCGGTACAATCTCCGACGACGCATGGGTTATCCCAATACCAAACAGAATGTCCCCCTGATTCTTCTGGATCTGTATATAATCCTTGATGATTGCCGTGAACACACCTTGGGCAAAACTGGTCATGCCCTGCATACCTTGAAATTCGTCGAAAACGGCTGTATTTAGATCAACATACAATTGCTGAATCGAGAACATGTCCGGACTTAGATTCTGAACATATTTTTTTATTTTTTCGCGGACTTTTTCGGGTAGCTTCTCAAGCTCGGCTTCCTGTAAAGCCAGGCTGACGCGCAGACGGATGACCCAGGGTTCGTCCTCCTCGGTTTGTTCTAATTTGAATTTAGGCTCAGTCTTAGAATAGAATGTCGCTTTTCTGAAGGTGATATTGTAGTGTATCATTTGAGGTTCGCCGGGTACGTGTAGCGTGACGATCGGAATCGGTTTCCCGCTTTGTTCTGCATAATCAAGAATGCCCGTGAAGACATAGCTGGCTTTATCTTCGCTTGCTACGCGAACGAGTTCTCCTTTGCTGTCCACCGTATAGTATAAATCTACCTGCTTATCGATTTGGTATAAATAATTAGCTATCGATTCGTTAATGGATTGCTGCGTAACAGCCACAACAATATCGTAGCCTTTCAAATTGACTTCAATGTTTGCCATAAAGACTCCTCTCCTAGTTATTAATGATACTGTATTGTCGGGGCTGAAGATAGCGGCTTTTTATTTGCTGTCAGAATCCTTTCCAGATCTTGATCGCTTACATCCTTTTTCACCGGAACATTTATGTTTTGTTAAAGCATTTGCTACCCAGCTACCATATTGGAAGTGGAAGCAGTAATGTGAGGTCAATTTACAGCTGTATTGGCTGACAGCTTTTGGGATTTGATTTAAGATCGGATTTATCTTGAGCAGATGTTTAACTGATACCTAAAATGAGTTGATTGGTCAAGGGGATGCCAAAAAAGAGTATCGTACTGTCCTGTGCGCTGACCTCCGTTTATACAATCTAGAACAACCGATTTTTCTGGTGCGCATATAATGGCCATTATTGACTTCACTAAAAACAATGTGCTAACTAATCTGTAATCACCATAATGCACCAATTCCTGATCGGAGGTGGTCAATCCATGGATCACAGAATCCTGTTTCTTTAACCAAGAAATGGGATTTTTATTTTTCATCAAGCCATACACAGCACGACAAACCTAATGCGAAAGGAGGTTCGGAATGAGACTGATCAAAACTACTGCGGTTTTCTTTCTCCTGATTTTAATGGGTTTCACATCCGCCTGGGGTGCAGTTGAGGTTGTCCGCGACCAATACGGCATACCATCCATCAAAGCAGACACCGAAGAAGAGTTATTTGAAGAATTCGGATACATCACCGCTGTGGATCGCCTGTGGCAGATGGAGTTGAACAAACGTTGGGGGCGGGGAACCTTGGCCGAGATCTTTGGGCCCAATCTGGTACCCTCGGACATGCAAAACCGGCTTATGGGCTACACCGAAGATGAATACCGCACGATGTTTGAGCAGCATTCGGCCGATGCCCGCAAACTATATTCGGCCTATTTGCGAGGTGTGAATCGGCGGGTCAATGAAGTATTGGCAGACCCGAAATTAACGCCCATGGAGTTTTTGGCTCTCAAGTTGAAACCTCAGCATTTCACAGCATCCGATATCCTGGCTTTTTTTAAGAGCCTGATGCGGCGCTTTGGCATGATCGGCGGCTCGGAATTAAAGAATCTGAATGCCTTGCAGCTTCTGACCGAACGGCTGGGCAAAGAAGCGGGATGGGCGGCCTTCAATGACTGGCGCTGGATCAATGACCCGGCAGCCCCTACCTATATGGATGAACACATTGGCGAAAAGTTCATTCCGACAATCAAAACAAGCGCAGGGATGCCTGCCTATCTGGATGAAGACACAACAATCGCCAAGTGGACCAGGCAAGAACAATTGCTTTCAAAACAGGCCTTCAACGAAGCTCGACGTGTTGGCGCACCGGTAAAACTTGGCAGCAACACCTGGACGCTTTCCCCCCAAATAACCGGAACAGGTTATCCCATTTTGGTGGGGCAGCCCCAGATGGGCCATTCGGTTCCCAGCATTATCAATGAAGTGGAACTCAAGGGCGGTCGCTTCGACGTTGTCGGCATGGCATTCCCCATCTTACCCCTGGTGCCCATCGGCCACAACCACTTCCTGGCATGGTCGCATATGGTTGGCATGTGTGACAACGTCGACGTGTACCAGGAAATATTAAATCCATTCAATAAGGAAGAATATTTATTCAACGGAACATGGCGCAAGATGCAAAAACGGATCGAAAAGATAAAGGTGGCCGGTGGCGAAACCAAAGAAGTCGCCATATACCAGACCGTGCATGGGCCGGTGTTCTCGCCGTTTCCTTTTGACCCGACCACCGCTGAGATCGATAAGGTTTATACCAAAAAGATAGCCCATTGGAAGATAGAAGTACTTTCCAGCGACGGCTGGCTTAAGATGATGATGGCCAAAAACGCCACCGAATTTGCAGAAGGCGCCGCCTTGATCATGACGTCTCTGCACACCTCATATGCGGATATACACGGTAATATTGGATACTTTCATACGGGCCTGAATCCGGAACGAACAGAAGGATATGATCCCAGGCTACCACTTCCGGGCACCGGCCGTGCGGAATGGACCGGCCGCTATTTACCGAACGCCAGTGTCATCAATCCTGCTAAAGGCTTTGTGACCGGTTGGAATAACAAAGCATCGCCGGACATGCGCAACCCGGATGGTGAAAATCCCGACTATCAATTCGGCCGGCATCATAGGGCCTTATGGCTTTTGGGAACCCTGAACGATGCCAAAAACATGAATATGCAGGCCAATCAGTCCTTTATGAAATACGCAGGTGCTGCCGGAACCTACTATCCGCAGCATAATGCCTACGGGATCCTCTGCAAGGATATTCTGCCGGCCATGTCAGGCGCGGTTAAGATGGCGGCTGCAGCAGACAAACCCGTTCTGGTGGAGATGTTGAAGGTATTGACTTTCTGGGACGGTAGATCAGTAATCGATGTGGTCCATGACGATCGCTTTCAGGCCGGTCAGACTATATTCCTGGAATGGCTACCCAGAGCTATAAAGGCTACCTTTAAAGATGAATTTGAAGGCATCGAAGACTTCAAATTGGTGCGCAGCAGCTTGTTCAATCTCTTTTTACGTTGCATCGACGGAACAGCCTCGACGCTTCCCGTCTCGCGCAATTATTTCGACGACACCAACACACAAGCGGTTGAAACCGTGGAAGACATTTTCCTGAAAACCCTTTTAGAGACCGCCGGGGCTTTAAAAGAAAAATTCAACAATGAAGATCCGGCTTCATGGCAGGCACCCCGGAGTAAAATCACATTTAAGCATAATATGTTCGGGCCGGTAGCCGAGATGTGGGATAACAATATCGGCACCTATATTCAAATCGTGGAACTCAGGCCCGAAGGTGCTGTGGGATATAGCCGCTGGCCCTTGGGTCAAAGCGGCCAAATCAGTGCCGGTGCGGATAAAAAGCCGGTCTTTGATCCCCATTTTCTCGATATGCTGCCACACTACAAAAATTACACCTATCAAAAGATGGGGCAGGATTAACCATCCGATAAAGCTGATTGTTAAAAAATGCCTTGCTGTTTCGTAGTGTTCGGAACAGCAAGGCATTTTGCTAGATGGGAAAATTGTTTTAGTATAGGGGTCGGGGTGTTTTCATTCAAATTCTTGTCTGGCTTGGAAATGCTATCAGCAGCGAAAGCGGACACTGTCTGAATGTATTAGCGCATCGTAGGATGCCTTATGCATGAGTTTGGGCGCTGCAGTCGCTGATAACATTTCCTGGCCAGACATTAAAAAAACTCCCCGAGAGCTCTTTTTAGCTAAGTTTATCGAATCCCTGTGCGGCGATCAACAATGCGTCTATCGGGATCTTGATCCCGACGCTCCTGGTCTGTATCTGCATAGGCGCCACCCAATCTGCGATCTGCACCCGATCGCCTTTCTGTCCGGCTTCTTCGTTCAATGGCAAAATTTCCGTTTTGATCTCGATATTTGCCCAAATGCCAAAGACCCTCGATCTTTTGTATATCCGTAAGGATGCCCTCCAGACGGTCCTGATCCATAATGCAAATTTCATTGGTTTTAACCAGGTGTACCTTCTCCACACAAGCTGAACACAGGCACATTTTTTCAGGCCTCATTTCAACATGGTCGGCTAATCCCTTCACAACATGAACACAGGTCACCCACGTGATATCCGATCCCATTTTTTCCTCGACAAGCAGATTGTATATATTGTTAGCCCAAATCAATGCAGTTTAGGCCCTTTTATGCATTTACTCATTATTATGCATGAAAGTCAATCGAACTCCTAAGGACCAGAGAGAATAAATCCCTGTCTGCCACTTTTTGATACGGACAGCTTTAAAAATATGTTGACGCACAAAAAACAGCTTGGCATACTCCCGCCGGTATAAAATCCCATCTTCTTGCTCTTATTTTCTAAGAGCAAATATTCAAGCTTGATTTGAAAAAGTATATTATTTCCATTAGGGAAAAAATAAAAGCGCTAACTGTTTGATCCAGTGATTGGGTCAAGAATGTAAAAAAGAAAAGACATCGCCTGGGGAGGAATGGAATATGAAAAGACATCTGGTTTGGCTCGGAATAGTGTTGATAGTGGCTACGGCTGTATCGGGATGCGGACTGAAAAGGCCATATATGACCCCGCAACCAGCCAAAATAAAACCCAGCGAGGGAAAAGCAATCGTACATTTCATCCGGCCTTCCGGGTACGGCCGGGCCGCGCACTTTACCATCTGGGATGGGGACAAGCTTATCGGGGAGAGCTGGGGAAAAGAATCCTTTCAATATGAGTGCGACCCGGGCAAACATCTTTTTGTAACATGGTCGGAGTACAAGTCTCCGCTCGAAGCGGATCTTCTGCCAAACAGAGTATATTACGTTCTGCTTCGCATCAGAATGGGAATGTGGCGGGGAAGACTCCATTTTGTTCCCCTTAGCCCGGGACATGAATTATGGAACGAGACATTAACATCCTACAGGAACTTACCCAATTATACTTTCGATAGGCAACATTTTGCAGCCATTGAAAGTGAAAACAAGCAAAAAATTCGAGATTATCTTGTTCATTATGAAAACGAAGTTAAGGGCACCAAACATGTGAACTACCTCAGGCCTGAAGATGGGGTCGTCCATTAAAAATCTCTAGGAATACTAAAATAGTTTAAACATTTAGAATTCGATCCCTTTGCCTGCATCGCTTAGCCACAGGATGACACATTTTTGAGGATGTCATTGCGTGGTCTATATGAGCCTGAATCTCGTGATGCCGTGGTATATACGGAAACCGGATGCGGATGGTGTTTAAAGACCATCGCCTTTTTTAAGGTAAATGATATCGGCCAAAGCAGCTGGTGGATGTTTTCAGCTATAATCCCTTTGATTGTACGATCATTCTGATTTTGTTTTATATAAAGATGGCAATCCGAACACCAATCAGTGTAGCCCAAATCCCAAATGGCATATCACCAGATCACGGTTATAATGGCATCTTTGATATAATATTGACTCCTTTTCGCAAATCCTTTATATACCCCGTGCTTCTGCATTTGAATCTCAACGCGTTTTTTGGCAACAAACGGATATTGACTCGGGTATAATAAATGGGCACGAGCGCTTCTGGTTTTTCCAGCGATACCAATTCCAAACAAAAAAAATCACCGCTTACCTTTAATAGGGCTTACCGGATTATTCATCTGCTCTTGAAAAAAGCCGGTCCGGTTCGCTCTGCTATCTTAATCACAGCGTTCGCGATATTTTTTTCGGCGACATTACGCCTTCTGCTTTCTGCTTTCACGGATTCACCCCTCACTGAAGGCTTATTTCTGGCAGTGCTAATCCCGTTGCTCCTGGCACCTGCTCTTTCTTATTTCCTTTTGCTTGTATTTATGCAGCTTTATGACACCGAAAATGCACTTCGCAAAAGTGAAGAACGCTTCCGAGCCCTGGCAGATCTGCTGCCGGAGACCATTTTCGAAATCGATAATCAAGGAGAATTTACCTATATCAATCAAAACGGCCTTGAATGCCTGGGCTACAATCTCAATGATTTTCAAACCGGGATTAGTGCCTTTGATATTATTTCTATAGGAAACGATAACAATGGGGGCGCATATTTCCAACAAATCCTGGCAGGCCATAAGATCGGCCTGGTCGAACATTCGGTTAAAAGAAAGGACGGCCGCACATTCCCGGCCCTTTTTCATTCCAGCGCAATTCTTGATGGGGACAAACCGGTTGGTCTCAGGGGTTGTCTGGTTGACATGAGCGAGAAACACGATCTTCAAGAGCAAATCCAGCGTGCCCAAAAAATGGAAGCCATCGGTACGCTTGCCGGTGGTGTAGCCCATGATTTGAATAACATCCTATCCGGATTGGTGAGCTATCCTGATTTACTGTTGATGCAGCTGCCGCATGATAGTCCTCTTCGGAAACCTATTCGGACCATTCAATCAACCGGCGAAAAGGCCGCGGCGCTGGTACAAGACCTTTTGACTCTTGCCAGGCGCGGAATCTCTGCCACCGAAATTATCAATATCAATGAGATCATTTCCGAGTATTTTGAAAGCCCCGAGATGTCTGATTTGAAAGCTCAGCATCCTGAGATAGAAATCACTGTCGAGCTTGATCCCAGTCCCCTGAATATCGTAGGGTCAGCTCTCCACTTGTCAAAAACAGTCATGAATTTAGTAAGTAATGCTGCTGAAGCCATGAATAGCAGCGGGAAGGTATTGGTGACAACCCATAATCAATATATTGACCGGCCGATACGGGGTTATGACACCATTGATGAAGGCGACTATGTTGTCCTCACCGTCAGAGACACAGGCAGCGGTATTGCTGACAGTGACATCGGGCAAATTTTTGAACCTTTTTTTACAAAGAAAAAGATGGGAAAAAGTGGAACCGGATTGGGTCTGGCGGTTGTGTGGGGCGCCGTAAAAGATCATCATGGATATATTGATGTAGAAAGTTCTGTTGGCCGGGGCACAGCTTTCAGGCTTTATTTTCCTGCCACACGCAAACAACTGAAAAAAAATTGCCCATCATGTTCCATGGATGCATACCAAGGCAAAGGCGAATCCATACTAGTGGTCGATGATATGGAGGAACAAAGAAACATAGCCGTCAAACTTCTATCTGAATTGAATTATGATGTGAAAACGGTTGCCAGCGGAGAGGACGCGGTCGACTTTCTGAGGGTGCAAACAGCCGATTTAATCGTGCTGGATATGATCATGGGCACAATAAACGGACTTGAAACTTATAAAAGAATCCTGGAATTTCGCCCTGAGCAACGGGCCATTATTGCCAGTGGCTACAGTGAAACCGAGGAAGTCAAAGAAACTCAAAGACTGGGGGCGGGGCCCTATGTCAAAAAACCTTATACCATGGCGACCATAGGAATAGCCGTCAGGTCGGAGCTGGACCGTTGATAAGCTATATCTTATTGGCTTGTCGCCACTCCCATGGCGGTATGGGATCGGGCTGGGACCAAAGCCCCTTCTTGGCTGCCCGCGCTTCCATCTCCAGGGCCGTCAGCAAGGAGTTCCGGGATTGTCTGCGCTCATGCCAGGCCAGTCCGGCCCGCAATAAAGCTTTGTTAAGATCGATATCATCCATAAAAACCCAGGCCAGGATTCGACCCTGACGGTCAACACCGATGGGCCCTAGGGTAACTTGCCTCTTCAATACCATTTGAGTTGTAAATTGTTTGGCCTGCTCACCCCATGGCTGACCGATTTCCGGACAATCAATGGCGGCCAACCGAACTTCAATTGATGTATTCTCATGAAGGACTTTGATGATGTCACCTTCCATGACATCGACCACCAGGTATTCCGACGCAAAGCAGAAAGGCTGAAAACATATCAGCGCAACATATGCTAGAAATAAATAGGCTGGAATTTTTGTGGCGGCCTGTGTCGACATATCAAATCCGTTTAGAACTTTCTTAAAAAAATTCTTTTGGCTGGCCCGCTTGCGACGGGTAGATATCATATGTTGTGCTATAATAATAATCCTCGAAATATCAGGCATCTGCCTTTGATAATTTTTCGCATGCCTTGATCTTGTGCTTGACCGCGAGCATGCCGTGGGGAACCAAAAATCCTATTCTTGAGACAGCTTCTAGCTATCGTTTTCGTCGGAACAATCCTCCCTTCGTTCGAAAAACGGCACTAATTATAGAATAACCACCTATTGCTTGGATTCAACATAGCCGATTATGGCGTCGGCGGCCTTTATGTGAGAGACCTTTTCTTCCCGGCTGAAGATGGATTGGTAGGCTAAAGCCTGGTTTCGATAAGTCGCATCTGCAAATATTTTATGCACCATGCCGATCAGTGTGGAAGATGTAATTTTATTGATTTTCATGATCTCACCCATGCCCAGCTCCCGGACCCGGTCAGCGATCAATTGCTGTTCGAAATGATGTGGCAGCAGCACCATGGGAACACCGCAACAGATGGATTCGTTAACACTGTTCATGCCGGCGTGGGTGATAAAAAGATCCGCGTGTTCAAGCAGGCGTTGTTGAGGAACACTCTGTTTTACGATAAAATTGTCCGGTAGATTCTGAAACAGATTCCAATCGGTTTCGGTGCCCACCGACATAACCACTTTATACGCTGTTCCCCTGAATGCTTCGATGCAGATATTGTAGAAACCCGGATTGACGTTGTGCAGGGTTCCTAGAGATATATAAACGACTTTCCCGCCTTTTAAGCTGTTGAAATTAAAATCGCCTTGATCGGCCTTAAAAAACAGCGACGGCCCCACAAACCGATAGCTCGTTTCGGCTTTAAAAATTGAAGGTTCCATATACCGCGATGTGTAAACGATATTGAGGCCCTCTCGGTTAATCATGGCATCGCTGAGCGACATGTTTAGATTATATTTTTTTTGAAGCGCTTTCTTTGCGCTGTTCTTCTGTAATAAAGAAATGAGTTTGTATAAGCCGACTCTGATCAGCATGGGCGCCGTGTTCGAATTAAGAGACATGGATGCTCGGTTCACTGGAAATGAGTGCATCAGATTGACGGCCGGAAGCCGGAGAATTCCGGCCATGTACTTGCCCCAGGTGCACAAGGAATCGTGGATAATGTAATCCGGATTTTCCTTTTGAACGGCATCCAGATTGTGATCCAATTTATCCACCGTCATGTCTACGCTGCGCTTGAGGGCCTTGAACAAATCGTAGTTTTGAATTTTAAAATCATTGATCATACCCTGATAAGAGCGAAATTCAGCCCCGGTTCGCTCAATCTTAGGCTTGAATTCATCGGTGCAAAAATAAATAAGTCGATGGTTGCGTTCCACCAGTTCAGCCGCCGTGGCCAGAAGGCCATTGATGCACCCATGGGTGGGGAAATTTAAGAAAACGGCTTTTTTCATGGCCAAACCACCTACAGTTGCTTTAAAATGTTCCTAATGACGTTGGAAGTCAAATCCACAGAGAAGGAATATTATTGTGACAATCCCATGTCTCGGAATATAATTATGAAACTCGTCTATTTTCGCAGCACGGCCTTGGAAAATATATGCTTGGGAATGTCCTGATCGAATTGGATCTCGTCGATGATAAACTCCGTGCCTTTACCCTTTTTAAGGACATCTTTAAATAGCATCCGTTTGGGAAACCAGCGCCCATCCAGGCGGACCACATCCTTGAGCTCCAGCTTTTTGAGCAGTTTGCCGCTTATGGCAAAAAGCTCCTCTTTGAGAGGGATGATCCGTTCCTGATCCACCCATATAAGGCGCCTGGCATACGCCACATCCGGGGCAATGGCGGTGAGTTCCAATACCCAACAGGCCCGCCCGTCAAACGGCTCGGTTCCGACGACTACAGCCGCATAATGATCGGTCAATTTTTTATCTTCCATCATGTCTTCATAAGACAGATCCGATCCCATCACAGACTGCCGTAGCATATGCCCGGAAATATGAATGGTCCGATCAGTTGAGGGTGCATACATCCACAACTTGTCCTTTAATTTGAGCATCTTGGTACCTTTTTCCCGAGCCGGAGCCAAATACTCGGTAAAGGCCTTTTCATCACCCTCGGCCCAGGACCGCGATGCTACAGTTCGGCTGCCACGCCGACCATGAATCACCATTTTGGATTTGAATATGCGGTTTCGGGACGACAGATTTTGATCCACATTCTCCAGGATGGTTTCGGCTGACGGCTGTTGCGCCCAAATGGGCGGACACCCCAGGATGAAAACAAAGATGAAGATCAGTGCGGTATTTACGGTTCTCATACTTCCAGCTCCTTGAACAACTGCGATGTTTGTCTTTTGTAGATGGCGATTCCCGCAACCATGGTACCCAGAACAGAGGCGAACAAACCCGGTAAAAAACCGATGTAATAACTGGTGGGCGTCACCCGTGCGTGGATGACGCTGGAAATGAGGATGGTCGATTTCTGCAGCATGCTGCTGAAGTCCAGGCCGTAGTATTGCATCCAGTATGATACGCCAAGGCCCAACGCCGTTCCCAGGGCCGAGCCCGCCAGTCCGATACAAATGGACTCAAATATCATCGACCGATAAATGGCGCCTTTGGGTTCGCCCATGGCCAGTCGCACGCCGATTTCACCATAGCGGCGGATACCGTTCATCAATCCGGCATTCCACAGCACGATGGACATGACGAAAACAAACACCCCCACCGCGATACCACCAATGGAATCTGCCATTTTCAGTATATCGCGAATCATGGGGGTCTGTTCGCTGAGGCTCACCATCACCGGGGCAAATTCATCCGTCGATTCGTGATAGGATTGATTGAATCGCTGGGCAAGCTTAATCATGTGATGGTCCACGTACAGCATATCGCGTGCAAACCCCACGATCTCACCAGTGGCATCCACCATATCCAAGGCCAAGCGCACATCCTCAATATCGGCAATCATGGAACTGCGGTCCAGGGCCACCATGCCGAAACGAACCGTACCGGCCACAGTGAAGTTGTGGATACTCATGCTGCCATTCATGGTGGAACTGATTAAGGTGGCGGTTTCATCAATATTTAGCCCCAATTTTTGGGCAAATGTTTCGCTGATGAGCATCTCCCCTGGTTTTTGGGGCAACCGGCCACGAACGATGGATTGTTTCAACTGGAGGAGTTCAATCTCGGGCGAGTCCGGGCTGTGCAAATCGATACCCATGCCGAATACCGGACCTTGGGACCGGGTCTGACCCTGGGCATCGGGAATGTCCATGAGTCCCCCGAATTTAATACGGGGTGTCCAGATCATATTCGGATAATCCTGGGACAGTTTATTCAGCATGTGCTGATTGTCCAGCAGGGCCAAATCATTGGGAAACTGATCGGCCAGTTCGTGGTAGGCGCGGGTCATGATCTTGACGTGGCCGGCGTCGAAGCGGGCGTTGGAATCAACCATATCGCCCATGGCCCCTTTGACATAGCTGTAAAGCCAGACAGTTAGCAATGCTCCGGCAGCCACCATCAGGATGGGAAACAGACTCCGTGATCGGTCGCGGAGCAGACCGCGGATTAAAAAGCGAATCATGCCAGTTTTCCTTTCAAGGCTTCGGTGGGCTGCATGCCCGAAATTTTACGGCTGGGCAGATAGCTGACGATGGTGACAGTCAGCATAACAATAGCGATGGTTAAACCAATCAATCCAATCGAATAAATGGGAAAAAGCCGCGTGGTCAAAGCATAACCGTATTCCTCGGCTGTACTGGGCATGGGGATACCTTTCCCGGCAGTAATGACCAACACCGGAATCCCGTACAGCGCAGCAGCAGCAATGCCCAGCATGCCATGCAGCATGCCCTCCAAGGTAAACAGGGCAATGACTTTAGTACGAATCATGCCCAATGCCATGAGGGTACCAATTTCCTTGCGGCGTCTGAAAATGGACAACACCTGGGTGTCAAAAATTGCCAGCATGGATAAAAACAGGAGTATGGCGTACATAATCGCGCTGCCGGCCCGTTTGGATTTAATCATCGCCTGGATGTCTTTAAGCAGATAATCATGATCCTTGAAATGCCATCCAGCCTGGTCTGCATGCGCAAACGGTTTTTGGTCCACCACCACCAGGGTAGCCTGGTCTTTCAGGTGGGTCATCTCACGCAGGTGTTCCAAAGGGATCCACAATTGCCCCAAATCCATGGTGGGCACATTGGTTTGCATGATGGCTACGATTTCAGCGTCGGCCGCATCAAAGGTACCATGCACATCGCGCCAGCGCAGGGTTAGTGTCTCCCCCACGTTCAACCCGTTTTTGGCGGCCATTATTTTGCCCACCATAGCCGGCAGATCCACATCTTTTTGACTCAATGCGGCTGTGGGGATATCTAATATGGTTTGATGCGGATCGATTCCCTTGACAAGGGTCGACTGTACCCTGCCTTGGGGATAAATGGTGCCCTGCCGGATTAATATTGGCATTGCCCGTCTATTCCTAATCAGATCGGCCAGGAATTCAGGGATGAGAGCATAGCTCTCTTCCAGAGTGAAAGGATCGAAGGGATCATAGGTATCCACCCAATATTGACCGCCGCCAATTTCATCTTTGATCACGTCTCGGCTAGCCTGCTGATACATGCCACTAAAAAGACCCTGGTGCCAAATGATCAACACATAGGTAAAGGAGAGCACACCCACATTGAGCCAGGTTCTCAATCCTGCACCAACCAGGTTGCGAAATGCGAGTTTAAGTATGACCATATTTTGCTCCATCTAATAATATAGGCTGTAGCTTTT
>CAYVMI010000080.1:0-16063 GCA_964452555.1 uncultured Desulfobacterales bacterium
TTCTGCAGCATATAGTCCGTAACGATATCCATCAGACCGTGGAGTTCCTGATGTTTGGCCAGCGATTCGGCTTTTTCGGCCTCAGTTTGAGGTCGATGCCAAACATCCAGATCCCAGCATGTGTCTGGAGTAGTATAAACGGCTGATTGGGGTGGCCGATTCGGATCATATTCGAAACGGGAGTATCGCGCCACAATCTGAATGGGAAATGTTTGCAGGAAAGCCTCCGTGTGGGGATCTTCTTCCCGCCTGCGGTCGGCCGGACTAATTTTCATGTTTTCTGCAACCTCGGGCCGGACATCATGGCCGGCATGCAAGGCCACACCGGCATGACCTGCCGGGCCTAAGAATTTAAATTCAGCGCTACCCTTTGCAGTAATACCGCTAAAGGGCAGCGCACCCGCATCCAGGTGCTTGCGGATGCTCTCCAATGAATAATGTTTTAACATGTTTTGGAACTCCTGGAGTTTATATATACGTAGAAAGTTAATAATTCGATGGCAAATTCAACACCACCGACTTTGTCGGTAGCATATGATAAGAATAATACAGACAAGTTCAAGTTCGTCAAACGCAACGCAGAGATTGAATTTCTATTTTGCCATCAGAGTTGGTGTTTGCGCTTTTTAAATCGAATCGTCGGAATAATTCCGCCACCCTGACTGACATTGACGATGGAATTGTCGGAGATTCGCGAGATGGCCCCGCAATATCGACCCAGAAAGGCCCAAGGATTGAGGTTGACCTTTTTCAGTTTAAAATTGACATGGCCGGATTCGATCACCGGGAACATTTCCTGGGGTATTGGGGTATATTCCTGAACAACCCAGGCTTCGGAACCAATATGTTGATCCACGACCGATGCCCACTTCTGCGGTACGGTTTCCCGGCCCAGAAACACATCTTTGCCCCCATAACTGACGGCGGCTTTTAACACGAGTTTTTCCTGGTTGTCGATAATAAAAGGTTTTAAATCAACCCGGAAGCCTCGATACATGACTTTATTATCCGACAATACCTTGGTCCAGGGAATCGTGCTGGCAATTACATCGCGCTCAGTCTGCGAGAAAATATGCTGAAAGCGTTCATCCGTCAATGCCGCCAGGATTTTTTTATTGCCCACGATGAACGAGCGAAAGGGATTAACCACACATGCCAGATGGTCTTTGATCCCCGCAATGAAGGCCTCGGCCTCACCGCGTTTTTCAATCAATTCGCGTGTAATGACGCGGCGGTAAATCAAATGAACAACCTCGCCGGCCGCAACCATTTGATTCCCCTTGATTTCAAACTGCTGTGGGCTGGTGACGATGGCTTTATACCCACGTTCGCTGATAAAGTTTTGCAGCAAACCAAATTCGGAAGCTGTCATCACATCTTCCCAATCAACAATGGCGATAGCCGGCTTTTCCGGAAGTTGGGTATGCTGGATTCTGAATTCGGCGTAGCATTGCAACAGAGCGTTGAGCAGGTGTTCCTGCCGGTTGACATAGTCGATCTGCCAGCTTTTTAAAACCGTCATCTTCTCGAGCAAAGCCTTAAAAGCGGACTCAATCACGTCGGCATAGGAACTTCCGGCGGGTGAATCGCAATTGAATTCCAAAAACTTGATATCATAACCGCTCATGAAAGCATCCAGGCGTGAAATCACCAACGGTACTGTATAGCCAGGATCAAGGGCAAAAAACTCGTTTTCAGTGTCGCTGAACTGCATCATGTTGCGTAGATCCTCATCGACCAGGTAAAGGTCAATCAACTTGCCGAGAGCGCTACTGATGGCCTTGACGACGTGCTCCAAACGATTGACTTGTTCGACCGTTAGAAATTGAGGTTTCAAAAGTGTCGGCAGCGGCTCATCAAAAAACGTACAGCCTTCATCTCCCAGATACTGGTTCAGTTCTTCGAAATACCGGGCCGTACTGGCCGGGTCCTCAGACAGTTCCATGAGATACATCAAGTTTATGGCGGCTTCTTGCTCAATCATCATTCCATCTCCTTATTTATTCCGAACATTGCATGAAATTTGTCTATAGCTGGTATAACGCATTAAAATTAAAATGATTTATAAAATCTTATTCTGGTTTTTCAGGGAAGCGGTTCGTACCCCGAATAAGTTTTGACAATGTAGAAAAATTTTTAACCCTGCGGACGCACCTTGAAGCGTCCAATGGCTGTGTTATCAAGGCCTTGCCGTAAACCACCGCGACTGCGTCCTTGACTGCCCGCCACCGACCGCCCTGGGGGCGTGCAACATCCGGGTGAGATTGCTCGAATCAATTGTAAATATTAAGGATGGACCAATGTTTTTTCTATATGAACCGCGAAAGCGAGCGCGTTCCCCGTAGCGACTCGACTGAGGCCTTCGAGTGAGCGTTCGAATTCGCCAAGATCATTCGACATAGCCGAACTCCTCGCCGAAGTCTTGCTGCGGGGTTAGCGAGCGAACCAAAAATGATAGAATTCCACACGGTGAAGACTCCCTGCAGCTCGCAGCAGGGTACTCTTCAATTTATTCCAGTAAGTGCCCGGCATGTCAATAAAAAAGCAGGGTTGGGTGTTAGGGCAGGGGTGGTAAATATAACGATTAAAAAAAGGTCATATGGTATGCGCTGTATTTGAACGCCCAAGGTACAATATCGAATAAGGAATTCGTCCCTTTTGAATATAAAACAGACCTAATTTAAATGGGTTTCAAATTCTGATTATCCCAGGTCATGGGTCAGGTGCATGTCAAGCGGGCCGCGGAGCTTGCTGTTGCCGGGTACAATATGATCATATTGTAAACAATTGAACCTGTAGGATTTTAAATAACAAGGTGATTTTGAGTTTTAACCCACATGCAGATATCCGAGCACTTCATGCCACCAGGAGTTTCTTAGAGAATCGTACTTGTTTTTCGGTACTTTTTCCTACCAAAAATGGCTGAAGCCAAATAATACGGCCAGCAGAATAGGCATTATTAAACCAACAGAAATAACGAGTAATGCTATAGTCCAATCCCGGAGAGAAGTTGAGTCCATTTCTTTTAATGTACTACCCTCCACAGGGCGGCCCTTTTTTGCCTTCAACAAAAGGATCCAAAACATAGACCCCGCAAATAGAATAATGCCGGCGATGGTAAAAAGTTTAATTCTCTGGGTATCCTGAGATCTACTTTCGACGCTGTCGTTGCTTGGACCAAATCGAAGCATGGTCTGTCCCATTTCGTTAAACGGCTCGGGATTGTAATAGTGCGATAGCAAAAAAGCCCCACAAATAATTACGAGAATAACAAGGAACCCAAAAGTCATTAGTTTTTTCTCCATATCTACCTCTTTTTGCCAAGATTGAAAACTGAGGAATCAATTCAAGGTGAAACTATGTCGGCCAGATCTGTTTCTACGAATATACTTGAAATTGGGATCGCTTTTTTTCAGGTACGGTTGAGAGTGAGATATCGTACCATAAGGTTAAATGGCCTGTATTGAATAAAAACGACATACAATGTCGATTAATAACAAGCCTGGAATGTTCGTGTGCCAGATGGAGGCATCGGCAGGTATCGATTCCGGGAAGTGATCTCCCGGATTCACGGTCATTTAAAAAGGGGGTTTTTGATAATATCCGCCGATAATGTACCGACCTTTTCAACTTTAGATAAGTTGTTTTTACTCCATACAGCCACTTCAAGCGGAGAGCGATGAGCGAGATAGGATTTTGGGCTGAGGCCGGTGAAGAATCTGCATTCTCTGATGAAATGTGCATGATCACTATATCCACCGTCCATGGCCTTAGCAACCCAGGTTTGCCTGCGATCAGTGTCAAAAGTGGAAAGAATGCCCGCGAATCTGCTAATTCTGCAAAGCCGTTTGGGATTGAGACCGACGAGCTTTGTGAAACGTCTCTCAAAATGACGCAGGCTCAAACCGACGTAATCGGCCAGGTCCAGGATGCGGATCTGGCCATTCGTGCGCCCTATCATGTCCAAGGCTGCTGAAACTTTAGTGTCAAATATGGATTGGCGTTGTAATTGTGAGAGCAGGGCATCCTCGATATAGGTGAGCATTTGCTGAATAGTGTCGAGAGTATATAGCCGTCGCTCCAAACGTTTTCCATATGCTCCCAAAAGAGAGACAAGTGCGACACTGTCGTTTGTCAGCTCACTGCCCCTTACATTAAAAAGATCTGCAATCTTCCCCGGCATGAATCTGATGGCTAAAAAAGTTGAGTTGCCGGCTGTTTTTGAGATGAGCTGCCGGGTTAGCGGTCCAAGCAGCCTGCAGCCTGAAAAGGACTTAAGATTGTTCTCATTATCTCCGGCCAGAAATGTGTCTCCCAAATTCACTACTAGCTTTGGGCTTCCATCAGTGGGGTAGCGCATGATGTTTTCTATTCCCCTACCTTCGGTTCCTGTATTGAGATAATAGTAAGAGCGAATATAGGGCTCAAGGGCGGCACTCGGTCTAAATGCTTTGAAATACATGTTTTTCGTTCCAGGTAGATGGTGACGTTTCGGCGATAGTAAGGCGGCATGAGCAAGGTTTGGGTGGAATATCGGCGGTCTGATACTTCTTAACACTGGCAAGTACCATGAGTCCGGGAAGATTTGCACCTAGCGGATCGTGGCAAAAGGACCTCATAGCCTAGAAGATGTCAGCCTGGGAATATACATAACGGTGAAGATTCCCTGCAGCTCGCTGCAGGGTACTCTTCAATATTCCGGATTTTTTAAACTTTGGCAAAAGCGTCAGAAGTTATGTGCCTTAACTGATGATTCCAGGGTCCTGTCATAATAGTCTTTTCTGCAATCAAGTTTTCCAGTTGATCCGTGTTGAATGAAAGACATGTATCTACAGCCACCGAAGCAGAGTGGCAGGTATTCACAGTCAGCGCATTTCTCATTTTTATAAAAGTCTGTATTATAGATAGCGGTATAATCGTCATCGCCGGAATCAAGGCTGCCGATTGAAAATTCTTTTCTGCCTACAAAGGCAGGGCATTTGTAAATTGTGCCGTCATAATTAACTACAAACGCGTCATTTATTTCGATCATGCACGGTGCAGGCAAAGGTTTGGGTGTATGGTAACCTCTTTTCAAGATCTCTTTTCTGAGCAGTTTCTCAGCATCAAGTAGCCATGGTTCATCAATGGACATACACCCGCCGTGATAATCTTGCGGGTATGTCTCGCCTTCAAAGCGCTTTAAGATCGGATCGAATTTTATGGTATGAATTTTATCGGAGGTAAGGCCGGTATCTTCCAGGTAGTCTAAAAGCTGTGCAAATTTTGTGTAATTGTCTTGGTCGTAATTTCCGCCGATAATTATTTTTACAAGATCGCATGTGCTTTCAATATTGGAAATGATTGTGTCGAAGCTACCTGAACCGGAAATAAAGGGCCTGTATCGGTTATGCAGTTCCGCGGGACCGTCCAGTGTGATTTTTACTCTTTCGAGGCCGAGCGGAACCAGCTCTTCTGCAACCCTTTTGCTAAAAAGGGTGCCGTTTGTAACGAGATTAAACTTATATACTACACCTCTTTTTTCTGTGAAGGTTTTTAAATTAGAAGATATGACTTTTATCAACCTATAGCTTAAAAGAGGCTCGCCGCCATAAAAATCAATGGATAGCGTTACTTTATCTTTGGTGAATCTATTTTTAATAAAACTGATGAGCCGGTTTGCCGTCTCTTCCAACATGTAAAGCCGGCCCTTAACTCCTTCTTCAAAACAATAAATACATGCCAGGTTGCAGTCCATATTCAGTACAACAATGATATTCAAACCGGGATTTGAAGCGTTCTTGCTGTCAATCAGGCTTAAAACGGATTGCTTTTCCTTTTCCTGATTCGGTACGATCATCCCGAGTTTTGTTAAAAGGACTTCATCAGCGGAGGAAAGCACACCATTTTTAATTGCCTGGAATTTATCTTTGGATATAATAATCCTTGAAGTTTTTTTGGTGGAATAGAGAAGGAGTTGATTTGGCTTGTTGTTGGTCGGATATACTTTTAGGTATTTTGATAAATTGTATTTCATAGATGCAGGTGATTGGGGAGAAAGAAAAAAGGGAGGCGCCGGCCTCCCTATTGGGGTTTAATTGTTTACCTAAAAGGTATCAACTGGACATAGCAGCAGATCCAGTCCGGACCGAGAATATCGTCCATTTTGATGCCTTCATCCAGCACAACAATTTCCTCTCTATCTTCTTTTCGTTCTTCCATGGAATGTTCCTCCTAGTATAGGATTAAAAAAAAGCAGGGCACATGCTCAAACTGTATGGCCCTGTATTTATTACATTAATGAATAAGTTGTCAATCCGTGGAACTACTCATATATAATAAGTGTTTATACCTATTAAAATCTGAATTTGATACCGCCTTCTATCCATCTTTCAGGATTCCGATTGTCTTCGCGTGGATATTGGTTGCCATCAAATATGTTGCGAACGGTAAAAATAAGTTCAGGCTTGATCCTGTTCTGGGTGGCTAATTTTTTGGTCAGATTGAAATCCCAGATCACATCATCGAAATCGGCATCATTTTCTTCATCTACATCTATATACAGATAATGTCCAAAAAGTTCGGCGTGCAGGGACTCCCCGTCATCGTAACGCAATCCAATACTGTAAGTATAGTGCTCATAGGTCTCAGATTCTTCACGTTCATCTACCAGGACATATGCCGAGCCCCCGAAAACGCTAATATTGTGCCAGGGGACGGTTGCCAACTCCAGTTCGATGCCCCTGCGCGTAATTGATCCATTATTGACAAATATGTCTTTAAAAGTAGGCGCGCCGGCTCCCTGCTCTTCTTTTATCAGTGCATTTTCAAGTTCATGGTAAAAGGCCGTTGTTTTAATCCATGCAAATCCGACAGCACCGGTTTCAACACCTGCCTGATACGACCAAATTCGTTCGGGTTCGAGGGAGCCGTTTGGTTCTAGAAACAAACCGCCGGTTGAAGTAAAAGCCACTGGCGGCGAGTTGAAACCTCTGGCTGCTGCGCCCCTGATGATGGTGTCTTCATCAAGTTGTAAAGTGAAGCCCAAACTTGGGCTCACAAATGAGCCGTAAATATCGTTTTCGTCATACCGGATGCCTGGGGTGAACGACCACTTGTTATAAATAATGGTGTCATTCACAAATACTGCATATGACTCGGAATCGGAGTCGGTTTCAGTTTTTTCCGGGTATCCGTTCAACTGCAGAAAGGGGCCGGCATAAGAAGTTTGATCGAGCTGCTCCTTTTTAAATTCTGCACCCAAAACCAGCGAATGCATGCCCTGTTCCCAAACAAGTTTGCTGGTGCCTCCGGTGTAACGATCGTCAAATTGTTCATCCAAAAAACGATCTCCTTTATCGCCAAAAAATCCGATACCAAGAACATCATTTTCCAGTTCGTACGCTCGATTCAGGTGATACAGGGAAAGTTCGAAGCTCGTATCCATGGATATAGGCACGTTAATGGATGTGGTCACAAAAAAAGTGTGGCTGTCGCTGGTCGTTTCAATATCAGCATCAGGAAATTCACCGAGTTTCGCACTGGGCTCACTATAGCCAAGTGTGAATTCAATATCGGTAATTTCAGCAAAGGGAAAATCGAATTTGGAATAAAAGCTGTTATTCTCGAAATAGCGTGAGTCCCGCAGGCCGTCGGAATCCTGTTGAGATGCGGAAAAGTAAAAGCCCAGGGGGCCGGTTTTACCGGCAATTTCCGCCCTATGGTCTTGTGTGTTTTTGGTGCCATAGGAGGCTTTAAGTGATCCGGTACTCTTGTCTGTGCTACCGGTTTCTTTGGTAATGATATTTACTACACCACCCAGAGAAGATCCCCAGGATGATGAGGCCGGCCCCTTGACTACCTCAATACGATCAATGATTCCGACCGGAATGGAATTAGTTTCAACTGCCCCACTGCTCAGGAAATTCCAGGGCACACCGTCCAAAATGACGAGCACGTGTCGAGGCTCGGAACCCTGGATGGTAAATAAGGACGGCGCTCCGAAATCCTGACTGAAATTAATAAACAAACCCGGTGTTCTTCTTAGAATTTCAGCAACGGTATGGGCATTCATCTGCTCGATCTCTTTTGCTGTGATTACGGTAAGGTTTTCGGCTACATGCGAGATCGATTTAGGATGACGGGTAGCGGAAACAACCAGATCCTTTTCCTGGTAGTACATGTTTAATATAGCCATTTCAGTGTAGGATTGACTGAAAACAAATGGACAAAAGAACAGAGTTATGGTAATAACTAAAAAATGGACTATAATTTTCTTGATAAGAATCAGGGACATGATTTGCCTTTAAAAATTCAAATGATACTATCCGATTCTAATAAACTGAAATATTAAGAAGGCATATACCAGTTTTTTTAAATTTTCAATTCCTTATGTGTGTTAATGGGATTTATATCCTATGGACGTTGACAAGCCGATGTGTATTTTATAGAATTCACTAAAGTGTCAGGTCGGTTTGCAGAAACATCAAGATCTATTGGAAAAAATCCAGGTTAAAAAGATTTAGTAAAGTGGTTGCAATTAAAATCATCAATATTTATAATTTTACTTGTCCTGTAAAGGAACTGAGGAGCGCTGAAAATTGAAGAAACTAATTTTAATAGGTTTACTGACCATTCTGATTTCAAATGGAATGGCTTCTGCAGGCCAGGAAGTCCTGATTGTGCAAAGCATGCGGCTACAACCTTACGAGGAAGCAATCAACGGATTTAAAAGTGTTTACAATCCTAGAATGCGAAGACAGGTTTTGTCTGAATCAGAAAATATAGACATTGTAAAAAACATATATGCCAACAAACCCGTTGCTATCGTTGCCGTTGGCACGGATGCTCTTTCCGTGGTGAAACAGATTGCAGATATTCCCATCGTATATCTCATGGTGTTAAATCCACAGTCGGTCCTGTCCGACCAGGCAAATATCAAGGGTGTCAGCATGCTCATTCCTTATAAAAAGCAGTTTAAAATGTTATTGGATACGCTGCCCGGAACCCGTACCGTTGGTCTGCTGTATGACCCGTCCCGAACAGGCTATTTTGTGCAGCAGGCCAAAACATATGCCGCAGGTGTCGAGATCGAGGTGATTGCACGGGAAGTTCATCGTGCAAAAGATGTACCGGCAGGCATGCAGGATTTAAAAGGAAAGATCGATGTCTTCTGGATGCTTCCTGACTTGACCGTGGTAACACCCGAAACGGTTGAGTTTATGTTGCTCTTTTCGATTGAGAACAATATACCGCTTTTAACATTTTCGGAAAAATACGTGGAGATGGGGGCATTCATGTCCTTGAACATTGACGCTTTTGATATTGGGAGACAGGCAGGAGAGATGGCAAGGGAGATCGTCGCCGGCAAGAATATTCAAGAGCTTGATCAAGCTTATGCAAGAAGGGCGATCGTTTCAACCAATTTGATGACCGCCAGGAAAATTGGTATCATCAATATGATTGCTTTGAACATAAACAGCACTGACAACCAGAAAATCGTTAAATCCACCAGAATCTTCAATTGACCTTCACAAAGAAAGTGAAAGCGATCGCCACTTTGATAATAAAACTTTTTTCCGAAAGCTTCACCGCCAAGGTCCTGGTTGCATTAACCACTTTTATAATTCTGATTTCATTCTCGTTTACCTTATTCTTTTTTCAATACCAATATCGGTTTTTAACCGATAATTTAATTAAGAATGGAAATTTGTTTGCTGAGTTTCTGGCCAACCAAACCCGGATAGGCGTGTTCTCCGAAAACAAGACCCTCTTAAGGCATCCGGTAGAAGGTGCTTTACAGCAGAAGGAAGTTTGTGCGGTATCGATCTACAACCGTGAAGGAACCCAGCTTATACGTATGGATCAGCCCAAGGCGAGAATTACAATGCGGGTGGATATCGAAGCAGACCAAACTGTTTTTAAAAGAATACTATCGTTTAAGAAAGGGATTCATTTGGAGGGTAATGAAAGCATTGATTTCTGGGCGCCGGTTGTCTCGAACCTGGGATATGCAAAGGAGGCGTATTTATTTGATACGGATTCTGCGAAAGGCTCGCCTAATATCATCGGGTTCGTTAAAATTACCCTGGATAAGCGTGTGCACAGAAATGCATTAAGTGCCTTATTGCTGAAAAGCGGAATGTTGGGATTGACATTTTTGTTGATTGGCGTCGGGATGTCGATTTATGTGGTAAGGAAGGTCACGGACCCTCTTAAAAGTTTGACCGTGGCGGTAAAGGATCTTGAATCCGGCGAGCTCGCAAAAAATATTTTTGTTAAAACAAAAGATGAAATCGGAAAACTTGCCAATGCATTCAACCGGATGTCTAAGTCCTTAAAGAACCGGGAATCGGCCTTGAGGGATTCTGAAAAAAGATTGCAGTTCCTTTCATCGCACCTAATAGAAGCTCAGGAAAAGGAGCGGATCAGGATTTCAAAGGAATTGCACGATGAAATGGGCCAGGCACTAGCGCTTTTAAAACATAAGGTACGGTATATTCAAAGGGAAATAAAAGCGGATCAAATATCACTCAAAGAAGCCTGCGTGCATATAAATGAGTATATAGACCAAATCATCGAAAATGTTCGCAGACTCTCAATGGATCTGAGTCCGGCAATTTTAGAGGATCTCGGCCTTTCAGAAGCGCTCGAATGGATGGCAAACAATTTTTCCAGTCAGCAATCCGGCAAGGCGATAATAAAGATTGATAATATTGACG
Source organism: uncultured Desulfobacterales bacterium (assembly GCA_964452555.1). Classification (GTDB taxonomy): domain Bacteria; phylum Desulfobacterota; class Desulfobacteria; order Desulfobacterales; family B30-G6; genus B30-G6. The sequence continues at coordinate 10,701 of CAYVMI010000080.1, forward strand.
GTTTGTTCCCGCAGGATACACAAATTTGTATCTATCGGATATTTCAGGAAGCTTTCACAAATATCGATAAACATTCCGGGGCCGAGAAAATATCTTTTATCGCGGAAAACCGGGCGGGAAGGGTCCGTTTCTCTTTGAAAGATGATGGCAAAGGTTTTAATATGGATGATGCCGTGAATGATAAAATAGATGAAAGAGGTATTGGATTGGTCAGCATGGGTGAAAGGTCCCGAATGATTGATGGAGCCTTTGATATTCAGAGTTCCCCGGGAAAAGGGACGAAAATTAGATTGGAGATAGAAGCGTGAAAAGCGAAGCGGAAAACGGGAAATATAAACTACTGCTTGCTGATGATCATAAGATTTTTCGGCAGGGGATGAAACGATTGATAGAAGACAAACCGGAATTTGAGATAGTTGGCGAAGTTCGTGACGGTTCCGAGCTTTTGCAAAGACTCCAAAGACTCAAACCCCACATGATCCTGCTGGACATCTCAATGCCGGGAGTTGGCGGTATTGATGCAGCGCGTGAAATTAGAAAGTTATATCCGGATATCAAGGTACTGATGCTGACCATGCATAAGAAAAAAGAATACATGTATCATGCCATATCTGCCGGTGCTCAGGGATATTTACTAAAAGAGGATTCAGACATAGAGCTATTTTCGGCTATCAAAGCCATCAGAAATGGTGAGATATACGTATCGCGGCTTATGGTTGGGGATATGGCCATGGATATCTCGAATGTAATTGACGGACAGATAAATTTAAAACCTTTAACCAATCGTGAGAAGGAGATCCTGAGATGAATAGCCAAAGGCAAGCTGAATAGAGAAATAGCTGGCCATCTTGAAATCAGCATTAGAACGGTGGAAAATCACCGTGCAAATATAATGAGAAAGCTTGGTTTGAAGAAAACGACCGAGTTGGTTAAATACGCGATTCAACATGGATTTGTGGGGTTGGCTTATTGATTTTTAATTTTTCCATGTTTCCTGCCATCCAAATGTCATGTAAACCCATCCTTTTTTCTACAAGCTGTTTTTCTAAATTATCCTTTAGCTAATCCGGCTCTGCGGATAAATCTCAGGTGTTGGTTCTGGTTTCAAATCCTCGATAATACTTGAAGTGGAGTTAACACCACTTCTAATGTATTTCTGTGGTTTGAAACAAGAATCCGCCTTGACCTTGAGCCAAAATCTTAATTTAGAAACAGCTCCTGGTATATAAGTTCCCACATTTTTCCTGGCAGAAACTATGCCCGGAAGACCGATGCAAAGGCCCCCAATCGTCTTCAGTGTGCGGGTCGTCAATCATGTTCAATAAAATTATGCGGTTGTAAGGTAAAGTTAGCAATAGATGCGTAATTATGCTTACACCTAAATAGGTAATTATACGCATGTCCAGATGAAGAAATTACTCATTATAGTGGCAATAAAATACTCAGTAAAAAATATTTTTAAATAAACATTAAAGAAATTTGGTGAGCGGCCGATACTTTTAGCAAGGAGATTGAGTTCGATATAAGCAATTCATTGATGCGATCACTAAAGAATAGCAGGAATTATATGGTCGATCAGGAAAGGGGGCGGCATGTTTTGGGGGAATTTGAGTTTTGGAAAAAAAATTGCCATGGGATTCGGGATCACCTTGATGTTGTTGGCGCTGGTCATTTTATTAAGCTACTCGGGTGTGGCGGGAATCGTATCGAATGCCAGCCAGGTGATTGAAGGCAATCAGCTTGATGGGAATCTGGCTCAAAAAGAAGTGGATCATTTAAACTGGGCTGCAAATGTGAATGCCCTTTTAACCGATGAAAATGTAACCAACCTTGAAGTTGAAACCAATGACCACAAATGTGGATTTGGCAAATGGTTGTATGGCGAAGGCCGCAAGGATGCAGAGGTACTGGTACCGTCATTGGCAAAGTTGTTCAAGCAGATCGAGGTGCCGCATCGTCATCTGCACCAGAGCGCTACCGAGATCGGAAAGGTATTCAAACAAGCAAATCATGAATTACCTTCTCTATTGGGTCGGCGCGAGATCGATCATTTGAAATGGGCGTCAAACGTACGCGATTCTCTGCTGCGAGGTGAAAATCATCTGAACGTACAGACCGATCCACACAAATGTGATTTGGGCAAATGGTTGCGTACAGCCGAAGCCAATCATGCATATGAAAATGGTGATGCGGATTTTAAAAAGGTCTGGGATCAGATGATTGAGGAGCACGCCAGACTGCATGTATCCGCCGTTGAAATTCAGAAAGCCATGCAGATTTCACCCAAAGCCGCCCTCACTGTATTTGAAACTAAAACAATACCAGTTCTTTCAAAAACGTTAAAACAATTGGAAGAATTAAAAACCAAAGCAGAGCTTGAGTTGCAGGGCATGAAAACGTCCAATCTAATTTACAGCACAAAAACCCTTCCAGCCCTAGAGAACGTCCAATCTATTCTTAAAGAAGTTAGGGCCGAAGTCAAAATGAATATCATGACAGATAAAGCTATGTTGAAAGCTGCGCTGAGCACCAAACAAAACGTAATCTTTGTGGGAGCCGCCGCGATTATACTTGGAATCTTCTTGGCTTTATTCATCGCCCAAGGGATTATCCGTGTTCTAAGAAAAATATCCAACCAAATGGATGAAAGCGCCGAACAAGTGGCTTCAGCATCAGGGCAGGTATCATCGGCAAGCCAATTCCTTGCTGAAGGAGCGTCCGAGCAAGCTGCATCAATCGAAGAGACCTCATCGTCGCTTGAGGAAATGTCTACCATGACCAAGCAGAATGCTGAAAATTCCAGCCATGCCAACCGGCTTATGGATGAAGCCAGGCTGATTGTTGGTGAGGCTTATGAATCCATGGATAAAATGAACAACTCCATGGAGGCGATCTCTGAATCAAGTGAGGAGACTTCAAAGATCATTAAAACAATTGATGAAATTGCTTTCCAGACAAATCTACTGGCACTCAACGCAGCCGTGGAGGCCGCACGGGCGGGTGAAGCCGGTGCGGGATTTGCTGTAGTGGCAGACGAAGTAAGAAACCTGGCCATGAGAGCCGCCGAAGCAGCCAAGAACACATCCACCTTAATTGAGAATACCAACCAGAAAGTGCACGAGGGCAAGGAACTGGTTAACAATACCGATGACGCTTTCTCCAAGGTGGCCGAGAGCGCCAATAAAGTTGCGGATATTGTGGGCGAAATAGCCGCTGCCTCAAAAGAACAAGCTGAAGGCATCAATCAGATCAACACAGCAGTTACCGAGATGGATAAGGTTACCCAGCAAAATGCCGCTAACGCTGAAGAGTCGGCCAGCGCAGCCGAAGAAATGAATATGCAGGCAGACCAAATGAAATCTTCAGCTTCTGAGCTTATGAAACTAGTTGGCGGATCCAAAAAAATAGAAAGAAGGCTATGAACCAATTTGAAAATGAATCCATCTGCGAACAATTGTTTTATGATTTTCGTGGCCTATTGACATGGATGTGGGATCACAGGGCCGGAACTTTTTGGGCTGACATTAGTACGGTAAAAGAATTTTCAGCTCGTACAATTGTAGAGAAACATCTTCACAATTTGTGGGATATCTCCAACATACATATAGCTCCACAGGTAATTCAAGAGGTTTATAAACACCTTGGTAAGCTTAGGCCCACCCAATTTTTGTTTTGCTCGGATCCAGCAAATGAAGATTTTGTGTTCTGCGCATGGTGGCCTTGGGACAATGGGCAAAATATATCTCTTCGATTGGCACCCTTTTATAAAAACCTTGCAAAGGTGGAGAAAGATATACGTATGGGACGGTTGATGGCATTGGCTGAGCTATAGATATTGCCTGCATTGAAATAATTAAGATACCATCCCGAAATATATAAGAATAGGAACATCCGGTTTAAAGGGGCTTGCATTGATGAGCCGGCCTTTAAAGATAAGGGAATACAAAATATGGATTTTCTTCTTTTATAAGAGGATGAGGGGCAAGCGCGGCGCAAGTGCCTGGGCAATGCGGCTCATTCCAGGTTCGACGTTGGATGTTGGACGTTGCATGTTCGATGTTGCCCATACTTAATTTAGATCCGTATTCTTACCCAATCTCTCCAGCATTGTTGCTCTTAATCCGACCTGTTATTGTTTTCTTTCATAGCTGCATATACAACATGGCAATGTATGGTTAATTATTTGTTATTATGATGAATATCATAATAATAGTGCCATTTTTTAGACGTGACGCTAAGTGAATTCTAAGGATAGTGTCTAATTTGCCAGGTTGTGCTTCAAATATCTTTTGCGGCTTAGGAGGCCTCTTGCTTGCAAAAATCATCAGCAGTGCGGTTATCGGTATAGATGCATACCTAGTGGAAGTGGAGGTGGATATCACCAGGGGCTTGCCCACTTTTACGACGGTGGGATTGCCGGAGGCGGCCGTAAAGGAGAGCAAAGAGCGGGTCAAGTCTGCCATCAGCAACTCCGGCTATACATTTCCGGACGATCGCATCACCGTTAATCTGGCACCGGCCAATATCAAGAAAGAGGGCACCGGTTTTGATCTGCCCATTGCCCTGGGAATTCTGGCAGCGGAGCGATTGATACCCCAAAAACTCGTCAATAATTACATTATCATGGGAGAACTATCGCTGGATGGTCGCGTCAAGCCGGTTAACGGCGGCCTGCCCATGGCCATTGCCGCCCGTAAAGCCGGCTGCCAGGGCATCATGGTACCGCATGGCAACCGGCAAGAGGCCTCGGTTGTCGATACGATTAAGGTATATCCGGTCAAAACACTGTCTCAGGTGGTGGATTATTTTCGCGGATATACACGCATCGAGCCGGTAAAGGCCGATCTGCAAGCTCTTTTTGATACTCAAAGCAGATATGACAATGATTTTTCCGAAGTCATGGGTCAGGAACATGTTAAACGAGCCATGGAAATTGCCGCAGCAGGTGGGCATAATCTTTTGATGATCGGCGCTCCCGGATCCGGAAAGACCATGATTGCCAAGCGGCTTCCCACGATATTACCGGCATTGACATTCGAAGAGGCAATCGAGACAACCAAGGTCTTCAGCGTAATGGGCCTGCTGGAAAAGGACAGGGCCCTGGTTACCAAACGGCCTTTTCGGTCGCCCCACCATACGATTTCAGATGCCGGCCTGATCGGCGGCGGCCATATCCCCAGGCCCGGTGAAGTAAGCCTGGCGCATAATGGGGTCCTGTTTCTGGATGAACTGTCCGAATATAAAAAGCATGTTCTGGAAGTGCTGAGACAGCCACTGGAGGACTTAAGAGTTACCATTTCGCGGGCCAAATCTACTATCACCTATCCTTCCAGCTTTATGCTGGTGGCTGCCATGAATCCTTG
>CAYVMI010000081.1:0-16001 GCA_964452555.1 uncultured Desulfobacterales bacterium
AGCTCTGATATGATTAATTACGATTTAAAGTTGACACAGAATTCTGAACATACCCTTGAATTTATCCCCTGACCTAAGTCTTCGTGTTTAATTGATTTTAATTTGTTTTTTATCTGCCCACTTACTTTATGGTATGAAAATCCATTGAAATAGCTACTGATTTGACTGTGATGGATATGGAAGAATGCGTTAATGTCACTAAATATTGAAAATATGAAATTTGATTTAACCTCAATGACAGGATAATACAAAAGGGATAGTATTCTTTTCTGAGCGTATCCGCAATCTATGCCAAGTTCCTCAATACTTTCTTTATTGATCTCAAAGTCAATATTACCATTCATTTGATGGTCTGTTAGCCACACCTTTGCATATTCAATCTGATTATTAAACTCATCTACTTGATAAAAATATCCTTTACTAAATTCCTTTATGACACCTGTGTCGCATGAAAGTGGTTGATCGTAATCATCTTGTAGAAAGAACATGATGTCATTATATGTTTTTTGGAGTTCAGCTTTTTCACTGTCATTCAAGCATGAATTTTTAAGTGCAGGGATTGAATCTACATGGACTACTTTCTGTTTCATGACATATCCCTAAAATAATTAATATTTCAACGTATTATGGTGATTATGGAAACCAAGGCTTGCCCCTTTATCAACATGTAAAACGTTGATAAAGGGGCAATTTACCATGTTTTCAATCAACTTTAATCACTGGTATGATATCATCAGGTAATGACTTTAAACCCCTGTCTTTCAAGCCATTTTTCAACTCACGTTTCAAAATTTTCCGATACGCTTTAATCATTTCATCACAGACAAGATATACATAGTCCGGGTGACATGAAACTTCATCATGGACTGATAAAACTGGTGGTATCCGTTTTACAACTTGTAATTCATGTACAACTGATTCAATAATTTCAGAATCAAACTACATTAATTCTACTCCGCTATCAGAATTAAAGCGGTGTTTAATGGCTTCATGATGTTTTTTTAATGCCTTTAAGTATTCAATTCCATCAGCAAATTTAAGAATTATGCCTTTACTTTTCAACTTGTATATTGCTGCATTGATAGTATCTTTCCAATTATCCGCATTAATTGCAGTCAGTGTCATCTGTTTAAAAATTTTCTCCCGTTCATCGGAATCACGGTCATCAATTAAAAGATCTTGATCAATATTAATTTTATAAAGTTCACCGAGTGCCGTCTGATCAACTGCAATTAGGTTAAGATGATAACATAGTGTAGGATGAAATCCCGCAAAATCACAAATTTTATAATGTGGTGAAGAATCAACCGATATAAATTTCCGCAACTGCTTGTTCATATTCATCTATGCTGCTTGGTAAAGCCTACCGTTCCGTTTGAATGAATTTCTGGAATATACTCTTTTTACATATTTGTCGTAAATTGCATACTTAATCTTAACTATATCAACCTTCTACTTACCCTTCTTTTGACTGTCTAAACAATTGATATAACAACCTTTTTCGGCTTCACCGCTTTCCATCCCTGTATATACCACTCTACCATGTTGTATATGTATAGTATCTGGATGTTTATTATTGTTGTTGTTGTTAATTGAAATATTTACATTATTTATTATATTGAGTTTATCAATGACAAAATTAAGATCCCTATCATTCCCATCATAGTTTAAAATTGTACATTCTAAATATTCAATTTCAATTCTACTTTCTAAATAATCATTATAGAATTTATTTAAAAAATTAGTATCAAGAACAAGATTTTGATCATGGATATTTTTATCATACTCAACTTTGATATCCGCATCTTTATAAACTTTGTTGATCTTCTCTAAACGTTTTATCTTACGTGCAATATGATCAGTAATTTTAAATTCAACTGGAACAGATACCTTGATTTTTTTACCTTTATTTTCACCTTTGGTAATTGTTCTTTCAACAGTTTCATTTTTGATAATAAGTTCACTGTTGGCATCACGGTCAACAGGCTTTTTATAATAATTTTTCCCATCATCGTTAACAATGCAACTGTACTTTTTGAACCTGACATTTTTATCAAGTAGCTATGCAAACAATTCCATGCCTTTGTCAGTAAATGTCATTGTAGACTCTTTATTTTCCAATTCTGAACCGATAGTTTGAGTTATAAGCCCCAACAACTCCAAGATATCGTTAATCATTAACAAGGGTTCATATTTGAAGCCCATAGCTTTGTAATACCGATCCTGTTTGGTTTCTTCACTGGTTTTATAAAAAGTATTACATCGTGCACAACGTATGCTCAAATTTTTAATCATGCCGAACACAAGATTTGTCAGAACACACTGAATAGATTTATCAAGAAAAAAATCGTGGTGTTCATCTTCCAACTATTTTCCAGTGAATTCTACCCTATTTAATAAACTCTACCTCCGTTCCTTTGACATGTTGTTGAAAGTTTGGAGTACTGGCAAATATTCCTCCGGTGCAACACACCCCAAAATAAAGTGCATATAATTTCTTACATCATCTGTTATCTTGGCGATTTTTTCATCAAACTTTGATTTATCTTTGTCACATTTCAATACAATTTCTCTAACTCTGATAATAACATCTTTGGATTCTGTTTCAGTGCCATCGGCAGTTGTTTCTTCATTCTAACGTTTCATTTTTTATACCTTTTTTATTATAATGTTTATTTTTTAGGGATTTTGATGCCAAGAAAAGTAATTAATCCCCACTTTTGAAAACCACCAATTTATTCCACGTTCTAAAATATATCATAAAATTAAAATGACATTCATTGAATCTCATGTATTTACATTATTAATTGAAAAAAATTATATTAATAATATCCATATTTCGCTAAGCACCAGTTTCTCAATCTGTTTAAAAATATATCATGACTAAGCAACACATGTTTGACAAAGAAAATAAGATTATCGACCTGTATAAAACAGATGGTAGATGGTTCAAAGTCAATGTAGGCACTCTCCAAACTGTTTTGTTATTTTTTATGATATATTGTTAGAGTGACAATGAATAATTTATTTCATTTCATAACAACAAGGAAAGTAAATATGGATAACAAGACTAAATCAGAACTATTAACACCCGACCATAAATGCTGGAAAACATTTTGTTCACGACTAAAATACATGTTAAATAAAACCGGAAAGTGTGATGGCTATACCCACTCATGGAAAATATTAAAGGATTTTACAGACATTAATGATATTGAAACCATACTTTATTTTGAAGAAAATGGTGGATTCTGTGATTGTGAAATTATAATGAATATTGCAGATATGTGGGAAGAAGAAATCTGACAGTCTTTAAAAAGAATGACTTTAAAACCGGGCACCCTATGCAGAGCAGAGCATGTTCCCTTTGACATACAATAAACAGATTAACCAACTATTAAAAAATAAAATCCCATTGAACACTTTATCATTCAATGGGATTTTATTTAGGTTCCGGTACATAATAATTCGATGAGGGTCAACAACCAACCAGTTCATAATGAAAACATACGACTAAAAAATATTGTATTTGACTACATCGAGTAATTGAATTGAATTATCATTTGGATATCTTCATTTGTGTGATATATAGGTGTTAAATGCGTTGTTTAACTTGTACATTTTAGTTGTACATTTTTCATTGAACCCCGCATTTGAAGTAAAAAAAACATAGTGATATCGATAGGTTATAAAAACTTGGTGCTGATCCCCCTCAGCTCCACCAAGACGAATAAGGGCTTGTCGAATCGACAAGCCCTTTATTATTTTTATACATCATTATTAATTACAATGATCTGAAAAATCTGTTCGATCATACGATTTTCAACAATTCAATCTGGTTTTGATTTTTTAAACATATTCTGCCTCGAAAATCTGATTTTCCAATTCCAGGCACTGGCGGACTTCAGGAAAATGCAGTTCTTTTTCTTGGGCCGTCGTCACTTCAAATCCATAATTATCATTCCAGTGCTTGAGGGGCTTTTTTGATCTTGTTTGATTTCGGACAAATTCCCGATGTCTATTTAGTCGATCGGCATGGTAGCTATTGGCGATACCGGTAACATTTTTGAAGGTTTGCTGCATTGCCGGCATCAAATTGGGCTCTTTCTCAAACCCGATACTGTTTCGGCAGAGTGCCGCGGCCGCGGCCAGAGTCGTACCGGTACCGGCAAAGGGATCCAGTATGGTATCCTGCTGAATCGAATACATGCAGATGAGCCGGTAGGCGAGTTCAAACGGGAAGGCGCCGCTTCTGGTTCTGGAATCATCCTGCTTCATATTTTGCCGGGCACCTTTAAGATCCGTCCAGATATCCGAAAAAAATTGATTCCTTTCCTCCCAGAATATGGCACTCCGGCGGCGCAAATCTTTTTCCGAATCCTGCTTGAATACCCGCTTGGCGCCTTTGCGGACAATCAGAATATACTCATGCTCCAGGGTTACATAGGCACCAGCCGGCAGCATCCCGGATCCCATGAATTTGGTTGGTGCGTTGGTCTGTTTGCGCCATAGTATATCCGGCAGAACCTGCAAGCCAAGAGTGGTTAAATGGTGTATAATTCGGGCATGGTTGGGATAGAGTTGAAAGCTGTCTCCCAATTTACGGGTGGCATCGCCAATGTTGATACAGGCAAATCCACCTGTTTTGAGAACTCTGTAAACCTCATCCCAGGCTCGGTCCAATTCCCGGTGCATCAATTCATATGCTTTGACACCGTCGTTGGAATCAAGATGAGTTTTGATCTCGTGATTTAGGGCACTAAAGCTCTGATCCCACATTTGGATCATGGGATATGGCGGTGATGTCACCACCAGATCGATGCTTTCGGAATCAACCGCTTGCATGTTCCTGGCATCACCGATAATAATTTGATGATGTGTTTTCACTTTGCAAGTCCTCCACTCAAACAATCTTACGCTCAACGATCAAAATTAAATGAAGTATATAACATGTCTAGTGTAAATGGCATATAGCTCAAAAAAATGGACAAAGTATTAAATATTATTCTTTATGTCTGCTTCTATTCTCTATAATGCTGATGATATTTGAAGCTATCTCAAAAAAAAGATTTTGGTTCAAGGTTAAGGCGGACGAGCATATTAATCCGCAGGAATACTTGAGTATTTTGAGGAGTTAATATGTAAGTCCAACACAAAGATTGGACCAAAAGATATTTTTGATATAGCTTCAGGTAAACTTTTTTCCAGCACCAAACGTCTTGATAGCTTAGAAACAGCCTACTTTGGCTCTGGCAATCGCGAATGCTACCATCTAAAACAGAAACCAAACAAGTGGATCCTGTAACCGAAACCGAACAGGTTCAGGCGTGGGTCAAAGCGGCTCAGGCCGGTAACAGGACCTCTTTTGAACGCCTGGCCGATAAGTATTACGATGCCATATTTCGGATGGCATATTACCGAACCCAAAACCGGATGGATGCCGAAGACATCACCCAGGATGTGTTCATTAAAGCTTATAAAGGAATTGGACGCTTGACCGATGCGAATCGATTTAAAGGATGGCTTTTTCAAATTGGGATCAATCGGGTCAGGGATTTTCATCGTCGCAAAAAGTTTGTGCGCCTGTTCAAACCCTTACCCGATGATGCCGTTGAAATGCAGCCGGATCAAATTGAGTCCGCTAACCCGGGACCATACGAACTCCTGCGGCGGCAGCGCTTCCACCGGGAATCGGAAATGTTCCTGGCACGGCTAACTAAAATCGAAAAGAATGTTTTTATGCTTCGCTTTTTTGACCAATTGCGACTTAGTGAAATTGCCACAGCCTTGCAACGGAGTGAAAGCACTGTCAAGACACATCTATATCGGGCCTTGGCCAAATTTAAACATGACAATGCATTCAGACAATTCCTTAAAGGAGCCTGAACATGACCGCCTCAACCGATGATCATTTGAGCGATATACAGATATTTGAATCACTGCTCAATCCAGCAGATTTATCGGAAACCGGAAACGCCCATTTGGCAGAATGCTTACAATGTCAAACGGCTTTGGATGAGTTGCGGGATGATTTACAAAATGTTGAAAATCTGGCCCTGGCAGCCGCACCCAAACCGACCGGCAGTTTTCGCATCCCTACCCGGCAAGCAATAAGGCCACTCTCGATATTTACCGGATGGCTGTCTTTTCCTCGCCTGGTCGCATCTGCCCTATCCCTGTTTTTGGTTGTTGGAGCTCTACTACTAATCAACCCCGATCAAAAAAATCCTACCGTTTCAGAGATCAGTCAGGCGCTCGATCCGGATCAACTTTTATCTGAAATAGATGAATTGGTTGAAACACCTTTTGCCGCGGAATTCGTTCCCACAACGTCCATAGACGAACTGGATGCTGATGATGACTTCATGGAATACATTGTACCCCTTATCGAAACCGATCCTATTACCCGTACACCGGGAAGAAAAGGAGAATTGTTATGCTAAGACATTCTAAAACCATTATCCTTGTAATGGCACTGATTTTCGCCATATCAACCGGAGCTGCCCAAGCTGTACCGGGAGAGCCCAAAAAAAAAAGGCCAAGTCCCTCTGGGCAAATGGTGGCGGCATCCCAGTACGGTCAAGAATTTGAATCTGACTCAGGCGGAGATGGACAGCCTGGATGCGGCTTACGACGCGCGTGCCCGGAAATTTATTGAGTTAAAACACGCCATTGAATTGGCCCAGTTTGATCTCGACCAAATGATGCTTAACGAACCCATGGATGAAACTGCCCTGATGGCCCAGTTTAACAAACTTGAATCCGCCCGGTCCAATTTGTCTAAACAAAGATTCCAGTACTATGTGCAGGTTAGGAAACTGCTCGGGTCGGATCGCTTCCAAAAGATCAAGTCGTTCCGCAAACGCTTGCACAAGCAAAACAAAGAAATGCGCAAACAAAAGAAAAATATGCAGCAATAAAAATTGCTGCACAATTTTTATGTAGCGACCTTGTCGCTTAAAAATAAGGTGACCGAAAATATTCGGCCACCTTTTTTACTGCTTTAATTATGTCCTGATATGCGATAGTGTAGCCCAATTCTGAAAGCGATAAAGCTGTCAGTTATCAGGCTTAAGCTGCTTATGGCTCATGTCTAAGATAGGACCGTTATAATAGTTGAAAACTTTAGCAGCAAATAATGCATATCATTGTTTTACAACTAATTTTAAACTAAATGAACATTCAACATCGAACATTGAACACTGAACATCGAATAAGGATTTTTTCTCCTTCTTTATAATGAAAAGAGTGAAGCGACTCCACTTTCCGAGTTGGATGTTGGACGTTGAATGTTCGATGTTCGATGTTGATCATAAAAATCGAAAATATATTATTTTAAATAAATAGGGCATTATGTCATTCACGCACTGGTGGCAGCACCTGCCGCAAAATTTATCTCCGGTCATTTTTGAAATCGGCCCCTTATCACTGCGCTATTACGGTATGATGTATATCGTGGCCTTTGCCACAGTCTATTTCATGGCCCGATATCGTTTGCGCACTGAAGATCGTTTTCAGATATCCACCCAGCAGGTCACCGACCTCATCACCGGGATGATCGTTGGACTGATCCTGGGCGCCCGTTTGGGATATGTAATATTTTACAATTTCTCCTATTATTTGTCCCACCCGCTTGAAATTCTGCTGCCCTTTGACTTTTCCAATGGCATCCGCTTTATCGGGATCGCCGGCATGAGTTATCATGGCGGTCTCATTGGCGTAATTCTGGCTACTTTTTGGTATAGCCGGCGGAATCAGATGAGTTTCTGGGAAATTTCAGACCTGTTCATCCCCGTCATTCCTTTGGGGTACACCTTTGGCCGCCTAGGCAATTTTATAAATGCCGAATTATATGGGCGTGTCACCGAAAGCCCCATTGGCATGCTGTTTCCCGGTGCACCCGGAACCGCCTTGCGTCATCCCACCCAATTATACGAGGCCTTTTTCGAAGGTATCTTTCTGTTTGGAATTCTGTGGTCCATTCGCAAAAAGAACCTGCCCAGCGGCGGATTATTCGGTATTTATCTGGCTGGTTATGGAACCGTGCGATTTTTTATCGAATTTTTCCGCGAGCCCGATGCCCATATCGGCTTTGTCTTCCTAGCATTAACCATGGGCCAATTGTTGTGCGCCGCCATGATAATTGGCGGTGCCGCCTTGTATGGCTATCGAGCAAAAAAAGCCGGATAAACCCAAGCGTTGCAAAAGCATGCAAAATTCAGGGGATAATAACTGCCATCGGTTTGCTGAGCACATCCGCAATATTTTTGAAGACGGCCTGCGCATCAGCAATAAAGACAGCCATTTTATCCTCTCCACCATGCCCGTCGCGCACTTAAGCGATATCGGCAAACTGATCCAAGATCCTGACAATGCCGATTACCATGCCCTGATGGAGTTAATATATTTTCCGGATGAAACGATCCAGATCAACCTGGAGAATCGAATTGAGTCGGCCCGTTTTCAACCTCAGGATATGGTTTCCATTCTATCTCATATCATGGCCGTGGAATCCGATACCCGCATTCTTTCACCCAAGAAGCAACGATTGCTGACGATGCCAACGCCCCGGACGGGCGCCCATACATTCCTGCAAAGGCTCAATCTTTGCCGGCATCTTGAACCTGAATTAATCCAGACCATCGAGGCTGCCGTTAATCCTTTTATCGCCGGCCGGTATAAGGTTTGGATCCGAAACATGACACGCGAACCCGGCAAACGGGACACTCAGTTCTTAAAAAACCTGTTTTTAAAATTAGTTCCCCAATATCAACAGAGAGACCCGCTGATTGGCTTTGCACTACGATTCCTCGAGGAAACACCAATTGATACAGATCCCTTGCAGGGATTGATCCAGTCCAAACAGCGCTGCCTCCAGCATATTCAGCGGCTTGATCAGCTTGACGCCAAGCGCAAAAATCACAATTTTGAAACTCGCATCGCTTTAGGTATTCGGGAACCCCATGATGACAAACACGTACTCATGCAGAAGGTGGTGTTCCTGGACGAGATCGGCCTTGCCTTGTATAAGCGAAACATATAATAGACTCTTCAAGAAGGCACCTCAAAAAAGCCTTTTGGCCCAATCTCTGTGTTGGCCTCACAATCCAACTCCTCAAAATACTACAGTATTCTTGCGAATTGAATTGCGAGGCCGCCTTGATCTTGGACCAAAATTCAATTTTTAAGATGCCTTCATATGATATAGTTAGCAGTGATATCAATTGATTAAAAAATAATAGTTGTAAATGGAGAAGTGATATGGGCCTTAGGTCAATTGCGCTTGTCGCTCTGATTATCGGGATGCCAATGGTCGTGTATTCGGCGGATACAAATGCGGCTCAAGATCTGTCTATAGATGAAATTTTAGAGCGGGTCGAAGCTATTTATACAGCTTCTGAATTTTCGGCCCAATTTATCCAGGCGTCCACCATCAAAGCCATGGATATTACCGATTCGGCATCGGGCTTACTTTTCATTAAATATCCGGGTAAGATGAAGTGGGAATACCAGGAGCCCGAAAGCCAAATAATCGTCACCGACGGCGATCAGCTGTGGATGTACCGACCGGCAGACAATCAGGTCATGCTGGGCAAGACGTCGTCGTTTTTCAGCGAAGGCAAAGGTGCCGGTTTTCTCTCTGACATTCGACTGCTCCGGAAGGATTTTGATATCATTCTCGAAAATATTCGATTCGGGGATTATTATAATTTAAAATTGGTACCTCGGGAACAGAGCTGGGATATTGCTTATGTACACCTTCTGGTTTCCCGAGAAACCTTTCGCATCGCCCAGGTGTTTACCTATAATGCTTACGAGGATGTCACCCGGATTGAATTAAAGGACCTCAAGTTTAACCAGACATTTGATAATAGTTTTTTTACTTTTCAAATACCTGCCGGGGTGGATGTGCTGAAGTTGGATGAATCACCTTAAAAGTAAAACGCCCCGCGTTAAGCAGCGGGGCGTTTTACTTGGAGCTTGAAAATTCAAAATTGAAACTTACTTTAAATTCGACAAATTATAGATGGAAATGGGAGACCACATGCAAGAAAAGATACGCGATCTGTTGAAAAAACGTAATGCCATCATGCTGGCCCATAATTACCAGCCGCCTGAGATTCAGGATATTGCTGATTTATGCGGCGACTCTCTAGAGTTGAGTCGCAAGGCTGCCGCTACCGATGCAGAAGTCATCCTGTTTTGCGGCGTGCATTTCATGGCCGAAACCGCCTCAATCCTGTCACCACAGAAAACGGTTTTACTGCCCAGACACGATGCCGGTTGTCTGATGGCGGACATGATAACTGCCGAAGGTCTGGCCGACAAACTGGCCTCTTTGCCACCCATGCCGGTCGTAACTTACGTCAATTCCACTGCCGACGTAAAAGCTTTATCCACAATTTGCTGTACATCCGCCAATGTGGTTCAGGTGGCCAACAGTTTGGATGAGGACGAAATGCTGATGACCCCCGACCGCAATCTGGCCATGTACGCGGCGTCGCAGACCGACAAAAAAATTCACACGTGGGACGGTTACTGCCCCACCCATGAATGGTTAACACCGCAGGACGTTCAGGCCGCGCGTGAGGCTCACCCGGAAGCGGTATTCATGGCCCACCCCGAATGCCGGCCCGAGATCCATAAAATGGCGGACGTCATCGCTTCCACATCCGGAATGATCCGGCATGCCGCGACAGCAGATGAAAAATCATTTATCGTGGGCACGGAATCGGGGCTGATATATCCCCTTCAAAAAGCCAATCCGGACAAACAGTTTTATCCGGCATCGGAAAAAATGATTTGCCGAAATATGAAAAAGATTACCTTAGAGGATATCGTGCACAGCCTGGAAAACATGGCAGGTGAAGTTAAGGTGCCTGAAGATATCCGCATCCCGGCCCTTCAGGCTGTGGAAAGAATGCTTGCGATTACAAAATAGAAAATCCGGTCCCGATAGCTCGACTCGGGTTTTACTTTATACGCTTTCATTTAATTCTATTATGAAAACCTAAATCCGAATATCGAAGTTCGAAACAAATTATAAAATCAAATTCTCAAATATGCAAAACAAGCCACTTTGATGTGGTACTTATTTATCTGTTTTGGTCATTTGAATTTAAGTCATTGGATATTGTTTAGGATTTCGATATTCGATATTTCAGTTTATTGTTATACCAGTTCTTCCGGTATATCCGCGTTGGTATACACCTTCTGCACGTCGTCACAATCCTCGAGCATGTCCATCAGACGGATCATCTGCTCCGCTTCTTTGCCCTGAAGATTGGTCGAAGTTTGGGGCAGCATGGTCACTTCGGCATCCAGATAGGGTATGGCCTTATCATCCACCGCCGTTTTAACCGTCTCAAAATCTTCCGGGGCCGTGATAACCTCATAATTGCTCTCGTCCTCGCGAACGTCTTCGGCACCTGCATCCAGGGCGGCTTCCATCAGCGTATCTTCATCAACGGCTGATCGCTGCACCACAATATAGCCCTTTTTATCAAACATCCAGGCCACGCAGCCATTTTCACCCAGGTTGCCGCCGCATTTGCTGAAAATATGGCGGATATCAGCCACCGCGCGGTTCTTGTTGTCTGTCAAAGACTCCACCAATACGGCCGCACCGCCCGGGCCATAGCCTTCATAGGTACTCTCCTCGTAACTAACGCCCTCCAACTCACCCGTACCCTTTTTAATGGCGCGTTCAATGTTGTCTTTGGGCATATTTTCAGCTTTGGCTGCCGCAATGGCGGTTCTGAGACGGGGATTGGCATCGGGATCACCACTGCCGCCCATGCGAGCGGCCACTGTAATTTCCTTGATCAGTTTGGTGAATATTTTACCCCGTTTGGCATCCAATGCACCTTTCTTATGCTTGATGGAAGACCATTTGCTGTGACCTGACATGTTTAACCCCCTGTGTTTCGTATTTGGTGTATGGTGTTTTGTTTATTGTGTTTCGTGTTTAATGCTTCGTGTTGTACCAAGAGTAAAAGTGATTTCTTCGTTGTTTCAGGCTTTTTACATCACGTCCTTTGCTGCGGGATAAACGATTTCCCACCCAGCATTCGTAAATACAATACGCCTTAGACTAAACACTAAAAACTAAATACAAAACACTATATAGATTTTTTTCCAATTCCGATTATGAATATTTCCTTGCTGGCCTTGCGGCTGCTTTGGGGTTTGAACAAATGCTGTTTTTTGAAATTCGCCCTCACACTATCTGAAAATTCTTGAATTAATTCACCTTGAAATATCTTGCACACAAAAACACCCTTTAATGCCAGCACATCGTGACACAAATTAAGGGCGGCCTTACAGAGGTCAAAAGACCTGGCGGCATCGACATCTTTGTTGCCGGTGGTATTGGGTGCCATGTCGCTGATAACGGCGTTAAAGGGTTTCCCGATTTTTTCTATTAAAGCCGCATCCGGGGCCCTGACATCGCCCAGATGTACGCTTACGTGGGCTGGCAATTTCACCGTAACCGGCTTGATATCAATGCCCATTACAGCCCCGCTGCTGCCGGTTAATTCGGCGGCATATTTCAACCACGACCCCGGCGCACAACCCAAATCCAGAACGCGATCCCCTTTACGGATTAAACCAAATTTTTTCTGTATCTCCTGCAACTTATATACGGACCTGGCCGCATAATTCTCTTTGTGTGCCTTGCGGGAGTAATGATCCTGCCAGGGGTTTCGTTTAGGTTTTCTTTTCCTCAATTTAATTAAAATCGCATCATGTTTGAGTAGGATTCTAAATCGCGTCTATTATGAAATTCCAATTCACAAATGTCAAATCCCAAACAAACTCCAATGACCAAAACCCAACATCCCAAATTTGGAAAATTGGAATTTGGTGCTTTTCATTTATAAATGCCGGTTCTTTCGATTTGAAAAATAATCAAGTATAGGAACCATCGGCTGTAGTCATTTAGACGCCTAACAGCCTAATAGTCTTCAGCCTACAGCCTACTCTAAAAGAGTGTTTCCATGGCCTCCGCCACACTCCCAACACCAATCAGTTCAAATCCGGCTGCCTTGGACATGCGCTCCAGGTTATTGCGCGGAACCAGACAGCGTTGGAAACCCATTTTTTCCATCTCACGTACCCGAACTTCTATTTGGCCCACGGCACGGATCTCTCCGGTCAATCCGATTTCTCCAACCACGGTGGTTCCTTCGCTTACCGGCTTATCTAAAAAACTAGAGGCCACCGCCGACACGATTCCAAGATCCACTGCCGGTTCATCCACGCGCACCCCGCCGGCGACATTCATGAATATATCATGCCCCAGTAAATGCATGCCCAGTTTTTTCTCCATGACGGCAACCAGCAAAGCCACGCGATTTTGATCCAATCCCAGAATGGTTCTACGGGGTGTTCCGAGATTGGTGCTGCTTGCCAGGGCCTGCAGCTCAATCAGAATTGGCCGGGTCCCTTCCATACTGGATGTAACCACCGAACCCGGTGTGGCCTGCGGTCGCTCGGACAAGAATATAGCCGAAGGGTTTGCCACTTCGTTTAAACCGTTTTCCTTCATTTCAAAGACACCGATTTCATTGGTGGAGCCGAAACGATTTTTAACTGCCCGTAAAATTCGAAAAACATGGTTACGGTCGCCTTCGAAATATAGCACGGTGTCCACCATGTGTTCCAACAACCGCGGTCCGGCGATGGCACCTTCCTTGGTCACATGCCCCACCAAAAATGTGGGAATACCTTTTTGTTTGGCCATCAGCATCAGTCGCATGGCCGACTCCCGCACCTGGCTGACACTACCGGGTGCCGACGTCAGATCCCCGCTGTACATGGTTTGGATGGAGTCAATGACAATGACGCCAGGCTGGGTCTTTTCCACCAGAGCCAAAATCGCATCGATTTCTATCTCCGAGACTGCCAAAATATCGGCAGATAACGTTGACAGTCTCTTACTTCGTAATCCCAGTTGGCGAACCGATTCTTCCCCGCTGACATAGAGCCCTTTCAGGCCATCCCGGCAGATTCCAAAAAGTGCCTGCAGCATCAGGGTCGACTTGCCGATACCCGGGTCACCGCCAATGAGGATCAGCGTTCCCGGCACCAATCCACCACCCAATACCCGGTCCAGTTCGCGAATGCCGGTCAACATGCGAATCTCCGCATCGCTTTCGATGGCATCCACCGGCACAACCTCGGCATTGATAACTTCGCCCATGGGCATCATCCGACGATCACGCTTGGTGGACTTGGCTTCCTCTACAAAGGTTTGCCACTCTCCGCAATCCGGACACTTGCCCATCCATTTGGGTGTTTCATAACCACATGTCTGACAGGTATAAACAGTTTTGGTACCCTTTTTCACGCTATCCAATCTTGTCTAAATATGATATATTAATAAACCTTAACAACATCATGGGCGTTCCGATAATTTAAATTGGAACGCTCAATTCGTATGTATACCATGATCCATTGAATGAAACCAGTTAATCACTTGATAAATCTAAAAAGGAAATAATTATATATACATGAGAATCTTTAAGAAGCTCCATACCTTTAGATCCGTACTTCATTTGCTTCGACGCCTCGCGCGGTATAATGGATTTTTTTGTTTCGTCCTTATATTATTGCCCGGTTTTGCCGCCGCCGATATTGCCCAAAGCAACTGGCAATTTAGGATCGTGCAAACCAAATTGATTCAGGATGGTTTTCCGGCAGAAAAAATCAAGGAAATTTATCAGGATTCCCGCGTCAAATTCGAACGCCGGGGGTCCGGACTTTTTTTTGTGCACAGCGAGGCCAAATTAAACTACGATCAATTCACCAACAAATGGTCCATCAATCAAGCTCGCAAGTATATGCACAAACACAGTGCCCTGCTGGAAAAAACCGAAAAAGCCTATGGGGTGGACAAACGTGTGATCACCGCGATTATCCTTGTTGAAACCGGGTTGGGAACAACCCTGGGTAAAAGGTCTATCTTGAACAGCCTGTCCTCTTTGTCCGCATTTGCCGATCCGGCCGTGCGCAATGAATTTTGGGAAAATTTCAAACGCAAAGATGAAATCGACCGCCAAGCCTATGAAAAAAGGGCTGTCCGCAAATCCAAATGGGCCTACCGGGAGTTGAAGGCCTTTCTGGAATACACCCAACGCGAAAAATTTGACCCCGTTGGCATTCAGGGTTCCTATGCCGGGGCCCTGGGTATTGCCCAGTTCATGCCCACAACCTTGATGGCCTATGCCCAAGATGGCAACCAGGACGGGATTATCGATCTTTTCACCCACGCCGATGCCATGGCCAGCATTGCCAGCTTTTTAAAACGTTATGGATGGAAACCGGGAATTGAAACGGCAAAGGCCAAGAAGGTTATTTATCGCTATAACCACAGCGATTATTACGTGAATACGATATTGAAGATATCGGAACTACTATCTTAGTATCAGATTTCATGTAGGATTCAGGGAATATGCCATTTGATCTAAAGACCGCCGGCATCGTTGTGCTGCTGACCATGCCCTTCTTTTTTCTGACGATTTGGGCCATTGTGGACTGCCTGCATAAAGATTTCGGCACCATGGGTAAAAAAGCCCTTTGGGGCGTCATCGCGGCCATACCTTTTTTAGGCGCTCCCATATATTTCATATTTGGTTTCCGTAAGGGCAAGAAAGCAGATCTCAATAAACTCTTTTAGAAGCTGTCTCAAAAATATCTTTTAGCCCAATATCATTGTTGGACTCGCGTTTCAACTCCTCAAAATACTACAGTATTCCTGCGGGTTAAAACGTTCGTCCGCCTCGATCTTGAACTAATATCTTATTTTTGAAACAGCTTCAAATTTTGTAAAATCGTTTGACAAGTAATCAAGAAATCTAATATTAAGACTCAAAAAAATGTGGTATTATCGCATTCCATATTTTTTCGAAGAATGTATATTTAGGGTCCCATCGTCTAGTGGTTAGGACGCCGGCCTCTCACGCCGGTAACGGGGGTTCGAATCCCCCTGGGATCAC
>CAYVMI010000082.1:0-15934 GCA_964452555.1 uncultured Desulfobacterales bacterium
ACGCATTTATCAATTTTTTATAATTTACATCCTCGGCCTGGCAATCCTGTTCGCGGTGAAATACCTCCTTGGTTTGTCTGATTATGTGATTCCCGGTATCGAGGACTTGGGAAGCACATTTCTAACCGTTTTTTTTCGGTACCTTGCGGATGCGGCCGACACCATTTCCATCGCCGTCATCGGGCAGATCATTTCTATTATCCTGGCGATGCTGGTGGGCATTTTAGGGCGTCAAACAACCTGGTTCGGATCCTTTATCAAAGTGGCCGCCTACAATGTCCAGGCTTATCCAATTGTGGCCATTGCACCAATCATATTTATTCTTTTCGGTGACGGGTTTATATCGCGTTTGTTGATCGCTGCGATGATATGCTACTTTCCCATTTTATTGTCAGTGCTGGGGATAATGTCTGAACCCATAGACGATATTGAACATTTCTATCGCGTCACCGGGAGGATGCGGTGGCAATTGGAAGTCAAGATACGGGCATTTGAAAACCTGAATAAGTTAACGACGGTCATCAGCGGCAGTGCTACCCTGGCCATGGCCGGTACGATTGTGGCTGAATTCATTGCGGCCAATGCCGGAATAGGATATAGTATCCGCATTGCGCTTTATCAGAGCGATTTGGCCAAGATTCTCACGGCGCTTTTTCTGATCGGAATGACTTTGTCCGTTTATCAAGGTCTTTTGGAGGAAATCGGAAGATTGGTTAAACGTACCTGGGCACGCCCATAAAAAAGATCAAATTTGCGATCTTTTCTTGAAACCATTACGATTGATGGGAGGGATGATGATGAAAAGACAGATAAAAAAATTGGTCGTGATGATTGTAGTCGCTTTTATCTGCTTGCCACTGATTATATCCTTGCCGTGTACATCCTCGGCAGAAACGCTGCAACCGGTGACATATCGACTGAAATGGCTTTTCAATGCCAGCGTGGTTGGTGATATTGTTGCCGATGAGCACGGCGCATTTAAAGCCGCGGGCTTGGATGTTGACGTCAAGGAAGGTGGACCCGAACGTGACGCTATTCGCGAACTGGAACTGGGGTACGCCGATTTTGGTGTAGCCTCGGCCGACCAAGTGATTCGGGCCTTGTCCAAGGGCTCGCCCGTTGTGGTAATTGCCCAGCTTTTTCAAATCAATCCCCTCCAGTGGATTTTTCGCAAGGAAAACCTGAAGATTAACCAGGTTCAAGATATAAAGGGCAAGGTTGTGGGCATTACCTTCGGGGGTAATGATGAAACGATTATGCGGACCCTCATGGCCATGAATGATATTAGCGAACGCGATATTACGATCTTCAGTGTCCGCTATGACTATACCCCTTTTTATCAGAAAAAAGTAGACATCTGGCCGGTCTATCGAAACTCTCAGGCACCGATGTTGGAGAAAAAGCTGGCTGAGAGTGGCGAATCGGTGGACTATTTCAACCCGGCCGCCCATGGCGTCAAATTTGTGGCCAATTCCGTGGTCACATCCAAGCGCATGCTGGATACGAAGCCGGAGATAGTTGAGAATTTTACCCTGGCATTGCTGAAAGGCTGGGAAGAGGCCTTAAACCGGGCAAATGAAAGCAGTGCTCTTAAAACACTCGGTAAATTTGACCAGGATACGGCACCCGATATCATGCAAAAACAGCTGACCCTGACCCGCAGCCTGATCAAACCGTTTAAAGATACTCGTATCGGCAGCATCGATATTGAAGCCTGGCGGCAAACTGAGAAAATCATGTTGGAACAGAAGCAAATAAAAGATCCGGTATATGTGGAGGGGGTTATCAGACACCCATTCTAACAAATAAAAAGAGCACCATAATTTTGCAAAATTATGGTGCTCTTTTTATTTGGGGATTATATAAATTGACCGATAGTTCAGAACCATTTTGGAAAACCAAAGCCCCGGATGAGATGTCCCACGAAGAATGGGAATCCCTTTGCGACGGCTGCGGGCTATGCTGCCTGCAAAAATTCGAGGATAAGAAGACAGGCCGTATCGATTACATCAACGTGGCCTGCTATCTGCTGGATATTGATGCCTGCCGGTGCCGTTCTTATGCCAATCGTGCCGATCTCGTCAAAGGTTGTCTGCAACTCACACCAGCTAAAGTGATTGAGTATCGTTGGCTGCCTCAGACATGTGCCTATCGGTTACTAGCACGCGGAAAGGAACTCCAGAGATGGCATCCATTGTTGTCAAAAGATCCCGAGTCGGTTCACCAGGCCGGCATTTCAGCTAGAGAACGGGCGATATCCGAAGAAAATGTCCTGTTTGATCCTTTGAATGGCTTGCCGGATTTCGATGACCCCAGAGTAGACCTGCTGTATTCAGCAAAGCCAAAGAGAAAAAGGGCATTTTAGAATCGGTTTTCGCAAATACCTAACTAGCGGAAAGTAAATTAGAACTGCAAGGAGCCGATAGAACTCCGAGGAAACTGTCCATCCGGATGTTGTGCTTGTCTCCAATCATAAGTCGTCGACAAATTCGTCGGCGTTGACCATATTATTCCCAAGGCACCATAACCAACATGCCCAATCCAGCCAGTCCCAGCAAGCCCTCTGCAGATCGATTCCAAACCGGCCCGGTGGTCGTCTTGTCGGTGTGCCATTTCATCCACGATGCCTATTCCAGTTTTTTAGCCCCCTTGTTGCCGCTGCTGATAACCAAGCTCTCCATGTCTTTAACCCAGGCCGGATTTTTATCGACCGTCATGCAGATTCCGGCGATTTTTAACCCCCTTATCGGATCTTTGGCCGATCGCATCAGTACGCGTTATTTTATCATACTGGCGCCGGCCACAACCGCCATCCCCATGAGTCTTTTGGGGCTGGCACCTAATTATGGCGTTTTATTGGTGCTATTGTTTTGCGCGGGCGTTAGTGTGGCCATGTTTCATGTTCCGTCTCCGGTTATGGTTTCGCGTTTGTCGGGCATACGCGTCGGGCGGGGGATGAGTTTTTTTATGACTGGCGGGGAATTCGCCCGAACCGTCGGGCCGCTGGTTGCGATTGGTTCGGTAGCGCTATTCGGTCTGGAGGGTGCCTATCCCATCATGATCGTTGGCGTATTGGCCTCACTCTGGCTTTATTTGCGCTTCCGGGAAGTACCGGTTGGCAATCCTCAGAAGCGACGAACGCCTCTGGGTGAAGCCTGGCGCGATATCCGGCATGTATTGATACCGCTGATTGCCATTTTGGTGGCACGCGGGTTTATGCATGCCGCCGTGGCAACTTTTCTGCCTACCTATATCAAGGCAGAAACCGGCAATCTATGGTTGGCGGGTTTTAGTTTGACGCTGTTTGAGGCCAGCGGGGTTGTCGGTGTAATGACAACCGGGTCGTTGAGCGACTTTATCGGACGTCGCAAAATGCTGGTTTTATCCATTTTGGGTGCGCCTTTAAGCTTGTTTTTATTCATTGAGCTGTCGGGGTGGTATCGATATATGGCATTGATCTTTACCGGTTTTACCCTGTTATCGACAACCCCCGTGATGCTGGCATTGGTACAGGAAAATGCGAAAAAAAGTCCGGCCGCTGCCAATGGTTTTTTTATGATGTCATCCTTTTTGGCACGTTCTGCAATCGTGGTGGTTGTGGGTTTTGCCGGGGATGTGATCGGCTTGAAGGCTACCTACCTGATCAGCGCCGCTCTGGGTTTGGCCGGACTGCCGTTTATCCGCATGCTTCCCAGGCGATAAAATCGTGTTCCGTGATTCTATGATAACGCGTACGTTTCGCCTCGGGCGAAAGGCCGTCGCTCCTGTATCTGTAAAAGAAAGTGATTATGATTACTCTGCTAACTGTTAAACAGTTTACCGATAGCCGCGATATACGGTTGATCACTCATTGTTAAGTTTGATATGAAATAAAATCGTGTTCCACGATTTTATTTGTTTGGTTAAAAAGGGGGTTCATATGCAGGAATGTATTTTTTGTAAAATCGTCGCCGGTGAAATACCCAGTGTCAAGGTTTATGAAAATGACCTGGTATTCGCATTCATGGACATCAACCCTGTTCAGCCCGGCCACACCCTTATTATTCCCAAAGCCCATGCAGAAAATCTGTGGGAGATTCCCGTGTCTGATTTAAACGCGGTGCATGCAGCTTCCCAGAAAATCGTGAATGCAATGAAAAGTGCCCTGGGTCCGGTATCCGTGGCAGCTGTTCAACTAAATGGCAAGGCGGTCAACCAGGTGGTCATGCATTACCATTTGCACTTAATTCCGCGAGCCAATACCGAGGGCCCCTTTAAACTGACGGCTTGGGAAATGATTCCCGGAGACATGGAAGCTATCCAGAAGACCGGAGCGGATATCGCTGCCGCCATTTCCTGAGGCCCCAAAAAGATCGCTGATTCTATAATACTCGTGACAGGGATTAAACAAAACGAGTACAAAAGGCCTCAGAGAGACTGTAGGCTGAAGACTATTAGGCTGTTAGCCGCGTTTGGGTAGAAGCATAACGAATTCCGGATTAATCGTACTGCTTGCAAGTAATAGCATTAATAATAATTCAAGGGTTTAAAGCCAAAGCGAAAAGGAGAGAAAATGAAGGAGATCAATACAGTAGGGATTATTGGA
The DNA here is from genome assembly GCA_964452555.1 of uncultured Desulfobacterales bacterium. Lineage (GTDB taxonomy): Bacteria > Desulfobacterota > Desulfobacteria > Desulfobacterales > B30-G6 > B30-G6. Next base: position 4,586 of record CAYVMI010000082.1, read on the forward strand.
TTTGGTGTCATGGGTGCGGCCATCGGTGTGAATGCCGCCATGTCGGGGTATACGGTGAAATTCAAAGAATTAAATGATGAACTGGTTGCTTCCATGTATGATAAATGGGTCGTCAAGGCCCTTGAAAAACGAGTTGCCAAGGGCAAGATGTCCCAAGCGGACATGGATGCCATTACCGCGAAAATAAGCGGTACCAGCACCTACGATGATCTGACAGATTGCGACCTTATCATCGAAGCGGCCATTGAAAAAATGGATCTCAAGATTCAGATATTTGCGGATCTGTCCGCCGTCTGTCCGGAAGACACCATTATAGTCAGCAACACATCCACATTCTTGATTGAGACCCTGATGGAAAAGGTTACGAATCAGGAGCGCACCGCTGGTTTACATTATTTCTTCCCGGCAAACATCAATCGACTGGTGGAAGTGATTCGCCAGAAGAATACCAGCGACGCAACCTATCAAGCCCTCATGGCGTTCGCAGATAAGTGCGGAAAAACAGCTATTAGCGTGAAAGATTTCCCTGGTTTCGCCATCAATCCGGTGTTTATCTCCAGCTATATGGTGCTGGATTCGTTTCTGGGAGATGAATATAATGTGGCGACCCTAGAGAGTGTCTCCCAGGAGGCGCTCGGGGTGCGATACGGTATCATGTGGGTTCAGAACGGTTCCGGCATCGGCACGGCCTTCCATGCCGGGAACTCCATGAACGAATATCTTGCCGACGGCGATATCGGATATCCGCCGGTGCCGGAACAACTCAAAAACCAGTTTGAGAGTGGCGAATTCTGGAATTTGGAGGATGGCGAGGTTTTGACCGATCCCGCGGTACGAGCTGTAGTGAAAGAGCGCTTGCTGGGCAATATATTTTGTATTTCCACGCATCTGATTGAAAATGATGTTGTGTCCGTAGCCGATCTCGAATTAGGAATTTGTACCTCGTTGGCCTGGCCCAAAGGACCTTTTACCCTAATGAATGAGATGGGGATGCAGGAAGCCGCACGATTGGTGCAGCAAACTGTAAATTCAGGGGATTTCAAGATGCCGAAGACGTTTGCGGGCGGTGTTCCCCAACCCTGGACCCTTTAACGTATCAATTCATAAATGCTCTTTTTGCGCCCTGCCGGTGTTGGACGGCAGATTTAATTCCTCAAAATAGACCACTATTCCTCCGGATTAAATCTGCCATCCGCCTTGGCATAACGCAAAAATACCTATTTCTGAATGGACACGAAATATAAATTTCAGGCGTTAAGTCTTTATTCGGTATGCGCCTAATAGCCTAAAATCCTTCAGTCTAACAGCCTACAGCCTTACGTAATGTCCGATTACTACCAAGTTTTGGGTGTCCCTCCTGATTCAGAATCCGGTAAGATTAAGCAGGCTTACCGGGATCTTGCTTTTAAATATCACCCGGATCGCAATAATGAAAATCCGGCTGCCGCAGAAAAGATGAAGCAGGTCAACGAAGCTTACGCCGTGCTTTCCGATACGCGCAAAAGACGGCAATACGATGCCCTACGACACCAATATGGATCATCTGCCCGCAATCAATTTCGCCAACAGCATAGTGAAAAGGATATTTTCAGTGGTTCGGATATCCATAAGATCCTGGAAGAGATGGCCCGTTCTTTTGGATTTCGTGGGTATGATGATATATTTCGGGAATTTTATGGCAAGGGGTATCGATCTTTCCAGATCAAACGGCCGGGCTTTTTTATGGGCGGTTTTTTCTTTTCGGGTACCATGGGGCCCGGATTTCATTCCAAAGGTCGAATTCCAATGGGCAATAAACCGCTGATGCAATTGGCTCAGGGGCTAATTCAAAAAATAACCGGCCTGCAACCGGTATCAACGGGACGTGATTTAACGGATGCAATCCAAATCGATGCTGCTTTGGCCCAAAAGGGCGGCCCTTATGCGTATGAACACTTGAAACGAAAAAAGAAGCTCGTGGTCAACATTCCGCCGGGCGTAGGTGATGGGCTGAAAATCCGCTTGGCAGGTATGGGCGAGGCCGGCAAAGGCGGCGGACCGGATGGGGATCTTTATCTGAAAATACGTATCAAGAAACCGCTGCTTGAGCGAATAAAGAAGATGATTTCTTAGGGCAGGAGACAGAAGTCAGAATTTAAAATTCAGAATTCAGGAGACAGGAGACAGGAGTCAGAAATCAGAAGCCAGAATACGGGTTGCGGGTTCCGTGCATTCTAACATTTAAGCCTTCGGACATCATCCGTATATTCGATTCTGATTTTTGCGGCTTGTCCGCGTTAGGAAGAAGCACTAACAAGCAACCTGATTCTGATATGTTTTTGTGTTGATCAAACAGGTCGCGTCAGTGGCAAGCGACTGGGCTGAAGTCAGTCTTCTGATTTCTGTCTCCTGACTTCTGACTCCTTTTTTCTATTTCGGGCGTTCAATGTTCAAATAATATATATTATTTTAAGCCGTCCCCAGTAATATAAACCATTATCGCATTCTGAACATGCATACGATTTTCAGCCTCGTCGAATACTACCGAGGCCGGGGATTCCATCACCGAGTCGGTAACTTCTCGACCCCTCTCAGCCGGTAGGCAATGTAGAAATAATGTTTCTTTGCCGGTACTCCCCATGAGGGCATCGTTGATCTGGAATCCCTGAAAATGCTCCTGACGTTCATCCGCTTCATGCTTTTGCCCCATGGATGCCCATACATCCGCGTACACAACGTCAGCATTTTTGACACCTTGCTGCGGATCGTGCAAGATCTCAATTTCTGATATTCCCGCCTCAATGGCTTCTTTGACCGTTACAGCATCAGGGGTATATTGCTCGGGACAAACACACACAAAATGCATGGGCAGTCGCATGGCCAGCCGCAGCCAGGAATTGACGACATTATTTCCATCGCCCACAAAAACAACCTTTAATTCATCCAAATGCCCCCGATGTTCTTTGATTGTGAAGATATCTGCCATGACCTGGCAGGGATGATTGTAGTCGGTGAGACCATTGACCACCGGGACTGTCGCATATTCTGCCATTTCCAGAATGTGGGCATGCTCAAAAAGCCGCGCCATGATCAAATGGTTGTACCGACTTACTACCCGGGCAATATCCTTGACGGCTTCACGTTTGCCGATTTCGATATCAGAGGGACCCAGATAGACGGCATGACCACCCAGATAATAAAAACCGGTTTCAAAGGACAAACGAGTGCGGGCAGATGGCTTGGTAAAAATCATGGCCATGCTTTGTCCCTTGAAGGGTCGGTATTCCCGACCGGCCTTGAGTCCAGCTTTCATTTCCGTAGCTAAATCCAAAACATGGTTTATTTCTTCGGATGTAAAATCGGTAACATGCAGAAAATCTCGTTTCATTAAGGGCCTCCTTATTATAAAATCGCGGAACACGATTTTATTTCGACAGCGACTATAGGCTATTTTGAATTGCCGTGCAAGCACAGATGTTCACTTGCCAAGACCGGCAAAATGTGCCATTGTCAATCAGAAAAACGCAGATATTTCAGGTATTATGCCTGACATTTCAGGATGTATGATCCTTGCGGGCATATATCCCTGAAAGCGATCTCGCCGCACACGCAGGAATGTATTCCATGAAGAAAAAAAAGAGAAGTTTGATCAATGTGTTTATGACAAGCATGCTAACTATGATTAGCCTACCTGTTATTCTTCTGGGCGGTATCGTTCTGTTTGGTGATTATTACTTCTTCCGACAGGAAAAGGAAGCCATCCAATATGACTACATCAGCGAGCAAGAAGCTATTTTCAAACATGAAGTTGAAAAAGCCATAAAATACATCCAGTGGACCCGCAAACAGAAATCGATTCCAGCAGAGGATTTAAAGGTGGAAATGCTGAATTGGATTTCCAGAATTCGTTTTCACAATAAAGGCCAACTGCCAGGTTTTTTGTTTGTGCGAACCTATGAGGGCATTCAACTAATGAGCATTAGTCGCCCCGATCTGATCGGCCAGGATGTATCCCTCATGACAGATCCCAATGGAATCAATTCCCACCAGCTGCTGATGAAAACCATCAAGGCCCCGGGAGGCGGATTTGGCGACTTTGCCTGGTTCAATCCCACGACACGTAAAGTCGAAGCCCAACGTGTTTTCGCCAAAGGCATACCAGAGGTGGGATGGTATGTGGGCGCCGGGTTCTGGTTTGGCGATATCAAACGGGTAATATTCCAGAAACAGCTGGAATTCAGAAACAAAGTCATGAAGCAGGTTTCAACCATATCTTTGCTCTTGTCAGCCATGTTTTTGATTCAATATCTGATTTACCATGTGATGATTCGCAAGATCGGTGGCAATTTCCGTCAATTTATTGATTTTTTTAACACCTCGGCTTCTAAAGCGGTTTATATGGATATAGAGGCCTTGCATTATTCTGAGTTCGATCAGATGGCTCAGTCCGCCAATAAAATGATATCGGAGCGAAATCAAGCTGAGCAGGCCCTGCGCGATAGCGAGAATCGTTACCGATCAATAATCGAAAATATTGATGAAGGATATTTTGAGGTCGATCCAGGCGGCATGATTACATTTTTCAATTCACGCTTATGCGAAATGGCCGGTTATTCTCGCGAAGAGATGACTGGTATTAATAGCAAGGATCTGATGGAAGAAAGAGATGCGGAAAAGGTTTTCAAACATTTTGCGGACATTTTCGAAACCGACCTGCCCCAACCGGAATTCACCTGCAAAATAACGCGTAAAGACGGTGTACGCAAATTTGTTGGCTTTACGCCTACAGTCATTAAAGACCATAAGGGCCAAAAAGTTGGATTGCGTAGTATCGTTCGGGATGTCGATCGACAGAAAAAGTACGAGGAGAATCTAATCTATCTGGCCTATCACGATGCGCTAACCGGGCTGAAAAACAGAAAAGCCTTCTATGAACAGCTTCAGGACGCCATCTACCAGGCTAAACGATATGGTACCGAGATCGCCTTGATCTATATTGATATCGATAAGTTTAAAAGGGTCAATGACACCCTGGGCCATGAGATGGGGGATGCCCTATTATTAAAGATCCGGGATCGGCTGCAGGGAAGTTTGCGTAAAACAGATTTTGTTTCCCGCATCGGTGGTGATGAATTCGTAGTATTGGTAGACAATCCCCATCATATTCATCCAGCTGCCATTGCAGAAAAGATCGTCAGTTCTCTTTCCGAGCCATACGAACTCGATGGGAAAGTTGTTGATTACGTCTCATCCAGCATTGGTATCAGTGTGTTCCCCACCGATGCGGTGGACATGGACGGTTTGGTTAAAAAAGCTGACCAGGCCATGTATGTAGCCAAGGAGAAACGGAATCGGTATATCAGCTTTTCTGATATCAACAAATGATGGATTCGTAAAAAGTCCAACTTTCCATCTTTGCTCTTCGAAATTCGACGAGACAAGCTGGGTTGGGCCGCCCGCACTTGAATTTGAACCTAGTCCAAATTCATCAATTTACAAACTAGTAGAAAAATTAATCAATTATTAGTTAAGAGATTGATAGTTAAGGAATCACCTTGTTCAGTACATGCGAATTCCTATGGTCTGATAACACTGAGCAACGAGAAATAGGAGGAATATGAACCCCGAATTCTTTAACCTAGAACAGATTCGTGCCCGATTTCCGGCGCTCCAGGAAACAGATCCGGAAGGCCGACCCTATGTTTATTTTGATGGACCCGGCGGAACCCAGGTTTCCAGGGATGTTAGTCAAGCCATGGCCGAATATTTCCAAAAGGCCAATGCCAACCAGGGTGGACATTTTGCCACAAGTCGGCGCAATGATGAGACGATTGCCAATGCGCGTCAGGCCATGGCGGATTTTTTAAATGCTGCGTCGCCGCAGGAAATAGTTTTCGGGCCCAACATGACGTCCCTGACTTTCAAATTGAGCCGGGCCATTGGCGGGCATTTGCAACCGGGTGATGAAATTGTGGTGACTCGCCTGGATCATGATGCCAACATCGCTCCATGGAAGGCCCTCGAAGAAATCGGCGTTGTGGTCAAGTGTGTTGATTTTAATCCTGCTGATTGTTGTCTGGACCTCACGGACATGTCAAATCAGATAAATACTAAAACCAAACTCGTGGCAGTGGGCTACGCGTCCAACGCTGTGGGGACAATCAACCCCATCAAAAAGATTGCCGCCATGGCACATGCCGTGGGAGCATGGTTGTGGGTGGATGCGGTCGCCTATGCGCCTCATGGCCCCATTGATGTGCAAATGCTGGATTGTGATTTTTTGGTATTATCGGCCTACAAATTTTATGGACCCCACGTGGGAATATTATATGGCAAGCTTGATCTGCTGGACCAACTAAAGGCCTATAAAGTCAGGCCGGCCAAATCAACACCTCCCTATAAATTTGAGACCGGAACCCAGAATCATGAAGGTCTTGCGGGTCTCGTGGCGGCCATCGATTATTTGTCTGAATTAAGCCAAAATTTTTCAAACGACCAGACCGGAATCGATTTGGTTTCCGTGGATGGCTATAAAGGCAGACGGCGCCTGCTCAAACAAAGCATGGCACTTGTGGCTGCTTATGAGCGTTCGTTGTTTGCTGAGATGATTTCGGGAATACAGAAAATAGACGGTATTCGCGTCTACGGCATAACCGAATCGGACAGATTGGCTGACCGGTGTCCGACGCTGGCCTTTACGATGTCGTCGGCGACTCCGGCCCAGGTGGCTGAGTATCTGGGTGATCAGGGCGTATTTGTATGGGACGGAAATTATTATGCCATCAGCGTCACGGAGCGTTTGGGTTTGGAGGCTTCCGGCGGGATGGTTCGGGTCGGGTTGGCGCATTACAATACAATCGATGAGGTAAGACGCTTTTTAAATCTAATTTCGGATTTTCACGGGTAGACCGTTCATACAGGTTCCCAAGAATCAGTGCAGGCACCTGCACCGAGAACAATAAATATGGATGATGGCTGCTTAGATTATCTTGCATGTCCGCTGTGTCGAGCCGGGCTGTCTGCCAACCAGTCAGCGCTTGAATGCGGGATTTGTCAGCAACAATTCCGTTATGTTCGCGGTATACCTATTTTATCCACCCAGATGGTTTCCAACCGCCAACCAGCCAGGACGGAATTTTCGGGTTCGTTTTTTACCGACTTGTTACAACACGCACCTGCGGATTTGGAAGGGGCATGGCGGGATTTTTATATCAATTTTATTAAGGCGGTATCCAGCCAGGATCAATCCAGCCGCATGGTTTTAAACCTAGTGGACGAGACCAAGGCGGCCATAAAATATTTGCTGAATATTTCACCAAATGATCATGTTCTAAACCTGGGGCCGGGTTGGGACAACACTTCCATAAGCCTGGCACGATCAGCAGCTAAGGTTACAGTATTGGATCTGGACCTTTCCGGATTGGCGGTGTTGATGTTTAAGAAAATAAAATACAACCTTGATAATATCGAACTTGTTTTTGGCGGCGATTTAAATAATTGGCCCCTAAAGGATAATACCTTCAATACCGTCATTGTTCAGAATAGCCTGATATGGAGTATCATCACATCTGCTTATGCCGGCGACACGACAGATAAGGAACTGCTTAATGCAGATCAATTGGTCCAAAAACATCCGCAAAGATCAAATGATATACGCAAGAATTGTCTATCAATCTTGCTATCAGAAATAAAAAGAGTACTGAAACCGGACGGATCCGTATTTCTGGGTGTGCAACCCTATGCTAAAGCAGGCGATGTCGACAGCGATATTACCAAACTTACGGCATGGCTTGAAAAGGGTGCCGTTCCCACGGACCAACAGGCAGATTTGTTGAACTATAATCTGGCTGTTTTTAAAAATAGAAGTCAAGTCGGAACAGAGATAGAGAAGTCCGGTTTACGTTTAAACGGTGTTTATCAAATTAGCACCCACCGTGATGTTCCAAATAAAATGATTAAACTATCGACCGGCTCTTTTAAGCGAGAAAGGTCCTCGTGGGTCAACAAAATATTTAAATCTTGGCGGAAAAAGCAACAACGCAAAAATAAATCAGTTGGAGGCTTTACGGCTTTTGGCTCCCCTCAAGGGGAAGCCTGGATAAATGGTATGCTCCAGGATTGTTTCCAATCGTGCGATATCTCTCCGAAAGCCTACGCTCTTTCTCATATGCATATTAGCCGCAAGGGAAAAGCCGTTATCCTACTGAGCGATGCACATACCAATCAATATCGTTTGGTGGTCAAGGTGCCGATCCATGAAAAGGCCCGAAGCATGCTTGAAAAAAATCACCAGACTTTAGAATACTTGACCGGATTAAAGACTCCCACCAAATCATCAAAATTAATTCGTGGGATGATCCCCCAAAGTTTACATGCCGGCACCTACAAGGGGCAACCATATTTTGCTGAACAAGGGTTTGAAGGAGCAGCCTGGAAAAGCATCGGTCGCCCCTTTTCAGACAAGGTCTTATGGCCGCAAATATTCACGGTACTTGGTAATTTGAACCGGATAGTTACTAGCCCCAAGACCCCGGATTCACAGTATCAGAAATACACCCACAGGCTAGAGTCTATCGATGCGCTCTTGGATAATATCGGCAAGTCAGAGGGGCGAGGATGGGAGATTGTCAAGGACACCATCAACGAGGCTTTGCTAAATCACTCCGAGCAGCTTTATTTTCGTAAAGGCGACTGCTCGATGCACAACATTCTGGTTAGGTCGGGTAAGGTTGCGGCCTTTATAGATTTTGATGAAGCTGGCTGGACTCCCTATAAAACCGTGGATTTGGCGGATCTGCTGTTTTCATTTGCGCGTACGCGCAAAAAAATTGATCGGGCCGCTTTTATAAAAATGATTGTGCAGGAAAATTATGGTCATATGGGTCTGAGCATTCCTATGGGCGAATGCCTGGATTATTTAAAGGCAGATCCGCCCGATTTAAAAATTTCAATTCTCATCAGTTGGATTGATCATGTTTATCATGCGATTCAATTTGAAGCGATAAGATATAGAAAATATATCAAGAACTTAAATCGAATTGCCCGGTACGATTCGATTGGAGTATTTCGCGTCAGGCTCGGTAGAAATCAGGGCCAAATGTTAGTTGCCACAGGGAACGTGAATATCAAAACAGTTTTAGGTATTTAAGAGCTTTTGAACCTTTTCGAAGACCTGATCCGATGTGATATTGAAGGTTTGGTCGTTGCGATTCTTGAAATTCCAATCTTTGAGATACAGGTATTCTTTGCGATGCCATGCGCACCACTTCAGGGGACTAGACAGGGGGCCGAAAATGGATACGGCCGGTGTTTTTTGGGACACGGCCAAATGATTGATCCCGCCGTCATTGGTGACTAATAGTTTAGCCGAGCGTAGCAGAGCTCCAGCCTCGTTGAACGAAGTGGGCGGCGCTAAAATGGACCGGTTTTTCATCCGGGCATGTATATATTCCACATCCTTTTTTTCACGCGGTCCCCATAGAAGGACGACACTGAAATCGGCTAAGCTGGCAATGCGGTCGGCCAACTGAACATAGCCATCGAGATGCCATTGTTTGCCCTTGACGGGTGTTCCCGGTGACAACACGATGAATTTTCCGGATTCCAGTCCGACAAGGTCCAACCAGTTTTCGATCATCTCCAGAGATGATTTTTTGATTTTATATTCTAAACCATGATCATTGGTTTTAATGCCTAATGGGGCGAGCAGGTCAAACTTGTAATAGGATTTGTACCGAATTTCAGCTTTGGGAATCTGAATATTATACAGGAAATTCCATCTTTTCTTGATCCACCCCAGGCGATAGGGCGCCCCGGATAATATGATAATGCGGGCCGAACTGGTGCCCCGGAGTTGATCGATGATGAGATCATACCTGACTTTGCGAACCGCAAAGGCCGCTTTGAGTTGGGCATAGTAATACCGCGGACCCCGTCCGGGCGGTTTCTCCATGATGACCAGATTGTCCAGATGCGGGTTGTCTTCCAGGATAGTAATGTAGGGACGCTGGATCAGATAGTCGATTTGGGCCTTGGGGAATTGCCTGCGCAACTCAGGGAGGTAACCGGTATTCAATAAAATATCCCCAAAGGGCTTTTGTTGAATAATCAAAATCTTATGGATTGACGCCAACTGGTCGCGGTTTAACTTCTGAATTTTATTGCTGGTCATCATGCTTTTCCAAACATTCTCAACCCGTAAAACTCAACATTACTGACTGCTTTGCACGCATATATGTGAAATTGTCACCCTGTCATCGAAAACCCCGTGAATTCCAAGATTACATAATCTTTTTGTAAACTCTTAAAATAATGTTGGGTTGGGGCGCAAGAGAAAATTTCTGGATGTTATCGATCACGTTGTTTGTATGGCGATATGCTTGGGGCAATATACTGATCATTTCAAAATTAATAATCCTATTTCTTTGGCATGACAAAAGACTCCTTAACTGCTCTCTGACAACCAAATAAGGAATATTTGAATATGAAAAAGCAGGGCAAAAAGTGACCCTGCTAATGTTTCAGAATATTGGTATCTGTTAGGTTGGAGTTCGCCTGTCGGTGACTGTCCTCCTGGTTCTCAGAACCCTTCTTTCAGGTCCTTGGTAATTCCATCGACTACTTAGAATGCGCCGTTCAGGACTTTGGCGACGGTCTTTTGTAACTCGTCGATCGGGACCAAGCCTTTTATCACGGCCAGTCCGACTTTCGGGGATATGGGCAGCATAAGTAAAATTCCGCCTATCATCACCAGATCGTCTTCCACCGCTATTGGATCGGTGCTCACTTCCCATGGCTATTTTTAAAGAATTTACTCCTACCAACACTTGCAACACCAATTAAACTGATACCAAGAAGGAACATATTAGCTGGTTCCTGTATCGGTCTAATTGTCCTGGTTAAATCTATGGCTGCAAAAATAGTAGGTGTTGCATAGCTGAATAGTAAAAAGGATATTAAGAAGGATATAAATAATTTTAACCTCATTTTTACCCCCTCCTTCTCTACTTCTTCCTTCTTTCGTGACTACCAGTTTATGCAAAAATCATGCAGGGGTGTCTCAAATTTATAATACACATGATTACAATATGTTATAAATATAGCTTGTTAGGTATGTGTTTATATTGTGAACTTTATTGCATAAATTATAGTGAATTTTCGGCTGATTGTGTAAATACGGTTATAGGTAGAAGTTATCAGGATGGCTCATTGAAATGAACGTAAAAACTACGGAATAGGACTATGGCGCATGGGAGGTCCGGATAGAACAGCAACAGCCACCAACAAAAGTATGTCACAAGTGGCTGTTTTTATGCTGGTAGGCGGTACTGGATTTGAACCAGTGACTTCTACCGTGTGAAGGTAGCACTC
>CAYVMI010000083.1:0-15779 GCA_964452555.1 uncultured Desulfobacterales bacterium
TAGTTAGAGGCTGTCTTTGAATTGCGAAAAGCCCATTTTCTGATAGCTTTCGGTATAAATATAACGTAGCAGGGGCAATAGATCTTGGGGGGACAAATATCCCGGTCGGTTACCGATAACTTCACCCGAATTGGTTAAAAACCATGTATCGGGAAGAGGTTGTATATTGTATTTTCTGGCCACTGATTTTTCACGATCCACATCGACTTTAATGCTGATGAAATTGGTATTCAAATAAGCGACAACATCGGTATCCGTGAAGGTATTCTTCTCCATGGTGCGACAATAGGCACACCAGTCCGCACGAAAATTTATAAATATCTTCTTGCTTTCTGACTGGGCTATAGATTTGCCGTCTTCGTATGAGCGCCATTGAATCTGGTTGCTTGCGTAAGCGGGAGATAAGGTAATTGCAATCAAAACTGAAAAGGCCACAAAGAGCAATGGAACTCCGATTTGTTTTTGCATGCTTTATCCTGTCACATTCAGTAGAATAAGTTTATCGGTCAAAAGAAGAATACCGATCAATATCAGTATGCTGCCGGCAACTTTATTGAAAACAGGCATCCATTGACTGGTTTTACGGATAACCACCAGTAGGTAATGAATAAATACGGATATGCCTAAAAAGGGGAGCGCCAGACCGGCTGAATATACCCCCAATAAACCAACCCCGTGCCAGACGGTGCCCTTGCCCATGGCCAGCGCTAAGATGGATCCGAGTTGGGGACCGGCACAGGGGCTCCAACCTGCCCCAAAGGCCATACCCACAAGCACGGCCCCAAACACACCCACGGGTTTATTCTGAATTTTAATTTTGTGTTCGTAATCCAGGAAGGGTATGCGCAGTAAACCCAATAAATGCAGACCAAAGAAAATGATCAAGAGGCCTCCGCTTATACGGATTAAACCGCGATAATTATGGGCCAGACCTCCCAGAAAAGATGCTGATGCACCCAGCAGGATGAAGATTGCCGAAAAACCCAAAATAAAGGCCAAGGTCGCAACGATTACTCTGCGGCGTATGGCGGTATTGTGCGCAGCGGTCAACTCTTCCAAGGACGATCCGGAAATAAATGTGAAGTAAGCCGGTATCAGAGGCAGGATGCAGGGAGAAAAAAAGGAAAGCAGTCCGGCTACGAACGCGGCTGTATATGATACGGGATCAGCGAACATGTTTTTATACTATTATAAAGCCTCTCATATAACCGAGTTTCGTCAAATCAGCCTTTATGAAACTAAACAAAAAAGAATTCAGGAGTCAGAATCCAGAATTCAGAATGGCATAATTGCTGACAGCTAAGATCTTATTTAACAATGATCACTTTTTGCCGACTGTAAATAGACTTGTTTTCGAATTCTGACTCCTGACTCCTGAATTCTTCTATCAACACGCCTAAACATTTGTTTGTCTGCACGGTGGATTGAGCATAACCGAACGGAGTCAGGGAGTTATTTGCCGGCTCCGTTTTCGGCAAAGTGCTTAACCATCAGTTCACCCAGTTCTTTGGATCGATTGGTGGCAGCCTCGACGGCGTTGATCAGAGTTGTACGCAGACCGCCTTTTTCTAGCGTATGAATGCCGGCAATGGCAGTACCGCCAGGTGATGTCACTCGGTCCTTGAGAGCTCCGGGATGCTCCTTGGTTTCAAGCAATACCTTGGCAGATCCCAATACGGTCTGCATGGATAAGAATAGGGCATCTTGGCGAGAAAGACCCATTTTTACACCGGCATCGGCCATGGCATCCACGATCATGAAAATATAGGCCGGGCCGCTGCCGCTTAATCCGGTGATGGCATCCATGAGATTGTTTTCATCGATAAACACAGATTTTCCCACGGAATCGAAAATGGCTTTGGCCAGTTCAATGTCTTCAGGACCGGCGTTTTTGCCGGCTGCAATGGCTGAGGCACTTTCCTTCACAAAGGCGGCAATGTTTGGCATGACCCGGATGAGACGCAGCTCCTTGTGGGTGCAGGCTTCGATGGCAGCCAAAGGGACGCCGGCGGCGATGGAGATGATCAGTTTGCTCATGTCCAGGCTATCGGCTGTCTGGGAAAGAACCTGGGCCAGTATTTGCGGTTTGACCGAAAAGATAACGATATCCGACCACTGAATCGCGGCTTGATTATCCGTACCGGTTTTAACGCCGTAAGTTTCCGCAATGCGCGCGAGCGTGTCTTCACGTACGTCAGTACAAATAATATGATCCGGCTGCGTGGAATTTGAAACCAATCCACTTATCAGGGCTTCGCCCATATTGCCGGAACCAATGAAACAAATTTTTTTTCCATTTAGCATAATTGCTCCTGTTATCTGGAACCGGTTCACAAGGCTTCCCTCGGCTCAATTTTAAACTTGGAACCGATTGGAGGTATTGAAACCACTTCCTGCCTCCACGTATTTCTATGGGTCACAAAAATTTGCAGACCTTTTTAAGATTCTGTTACCCCGATACAATCACCTGCAACCCGTTTTACTGATTTTCGAATTGCAAATTCTATAGCTTATCGACAAGGATACCATTAATCAATATTTTTTTATTCACCGGTTTTTTTTCAGGATCATCTCCCGATTTGTTGTAGCTATGCTGTTGATTGAAGTCATATCACTATCGGGATCACTATCGGGATCGGTATCGAGATGGTATTGGGCCATGAAAAATTAGACGTTTACTGCCTTTCAATCGGCCATGTCGCATGGGTATATCAAAAGTGTGTCAGGCTAGGCGCAGTCCATCGGTCAGCAAGAGACCAGCGGTTTTGAATCAGCCAGTCGATAGCGCTTTAAATTTCAGCAGGCAATGGAAGGGTTCGAGGAATGCGGATATACTGGATTCGATTCCGATCCCGATAGTGATTTCGAAAAGATCTAGCCCGGGCTGTATATTCCTACCAGTCGATTGAGATTGCCCCGGAAGCAGGTTTAACGTGCTATTCTAGGCAATCAGCTCCCTGCTGTAAAAATGAAAATTCTTGACTTATGACTCAAGATGTAATTAATTTTACGGACAAAAAATTTAGATCAAAGGGTTGTTTTTCCCATGTATATAATTGGTTATTTCTTGATGGCGGTTGCCAAGGTTCTTGATCTCGCCTTGATCGTATTCATGTGGATTGTTATTGCACGGGCGGTGCTGTCCTGGGTAAACCCGGACCCATTTAACCCCATTGTCCGCTTCATTCATAATGCGACCGAACCGATTCTCTATCCTATTCGCAGACGAATTCCGGTCAATTTTGGTGGCATTGATTTTTCACCGATTTTAGTTTTTATGGGTGTTATCTTTCTTAGAACTTTCCTGGTCAGCAGTCTGAATCGGATGGCAATGTCACTGGTATAGCGCCAAATTCAGTCCCCCGTAAAAACAGCCGCTGGCGATGTAGACATAGCACAGCATAAATGCACAACAATATGAGGAGCAATCATGGCCAAAATAGATGCTTTTTTCAAACTGATGCATGAGCAGGGCGCTTCGGACCTCCACCTGGCAGCCGGCCAGCCACCGGCGCTGCGAATCCGGGGCGATATTGAGCGCGTTAAATACAAGGTCCTGACCAATGATGATCTCCGTGGCATGCTGTATGAGATTACACCCGAGGATAAGATTAAAGTATTTGAGGAAACCGGTGATGTGGATTTTGGCTATGAAATCCCGGGTCTGGCGCGATACCGCTCCAACTTTTTTATGCAGAAAAACGGCGTGGGAGCCGTTTTCAGGGAGATCCCCAGCACGATTATGACCGCGGAGCAATTGGGCCTGCCGCCAGTGATTAAAAAGCTGTCCAGCTTGCCTCGCGGTCTTGTGGTGGTAACCGGTCCCACTGGCAGCGGAAAATCTACGACCCTGGCGGCTATTATTGATGAGGCTAACAAGACCCGGCATGACCATATCATCACCGTTGAGGACCCCATCGAATTTGTTCACAAAAGCATGTCTTGTTTGGTCAATCATCGCGAGGTCGGTATTCACACCAAATCCTTCAGTGCCGCCTTGCGAGGCGCCCTGCGTGAGGATCCCGATATAATTCTGGTGGGTGAAATGCGTGATCTGGAAACCATTTCATTGGCCATCGAAGCTGCATCCACCGGGCACCTGGTTTTTGCCACCCTGCATACCACCAGTGCCGCTAAGACCGTCGATCGTATCGTGGAGGTGTTTCCGGCCAGCGAGCAGGCTCAGATCCGCTCGACCCTGGCAGATGGTATCCGTGCCATCATTGCCCAGGTTCTTTTTAAACGATCGGATCAAAAAGGCCGCTGTCCGGCCCTGGAAATATTGATTGCCACACCGGCAGTTCGAAATTTAATACGCGAGTCGAAAACGCACCAGCTCAATTCCATGATCCAGACCGGTAAAAAATATGGTATGCAATTGCTGGATGAGGCCATTATGGAACTTTATAACAAAGGCTGGATCAGCGGCGACTCTGCTTATCAAAAAGCCAATGACAAGGCAAAATTTCGACCGCTGCTGAGTGCGCCGCCGACTGACTTCACCGAAGCATGATGTGACCTTCTCACCTAAGTGATAAGGCTTAACAGGAAGAGGTGTTGAGATGAGAAAGCAAGAAGTCGATCATGTTCTTACAAGAATGTTGGATTCACATACCAACGTGTCGGACTTGAATTTTACCGTGGGGAAACCCCTGCAAGTTGAAAGTTCCGGCCAACTGGTACCGGTTGACATGAATCCGCCCATTAAAACACTCACGCCGTTTCAGACCGAGATTGTGGCTATGAATCTGGTAAATCGGGATCGCCGTTTAACAGAGGCTTTAATAAACCGGGGTTCCTGCGACTTGTCCTACAGTCTGCCAGGTAAAGCGCGCTTCAGGGTCAACGTGTTTTCACA
Organism: uncultured Desulfobacterales bacterium; assembly: GCA_964452555.1. Classification (GTDB taxonomy): domain Bacteria; phylum Desulfobacterota; class Desulfobacteria; order Desulfobacterales; family B30-G6; genus B30-G6. The sequence goes on from CAYVMI010000083.1 coordinate 4,859, forward strand.
GCAGGGACACTATTCCATCGTTTTACGGCAGTTGGAATCGAAGGTTCCCACCATAAAAGAAATGGGATTGCCGGAAGTTTTCTTTAAAATATCCGATGAATTGAATGGCATTGTTTTTGTTACGGGTGCCACGGGATCCGGCAAATCAACATCCCTGGCCGCCATGTTGGAAGTGATCAATGAGAAAAAATCTGTACATGTGGTCACTTTGGAAGATCCAATTGAATATCAACATCCTCATAAGAAATCGACCTTCAATCAGCGTGAATTGGGCACGGATTTTGATACGTTTGCCAGCGGTTTGCGTGCGGCCCTCCGGCAGGCACCCAAGGTTATTCTGGTGGGGGAGATGCGCGATCGTGAAACCGTTGAAATTGGATTAAGTGCAGCCGAAACCGGCCATCTGGTGCTGACGACACTCCATACCGTGGATGCCGGTCAGACCATTAACCGCATACTGGGTATGTTTAGTATCGAGGAAGAAAACCAAATCCGGATCCGGCTCGCCGATACGGTCCGCTGGGTTGTGTCCCAGCGCCTGGTTCCCAAAGTCGGTGGCGGCCGGGTGGCGGCCTTTGAAATCATGGGTTCAAATTTGCGAGTGAAGGACGCCGTTTTACAGGGTGAATCCGAAGGTAAAACCTTTTACGAGATCATGCAGGCCGGCAAGCCATTTGGTATGACGACATTTGATGATTTCCTCGTAAGTCTGTACGAACAGGGACTGATAACCCAAGAAAATGCATTGGCATATGCATCGCGCAAGGGCGTGACCGGCAGGGGCATCGACACGGTTAAGGCCGCCAGGGGTGAAGCCACAACAGATATCGATACCTTACAAATGGACCGAGAGTATGAGAAGAACATCTAATTTGAATTTCGCCGCTGTATGCAGCGGCGAAATTCAAATTTCATAAAATCGTGTTCCACGATTTTAACATGGGAGATAAGGAATTATGGATATAACCTGCGAACACTGCCAAAGCAAATTCAAAATAGCCGACGAAAAAATACCGCCGGGAAAGGCAGCCTCGTTTCCCTGTCCCAAATGCAAACAGCGAATTGAAATCAAACCGAGTGAATCGGCAAATGCAGGCGAAACGCCTTTGGATGACAATGCAGACGGCATTGCAGCGGAATTTGGATTTGAGGAAGACGGATATGAGCAGGGTGATAAACCCTTCGATTTTATCGAGGAAGAGGGTAAAATTGCCCTGATTTGTGAGTCGGATGCCACCGTTCGCGAAAAGATCGCCAAGGCGTTAGATCTATTGGAATATCACGTCAGCGAAGCCAAGGACAACCGGGATGCTTTACGAAATCTGCGCTATAAACCCTTTGATCTTGTGGTTGTAGATGAGTATTTCGGGACCAAAGATCCGGAACGCAACGGTGTGCTGATATACCTCGAACGCCTGCACATGGAACAACGTCGGAATATGTTCGTTACTCTGTTGACGGACCGATTCCGTACGATGGACCATATGATGGCCTTTTGTAAAAGTGTCAATCTGATCATCAATAAAACCAATATAACGGATGTCGAAAAAATTCTTTCCCGGAACATCACCGAGTTCGAAATGTTTTATCGCATCTACCATGAAACCATGATCTAGTAGAATCGCTGGAACAGCATACATTTTTTTCTAATCGCGAATGAATCTAAAGAAATAGAAGGATTCTTGGATCCGGGCGAGGCTATTGGGCTGAAGACTGTTAGGCAGTTGGTAGCTTACAGTTGAAAGCTAACAATTGAACCCTGGGCCCCTCGAATCCTGGGATCCTTTCTAGCTTGTTCCAATCAATACACTTTGACAAATCGTTTAATCGACCCTAAAGAACAATTCTATGTCTACTAATAAACCCTATACCTGTGCGGATTATCGTGAAGAAATGATGCTGCTGGGTCTTAAGAAGCGTCTTGAAGCCGAAGGCCTTTCAGATGAAGAAAAAGCCTCCATTCAGAAAAGAATCGCGGAAATTGAAAAGTCCATGGGACTTTAAGGCAATAAGCTGTCAGGTATAAGTTTTAAGCTGCTGACAGCTGTGGCTGAAAGTTTGGCCTTATTTTCGCGGCTTTTTGTTTATTTCGATTTTTGCTTACTTGCCCAATTTAGTTAAACATCGAACATCGAACATCCAACGTTCAACATTCAACTATTTGCCATCAGCTTTCGGTTAATTCGATGTTCAATGTTGGGTGTTCGATGTTATCATTAAGCTAGTAAATCTTAAGGACCAATATTTAATACAATAGTCAGTCAGATGACTAGAAACAACCAAGTTATCGTCAATTTATAGCTGCTGATAGCTTATGCCTTATGGCTTATCGAATATTGTCACCGTAAATATCTCGGGTTTCACCTTGATCAGCGAGGTGGCAACCGGCAACTCGATGGTCGCGCGCCGGACATAGACCCCGGGCTCGAGGTCATTAGAATCAACATATACCTTGAAATCCGGGTGCTCGGTCAAACCTTCCAGAAGTTTAACCGGACCTTTGACATCCATACTGATAAATGCAGGATTAATTTCACAGCGTGCCTGGGAACCAAGTATCTCAACGGATATCGCTTTAAAATGCTTGACTTGAATTTCCTCAGATATCTCAACAAAGACCACAATGGGATCTTTAAGTGTTAGGGCTTCTAAATTTTCGGGCAGATCAAGGGTTATCTCTTTTTTAAATGAATCGGCCATTCCGTCTACGTCGATGGGGTGTGTAAAAACCGATTCAATATTATCCAGCTCTTGCTTGGGACCGCCTAGCAGCACTAGATCCGGTTTGGCAACGGTTTGGACAACGAAATATCCGGGTGCCGGAGTTCCCTTGTAGAAAACGGTTACGGGGACCTCTTTGCGAGCTTCAAGTTCCAGCTGGATCGGGATAGCCCGCGGATTGAAAGTGACTATCGATAATCCCTGAGGCAAATGCAGTTGTTCAATTTGAATGGGAACCGTATGGCTGCCAGGTTCCAGGTGGGAAAGATCAAGACGATATTGTAAATTCAGTTCGGACAGGCGGCTCCGTATCTCAGCTGGGCCACGAACCTGGATTTCAATGCCTTGAATCAATGAACTGGTCAATCGCGTTCCTCGCGGCAGATTTTCAACCTTTAAGGGCACCTTGATGTGGGATTCGTTTTCGGTAGGTTCGGAAGCCAATGTGCAATCCGGTGCATCACCGACCAGAAATGTGACCAGCACTAATCCAAGAGCAAATATACTCAAACCTGAAATTTGCATAACATTTGATGAAAATTTTATAAACATAAGTCGAGTCAGAAGTTAGAACGATTTTTAATTATTGGGTGACAGTCCAACAAGTGGAATTTCCTTTTTTATCTATTTCATCGAATGTTATGCAAAGTTTCGGTTAAACCGGAATTAAGCGATCTTTCTCTTGATCTGCACCGATCTCCTGCGGATCGAGAGTTCGCAAAAAGCCTCGACAGAGCCACAGGTATGCCTATGTTTTTTGCGAACCCTGCTCCCTCAAGAACTCGGCACGTCTCTGCGGTAAAAATCGATCAACTCAGGTTATAATAAAATTATGAGTCCTGTTGTTCACCTGCATCACCGGCCTGGATAGCGCTCACAATTTTTAAAGTGGCCAAAGTTTGGGCCACATCATGCACGCGCACAATATGGGCGCCATTTATGGCCGCGATTGCGATGGCAGCCTGCGTACCGGCCCCCACTATGGGCGACAAGGGATCGATGTCGTCCAGATGGTTTGGTTTGAGCAGCCTTCGAATAAAAGCTTTGCGGGAGGGTCCCACCAAAACAGGCAATCCCATTTGATTGAAATAATCCAAATTTTTTAAGATGGCCAGGTTGTGTTCAAGCGTTTTTCCAAAACCGATGCCGGGATCAATAATTATTTTAGATTGGGGGATACCTTTGTCTATCGCCCTGGTAACGGCTGCTTGTAAAAAAGCATAAATCTCACCCAAGAGGTCGTCATATTCGGGGGCGACCTGCATATCCCGAGGTGTGCCTTTCATATGCATCAGGATTATCGGTACATCATAGTCTACGGCCACTTTGGCCAACTCAGGATCCAGCCGCAGGGCGCTGATATCGTTGATAAGGGTTGCACCGGCCTCAAGTGCTTGCCGGGCAACTTCGGCTTTGGTTGTATCAATGGAAATGGGCGTCCGGACTTTGCGGGCCAGTGCTTTGATTACCGGGATAACCCGGTGCATTTCTTCCGCAGCGTCGATTGTTTCGGAAAAGGGGCGTGTGGATTCCCCCCCGATGTCGATAATGTCGGCACCGGCGGCGACCATTTTTTCGGCTTGGTCTAAGGCGTCCTCCGGAGATAAGAATAGTCCGCCATCTGAAAATGAATCCGGCGTAATGTTTAAAATGCCCATGATGAGGGGGCGTCGGCCAAATTTCAGGCGCTGTTGCCCCCATACCAAAGCAGTAGGCGCCATTGCTAACTCCCTTCGTAAGTTACCGGCCTCCGCGTAAGTGTTGGTGCCGAATTTGGCCCTTATTCGGCACTTTCGCCCGGGGTCTCTGATTCTCCAGCCTCTGAACTTTCTTTTTGGGCTGTTTCATCGGGGCTTGCTTCCTGGTCTGTTTCTTCGGCCCTTGCTTGTGATGGCAGCTCAATGCCGGGTCTCAGAGAGGTAATCAGTTCATCCAGCTCAGCACCTAAGACAGTTTCCTTTTCAAGCAATTTTTCGGCAAGTTTATGCAGAATATCAATATTTTCATTCAGAACTGTCTTCGCTTTTTGATAGGCTGTGTCGATGAGTTTGTTGATTTCATCATCTATTTTCTGGGCAGTGGCCTCTGAATAATCGCGATGTTGGGCGATTTCACGGCCCAGAAAGATTTGTTCTTCTTCCTTGGAGTAGGATAGGGGACCCAACTTTTCACTCATACCCCAGGCACGAATCATTTTCTGGGCGAGGTCGGTGGCCTGTTTGATGTCATTGGAGGCTCCGGTGCTGATGCGGTTGAATACTATCTCTTCAGCCACCCGACCACCAAAGGCAACCGACAGTTCACTTTGCAGTTGATCCTTATATTTAAAATCCCGTTCCTCAGGCAGAAACCAGGTTACTCCAGCCGCGCGTCCTCGCGGAATAATGGTGATTTTGTTGACCGCATCGGTATGGGGCAGAAAACGCGCCACCAGGGCATGGCCACCTTCATGGTAGGCGGTAGTTTTGCGATCTTCCTCTTTGATGACTTTAGATTTCCTTTCGAGACCCATGTAGACCTTGTCTTTGGAATCTTCGAAATCGGTCATGTCAATTCGTTCTTTATTCCGTTTGGCCGCCAGCAGGGCGGCTTCATTTACCAGATTTTCAATATCGGCACCGGAAAAACCAGGTGTACCTTTTGCCAGGGTCAGGATATCAACATCCGGTGCAATGGGGGTTTTCTTGGTGTGGACCGCAAGAATTTTTTCCCGGCCTTTGATGTCAGGCAAAGGTACCACAACCTGACGATCGAACCGGCCGGGGCGTAACAAAGCCGGATCCAGGACATCAGGGCGGTTGGTGGCCGAAATCAAAATAACACCCTCGTTGGATTCGAATCCGTCCATTTCAACCAACAGTTGGTTTAGCGTTTGCTCGCGTTCATCATGTCCGCCCCCCAAACCGGCTCCCCGGTGTCGCCCTACGGCATCAATTTCATCAATGAAGATGATGCAGGGTGCATTTTTCTTGCCCTGGACAAAAAGATCGCGTACACGCGAAGCGCCCACACCCACAAACATTTCCACAAAATCCGATCCGCTTATGCTGAAAAAGGGTACACCGGCTTCTCCGGCAATGGCCCGGGCTAACAGGGTTTTACCGGTACCGGGTTGTCCCATCAGGAGGACACCTTTGGGAATGCGGCCCCCCAGCCGTGTAAATTTTTTGGGTTCACGCAAAAACTCAACGATTTCACCCAACTCTTCCTTGGCTTCATCAATGCCGGCAACATCTTCGAAGGTGACTTTTTCCTGTTGATCCGATAAAAGCCTGGCCCGGCTTTTGCCAAACGACAGGGCTTTGCCCCCACCGGCCTGCATTTGGCGCATGAAGAATATCCAGACAGCAATCAGCAAAATCATGGGAAACCAAGATATAAGAACCGACATATACCAGGGGGATTCCGTGGGCGGTTTGGCACTGATGGCAACACCCTTGCTGCGCAGGTAGGGTATCAGATCCGGATCCTGGGGTGCATAAATCTGAAATCGGTTTCTGCTGGAGTCGGTTACAACAAGCTCCTGGCCTTGAATCACCACCTCAGCAATCTGCTCATTCTCGACCATGGCGAGAAAGCTGGTATAACTGATGTTGGTTTCGGGCTGAGTCTGGGGATTAAATAAGTTGTACAGCATGATCATCATCAACGTGATGACCAGCCACAGGGCGAGATTCTTATAAAACGGATTCAAAGGGGGTCTCCTATGGGTTAAGTTATCTTCTTATTACGTTGTAACAGTAACCATTTTTCACAATTAGGCAAGGTTTCCCGGTTTTATAAGCCGCCGGTTCCACCTCTAATTACACAAGCTTTGGGTTTCGGGTAACCCGAGTTGAAAAGTCCGTCAGCACTGTGCGATATTTAAAAGTCGCGTTAACAGCTCATTCATGGTTCGTGAATTCAATTTTAAGAACATTTCTGGTCTGTTGTGTGAGCTTGACACGATCGTCGATGCGATGACCCAGAACCCAAAGTATGCGATTCTGATTGAGCAATACAAGTATCCGGCGACGTTCATCCCGGGGTATTTTGTTGTTGATCAGGAAATCCTTTACTTTCTGGGTGCCCATCATCCCCAGAGGCCGGAAACGATCTCCCGGCAAGATATGCCGAAGGCCGAGTGGTGATGTGAGTTGGTCCATATCAAAGAAAGCGGTATGTTGTCCAGCAGAACCCGGATCGCCAACCGAATCAATGGGCACGTGCCGGCATGTTAACGTGATTTTAAGCGCTTCAATTTCGTTAGGCCGGGTCCCAAAATCCACGGGCGGTAAGGACACCTTATATAAAGGTATCACATCGGACTCACGCTCCGCTTTACCTGATCGCCCAGGTGGTTTCACCAGGCGCAGCACTTCTTGAGGGTAGCGCTGAACTCGTATGCCATCGGGAAGGCTCAGGCGCTGCCCGGTCAGACCGTGATGGCATAATCTGAGAACGGAATCTATATGCCGAAAGGTTATCTTCCTGAGATTGCCTTTTAATTGGGCCACCGCCAAGCGCATAACACAGCGCTGGAGGGCCACATGCAGCTGCCTTAAACTGGCGATCGAAAGATGCAGGGCTGCGCCCTGTTTAAAGGCCATAGTATCCAAGGCGTGCTGGGCCGATTGCTGCATAAAATCCTGTTCCGATCTCAATACGCCGGCGGTGCGATTCAGGGTGTCCACCAGATTCGGATTGTAGCCTTGCATCAGTTCAGGCAATAATTCATGGCGAATACGGTTTCTTAAAAACCGGGTATCCCGATTGGTTTCATCTTGAACAAATTCAAGTTTGAAGGTTTCTAAAAAATCCTGTATTTGCCGGCGTGTTTGGTGAAAAAGCGGTCGAATGATACCCTGATCACGAACCGGCGGTATGCCCGCAAGTCCTAAAGATCCACTGCCCCGGAACAGGTTCATCAGAAATAGCTCAGCATTGTCATTGGCATGGTGTCCAACGGCGATCTTTGTAAAACTGTTTTCCCGGGCGACACTGTGAAAAAAATCATATCGGGCCTGTCGGGCCCGGGCTTCTAAAGAACCGTGCGCGGTTTTTTGGCCTGCTTTAAGGTCGATAGACCTTATATGGCACCGAAGCCCCAGTCTATGGCAAAGACCCGCCACAAACTCGGCATCGGTTCCAGCCGTTTTAGGGCGCAAACCGTGATTCAAATGGGCCACCGCCAACTGCAAATCCATCTTGGGCCGCAGCGCTAAAAAGGCATGTAAAAGGGCGATTGAATCCGGTCCGCCGGATACGGCCACAAGGACCGCATCACCGGCCTTTAGCATACCAAAGTGGTAAATGGTTTTTTCCACCGATCGAATGAAGGGGTGCTGTGCCGGTTGCATGGGTTTAATCTGCCAATACCAAATAAATGCCAAGCATTTTAGTTGCCCGAATGTATCTACAAAAGGGTTCAAGGGTCCAAGTGAGTTAAAAGTGGTGAGCTGGCAGCTGTAAACTGGCAGCTACAACCTGCTTAAACTTTATGGCTGCAATGCTACTTTATCTGAAAAAGTCGATGGCCTCAAATAAAATCGTGTGGATTACTTTATGGCTTGAAAAATATAATGGCCATGGTTATAGTCCTTGGCGGTTGTGCTAGGCGGGGAGTTAGCGGTGCCCTCGACCCGAAATCCGCTTATGCGGGGCTGAATTCCCTCTTGAGGGTAATCTTGGCGCCCCGGAAGTTTGTCAGATCGGACGCCACGCAACAGACAGTCATGAACCTCGTCAGGTCCGGAAGGAAGCAGCGATAAGTGATGGATTCTGTGTCGTGAATCGACCCCGATTCAATGACAGACCACGGAGCTCTGGATATCTCAACAGAGGGTGCACAACCTGTCTATTCTTTTTATGGCTGCACGTAAGACTCAAGTTATTTAAATCCGGTTCGATCGTGTTCAGGTTTCAGCAGCCAAAACTTATACAGATGTCTGGAATAAAACTGAACACCGGCGGCCTTTTCTGGAGACCGCTTAAGCTTTCTAAATAAGCGCAATTTCTTTTAAACTCGATTACCTCAAAAGACTTTCCCGAAAAGATATCTGGCGGTATTTCAACATGCCAATCCTTGGCTTGATTTAAAAAAAAATCAACGATCTTGACATTATATCAGGGCGTCTTATGTTTTGAAAAAAAGTTAGCAGGTACACGGAATATTTACATATTTAATAATTTTTCAGCTCCCCGACATCGTAGATGCAAGCGATTGAAAGGCGCTACAATTCGGGTTTGAGCAATGCGGCGAGGTCGGAAGCCGGATCGGGAGACGAAAACCCGGAGAAAGACGATTGCATGACGGAAAAGGACCCCATCAAGGTTAAGATCAAGACAGACGATTCCGAGATGCCGGAAGCGGACAGCCAAGAGGTCGAAACTACGGAATCGGCTCCTGAAGAAGAAACACCGCAAACACCCGAAGAAAAACTTGAACAAGCGCAGGCCGAGGCAGCCGCAGCGCAAGATCGTTTTCTAAGGGCCTCAGCTGAACTCGAAAATTACAAAAAAAGAACCCAGAAAGAAATGGCGGAGTTCAAACGCTTTGCCAATGCATCGCTGGTCAAGGAAATATTAGGGGTGGTGGATAATCTGGAACGGGCGTTTGAATCCAGTAATGGTAGCAACGACAAAGAACAGTTGGCGGAAGGACTGGATCTAACCCTGAAAGAGCTGCTCAAGATTTTCAAGACATTCCATGTCACGCCGGTCGAATCTTTGGGAGAAAAATTCGATCCGCGTTACCACCAAGCCATGATGCAGGAAGAAACATCCGATCATCCCGGGAATGTTGTGATCAGGGAACTGCAAAAAGGATATATGATCCATGACCGGCTGCTAAGACCGGCCATGGTGGTTGTGTCAAAAGCAGCACCCGACTGTCAGGAAGACCAGTCGCCGGATGATATAGAGTGATACCAAATTTAAGTGCAGCAAATTCAATATAACCGAAATTTTAGATAAGGCGAGGAGGAGAGTAAGATGGCAAAAATAATCGGAATCGATCTGGGGACCACCAATTCCTGTGTGGCAGTAATGGAAGGCGGGGAAGCCAAGGTGATTACGAATCCGGAAGGTGGTCGCACAACACCGTCCATTGTGGCTGTGTCCGATAGCAATGAAAGGCTGGTGGGCCAGGTTGCTAAACGCCAGGCGATTACCAACCCGGAAAATACCGTTTTTGGGGTGAAACGACTGATCGGGCGAAAATTTGGTTCACCTGAGGTTCAGGGCGACATCAAGATACTCCCCTACATAATTGAGCAGGCCGAGAATGGCGATGTCAGAATTAAATTACGGGACAAGGCCGTCAGCCCCGCAGAAGTCTCATCGTACATTCTTGGCAATATCAAAAAGACGGCTGAAGAATATCTGGGCGAAAAGGTCAATGACGCGGTCATCACGGTGCCGGCCTATTTTAACGACAGCCAGCGGCAGGCTACCAAGGATGCCGGCAAGATTGCCGGTTTAAACGTGCTGCGAATCATTAACGAACCCACGGCTGCCTCGCTGGCCTATGGGATGGATAAAAAGAGCGAAGAAAAAATCGCCGTTTTTGACCTGGGAGGCGGCACCTTTGATGTGAGTATCTTGGAGATTGGCGAGGGTGTCTTTGAAGTCAAATCGACCAATGGCGACACCCATCTGGGCGGTGAAGATTTCGATTTGCGCCTGATTGATTATCTGGCCGATGAATTCAAGAAAGACCAGGGAATTGATATCCGCAGCGATAAAATGGCTCTGCAACGCCTTAAAGAGGCGGCTGAAAAGGCCAAAATGGAATTATCATCCTCCCTGGAAACCGATGTCAATTTGCCGTTTATTACAGCTGATGCCAGTGGCCCCAAACATCTCAATATCAAGATTACCCGGGCCAAACTCGAAGCTCTGATCGCCGATTTGCTCGACAACCTGGAAAAGCCTTGCCGGACTGCTTTAAAAGATGCCGGTCTAGCACCGCAGGAGGTCAATGAGGTCATTCTGGTGGGTGGCATGACACGTATGCCGGCAGTTCAGGAACGGGTCAAAAGCATTTTTGGCAAAGACCCCCATAAGGGTGTTAATCCGGATGAGGTCGTTGCCGTTGGTGCGGCCATTCAAGGCGGTGTGCTTAAAGGGGATGTTAAGGATGTTCTCTTACTGGATGTTACGCCGCTTTCCCTGGGAATTGAAACCTTAGGTGGTGTCATGACCCGACTGATCGAAAAGA
>CAYVMI010000084.1:0-15220 GCA_964452555.1 uncultured Desulfobacterales bacterium
TAGCTAACGGATTTTTTGTGGTATGGGCGAAAGTCAGACAATTAGAACGCCGGCGGACAGATCTTAAAGCATCCGATCTTCGCAATAGCAATTTACGTTCCTGTTTCAATCTCGATTCATTTGGATCTTTATCTTTTAGATTACGGATTTTATTTGAAATGGAAATAACCTCCTGGAGGTACCTCTCTACAACCTTTTCAACCGCAGCCATGGCTGAGTTCATTGTATCCAACTCCCAAAAGTGGACACAGTGGCGCATCCATTCCCCCATGGATTTATTGTATACGAACACATTGCGAAAAAATGCCTTAAACATCTCACCATCACCAAATTCATTTGCATTGAGGCAATCCATAGTGAAAATTGAACTGATTTCATCATTGGAGTCATCTTCAGCATTTCCAAATTTTTCGGCCTCGATCTTTTTCCGATGCTCAACTCTTTTTAGCCTCGCATCCGGATCCGAAAGCTCTTGCATGTCCGTATCTGGCTCCCCTTCTGCTGGGACTAAGCCATTTTGAGTTTCATCTGGCATGTTCTGGAGGAATTCCTTTTTCTTTGCAGCTGTATCAATTCGCGCTTTACTTCGATCAGCTCTGGTGTGATTTTTTCAGGAGGGTATTTGTTCCTGAGCAGCTCGCGGATATATGAATCATCTAAATTTTCCACTGTCTCCTTACGCTTCTTTCGAATACTCGACCGATTTTTAACTCGGTACCGCTGATAATGCTCAGATCTTTTTGCATAATAACGCCGGCCATAGGCTTTGACTCGATCAGCATTTCTCAGTTTCCATTCTCTAATTTTTTCAAGCCTACAAGACCTGCATTGAGCGCTTTTTTTCACAAATTCCATTATCGGTCTTTCTTGGCCGCATTTACTGCATACCCTAAGTCTAACTATACCGAGATCAGCAGTTTCCATATTGATGTCCATTTTCCACGGCGTTTCCAAATCTTAAATGCGAAAAACTACAGCGGTGGCTGGAACCCTGGAGTAAATAGATTTTTAGAAGGACCCAACTCTTAGATATCATTGATGATCTTTGGACCATTGGTTTGAATAATCCTTTGTGGGGTGCGGGGATTCAATGCTCGTTATCTTCAGCCGCTTCCCCATATTCCTTTATCGTGATGCCAGGTGCAGACCTGATCCATTCTTCAAGTTCTGACCGCAGAAATATTAGCCTGCCAGCAGGCTTACGAAACGGTATAGCTTTCCGCATCACAAGGTTACGCATGGCACCTGGCGTTCGCTTTACAAATTTAGAAGCTTCCTCAGTATTGAAATATTGCTCTTCCATTCTACCTTGATGAAGCTAAGTCTTTTGCTATGTCATGAATCCTGAATAGTGGCCGTCCATAGAATCTGATCGGCCTTACCGGAAAAGGATTATCTGTATTCTTACCGATCCGATTGTAAAGGTAGTTAATCTTAATTCGATAGATCCCTGCAGTCTCACCAACACTCAACACCAATCTACCAGGAAACATCTCTTTCAGTTCCTGTAAAATGACATCATACCTTTTGTTATCAATTACTCGTGTAGCCATACCCAACCTCTTATTAATGATAATTGACATCTATCATTATTAAAATTCAAAAAAAACTTAAACATCTTCGACTATTAAATGAGACATAAACAGAGCACATGCATGGTTAAGGTTGATTATAATGCTGTATGGTATAAAAGTTAAAAATTCTGTTAGAGATTCAAGCTCATCAAATGATGTTTGCTCCATATACTTTGGCCAATCTTCACGATTTTTTTTGAAGGCATCACCACCGTCATTTAAAAATCGGTGCGCATAATACCCATGCTCACCTTGTGTCCAACAAATTAGATAACGATTGCAATTTTCAAGTTTATAAATTTCACCAGGATCCAACAAAGACCTATCCCCTGCCGTTTTAATATTGATTAATATTTCCAGAATAGTTCTTTTGGGAAGCCCGTACCTCATCAAATTTAAAATAATAGCAGCCTCAAAATAATTTATGGCCGAAAATTTTCTTGAGGTTCCAGTTCCAGACCCAGGATCAATATCAGGAATAATGCCTCCAGCTTTAATGTAATAATGTAACGTATTCGCTTTCAAACCAAGATTACGCTCGATCTGTTTTGAAGTGAATTCTTCCTTTAATCTCGATACTGGATTTTTACCGATTTCCATAATAATTGATGAGTATCACTTATCCTTATTTCTGTCAACTGAAAATGTTAAAAATTGTTTATCCATTGGAGAAAATATGAGTGCTTTAGTAATATCCTACTTTGTTACCTTTTTACTGTGGCTGTTTTCGTGACTAACTTCGGGTGATTTTGCGTACTTCTCGTAATAGTATGTACTCTAAGTGATGTTTAAAAAGAAAAAAGAAAAAGGCTTGTAAGTTACTGTTATACTTACAAGCCTTTATATTTATTATGGAGGCGGCAACCAGATTCGAACTGGTGAATAGCGGTTTTGCAGACCGCTGCCTTACCACTTGGCTATGCCGCCAAAAAAAAATGGAGCGGGAAACGGGATTTGAACCCGCGACTTCGACCTTGGCAAGGTCGCACTCTACCACTGAGTTATTCCCGCTCAACTGAAAATGCGTATTTAGCGACATCCGCCTTATTTGTCAACCTTAAAGTTAATCCGCTATGCGGATAAATTTTAAGGTTTTAAAAGGTGCCTGGCCTTGAAAAAATAATCACCACCGGACCAGACCGTGAAAACCAGCGCCCCCCACAAAAAGAACATGCCGATGGCTTGCATACTGATGGTGAAATAATCAAAATGCAACAATAAAGGGATGATGGCGGCGATCTGGAAACCGGTTTTATACTTGCCCAGCCATGATGCAGAGACATCCCCATCGTTTTCGGCAATGATATTGCGCAGGCCGGTCACGGCCAACTCGCGGCCAATGATGATGCAAACAACCCAGGCGGGTATCCAGCCATGATACACCAGCATGATGAAAGCCGAGCAAACCAGCAGCTTGTCCGCCACCGGGTCCATGATCTTGCCGAAACTGGATACCATGTTTTGCTGGCGTGCCAGGTAGCCGTCTAAATAATCTGTTATGGCGGCTGCGCTGAAAAACAGCGCCGCAAAAAAGGTGCTGAATCGATTGGGAAAGTAAAGCAGCACGATAATGACGGGAATAGCCGCAATGCGGCCCAAAGTAAGGGTATTGGGCTTACGCAAGGTTTCCATTATTTTTTGTTTAATGGGCATGGATCCCTCTTTGAAGCGGTTTCAAAATCCAATCTAACACCCAATAACTGTGTTGGGGACGAAATCCAAATCCTCAATAATACCTGAAGTGATACAACACCACTTCTTATGTATGTCTGTGGGTTGAATTTCATCCCCGCCTTGTTCTTGGGCGCGATCTGGAAATTTTAAATCACTTCTATGATTCTTCCCCTTGCTGGTCAAGGTATTTATCTTTGCATTCCGGGCTGCAAAAATAAAGCTCTTTGCCATTTATCCTTGCGCGGATGGCGTTTTCTTTTGAAAAATAAACGCCGCAAACCGGGTCCTGGATCATGACATCGTCAATCTGCTCTTTGGGGTCCGTGGTCACATGCTCTCGCGACTGCCCCCCTGCCATCATCCAATTTCTTAACATCCGGTAGCAGAGATAGCCCACCACCAGCAGGATTAATAACTTCATTTGATTTCCAGGATCTCTTGATCATCATCCCCAAGACAGTCTAAAAGCATACGCATATCTTGGTCTAAAACAGGATGTTTTATGGTCGCGTCTATATCACAAATGGGTTGTAATACAAAGCGTCTTTTATGCATTCGGGGGTGCGGTATGGTCAGCCGATCGGTCTCAATCACGTGATCGGCATAAAGAATGATATCCATATCCAGAACCCGCGGACCGAAACGGACGGGATTGTGAACACGACCGACGGCCTTCTCGATACTTCCGAGTAAATCCAGCAATTCCAAGGGCTCCAGGTCTGTTTCTATTTTAACGACGGCGTTTACGAACCAATCCTGATCCAAATAATCCACCGGGCTTGTTCGATAGAATGCCGAAGTCGCTGCCAATACCGAATGCCCGTCCGCCACCAGACCGTCAATGCCGCGACGGCAGTTTGCCATGCGTTCCCCCATGTTGGAGCCGACGGAAATATAGGCCGGATTCATCATCCACATTTCCCACTGGATCGAAATCGCTATCGGTATCGATCTCCAGTACCCAATCTCGATTTAGATAATATAAGCAAAATGTTACCTGGATATTGCACGAGTCGGAGGCTTTCATAGGCAAGGCGTCCAAGAGTGAAGTCGTAGTTTTTTACTTCGAACTCTTGGCAACGCTGCATATGGAAACCTCCGGCTTGCCCTTTGGGTGTAATTTGATGAGAAAAAAGGTCTTTTATCCACAAAACCAAATGAGTTAATAGAACATAAGCGGTAAAATTGCCTAAATCCGTTTTGACTGAAGGTTTTAGAAAAATCTCATCAAATTTCATGCAGGATTCAAGGTATTAGCTTTTCCAGGCCTCCTCCCAAAGGGAACCCTCATATATGATGCGCGCATCCCCCTCCAGATATACCTCTGAAAAAGTCTCTTCCTGCCGCTTGAAGTAGATGCGCAATACACCACCACTGCGGGTTTTTACATCCACAGGCGATTCCCAATTATGCTTCAGAGCCGTCACCAGACTGGCGGCCACACAGCCGGTTCCGCAAGCCAGGGTTTCATCTTCAACCCCGCGTTCATAGGTTCGGACGGCAATGTTCTGACGACCCAGATGCTGCAGGAAGTTGACGTTCGTTCCGGCGGGCACAAAAGCTTCATGCAAGCGAATCAATCGGCCCGTGTGGAACACATCGAATTCCTCGATATCATCTGCGGCGATCACCACGTGGGGCACCCCCGTGTTGATAAAGTCATATTCAACGGTTTTATCCCCCTGAATTAAGCGTTGACCCGTTTTCAGTCCGCCGGGTTCGGTCATGCCGATTTTAACCCGGTCCGCGATGATTTCGGCCGATATGCGGCCCACATCGGTTTCAAACGATAGCTTCGGACCCCCAATGCCTTTCAAGTGGGCGAACCGGGCTGCACACCGGGCCCCATTCCCGCACATCTCTGCGCGGCTGCCATCGGCATTGTAAAAGCGCCATCTAAAATCCGCCTGCTCGCTTTCCTCGACGAGAATCAGACCGTCAGCCCCTGCCGACATGCGTCTGCGGCAGGCACCCTTTATCAGCTGTTCCAAAATTCCTTCCGCTACAACACCCTGTCGGTTGTCAATCAGGATAAAATCATTGCCGCTGCCGCTCATTTTAAAAAATGGTATTCTATCAATCATTTAAATATCCAGGTATGGTTTCATTGCGAATCAGATCGTCATAATTCTGGCGTTTATTGGTCACATGAAAGGCCTCATTATGCACCATCACTTCGGGTATTTTTGTACGGGAACAATAGTTGGAAGACATAACATATCCATAAGCGCCGGCGCTCATAACCGCCAGGAGATCTCCTTTGCCCACATCTGGCAGTTCGCGGTCCGAGGCCAAAAAATCCCCGGATTCACAGATCGGACCAACCACATCGGCCCTAATCAGGGCATCGTTTTTTTGGATTACCGGTTGGATGGCATGATAGGCCTGATACAGGGACGGACGGATCAGGTCATTCATGGCGGCGTCGGTAATCACAAAGGTTTTATCCATTGCCTGCTTACGATATAAAACAGAGGTCACCAGGATCCCGGCATTCCCTACAATGACGCGCCCCGGCTCGAGAATCAATTTGTATGGCAAGGTTTTCATCATTTTCTGAATGGCACGGGCATATTCAGCCGGCTCAGGCGGCGATTCCTGATCATAGGTGATCCCCAAACCACCACCCATATCCAGATAGGAAATCTCAATATCCAGATTGGCGAGTTCCTTGATCAGCGCGGTGATATTGCCAATTGCATCTGCAAATGGCTCAGCCGCGGAAATTTGAGACCCGATGTGACAATCAATTCCCACAATTTTTACATTATTTAAATCACGTGCCATTTCATAGGCTTGCATGGCTGTCTGGGTGTCGATGCCAAATTTGTTCTTTTTCAGACCCGTGGAAATATACGGATGGGTCTGCGGGTCCACATCGGGATTGACCCGGATGGCAATGGGGGCCATCCGATTTAATTGTCCGGCCCGGTCATCAATCAGCTGAAGCTCTTCTAAAGATTCCACGTTAAACATCAGGATGCCCGTGTTTAAGGCGTAATCGATTTCGTCCACGCGCTTACCCACGCCGGAATAAACAATGCGATCATTCGCAAAGCCGGCTTTCAGTCCTTTGAATAGCTCGCCGCCGGAAACGATATCGAGCCCGGCACCTAATTTTGCCAGCAGCCTCAATATGGCCAGATTTGAATTGGCTTTGGCCGAATAACAGATCAAGCGGTCCGTACCCTGGAAGGCCGCATCGAAAATCCGAAAATGACGTTCGATGGTGGCGTGGCTGTAAAGATAAAATGGCGTTCCGATATCCTGGGCAATATCTTGAATGTTTACATCTTCGCAATACAAGCGGCCTTTTCTATAGGAGAAATGATTCATGGGGAGTTCCCTTCAGGGATATGATGGACGATATTGGAATCTTGGCCGGATCGATTGCCACCATCCGACAGTATTATTTTATAGTAGTATTGGAAACCGGGCGTAATACGATCCGTGTACGTCATGATACCCGACCGGGCTGCAAGCCTGGCCACACGTTCAAAGATCCGGGGGCAATCCGGGCAATCCTGTTTTCCCAGGGGTTGTTTCAGGCGATAAACAAGCGCGCTGGCAATCTTGTTATCTTGGGCCGTTTCGGCCTTGGGAAGCGTCCATGACAGAACAAGTTTATCCCCCCTCACCTGGTATTTTAAGTCGCGAACCGTCGGCGGCTCCGTATAACCGGGTGCAACCGGCGGCCCTTTGACGCCGCAGCCATTTGCCGCCAAAATCATGATAATTACGATTGTTACAACTAGTATTGGTTTGCTATGTTCCATAAATTTCAGTATTCGACATTCCCTAATGGACATTCGAAATTAACGATGTCAGCTATTCCGCTTTGCTCAGTTCCTCCCGTGCCGCGTCTATCTGCTCCTGCACATTATCTTTGGCCGTTCCGCCGTAAGAGGTACGCCGCGCAATCATTTGGTCCACAGCCAGATAGGAATACACGTCTTTATCAATCAGCGAGGAAAAAGTCTTGAGCTCTTTCAGGCTGAGCGCATCCAGTTCTTTACCCTGCTGCTGGGCATATCCTACGGCCTTGCCCACACAACTATGTGCTTCACGGAAAGCCATGCCCTTGACGACCAGATAATCGGCCAAATCAGTGGCATTTAAAAAATCTTGCGAAGCGGATTGCCGCATACGCTCCCGGTTAAATGTCACCTTCGGCAGCATTTGGATGGTAATCTCGATGCAGTCTGTAAGTGTGTCCACGGTCCGAAAGAGCGGAAACTTATCCTCCTGCATATCGCGGTTGTAGGCCAGTGGCAAAGATTTCATCAAGGTCAGTACAGCAAGCAAGTCTCCGAATACACTCCCGGTTTTGCCGCGTATCAGTTCAGGCACATCCGGATTTTTCTTTTGGGGCATGATACTGCTACCGGTTGCAAAAGCATCCGGGATCTCGATAAAAGCGAACTCAGAGGAAGACCATAAAATCAGCTCTTCCGACAATCTGCTGAAATGAACCATACAGATGCTGGCGGCTGAAAGAAACTCCAGAATAAAATCGCGATCCGATACGGCGTCCATGCTGTTGACGGATACCTGGCTGAAGTTTAGAAGCTCGGCGGTATATTGCCGATCGATGGGATAGGTGGTGCCGGCCAGTGCCGCCGAGCCCAGCGGCAGCACATCCATACGCTGGAACGCATCCTGCAGTCGGGCGCCGTCCCGTTTAAACATCTCATAATATGCCAGCAGATGATGCGACAGTAAAACCGGCTGCGCATGCTGCAAATGGGTATAACCCGGCATAACCACATCAATTTGCTTGGCGGCCATATCAACCAGAACCCGCCTCAATTCCTTCAATCGTGAGATGATCTGTTGCGTGTTATCGCGCAGGAACATCCGCACATCCAAAATAACCTGATCGTTCCGGCTGCGAGCCGTATGCAGCTTTTGGGCGACTTTACCCACCTCTTGAAACAACCGGGCCTCGATGTGCATATGAATATCTTCCAGAGCGATATCATGCTGGAATTCTCCGCGGTCAATTTCGCGTTTTACGGCGCCTAAACCCTCAATCAAATCCGAAGCCTCATCGTCAGATATCATCCCGGCCTTGGCCAAGGTTTGGCAATGAGCGATGCTGCCTTCAATATCGTAGGCGTATAAGCGACTGTCGATGTCGATGGAAGCAGTGAATCGCTCTACGGCATTATGGGTCTTCTCAGAAAACCGACCATCCCAGAGTTTAGCGGACATATTTTTCTCCCCTTCCAGATCAGGCTGTCAGGTATTTAGGCAGTTAGGCTATTAGGCCGATTACAACAATACGGGTTTGTTGAGTTTATTGGTTTTATTGTGTTTGATCGACGTATTAAGCTCGGGATCGCTCTCGGTATCGCTTTCGGTATCGTCTTTTATACTCTCGATCCCGATACCGATAGCGATCCCGATACCGATTTAGGTAATAACTTCTCAAATCCCTAGCCTAATAACCTTTTAATTTAAACAGTAGGCCCGTGGGCGTTTAGCAGCCTAATAGTCTAATAGCCTAACTGTCTAAAAGCCTATAGTTCTCCAAGTACTTCATCCAGACAGTCGATCAAGGCATCGATTTCAGGCTTTTTAACAACCAGGGGCGGCGCAAATCGTAAAATCTTCTCCTGGATGCAATTGACCAAAAATCCTTTCTCCATGCAGGCGGATACAACTTTATCCGCTTTGACGTCAAGTTCCATTCCAAGCAGCAGGCCTTTACCGCGAACATCTGAAACAAGCGGTCGTCGATCCTGAAGTTTTCTTAATTGGTCTTTAAAGTAAGTACCTACCTGTCGGCAATGATCCAGCAGCCCTTCTTTTTCAATGGTTTGCACGACTGCCAATGCAGCCGCCGTCACAATGGGCGTACCCCCAAAGGTGGTGGCATGCGCGCCTGGCGAAAATGCTTTGGCGACGCTTTCTTTTGCCAGCATGGCACCAATCGGCAACCCATTGCCAAGGGCCTTTGCCAAGGTCATAATGTCCGGTTTGATATGATAGTGCTCATGGGCGAAAAGCTTTCCGGATCGACCCATTCCGGTTTGAACTTCATCCAATACCAGCAAGGTTCCGGTTTGATCACAGAGCTCGCGAACTTTGCTAAGATATTCCTTTGAAGGGCAGCGCACACCGCCTTCACCCTGGATGGGCTCTAACATAACTGCTGCGGTGGTTTTTTGCAGGCTGTTTTTCAGTGCGTCAATATCATCAAAAGGCACCAAATCAAATCCAGCCAAACCCGGATCGAAACCCTTTTTTATCTTATCCTGACCCGTCGCCGACAGTGCCGCCATGGTGCGCCCGTGAAAGGACTGCCCCATGCTGATGATGCGATACCGATCTTTTTCCCCACGATCGTAAAAATATTTACGACACAATTTGATCGCAGCTTCGTTAGCCTCGGCGCCACTGTTACAAAAAAACACGCGATCGGCAAAGCTATGCTCAACTAGCCATCCTGCCAGCTCGGTCTGGGGGACGGTATAGTACAAATTGGATACATGCCATAGGACTTCAGACTGGTCACATAAGGCACGGCCAACCGCAGGATGAGCATGCCCCAGGCCGCAAACCGCTATGCCGGCTATAAAGTCAAGATATTCGCGTCCATCTGAATCCCAAACCCTGCAACCTTTACCTTTTACCAAGACAAGCGGAAAACGGCTGTATGTCTGGGCAATGACCGCATCGGCTTTTGCCATTATCATCTGGCCATTCATATTATCTCCTCTCAGATAAATTCGCTATGCGAATATGTATTGCACCAAGTGCAGGCTGCATGTCTAATTTAAGATCTCAACACATTTCATGCAATACTATTTTCGGGGATGGGCTTTGTCATACGCCGCCATCAACCGATCCATGCTGACATGCGTATACTTCTGGGTAGTGGATAGGCTTTTATGCCCCAGGAGCTCCTGAACTACCCGTAAATCCGCACCCGCATCTAACATATGGGTCGCAAACGTGTGCCGAAACGCGTGCGGTGAAATTGGAAAGACGATTCCGCATTCACGTCCCAATTTGTCGATGGTTCTGGCGATTGAGCGGACCGACAATCGTTTGTAAAAGCGATTTAAAAACAACGGATCGTCTGATGAGCTCTGACCTTCCTTTGCGGTCTTAAACTTGACTTCCAGAGCCACTTGCTGGCGATAGGTATGGATGGCAGTTAGTGCCTGGTTGCCGATGGGAACCTGGCGTTCATGACCGCCTTTGCCAATAACGCGAATGAGATGTTGCCTATCATTGATATCACTCACGTCCAGACCAGCTAATTCAGACACCCGAATCCCGGTTGAGTAGAGGGTCTCAAGCATTGCCCGATTACGCCAACCGAACCATGTATCTGTTTTCACAGAATCAAGCAGTCTGAACATATCATCAATGGGCAGATACGTCGGGATGGGACGGTCCTGTTTGGGTGTTTGAACCGAATCCGATGGATTAACCTGGAGATGGCCGTGCTTGATAAGAAAACGATAGAAGGACCGCACCGCAGACAGTTTTCGTGCGATGGTCGTTTTCTTACAATTTTGGTGCAAATGGCCAAGATAACCCCGTATGGCGATACTGGTGATTGCCGAGGGGCTTATGGTTTCGGGTTTCTGGCGGTCTTGCCCTCGGCTGCCTGTTAACCCGATCGCTATGATAATATCAGAAAATTCCAGCAGATCACGCCGATAGGCCCGACAGGTATTGACTGAGTATCCCTTGACCGTTGAAAGCGCTGTGACAAACGATTCAATCAGTTCTTTCATTAAGAAAGATCCAGTTCGTAAAACTTGGTGCTTAGGCGACTTTGCGGGACTTCTTTTTCAAACGGGAAATGCGCCGTTTATAAATGGTGGCCATTTTAGCGTCATTTTCCTGGAGTGCGGCAGCACGTTTGGCCTTAAAAGCTTTGATACGGTTTTTAACTTTACCAACGCTGTCTGAATGCTCGTGGACGGGTTCATCCTCGATGCCCTTGGCTTCCTTGATTTTGGCAAGCAGCTCTCCCTTGTTCATTCCATGAACGCCCGTAATTTCCGGAAGTTCCAAAGCAACTTCCCGCAATTCTTTGACGGTCATTTTGTCCAATGGCTTTTTTATGCTTTCATTTGTTTCTTCAGTCATGCTCTTGAGAACTCCTTTCAATAAATATTGTATCACGATTTGAAAAAACGAATTAATCACCGCAGGGTCGGATCAATCGTATTTCATGGGGGCTATCCAGTTGCGAGCTTATTCTGCTAACGCGCTTTACGGTCGGATGTCAATGGTAAAAACAAGATTTTACATGCAAATTTCCGTTATTGTTCGTGTTATTCGATTGCCGGTTTGTCTGTCTCAGGGTCTTTTCCGATCAGTTTTAAAAAGGGCTTAAACAGATCGATGGGTATCGGGAATATGGTCGTGGAATTGCTCTCGGTGGACATCTCGCTGACTGTCTGAAGATAGCGTAGCTGCAAAGCAATCGGATTCTTATGAATAATCTCACTGGCCTGAGCAAGTTTGGTGGCAGCCTGGAATTCACCCTCGGCATTGATGACCTTTGCCCGGCGATCCCGTTCTGCTTCCGCCTGACGGGCCATGGCGCGTTGCATCTCTTGGGGCAGATCGATGTGCTTAAGTTCCACAGTTGCCACCTTGATCCCCCATGGGTCCGTATGGGTATCCAATATTTCCTGAAGTTCAGAATTTATTTTGTCCCTTTCGGCCAGCAATTCATCCAGCTCCGCCTGACCACAAACGCTTCGGATCGTGGTCTGGGCCAACTGCGACATGGCATAGCTGTAATCTTCCACTTCGATGATGGCTTTAATGGCATCGATAACGCGAAAATAGATGACCGCATTAACCTTAACGGAAACATTATCTCTGGTAATCACGTCCTGCGGGTCCACGTCCATGGCTACCAGCCTCAAGCTAACCTTGACCATTTTATCGATTACCGGAATCAGAATGATCAATCCCGGACCTTTGGCCTTGATCACACGACCCAACCTGAAAATTACGCCGCGTTCGTACTCATTGAGTATTTTCAAGGCTGCCGACAAGAAAAAAATGATCAGCACAACAATGGCAATGGTTGTTATCGAAAACATAGTGAATCTCCTTTATCCGTGACGGTTTTGGATATAGCCCAAGTTCAAACAGTACGCCTCAGAATTACAGAATCCGCACGCCTTGAATTTGAACTGTTTACCAAACCGTCTATATGTATATTATTGCACAACTAGCGCAGCAAAAATTTAAAACCTATCCGGATTACCCAATGATGCTGTAAACAAAGATCGCAGGTAAAAAGTTTTTGCCGGGCAACTGTTTGAGTTCGAATTATATTTCCTTAAACGACTATACCTTTTCCACTTCCAAAACCAATTTATCCACGGCCACAACGCGTACTTGGGCGCCCGCTTCAATGGGCTCTTTGGCGCGGGCATACCAGAGCTCCCCGTGCACCAAAACTTTGCCATCCGGATCGATACGATATTTGACCTTGCCAATCTCACCAACCATACCGCTGCCACCGGTGCGTGGTTTAGCGACTTGGGCTTTAAACGCCAACGTTGCCACGGTGACAAAAAAGGCCGACACAACCACCAGGGTCGGAAGCAAGACCTGCCATGACAGCCTGGCATAGGGACCCTCCCCTTCAAACAACATAAGCGATCCCAATAGCAAGGACACAACGCCGGCAATGCTCAGCAGCCCATAGCTCGTAATTTTAATCTCCATGATAAAGAAAATAATAGAAAGCAGAATCAGGAGTATCCCGGCTGCGTTCACCGGCAGCGTCTGAAAAGAAAAAAAGGCCAGTATAATGGCAATGCCACCGACTACTCCTGGGAAGATCGCTCCCGGATGAGACAGCTCAAAATAAAGTCCGGCCAGCCCGATCATCATTAGAATATAGGCAATATTCGGATTGCTTATGGTCTTTAGGATTTTGATCCGCAATGTTTCCTGCATCCAAACTTTGGCTGCGCCCGCCAAAGCCAAATTGCCTTTGCCTTCAATCGCGCGCCCATCGATCTGCTTAATAAGGTCATCCAAATCCGAGGCAACCACATCGATAATATTTTTTTCAAGGGCCTCTGATTCGGTTACCGAAACACTTTTACGGACGGCTTTCTCAGCCCATTCTGCATTGCGGCCTTTTTTTTCGGCAATACTGCGAACATAAGCGACCATATCGTTGGTAACCTTTTCGGACATGACCTCACCGATCTCTTTGCCGCCCGAGGCCACCGGGTGGGCCGCCCCAATATTGGTACCCGGTGCCATGGCGGCCACATCCGCTGCCATGGTTATCATGACGCCCGCGGAGGCTGCCCGGGCACCGCTGGGTGAAACATATACGACCACCGGTATCGGGGCGGCATAAATTTGCATGACAATTGCACGCATGGCATCCGCCAATCCGCCAGGGGTATCCAGTTCAATGATGACGCAGGCAGCTTTTTCATCACCGGCTTTGCGGATGCTGCTGGCGATAAAATCGGCTATACCCGGACTGATGGCATCGGAGACCGGAACAATATAAATGTCACCTTCTCCGGCCATGGCCGTACCGGATAACAGAATTAATACGATGAGTATGGAGTTTACTTTCAAAAAATGTTTCATGGTTTTTATCTCCAGGTCATCACCCAGATTTTTAAATTTCGGAATCGAAATCGCTATCGGAATCGGGGTCGGGATCGAATACCAGGTCTGAATATCCTAACCTTATATCCTTAGCCAAGCCCCATGCGTTTCATAATTTGCTGCATATCATGCCACACGTCGCGTTTTTTATCCGGGTTGCGCAGAAGATAGGCAGGGTGATAGGTTGGCATAAGTGCTATCCCTTGGTACTCGTGAAATTTTCCTCGAAGTCGCGAAATCGGATCATCGGAATTTAAAAGCGTTTGGGCAGCCACTTTACCTAGAGCACAGATATAGTCAGGTTTGATTGCCCCTAGCTGTCGACCCAAAAAGGGTAAGCACGTTTCGATTTCATCCGGCTGTGGATTTCGATTGCTTGGCGGTCGGCATTTGACGATATTGCAGATATATACCTCTGCCCGTGTCAAGTGCATGGCTTCGATGATCCGATTTAATAAATTGCCGGCGGCACCCACAAATGGGCGTCCTTGCCTGTCTTCCTCAAACCCGGGGCCTTCGCCCACAAATACCAAGCGTGCCTGGGAAGCGCCCTCTCCAAAAACAATCCGGGTCCGTTTGCCACTCAAGCGACAGCGTTGGCAGTCACCCAGGTCTGCTTGGATTTCATGCAGGGATTCCACCGAATCCAGCGATGGCCGATCCCACGGCTGCATCATTCTGCCCGTGCTCGGCTTACAATCAAATCCGCGACATCCAGAATCCTGCAAGTATTCCAAGGTCGCACAGACTTCGTTTAATACGGATGCCGCCTGTTGATGAAACGTTCGATTATCCATTCTCATCAGTTTTTACTTCATAATAACGTATTGTTTTCAATTGGTTGCCATGTTGTTTGTGCAACGATAGGGTTATCCCCCACTTTGCAAAAGAATATTTATAATAACAAATTATTACTCAATTTCGACTTTCGTACAGAGGCGGCATGAAATGAACATTTCGGCAGCGATGTTCGTTGTTTGAGCCGCTTAGGGATCTTTACATCAGCAATAGAATAAACCTCTATTTTAACAGCCCGGATGATACGGCATCATTCTTGGGGATCACCCATATATCCAGGCGGGTTCCAAAGCCACCGGGCCGGTCTGTGATTGTCAGCAGGCACCAGCGATTATGTTTCTCAAAATGAAGTACGCTGCGCTGTCCGATTAGCTTCGCTAGACTGGTCCAATTATCTTTGGCCATATTGTTTTTGAAGAATCGGATTAATTCCTCGCGTTCCAGTTTCCCTTCGAAGGCGAGCACGCCTGCCAGCATGGTTTCATTTTCTGTTAGCGCAGTCATTTTCCGATTGATACGCATGGCTTTTGGAACCAGGATATCGT
>CAYVMI010000085.1:0-14055 GCA_964452555.1 uncultured Desulfobacterales bacterium
AATATCCAATACAGTTAAAACCGATCAGGCCGCCGGAATCATACACGCCGGTTGCAACGGGTTCTCCCGAGTCCTTGATCCAGGTAATTTCCAGATCCGAATCATCACCATTGTCCCCATTGCCGTTCCCGCCGTTGCCGTTACATGCTGTTATAATAGATAGAATGATCAGGCAAAAAGCTATAATAGAAGTTGCTTTCATTCTGAACCTCCCCGCAATGAAAATTTATTGAGTTGTTTATGAACGGCTAGCAGTGAAATCGAATTTGATAGTGAAGAATCCTACAGCTGCAGATGTAAATCAGGTGTGCTTTAAGTGTATATTATATACACTAATTATCTTTAACCGGTCAAGTGGGGCAAAAAAGACAGGGTCACAACGGGATGGGGTGAAATAGTGTTAAAATGCTTTTTAAATTTAATTTAGATCACGCTTTTGAAGCTCCCTTGCTATGGCAACATCAGCCGGGGCCAGATCATATTCAAGCAGCAGGTTTATTGGCACCCAGTTGACATCATCGTGTGCGTTTAAAACCGCTATATCTTCATTATAAAACAGCCCCCCAGGATGCCGCAACATCCTGAAGGGCTTAACCACAACACCACCATACCCATTGGAGACTGTCATGGCTGAAAAAAGCTTTACCAAATATTGAACCAGTTAATCAAGAAGTTGTCTCAGCCAGTCATCTTTTAAATATCCATGGAATTGAGCCCCTCTGGTATAATCAATTAATTTTATTTGCTTTTCATAACGATTGTTTGTTTTAGCAATAATGTTCTAATAGCGCATGTTGGTGCAAATCGTGTGCTGAATTATCTAAACGGATGTCAAGTTAAGCAATGAAATTTCAGGCCTGCAATTAAACCGTAGCGGAATCGTGCTGCCTATTCCTCTTGTCGTATAGACCCATCGATCTGTTCCGGAAATTCGATTTAAACCCATCGGATATTTTTCTGAAAGATATGGATAGTAGGGGGAACCCATAAAGGGCAATGAAACTTGCCCGCCATGCGAATGCCCGGAAAGTTGAAGCGGGATCCAGCTATTTACCGTGCGTATTCTGTCAGCATAGTCGGGTTCATGTACAAGTAAAATATTAAGGGCTTTATCCCTGCTATTAACCAAGGCTTTGCCAATCCGTGGTTCACCTTCCCATGCATCATCAAGACCTACTAAATAGAAATCTGTATTCTGCCAGGATAATCTGACTGCTTCGTTAACTAATACCTTAATCTTATATCGTCGCAATGTGGATGCAATTATCGCGGGATCTGCCCAATACTCATGGTTTCCAAGAACGGCGTATACACCCAACGGTGCCCTGAGGGATGATAATATTTGCGCACAGGAATGAATATATTCCGCATTCCCTTGTACAAAATCTCCCCCAAGAGCGATTACATCAGGACTTAGGTTTTGAAGGGTCTTTACAGCTCTGATGACATCACCCTCTGTGACAAATATTCCCCTATGTAAATCGGCCATAAACCCAATTCTGAGTCCATCCAAGGCCGGTGGAAGACCAGGAATTGGGACAGCAATCCGCTCTACGTTTAACCAATTAGGCTCGATAGCACCAGGATATCCAAAGCTTACGCATATGCCTGTTCTTAATATATAATCTAAGAAACTCCGTCTTGATACCTTAATGGCCATAACTTAACCTCAACGTTGCAAAAGTCTGAGGGCTTCAGAGTCAAGGCGTCTGAGGGTGAAGTCGTAGTTTTTTACTTCGAACCCTCAGCAACGCAGATTCTGAAGTCCTCAGGCTTTCCCGAAGGGTAAACAACATGGCAAAATAGATACTATCCTTAGAATTCACCAGGAGTTGCATCCAGGCAGCGCCACTACTGACATGATATTTCATATAATAACAATTGATTATCTATACCTTGCCATGTTGTTTATGCAACTATGAGGTTAATTTAGTATATAAAAATGCCCCGTTTCAACATATATCAAATTTGAACTGCTTTTCTTTGGCCTTTGGTGCTAAATAAATTTTTCGTTTAGCTTTAGTTATTCTTCGGAAAAAATAATGGCACACACTCGATACAAGCTGCCCTAAATAATACGTTGACTCAGTTCAGCCAGTTTGACATATTTCATTTTTCATAATTTCCTATTCTTTCGATTAATATCCATCAAAACTGAAACATAATTTCCAGCGTTTAGACCGATTTGGTAGCGGCCATGGCCGTTCAGGGGGATGCTCCATCGATACTGCCGCTTGCGAGCCATCCCCTGCGCCCTAAACCGGCGATGTAACTAAGGCCCCATATTTTGGTATAAAGTCCTTGCAGTGTTATTTTAATTCAGAACATGAGGTGAATCAGGGAAAGATCATGAATGGAAAAGAGAGAATGCAAACCGCTTTGTCGCTGGGCAAGCCCGACCGTGTTCCGCACTGGGAATTGGCCTATAATGAATCATCCGTGCTGGGTATCGCCGCTCACTTCACGGATGATCTGCCGGAGGTTGATTTTATTCAGCGCATGACCCTCGAAAATAAAATCCGCCTCTTTGAAGCGGTCCTGCTGGTGGTAACGGAACTGGACGTGGACGGTTTGACGCTCCGGCCGTTTCCGGAGACAAGATTCATTGATGAAATCCAATTTGTCGACGATTGGGGCGTGACCTTTCAGCTGGATCCGGCCGGAGAGGCGACGGTCCGCAGCGGACCCGTTGCGGACGCGGCTGATCTGAAAAATTTCAAGCCGCCGAAAATCAGGGAGTCCGACTTGCTGGGCCTGGCATATGCCGTCGAGAAAATCGGGGCCGATAAAGCCGTGGTATTGAGCTTGCAGTGTCCCTTCAGGCGGAGCTGGAATATATTGGGAGGCATGGAGCATCTGTTATTGGCCTATATGCAAAGCCCCGAACTGGTGCATGCCCTTGCCCGCATCTCAACCGATTACACCCTGGAAGCCATTGAGCTGGGAATAAAACTGGGCGCGGATATCATCTCCCTCGACGGCGACCTGGCCTACAACACCAATACCATCATTTCACCTGAGCACTTTCGGGAATACCTCAAGCCCTACTACACCGAAATCGTGAACTACACTCACGACCAAAACACGCTTATTTTCAAGCATACGGATGGCGACCACTCCAAGATCACCGAAGACCTGCTTGAAACCGGTATCAACGGGATCCACCCCATACAGCCGCAATGCCTGAACATTTGCGACTTCAAGCAGGAATACGGACAGCGTGTCTGCATCATGGGCAACATCGATTGCATGCAGACCCTTGTCAGCAAAGGGCCGGAGGAGGTGGAACAAGAGGTAATAAAGACGATCGAGGACGCTGCCCCAGAAGGAGCTTATATTCTCTCCTCTAGCAATACCATCCATCCCGGTGTCAAACCGGAAAACTACATCGCCATGGTGCACGCCGCTCACAAGTATGGCAAATATGAGAATTGAAATTTGATCGCCGCCGGCACTATCTGCCAGAAGAAATGAAATGCTAATGAAAATCCGGAGACCCCATGCAAACCCCTTTCAGCTTTGAATTTATCATATCATTTGGATTGCTGTCCCTGTTTTTATTGATCGGCCTATTTCTCAGAGCCAAAATCAGGTTCTTTCAGAATTACCTGATCCCGAGCAGCCTGATTGGCGGCTTTGCCGGCCTGCTGGTGCTGAACACCCTCCCGGTTACCCTGAATCTCGAAATATTCGAAGCCATAACCTATCATCTTTTTTCCGTGTCCTTCATCTCCGTCGGATTGACGGCATTTGCCGGTGCCGGCCGCAAACCGAACAGCGCATCCCCAACGGTTAAAGGTGTGGCCAAAGGGGTTTTCTGGGGTGGCCTGATTGAAGGCATAACCCTGGCGGTTCAATCACTCGTGGGATGCTCGCTTGTTTTCCTATTTGTCTTTGCCGGCTATGATCTTTTCCCGACCTTCGGATTATTTGCCCCGCTCGGTTTTACCCAGGGTCCGGGCCAGGCACTGTCCTTTGGCAAGGTATGGGAAGGATTCGGTTTTGAAAATGCTGCGACCATCGGTCTCATATTCGCGACCATGGGATTTTTGTTTGCTTTCTTTGTTGGTGTGCCCATGGTTAGCTGGGGAATCAGGAAGATCAAAGGAGAAGCCGAACGAACGGTCCTTCCGCCGGAAGTCCTGAAGGGCTACTTCGTCAGGGGCAGCGAGAAGCAACCGGCCGGCAACCAGACCATCCACTCTGCCAATATGGATTCCCTTGCATTTCAAACCGGGCTGGTGGGGGCCGTCTACCTGCTGACCTACGGCTTTGTCACCGTGCTCAACCTGCCGTTTTCCGAGGCCATCAGCAGGTTGAATTGGGGTTTTGTGTTTTTTTACGGTCTGCTGATGGCGCTCGTCGTGGGCTGGGGCATGAAAAAAACCGGCGCGAATCGACTCATCGATCAAACGGCTCAAAAACGGATCACGGGTTGGTCGATTGACTTTCTGATTGTGAGCACCATTTTTGCCATCAAGCCGGCCATCGTAGTCCAATTCATACTTCCCATCCTGGTCATAGGGTTGAGCAGCGGTATCGCCACGACCATTGTGATCGTTTATTTTGCCAAACGTTTGAGCGAATATAACCTTGAACGTATGGTGCTCCTTTACGGAACCTGCACCGGAACGCTTTCCAGCGGTCTGCTCCTGCTCAGGATCGTGGACCCCAAGCTGGATTCGCCGGTTGCGCTCGAAGCCGGTGTACTTGCGCTTGGTGCGCTGCCCTTTGTCTTGGTATCAATGCTGCTGGTAAACGCGAAGTTTCTGTTTGGATGGGAGATATGGCATATCATGGCCGCTTTTGCCCTGATGTTGCTGCTCAATATCACCATACTCAAAGTAAGCGGCATGTGGGATAAGCGGCGTTTTTAATTACGATTCCATCCTGCATTCTGGATCAAATCGTCAACTGGTTCTTTGACATCTGCCTGCAAAACTTTTTTCGTTGGCCATCGCTTAAAACACGCACTTTGCTTTTTTGAAGGCGATTGAAAGTAGCTGTTATACTTGGTGTCAGAATAACACTCCTTTATTTCAGTCTTGAATCGGAACATATTCTTGACAACTAGTATAGGCATTTGTGTTTGACAAACACGATTTTATTTTGTAATTTGAATTTAAAATATTCAATTTGCAAAACAATATGCTAAAAAGAACCATCAGAAATAAGCTGATAAACGCCGCCGGACAATATCCGGTGATTACACTGACCGGCCCCCGCCAGTCAGGCAAAACAACCCTGGCCAGGATGACCTTTCCAGACTATGAATATGTATCGCTGGAGGATCCGGATCAACGCGCGTTTGCCATTGAAGATCCACGCGGATTTCTGGGACTGTTCTCAAGCAATGTCATACTGGATGAAATTCAGCGTACCCCGGATCTATTTTCATATATTCAAACCATCGTCGATCTAAAAGAGGTTCCTGGGCAGTTTATTCTGACAGGTTCGCAAAATTTCCTTTTGCTGCAAAAAGTGAGTCAGTCGCTCGCGGGTCGATGCGCTATATTTCACCTAATGCCCTTATCACTAAGCGAACTCCAACAGCGGCAACCATTAAGTGTTGGCTCAATCGGTCGGCGACTTCCTGACAAAAGGCGCTTGCTGGATGAAAACCTTGCCTCAATAATGCACACGGGATTCTATCCCAGAATTCATGATAAACGCCTCGATCCGGTTGATTGGCTCGGCAATTATTATCAAACATACATTGAGAGGGATGTTCGCGAAGTTCTAAATATAGGTGATCTTGAAGCCTTTAGTCGCTTTGTACGCCTTTGTGCCGGTAGAAACGGGCAGTTAGTGAATTTCTCTTCCCTGGCAAACGACTGTGGTATAACTCATACCACGGCGAAGCGCTGGATCTCCATCCTGGAAACCAGTTTCATTGTGTTTCTGCTTCGACCACACTTTAAGAATTTCAGCAAGAGACTCATCAAAAGCCCCAAATTATATTTTTTAGATACGGGTTTGTTGAACTACCTCCTGAAAATCCGCTCGGCCGAAGATTTGCGAATACATGCCCAATACGGCAGTATATTCGAAAGTTTTATAATATCTGAATTACTTAAAAACTTTATGAACCGGGGTATGGATCACTCGCTATACTTTTGGCGAGATTCAACCGGCAACGAAATCGATATCCTTATTGATGAAGGAATCGATTTATTACCGCTAGAGATCAAGGCCGGTCAAACTATTGCTTCAGATTTTTTTAAAGGCCTCCGATTTTGGGAAAAAATCTCTGGTAGCACTGAGCAACAATCAGCATTGGTCTATGGAGGATCCGAATCATATTTTCGATCAGGCACCTACATCTATCCCTGGTCAGTTTTATAGGTTCTCAGGCAAGTTGAGGAAGAATGTTAATGGCAGACAACTCCAAGCTTGTATATTCCACTGAATCTGGAAGGATATGCCCGAAATGCGGGAAACCGGCCAGAAGCTGCGCATGCAAAGGCAAGCAGGTAAAATCCCAAGGCACTGTGAAGGCTGATGGAATCATCCGTATTAGAAGGGAAAAGAAGGGCCGTAAAGGCAAAACCGTGACCACCATTTCGGGATTCATGGAAGGCAAAGATGACCTGAAACAAATATCCAAGGGCCTGAAAAACAAATGCGGTTCCGGCGGTTCGATCAAGGACGGCATTATTATCATCCAGGGCGACCATCGGCAGACAATTCAAAACGAATTAAAGGGACAGGGTTTCACGGTGAAACTGGCCGGTGGATGAAGTCAGTGCGAAGCACTAAGGAAAACAAATGTATCGATACGGTAACAGATTAATCATCATGTCGGTTTTTCTAATGGCAGCATCCCTACTCGCATCTGCTCATGGTATTTATGCCGATCCATTTGAGCAGGGAAGCCTACGTGTTTCAATCGCAGCTGGTTCGGGAGAAGCATTCGATAACGATTATACAATTTTAGGCTTTGGTGCCGGGTACTATGTGAAAGACGGCGTGGAACTTGGACTTGACGGTGAGGCCTGGCTGGGAGGTGACCCGGGCATTTATACCCTGAGCCCTCAGGCGAAATATATCCTGTCAACACCGTCAAGATTCAGACCGTACCTCGGTGCCTTCTACACCCGTTCCTTGGTCGAAAACGAAGATGATCTCGATAGCATTGGCGGTCGTGGAGGTGTCTATTTAATACAGGATGATCGATGGTTCATCGGCCTGGGCGCTGTTTACGAGTCGCATTTGGATTGTGATGAAGATATTCTCGACTCATGCCATGAGATTTATCCGGAAATCACAATATCCTTTACGTTCTAAAAGCATTTGAACCCCAGGTTTTAGCTTTGGGATGTGTCGCCATCCGCCTATCCGGGCGGGGGTGTGAAAACGTCCCTTCTCATCAAGGCCTCTAATTTATTAAGCCCGCCCCTTTGTTTCAACCCGGCCAGCTGATTTCTTTTTGCCTCTGCACCCAGAGATGCAATGCTGAGTGCAATGATATATCTTTTCATGCCTCATTCTTCCTTGGCTTAATTGTCAATTAATCCAGCTTGCAAATTTTTAATAAAATTGTTAATAATATATCACCTTGCAAAAATTTTTATATATGTGAATTGAAAGGAGAACAGAAGATGCCAGCAACGATTTTCCCCACCGGGACGACGGTCTTCAACCCTGAAAAGGCCTATAACTGCTATGTTCACTATGACGGTCGAGACGGCAAGTCCTATCTCATCGACATGAACGGCAACACCGTGCACACATGGAATTATACCGGATTCCCATCTGAAATGATCGATCCGGCCATCAACAACGGGCGGCTGGGTGACATCGTCTGCCAGAGAGAGCCGGAGATCTATTCCTGCGAAACCCTTCAAGTGGTGGACTGGGATTCCAATGTCGTCTGGGAGTGGGGTGAAAAGGCGCCGGGCGGAAAAGCCCGCCAGAACCACGATCTTGCCCGGCTGGCCAACGGGAACATGCTGGCTGTTGTATTCCTTGAAAGCGAAGTCCCCGGAGTAGACGGCCAGGTAAATGATCAGGCTATTTATGAAATCAACCCGGAGGGTGAAATCGTCTGGAAGTGGATCTCCTCGGAACACCTCGAGGAGCTTGGCTTTAAAGGCGAGAAAAGGGAGCTGCTGTTCAGTCAAAAAATGCGGCCCCGCTCCAGTATTTTCGTCATTAACGATATGCAGCCCCTTGGACCTAACAAGTGGCACGATCAGGGGGACGAACGCTTCCACCCGGACAACATAATGATCGATTCCAGGGAGGGGTGTTTCATGGCCGTTATCGAGAAAAAAAGCGGCAGGATTGTGTGGCGCATCGGACCTGAATATCCTGCTGCATATGATCATTCCTTGAAATCGTTTACCGGGAAGTGTCCCCGTCCCATCGATGCCATCTCAGGCCAGCACGATGCCCATATGATACCTTCCGGACTTCCGGGAGCCGGCAATGTGATGGTTTTCGACAACCAAGGTGCCGCCGGCCTGCCTCCCATATATTTAAACATGTTTCCTGGTTCCCGTGTCCTCGAAATCGATCCGATTACCAAGGAGATCGTATGGCAGTATGACGGATCCAGTAATGGACGTCCCTTCTGGACCTTTTTCAGCTCTTTCATCAGCAGTGCACGCCGTTTGCCCAATGGCAATACCCTGATATGCGAGGGCATGAACGGCCGCTTTTTTCAGGTCACGCCTGAAAAGGAGCTGGTCTGGGAGTACATCAATCCCTATTTCGGGAAATGGGCGGATCACGATGTGGAAAGCGGCGGCAGCCTGAGCAACTGGGCATTCCGGGCGCAGCCCATTCCTTACGAATGGGTCCCTGAAGGAACGCCCCGCTCCGAGGACCCGGTTATTCCTCCTGATCTCTCAAGTTTCCGGGTGAATGGATAGGAATCCGAATTCAATCCGACAGTATCATTGCCAACTCATGAGCGGATGATGTGGCCTTTGTTCAGGCCTTGCTGAAAGAGATGATCCTGTTCTCCCCCGGCAAAGGTTTCGGCGGCCCCGGGATACTTCAGAATTGCCTTCTGCAACATTTCAGGCAGATTCGGTCCTAATTCAAACTCTGCCTTTCAGCAAACTATGCGGTAATTTTTTTTGAAACGGGGAATCACAGGATGGGCATTTCAGGAACTTGACATTCGTATATTAGATTATTAATAATTGCTGTCATGAACCTTTGATCGCATTAAACAACTCACGGTTATCAAATTACCTCAATTAATCTGCAAAACATGATGGCATCGTCAAAACAAAACCCATATGAAACCTGCCTGGAAAAAATCGAATATGATATTCTTTGCGGCAGGTTAAAGCCCAGGGAGCGACTCGTGGAGTCCGACCTGATGGAGCGCTACAGGGTTACCCGGGGAACCATCCGCAAGGTTTTCAGGGAACTGGAATTCAAACAGTTGGTATTTTATAAGCCAAACCGGGGGGTTATGGTTTTGGAACCATCCCCTGATGAAATGGAAGATATTTTCAATCTGCGGGTACTGCTGGAAAATTATGCCTTGGATGCGGCAATCAAACACATGGATGACAAAACCTTGGAGCAGGTTGAAAAGTACCAAATCTCATTTGAGGAATCCATAAAGCGCAATAAGTTTAAGGAGATTTTTGACAGTAATGTCAATTTTCATCGTGCAATCAATAAGGCGTCCGGCAATCAAATCTTATGTGAAACCATAGACCAGTTAAGGATTAGGGCTCACCTATGGCAGATGTATCTGGTTGGTCATCCGGACAGACTCGAGGAGTCCACCAATGAGCACTGGATCATTATCGGCTGCCTCAAAAGCCGGGACAGCAAACGCTTGAAGGATATCAATTATAAACATATCCATATGGGGTATAAATGTTATCTTGATGATCAACAGAGAATTGCCTAGCGTGACTCTTCACGGTTTTTTGATGTTTAGTTTCTCAGTTGACATTAAATTTATTTTTGTATACCTACCTAAATTAATCTGAAGCTGACTATTTTAAGTAATGATTATATTTCTCTCTACCTGACCTGTTTCTACTTTTCTGAATTCAAATAACCTTTGCTTCCATCCATGACCTGTAAAGTTGATTTTTCTATCGGAGAATAGACCTGACGAATATCTGCTATCGGAGGTTACCATATGGATATAACTTTCATAGGATAATCGCATTCATAATATTTCGTTACAACCTATCTCAAAATAAAGGTTAGGCCATCTGGTTAGGGCCTGTTCAGGTAAAATGGGGAACAAACTTCTAGTATATGAGCATTTTGAGCCGCTTTGCCATGCCATCAGGAGGTATTAGATTATTTTGAGATAGCTTGTAATTATTGAGGCTGTTTCAAACTAAAAATAATAATTTTATAAGATCCCAAGGAGGTGTAAAATGCTAATGAAAGATATAGCAGATTTATACGTAACTGCGGTTGGGAAAGTTGAGTTTTACTGGAACTTCTATACAGTTACTTTACTCGCCATGATAGGTTGGATGGTCTCAACTAAAAATCCTTTAGCGCCTCGCCTGAAAGTTTTAATAACTGTTGGCTTTCTTTTCTTTGCACTCATGAACCTTTTAGGACTCTATGGTTCATATGGATTCACGGAGGCTATTCGTAAAGACCTTTTATCTGTGGCCGAATTGAAGCCGGAAATCCTATCAAATTCACGGAAAGCCTTATCTGAAAACTCTTTTGAGTTTCAAAGGCATCTGGCAATATTGATACACGTAATAGTCGATGGATTTGTGGTTTGGGTCATCTGGCGTGCGCAACTTGGAAACAAAAAACCAGGTATTCAACAACCTATAAATTCATCCGGCCTTGCCCCAGAACAGCCAGCCGAAGAGCCTGACAAAACCATAGTATAACTTTGCCGGTCTAAACCTGTAGGCGCTTAATAAAGACAGAAAGATCTTATCGGCGATTCTTCTATCCATCTGTGTGGAATGTTTCTCAGCAATTTGATACATGCTGTCGTGTATCAAGGAGGCATAGAATGTCTTCCGTTTTTTGCTGACCATTCCAGTCTGATTAAACGATTCAAGGATCCTTATAATCGTTTCGCTCTCCGAATCCGTAGGTATGGCACCTTCAGGTGTTCCCAAGACCATCCCCAGGATCTCAATCTTAAAACTACAACCATTCCATTCATATCTTGCTTTTATTGTAAGGAGGCCGTCCTTGCTTAAGCTGAGGTGACTATTATCATACTCAATCCCGGTACATTGGGTAGAGAACGTAACCTGGTTGTCGAGCTTGTATATCTGGCATCGTTTATTCCACCGCTTTATGGATTTCATTCTCATACCCCCTGACTAATCCCTATCTTTATCGATATTAATTGTTAAATACACCGGGCAGCGATCTGATATCCCTCCGGGTTCACAGTCTCATTAAAACATTTCAGGAAACTTGAAAAAAACGGCCGTGCCTGCCCCGCATCATGTTTAACTTATTTACAGGTTGCAATGATTTCATTCAAGAATTATCCCTGTTTGTCCGATATAGGGGTTAGATGGAAATGATCAACGGTATCACGTTAATTGTGAGATGGGTTGTATTCCAAAGGAAAACTCATGCCGGTTAAAGTAATTTATAAGAACAAGCGTTCTGGTATGGATAGGAGAAAGAGTCTTTCCCTGTATAATGGCACTGAAAGGCGAAGCGGTGTTGACCGGCGGCAATTGAAAAATAAGCTTAAGCGTTTGATTGAAATCGACGCTAAAGATCAAGACAAAAAGAAGCAAATACTTACTTCACAGCGTTCCGGCAATGTTATCCTTAGAAAGAAAGATGAATAGGACAAAACTTCATTCTCATAGTCGGTCCTAAACTAATGGATAATACCTAATAAGACGACATTCCCGTACTCAGCCACCATGAAAAATGGGGTCATCTCGAACTCAAACGCTTGAAATGCAAAACAACTGGGACGTCCATTAAATTATTGAATTCTATACCATCACTAGCATTATATCCACTCTTGACGCATTAAACTATAGGCAATACAGGATGCTGCTGTTTCAGGTAGAACTATCGAAAAGAGTTTTAGAACATTTTCACAGCCACTATCGTCCTTCAATATTGGTTTACCTTCGATGCCCTTGCGCCATTAGATGTTTCATTGCTCCAGGGACATCTGTTTTAGCCTGGCCTGGCATTATATACTGAGAGTGGAACCAAAATCTTTTCGCGATCAATAATTTAATGACTGTCCTTAGCGTTCCCAGAATAGGTGGGGATGATCAAGCCGGAAAATTTCTGAGTGTAACGCGGACGGGAATTGTTGGTTCTATTATTTTAGAGAAAAAATGAACAACATTATTGACAACTGAATTAATACTAACGTATTGGTTATAAGCTATCTCAAAACAATCTATTTCCTTCTGGCGACGTAGCAAAACCGCTCAAAATGCCAATAATTTACCTGAACGCTACGCATTCTATCTGTCCATTCCCATGCCAGCGTAGCAATTATTTATTTTGAGATAGGTTGTAGCCATCAGCCCTCGAATTAGAGTTGGAGCTCCTACTCAAGTCTTACTGGTATCAACGTTTTTGCTATATTGATGTTCATCTAGAATTGAAATCTTCTCCACACTAGAATCTCTTCTATAGACCGGCTACACTATCCCGTCACACTCTATTGATATTGGATGACGCCTCTATGGAGACACCCATCAAATTGTGCATACACATTTCCTGACAGGAGCGGTTTCCTCTGTCGGGATAAGACATACTTTTCTGGTCATCAACTTTACTAAAATTAATTGTAGAGGAAGCTACCATGGCAAAATTTATATCGCTGGTAAACTATTCATCAAAGGGGATCGAAACCATCAAAGAAAGTCCAAATCGCCTTGATGCGGTCAAGCAGCTTTGTGAATATATGGGCGCAAAAGTCGATGCATTTTATCTGACGATGGGTAGATACGACATTATCATAGTGGTCGATGCACCGGATGCCGAAACTGCAGCTAAGATTATTTTATCGATTGGATCAAAAGGATCTGTTAGCACTGAAACTTTTCAGGCGTTTCCAGAAGAAGAGTACCGCAAAATTATCGCAGAGCTTCCATAAAACTCAACCTATATGAAACGAAAATGGAGGGGGTGCACTATGGCAAAACATCTTCTTTACTGGAGATTAGACGAGACCAGAGTTCCTGAGGATGCAAAAGAACGTGGTGGGGCATGGGGTCTGTTTATGGCAATGATAGCGCAAGATATGGCGAGCGGTGTGTTGAAGGATTGGGGTGCCTTCACCTCTGAGGGAGAAGGGTATTGTATTGTTGAAGGCAGCAATGTGGAAGTTATGAAGATGACAGAACAATACGTTCCATATGTCCAGTTTGAGATTAAGCCAATCTCAACGGTCGACGAAGTGAATGAGTTGATCGCCCATCTATCAGGATAAAACTTATATATCATTATTAGGAGGTTAAAATGATTACGATTGGAATATCCAAGTGGCCAACAGAATCAGGTGCTGAAATGGGAAAACGCGCCCTTGATACTAAACCACCTCCAGAATTTGTTCAAGTAGTAGGCCCTTATATGTATCCAGATGAGAATGAAGGGATAACGTCAATAGCAATCTTCAAGTATGATAAAGCAAAGGCTGGTGAGGCCGCTGAGGCGATTGCTGGCATTTACATGCCATATCTTGGCATACCAGGGTACACATATTCAACCAGGCTTGCCTCGGGGACTAAAACAACGATGAAAATGATGGGGCTGGGATAGAAAAATGGCAGACAAACGAACCGGTAAAGACCGCAGAGTCAACCCATAAAAAGTAGGGGACGTTGCTGACTGGATTGACTTATAGACAATCCCATTTGACTATAATTTAGCACGGCTGATGTGGTCACTCCTACCGTGCGGGCAACTCCAGCCAAACCCGTACCATGAATCTTAATCAGGGTCATGGCTGTCATTGACCGGAGTCTACTCATAATTATATGGACGCCCCCAGTGTTCACAGAAAAACAAAAACGCCTTTGGAGATATCTTCTCCAAAGGCGTTTTTGATGGTGCCGAGGGACAGAATCGAACTGCCGACACGGGGATTTTCAG
>CAYVMI010000086.1:0-13707 GCA_964452555.1 uncultured Desulfobacterales bacterium
TGGTGGAGGCGGCGGGAGTCGAACCCGCGTCCGAAAATATTCCACTATGGCGTCTACATGCTTATCCCAGTATTTAGTGTTCGCCGTTTCAAGTTTCTACCGGGAAGGATGCTTGAAAGACTATCCTGTTAGAAGTTCGCCTGTCTTGTAACAGGATTTCAAGACCGGCTATCCTGCAAGTCGACGCCCTGTCCGGACTAGCAGGAATGGTCCGGCAGGACGCTAGCATTAAGCTGCTAGGGCGTAGTTATAATCGTCTGCGATTATATTTATTTCCCATCGATTTTACGAGTTGACAGGTACTCGGCATGCAACCAGAGCTTCTTTATCCCCGTCGAAGCCGTTTCGCCCCCATTTTAACTCTTAACTCTTTTATCAAAGATCAACAAAATTGAAATCAGAGGATATTTCAATTTTGTTTAAGCGGCAAGGTGCCACTTGATTTGAGTCTATTTTAATCAGGATAGGATGGATTGTCAAACAACAATCCCCAAGGTGAGCGTTTCAACTTTAAGAATATGTAGGAAACTTCTGTGGGATGATTTATCATTCGCTGTTGAATCAAGTCGGTGTAAACCGAATGTCAATATAGTAGGTATTGCCTATCATTAAAACCCTATCCGGCCCATATTGCCATTTTACACAGGTGGATTAACTTATTATCAAACAGGAAACACAAACATTAGCACGCAACACCAAACGCGAGATACGAAATACCAAATACAAAACATAAAATCATAATATGAGGTGATAAGATGAGCGAAAATAGAAAAGATTACTGGGATGACAGAGACGAAGGCCATGTGGATACACGCGAAGCAAATTTCAAATGTGAAAATCCAGATCCCCACCTGGGCTGCGATTTGGGCATCGATGTGCAGGGATAACCTGTGAGGAGGTGTGTCATGATTGGAACTATTATAACACTGTTAATACTGGCATACTTTGTAAACAGCTGCATGCAGACATCAACCGGAGCATGCAAACTATAGAGGCAATCTTAATAAATCGCCTAAATAAAAAGGACCGGATTTCATAGAGATCCGGTCCTTTTTTTCTTCACCTATTTCGTGTTCGTCCAGAAATAGGCGAATTTGGTTGAGATCAAGGCAGGCGAAAAATTTTACCACAGACATATAGTTGATGACTTTCCAGCATTACAGGCTCCCATAGATAGGTGCGGACTTTGGGCTCTGCCTGGAAAGTTAAAAAGAAATCGCGATGATGATGCAATGAATCGTGCGAAAAGCCGGGTCCTTTGGGTCCAAACAAAACCGGTTCAAGCGATTTCTTTAAATTTCAAGGATAGAATTTTAAGCCTAACAAAGATATCGGGCAAATTGGACATTTGTGGGTGGACACTGGAAGGTATCTCAAAATAAAATTATGGTTTGAGTCCAACACATAAGATACATCCTTCACATGCGAATTAGCCAAATATTTTTATAAGATAGCTTCTAATTAGAAGGCACTGATTAACGAAACCCCCAAGACAATCAATACAACGGCGGTGAACTGATAGGTGCGCAGCCGCTCCTTTAGAATCACGGCGGCAAGCAGAATGGATACGCCCGGATATAGTGAACTGATGACCGAAACCAGGCTGAGCATGCCTTTGGTGGTGGCGGTGGTATAGAAGAAAGCGGCCAATCCTTCCAGGATACCGATGGCGCAAACTGCAGGTACGTGTGTTGCTTTGAATTTCAAGGGCGGGCGGCTAAAGCCCACGGCAGGCAGCAAAAGGACCAGGCAGGTCAGACGCGATATGGCGGCGGCCCAAAGCGGATCGACCGATCCGGCAAAGTCCATCAGCACATAGAAAATACCAAAACCCAGGGCGGCACCCAGAGCTGGTATGAATCCTTTGGCGAGGTGATTGGCTTGACCTGCAGCTGGCTTTTCCCAAGAAACCAGCACGCCGCCGCCAATGGCTGCAATAATACCAAGACCCTGGAATGGATGGAGGACGTCACCGCGAATCAGGCCCACAGCCACCGGCAGCAGAGCGCACATCCCGCTTACGGGAACCACAATGGAAATAGCCCCCTGTGAAAGACCTCGATAAAAACAGAACAAACCCATGACCCCGCCGGCCCCTCCTAAAACGGCAAAAAACACAGCCGGATCTCTGGGAAAGGATTCACCCCGGATGGCCACCAATATGAGCAACATACCCAGGCCGGCTGCTACCGAGTAGATGAGCAGCGTCAGTACGGGCATGACCTTGCTTTTGATGCCGGCCAGAAAACTGGATGCGCCCCAACTGAGGCAGGCGAGGAAGGCGAGGCTTAGGGCTATCATAGGCTCTTATTCAATATTTATAAGTTAAAAGTTCCGTAAACAAGTCCATCGAAGGGTGATATCCGTTTATCCCCCTCCCTCAATCCCTCCCGCCGGGGGAGGGAAGCCAGCGTTCAAACTGATAACATCGGTAACAAATTAAACCAGTGACATGGGTTGAATACTAGTAGGTCAAGTTCTTAGCTGTTAGCTCTTGGCTTTTGAATACCCACGAGTTAAGATCAGAGAGCTAAATTCATCGCAACGCGCAACACGATACCCCCAACCCGCTTCAGTCTTTTGACATTTATCCCCTTCGTCATTCCCTCGCAAGAGGGAATCCAGAAAAGACAATCAGCTGTCAACAAAATGCTAATACTGGATCCCCTTTTCCAAGGGGATGACAATAGAGGCAGGTCGCTATAGGACTGAAACTCGATAATTGGATCCAGCAACCCGTAATTCGCAACCCGTATTCCGGAACTCGCAACCCTCTCCACCCCTTCGCCCCTTCAAACCTGTGGTGTTGTAGAAAATTACCTTGATTGCGGATCTATCTCACCTTGGTGGGTCAGAATCTGTTTTCTGGGCGACGAGCGACGCTATTCGCTCATACCTTTCGCCGGGATCGGTCTTTTTCTCTTCGTAATAAATAATCCGAAAACTGCCGAAGGCATGCAGCAATTCATTGGCTTTTAGACAGTACTTGTCGGTTTGTCCATTAAGAAAAGACTCGAAAATCAAAAGTCCGCCTGCTTTAAGCCCCACCTGAATCTGGGGAAACAAATTACGGTCCAGAAAGCGGATATTGATTATCAGGTCATACTGATTCCGGGGAATTTTCCAGGTATCCAGATCCTCACAATGAACCTGAATGTTGGCATGTTGGCCGGCCAATTGATCGGCGGCCACGGTGGATATATCCACGGCGTCCACCGCAAATCCGTTTTGAGCCAGAAAGATGCTGTTACGGCCGTTTCCACAGGCAATGTCCAGGGCATTTCCAGGAAATGCCAGATGCCGGTACTTTTTCACGATCCCGGACGGATGGGAAGAAATCGGTTTTTTCCGATATTTGGCATCCCATTTTATACGGTCTTTATCCGTCATCGTTGGTTCCAACTTTTAATTTGAATTCCCCGCTGGGACTCGACTAAAGGACTTCGAATGATCCTCGGTTGAATTCCCAGCAGGCAAGTCTTGCAACGGCCGCTGTAAACAGCGGTAGATGAATTCAAATTGTGAGAAATATTTATCTGTTAAACTTTATAACTTTTTGGAGATAACCCATGATATTCGTATATCCTAGCAACAGAATCAGACTGCATAAATTTCATGAATGCTTGGCCCCAATCCCCATCGTCTCCGACGAGCCCCATATGGATTCGAGCAATCAAATTTTCCGGTGGCGGCATAGGTTTATCCTTTGTTCCCCCCAAGGGAATTATATCGAACAGATCCGGAAAAATACGCGTATACCGCAGGGCCAGGTGGTAGTAAACAATGGCAACATCTGCACTGCCGTCGGCCACAGCCTCGGGCGCTTCTCGATGGTGGATGCGCTCACCAAAGACTGCGGTACTGCCAAATACGGCATCACAAAAAGCATCCACATCAAAGCCCTGGTTCTCGGCCAAACCCTCCAAGGTCTGCCGGTAGCCGCTGTAGCTGGTTTTTTCGGTATCCGGATTTGAAATAAACAAGTGCACATCATCGCGCATCAGATCCTGAATCGTCTGGATCTGTTTGGGATTGTCCCGTGGGATCAGGAGCACACTGCCTTGGTTTTGGGCCAGTAAAACATGCTGTTTTATAAACCCTGATTTTTTGAGACGTTCCATGACCTCCGGCGGGCAGATAAAAACATGGGGACGCACAGACAGGGTCAGGTTTCCCAAGCGGATGGCGCCTTCCTGCAGTAATTTCACAATGGGATAGGGAGGTGTTGTGGCGTAGAATATGTCTTCCACTTC
This sequence comes from uncultured Desulfobacterales bacterium, assembly GCA_964452555.1. Lineage (GTDB taxonomy): Bacteria > Desulfobacterota > Desulfobacteria > Desulfobacterales > B30-G6 > B30-G6. The sequence continues at coordinate 4,254 of CAYVMI010000086.1, forward strand.
AGGATTCAGGTCGTAGAAAGCTTTCAGGGCATCCCGCAGGGCCATGTGATGGTTGCCATCGGAAAATACTACCAGCTTGGCCTTCCGTGGATCACCATGAAAATCTAAAACCCGATTGGAGCCGGACTCGCACCAACATTCAGCCTGATTTTCATGTAAAACGGTTTCAGTGGGCCAATTTAATGCCATTTTTTATCCCTCTACAACACTATTAGCTTTTTGAAAGGAATTAATCTATTAGTGATTGAAATATGATAAATCTATAGTAAACAGTCAAGCTATATGCCACAAACTGCGAGGTAGAATATGGAATACGATGTCGTCCAATTTGAATTCAAAGATACTTTCAAGGAATGTCCCACCTGTCAGTACAGCGACGGCTTTCACAGTATGTTTCAACGGGATGGGGATCAGATAAAATGGCTGTTCATCTGTCCGGCCTGTCATCGGGTTTTTGATATCGGATTTACTGTATGAAGGTTCCGTATAAAGCCCAACTTCTGTGTTGTACTTCATTAATAATGGAATTGGCACGGAATTGGTATTGCATTTCACAAAATGATGTTAACTTAAAGAGGAGGACGCCATGCAAGCAGATCCCGGTAAATTGTTAAAAGCGGCCGATATTAAGATTCCGCTGATCGGATTTTATGATACTCCCCATAAAGAGCCTTTTGCGCCCTTCGTCAAACCGGAGCAATGCATTTTTTCCTGCTATAACGGATGGCTGCAGGGCCGCACCACGGTTTTATCCGAGGAGAATGTAGCCTCTATCGGATGCCCCGGTGCCGGATACTGGAGCTGCAACATCGCCAGCGCCCCGCGTGAGCAGGTTGCCCATTATCTGGGCGAAGTGGAAGGCCTCAAGGCAAGTCAGAATCTGATGGCAGAGCTGCTCACCAATCAAGGACCCTACCAAAGAGAAAACGATTTTATCATAATCGGTCCGCTGAAAGCGGATCAGTACCACCATTTGAAAACGGTCACCTTTTTTGTGAATCCGGATCAACTCAGCCTGTTGTTAACAGGGGCCGAGTATCATAATGCTTCAGTCACAGATCCACCGGTAATGGCGAAATATGGATCCGGATGCGGCCAAATGGCCGCACTGTTTAATGATTTCGACACACCCAAAGCATTCATTGGCGCAACCGATATTGCCATGCGGTCGTATCTGCCAATAGAAATACTGGCTTTTACGGTCACCAAACCCATGTTCGAAATGCTGTGCGAGTTGGATGAGAATAGTTTTCTGGGGAAATCATTCTGGCAACAATTAAAACAGGCCCGATTAGAAAACGATAGCGTAGTCGAAGCATAAGGAGATGAACTCATGCAAGTGACACCCTGTGTCGAACGCCCCATACTGGAACCCTGCAGCCTGGAAGGACGAAACTATCAAGTGGATCCCTACATAGGATGCGGGCACTACTGTTACTATTGCTATGTGCTCAACCAGGCGGAGACGGACTGGTCGAAGGAGATTCGGTATCATGAAAACCTGGCCGGCCGATTGGAAGCGGCAATCAGCGATATAGAGCCCCAAAGTATTTACATGGGCTGGCTTACAGACCCTTATCAGCCGTGCGAAAGGGAATATGGCCAAACCCGGCAGGTGCTGGAGCTGTTGCAGGAGAAAGGTTTTTCAGCCAGTATTCTGACAAAATCCGACCTGATATTGCGTGACTTGGATTTGCTGCAGAAAATGGATGGTGCTTCGGTGAGTGTTTCCGTGGCATTTAAGGATAATGCGGTCAGACAGTTGTTTGAAGCAGATACCATGGACACCGATCTCAGGATTGAGGCCCTGCGCAGGTTTAAAGCTGCCGGGGTCCGCACGGCCGCCTTGCTCTGCCCGGTCATCCCCTACATTACCGAGGTCAGACGGCTCATCGATATGTTGGCCCCGCACACGGATAAGATTTGGATTTATGGCATCAGTATTTTAGATCCGTCCGAAGTTAACTGGCATAATGTCAAACGCATCTTGAAATCGCATTTCCCGGATTTAAAAGATCAGGTGGAAGAAGCGGTTTTTTCCAAGGACCATCTTTATTGGTTGGCATTGAGAGAGGACTTAAACCGAATTGCAAAGGAACGGAATTTAGACTTAAGTATTCATGTGTAAAATGGGTATTGATATTAAGGCGCTCTGTCCAACTGAGTTTAGCGAATTTTCTCAGTTATCGGTTTTCGAAGATCAGGCTGAATTTATTCCGTCAATAGGAGCGTTGTTGGATCGATTTAGTGGCCGGGATGCTGAGGCATATGTAAACATTGCTGGGGCAAGGTGTGATGGCAAGGCAGCGGGCATTGTCGTGGTTACGCCCACGTATGAAACCGCTGATTTGAAATCACCCGGATCAAGGTTGAGTTGGATAGATACCCTGGCGGTGGATAGAAAGTACCAGCGCCGGGGTATCGGCAAAAAGCTGCTGGAACATACTATTTCAGAAATCCAGGGCGGATACGACTGTCTCTGTTTGACGGTGAATGTCCGCAATACATCCGCCAAAACCATGTATCTGAAATATGGATTTAAAGACAGCGGCGAACTTTACCGGGGCGGTACTGCCGGGCCTCAGAATATATTGATCTTTCCATTATCCTCTGCATAGCCGAAACCATGGAAAGCTCTAAGCGTCGAATTCATTCACTTGAACCCTTGACCCTTCGGATCCTCGGCCCCTATACTCAGATAGAATATCATATTAATTCAGATGGTTGAATCAATGGAATAATATCATAGAGATAAGTAGAGAAAAATATACTCCCCATCATTAATATTCACCGCCATATCAGCCCCGCGCGATTCCGCAAACACCATCCAGGCCGGTTTTTCTGTGCGGCCGCACTCGGTTTTGGGGTAATATTCGCCGGTTTTGCCACAGGACCAGGCCAGCAGCATGGGATCGTCACTCAGCTCTCTGGCCTGTTTTTTGGCGAGTTCCGATGCGCTAGTTCTATCCAGATCCGGGTTGTCGTTTGATATACGTATATGGTTTCCGCGAAAACCAATCATTTCATCAGGGGTCATGGAACACCTCCGTTAAACAATCTTATAAGTTTTTTGACGATGGTACGATCATTAACATAGTCACGATTTCATAAAATGGAACCTACCTGTCACTATTTGTGTTTCCTGAAATCCCTGCTTTTCCAACTACATAGATTGCCTATGATTAAAATTCTGAATTTATGCTGTAGACTATAGGCTTTAGGCGCCTACAGTCTAAAAGGCTACAGCCTTAGGTTTAATATAAATTGGGAGGCGGTAAATCTTCGGCTGTGATGAAAATTACTTAACGATGGGGAACGCTATGGTCTGATAAATATTATCCCGATCGATGGTGGGGTGCTGCAGGCCGTCGCTTAAAAGGGCCACTTTTTTGACCACGGCATCGCGCATTTCGTCTACACTGACGGTTCCATCCCTGTTTTTGTCGCTTTGGGTAGACTGCAGGGCTTCAATCAATGCTTCGCTAAAGAATCCATTCTCCAGGGCGTCACTTTCATAGGAAAGTTCCGATCCACGGCTGGAGGAAAACACGATGGTGCCGGAGCGGCGATTGAGTTCGTTGTAAATGTAGCGGTTGCGGTCATACAGGTAAGGTCGCGCAACAGCATTTGGCTGCCGGCTTTTTATAATGCCGATGGCCCGGGTCGTGCGGGGAAGATAGCCCCTGGAACTGGCCAGCAAAAAAATCCTTTCCTGATCCAGTTCATCGTATTCACCCGACTCGCAGGTATCCATCAGCAGCAGTTTTTTGCGGGGGGCAATGCTCATGAGGAGATCCTCGATCACATCGAAGCTAACAGCCGTCTCGGCCAGATTGTTGATGCGGGCTTCATGGGTCAGGTAGTAGTAGGTATTGTCGACATCGTCGTCATGCAGGCCGTGTCCGGCTATAAAGAGCACCAGGGTGTCGTCCACGGTCATGGTTTTCAGGAGTTCTTTGAGCCGTTGGAGGTTCCGGCGGTTTACCTCTGCATTTGTCAGGGTACGGTAGTAGATTCCCCGGTATCCTGAATCGATGCTTCTGAATACGGTTTCCAGGTCACGCGCATCTTTGGCAGCGTATTTCAAGTTGAGCTCGGGATCCGCATATTCGGATACACCCAGCCCGATGTAATACAGGCTGCCGGGAACCTGCCGCTCAACATTAAAATAGGTCAGAGCCCGGTAGGACTCAACCCCCTGTTGATTGACGCAGGAAATTTCAACTTTATTTTTACCGCTGCTCAAATCGATATTTTCGGTGACATCCATCTCCCGACCCTGGGCCCGTTTTCCATGAGTGCCGAACAGGGGCACATTGTTTACATAGATGTTGTAGCTTTTGAGCGGGTAGTGGGCATCCCGCAGGCGGAATCGCAATTCAGCGGTTTTTCCTTTCTGGATGGCGTTAACGATCATGGTATCGGGTGCGTGCAGTTCACCTGAAAGTTGATCCTCGTCGAAGCCGGATTTTCTCAGGCGACGCTGGTAGCGGTTATAAAAATGGTCGACCAATTCGTCGTATCCCAGTGCCATTTCTGTCAGCATCCGGTCGGGACGATTGTTGCGTATGGCAAACTGGTCCACGCCGAATACATCCAGTCCTTCCACCATGGATACCAGTGATCCGCCATAACGCGAGGCATCAAAATAGCCGTCATTGGCATACATCAACCATTCCCTGTCACCACTCACCATGGTGAGATGCCTGCCGCTGGAAAGATGCCACAGCTTCAAACTGTTGGCATGATAGCGTGAATGCGAAAGCACATAAGGCCCCAGCATCATTTCCGGCATCAACAGGACATTTTGTTTAATCCCTCCTATGCCTATGGATTCTCCCGAGTACAATTCACGGACTTGGCAGACGTCATCCCGGTTGACCAGCATGATCAGGGGTTGCTCGGATAATTGGCGGTCCTGAACTAGGTACATGACTTTCTGATGACCGACATCCGGCAGATTGTTTATTAACTTCCCGCTGGCTAATTCCCAAATGTTAAGACCCCTGCAGGATCCGGCTAGAATATAGCGTCCGCTCCGGTCCAGATTGACGCGCGAAAGGCAAAAATTTTTATGTGGAACCAGGTGATGCACCAGACTGCCGTCGGACAGACGCCAGATTTTAATGTCCTGGTTCGACGCCGAAACTGCAAATGTTCCGGTGGGATCAATACCCGTGTAGATGATTTCGGATTTATGCTGGATGCGACAGGTCAATTTGCCCGCATTGATATCCCAAATCGCCGCCGTCATGTTGTAGTCAGGGATTTCACGGGCATAATTTTGGGTCTTGTGAAATAAGCGCAGGGCGGTTTGATAGCCCGTATCCGGCTGCCAGGGCAACAAGCGGTCGCCGATCAGCACTCGATTCGTATCCCGTGTGGTTCCATGCGTAAAATCAAGGTTGCTGCAGTTGACGTAAGTCGCAAAACGGCCGCCGGGATCGATCACAATTGCTTTGGAGATATGGTTGCCCACATCGGGTGACGTCAGCTTGCGGCCGGATGGTACCTGCCAGAAGTGCAGGGCATGCTCGACATCTCCCAGGACGATGACATCGCCGTCCTGCAGGATTGTCAAACGACTGAAATACCCTTCAAAATCGGTCAGGTGCCGGCTCAACTCGCCGTTTTCAAGATCCCAGATCCCCAATCGGTTTTTGGCATACATCCCGGCCAGATAGCGTCCCCGGGGATCCATTTGCATGTCAAAACATCCGGAAATGGAGTTAACCAGTGCACCACTGTCATAATCCCAGATATCCAATATATTTTTATCTTTATACTCAAAACGCCCGGCACTGACCAGCATGACAATCAGCCGGCGGCGATCCGTATCCAGGTCGAACCACTTGATCCGTCTGTTTTCATGCTGAGTTTTAAACTCTTTGATTAAAGCGCCGGTTTTGAGCTGCCAAACCCGGACATAACCGCTGCCATCAGCGGTCAACAGGCACTCGCCTTTGGGTCCGAACAGGCCGTAGACGACCTGTTCTTTGCGGGTGAAATGCATCTGCATCCGTCCGGTCTTGAGATCCCACAGGTTGAAACTGTCCTGATTGGTCTTGACCAGGACATGGCTGAGATCCTTGTGAACATCTACGATAATGGGTCGATCGGTAAGCGTGTCCTTTTGTTGCGCCTTGGATTTGAGGCGCTGGTAGCGGCCGGTTTGGGGATGAGGCGCAATGGTCGGCTCTCCGGAAAGCTTTCGAATCAACTTGCCGGTGCTTACCTCCCAGATCCAGACCTTGCCCTTGCGGCCGCCGGAGATAATATACTCACCAGAGGGATGAACGGCCAAGGCCAGAACATCGGCAATGCCCAGATGATCGGGCATTCTTATTTCGGGCCGATCAAAACGGCGTATACTGCGGAAGTCACTTAAGGACCACATATGGATATAACCATCTGTACCGCCGGAAACCAGGAAACGGCCATTCGGATCAGCAGCAATGGCGTTCAGGAATATGGTGTTGCGGGGGCTATGGGGGGCCTGGACCCGAATGGTACGGACCGGTTGCAGGTTTTCAGTGTGCCAAACCTTGATGGTACCATCTTTCCAACCGCATGATATGAGCTGCTGTTTGTCGGGCCTGATGTACAGGTGAGCCACATCTTCATTATGACCCTGCACCTCAACGGTTTCCATACCGGATCGGATATCCCAACGGCTGATTTTGCCGTTGGTATGGCCTGTATAGCAGTAGCGACCCTCAGGGTCGACGGTCACGGCCGAAAATGTGCCCCAGTTGTATTTACTGCGCATGTGTCCGATTTGACTTTGGGATTGCAGGTCCCACACATGCAGATCCTTCCAGCCCACGTCGGCAAGATATCGGCCGCCCACCGCCAACGCAAGGTCTGAGATCTTATCGCTGGAAATGTTTTGGATAAGTTGGTTGGAGCCAAAATCCCAGCGCTTCAAACCGGCTTTAAATATCTGGTCGCCCTGGCCCCCGGCAGAGAAAACGAATTTTCCCATGGGGTCAATCTCGATTTCTGAGCCATGTTCAACCAGTAGATCCTTGGAAAAATTTCGGATCAGCAGACCGGTGGCAAACTCCCACATTTTGATTTTGCCCTGCTTGTCGGCGGTGAAAATATATTTACCCTGGGCATCCACTTCGATATCGGTGATGTCATGTGAATGACCCTCCTGGATAATGAATTCGGCCGTAAAATTGAGGTCGGCCTCCAAGGTTTCCGGTTTGGGCCTGGCGGTTTTTCGGGAAACAACAGCCACTGCCCGGCTGGCAGTCCCCGGTTCAGTTTCGGATGGACGGGAAGATAAGGCATACGTGCCGTCAGGCTTGGATGCGTCGAACTCCAGCTTTACGGTTGTAATGGGGGCGGCCGCCAGAGTTGATTGGGTTGATGCCACCGGCTTGTAGGCATTGAGTGGGACCTGGGTCTCGGCAGGCTTTTCGACTTTTTTCTGAAAAAATCCCTCGGGCAGAAACATCAATACGATAACAACGACAAAAGCAATGGCCGCCAGGATGAATTGAATCGTATATTTCATCAGGGACGGCTCATGATAAAACAGGTGTCCGATGTCACGGCACCATCGGCCGCCGGGGTATCGGAAAATCCAATCCCGCGGGTTCTCAAATTGATGGCATCGTTCGTGTTATTGGTCACTTCTGAGAAAAAGCCGTGATCGGCATTGCGCAGGGCTTGATCCAAATCGGAAAACTGGCTTTCCGATGCAATCACGGTGATGACGTCCTTGCCAAAAGGCGCCTGTATTTCAAGCTCATTCATGCTGCCGATGATCTTAGTTTGATCGGCTGTCAATCGGTTGTTGCGGTCCCAGGCATTCGGGAAAAGCAAGGTGTTCATCTTCCGGGCCTGGGTGGCGCCACTGCCCATTGAGGACAGGTAGATCACCTTGACATAGCAATCCCGAGTGGCGGTCAGGCGAAAACGGATCGTATCCTTATCGCGGTAGCTGGCACCCTGGCCACGATCCGGTTTGATCTCTACTCGAAAATCGGGGTCAGCTGATTTTTTGGCCACATCGTCATCAGACAAGGCTAAAAAGTAATCATCTTTGATCCGGGCAGAAAGATCTATCATCAGTAGTTTCAGCTGATCATTTTGGCGCATGAGTTCGTCGATTTTCTGGTTTTGCTGCTGTTGCCAACCCTGCACAGATTCTTCATAAGCTTTGCTGTTTTTTTCGACCCGCAAAATCTCCTGGCGAATGGATTCGTAGGATTGTTTGGTCTGGGATTCGGCCGATCCCATTTTGGTATCCAGGTTTTCCATGAGCTGGGCCAGATGCTGCATGCGATCCTGATAAACCTTCATATTCTGGTTGAGCATGGTGGCAATCTGTTTGATACCTTTTAAAATCTCATCCTGCTTATGTTCCAGACGGTCCACGACTTCATTGATGAACTGCTGCTGTTTCATCTGGTCGTCGGCGGAAGCCTTATCTATCACCAGGATTACCCAATGGCGCTGTTTTTTGGGATTGGTCCACTTGTCCTTTTCCTGAATACCGGAAAGAACTTTGCGGGTGCTTACGAAGAGTGACGACGTGATGGCTTGCTCTTCGAAGTCGCCCTGTTTGACAAAGCTGTCTTTGAAAGATGACTGAATTGAAACTGAAAGATGATAGCACAATTCATCCAGGGCCCGATCCTTGGCCAGACGCAAGACACTAAAACCGGGTGACGTCCCATCATACTCGGCAAAGCCGACGCCGTGATAAACACCGGAAAGTTTCAGGGAACCATCGATATGGCGCTGCAGCCATTGGGGTCGAAACGCTGCCCGGGCATCAAGAGCAGAAAAGATCATAGCGACTGCCAACATGAGGAATAAAACGGGCCGATAGATCGTACATATGCGCATGGTTATCTCCTGGTATATGCTCAGTTCTTCTCCATTAAAAATTCGTTGATTGTTCAAGGTGTTGTTACCGTTGGATTTATTGTGTTCATGCCAGCGGGTCAACAACAATTCTCAAGACGACTTTTGCCGGATCCTCAATTGGATTAACTTTAATTTGAAAAAGCATTAAAAATCAAGCATACATAGAAAATAAAAGATGTTGATGATAGGTATTCCATTGTCTGCATTCAGGTGTACTATATAAAAGGTACTGACTTCTAAGCACCTATAGGCTACAGCCTAAACTTCTTATAATCCGGGCGTCTTATGAAAGTAATTGTCAAATGCTATTCCGGATACCGGGCGGAGGAGGCTCCCCGATCCATCCAATTCGGTTCCCTGGTCGTGCAGGTCAAAGAGATCCAGGACCGCTGGCTTTCCACAGACCACCGCTATTTCAAGATCATCGGCGACGACAAAGCCACCTATATTATCCGGCAGGATGTGGAAATGCAGGAGTGGGAGCTGACGTACTACAAGCAGGCTGAAAACCCTTAGCTATTTAGGCTGAAGACTGTTTGACTATCGGGTGTCTATTAGACACCAAAAG
>CAYVMI010000087.1:0-12919 GCA_964452555.1 uncultured Desulfobacterales bacterium
GCCGGGGAGAAAAGTATCAAAACATTGGCCGAGGTAATCGACACACTCAATCAGGAACCCGATATTACCAAACGGTTCGGTCAAAAAGGTCTGGGTCAACGGGATCTGGGCCGGGCAATCCAATTGATGGTGGAAACTTCGGAAACCAATGAAGGCCAATGCATGTATGCCGAGGACGTTTTTAAGTCCATGGAACGCGTTACCCTTGACTACGTAACCGAGGGCAACGACCGAACGAAATTCATGGAGGATCTTAAAATCGCCAAGGGTTTGTACCGCGAACGCGTGATGACGGAAATGTTCAACGCCTACATGGACGAACCGCATGCCATTCGCAAGGATGTCATGAATTATGTCAACATGATCATCGGCATGGACGCTGAAAATTTAGGTCCCGATAAAATGTGGAAATATAAAGACCCCCAAACCGGAGACCTGCGCGCACTGAAAATCGATGAGAAATTTATCCAGAGTGTCGAAGAACGTCTGGGTCTCAAAACAGCCGAGCAGTGTGAGACCTTCCGGACCTCTTTACGTAAGATCTATGGCCAAAAGATATCGGTGGAGCCGGACTATGACTTCATGGATAACATTGAATTGGTAAAGGCGGTTACCGATGTGCGCTTGAAGTCGGATATAGCCGGGGCCGGCAGTCTGATTGGTGCGCTGGCCAACCGGACTAACGATGAAAATCAAAAATTGTATGATCGTATGATTGATACCATGATGAACAAGCTTGGTTATTGCAATACCTGTTCACAAAAAACCATTGAATACTTTTGCACCCAGAACGATGAGAATTAACCTCATGGCACAGAACGACTCCCGGGAAGTATGCGGTGCAGTGCATCCACCGTTTGACTCGGTTCGGCCGCCAGGCCAACCAGGCTGGGCGGTATCGCCTTGGCCCCGATCTGTTTATGCGAACAATGATCAATGGGTGCTGCAATCCTTAGGCCCGGCTAAAGCTACGCCGGTGCTGCAGCTTAAATCCATGGATGAGTTGCTGGACAGGGATGCGCGTCGCCAGGAAGATGGTTTTCCCAGAAAGATTCGGATCGGCAGATTGATCCGGCCGTCGCAGGGGGGCAAAGAAAGAATCGTGGTGGTGCCCAGCACAGTGGAAGAGAAGTTCTACCACGACAACCGGCCGCAGGATGCGGCCGATGAAGGCCGTGGCAGTGGATCGGGAGAAGGCGAGGAAGGTGAAGTGATTGGTGAGGAGCCCCAGGAAAATGGCCAAGGTCCGGGTCAAGCCGGTCCCGGTCAAGGACAGGGGGAGAACCACGAGATAGAGTCGAATGCATATGATCTCGGGAAAATTCTGACCGAGAAATTTGAGCTGCCCAACCTAAAAGACAAGGGTAAAAAAGCGGCGTTAAAACGATATGTCTATGATCTAACTGACAGGCATAAGGGCACCGGACAGATTCTGGATAAGAAAGCTACTCTGAAAAAAATCATCGATACCAACTTAAACCTGAACCATATCCCGGATGTCGACCAGCTGGACCCGACGGAGTTGCTGGTTTCGCCAGCCGACATGATATATCGGATACTATCCAAAGAAAAGGAATATGAATCCCAGGCAGTGGTTTTTTTTGTCCGGGACTACTCCGGATCCATGACGGGCAAGCCCACCGAAACCGTGGCCTCACAGCACGTACTGCTCTATAGCTGGCTGTTATACCAGTACGAGCACATGGTTACGACGCGTTTTATCTTGCATGATACCGAGGCCCAAGAGGTGGCCGATTTTTACACGTATTACAATTCCATGGTCGCGGGCGGTACGAAGGTCGGGTCGGCTTTTAAATTGGTCAATGAAATCGTGACAACTGAAAACTTGGCGCGCGATTATAATATCTATATATTTTATGGCACCGACGGTGATGATTGGGATTCCGAAGGCAAGGAGACCATTCCAGAGCTCCAAAAGCTTCTAGCAGTTAGCAATCGAATTGGGCTAACGGTAGTGAGCAACGCCAAAGGCAATTCAACCCAAACAACCGTTGAAAAGTACATCCACGCCAGCCAGCTGCTAGAGGAAAATCCCGATTTGCTGCGCTTGGATGCAATGGCCGTGGACGCCGACGAAAATCGGTTGATAGCAGGCATTAAAAAACTAATATCATAATGGTGGTTTCGGATGGAACTTATCAACCAACACACCAAGACGATCATGGAGGGTTGCAAAGAACGGGCGCGTGAAGCCGGCTTGTGCTTCCAGGACGAGAGCCTGGAATACATCGTTACCAACAAGGATCTATTGGAATTGGGGCCTAAAAATATGATTCCAACCTTGTATGACTACTGGGTTCATGACGTGGAAGTTCTCAAGGAAAAGGGAAAATACGAATTATATCCCCATAATCCATATGAAACCGTCATCAACACACGGCCGCCCATTTCATTTTATAACGATAATAACCCGGACTGGCTCAACGTCATGATCTTTTATCATGTGTTGGCCCACATCGATTTTTTTCAAAACAACATGATGTACCGGCATACCTGGAATGAGGATTTCACCGGCAGAGCGTTGTCAGACAAACGTTTTATTGCCATGCTGCGATCTGAGAAAGGACGCTGGGTCGATTATGTCATCGAATTTGCGCGGGGCATTGATAATCTGGTCGGATTTTATCCGGAGCTTTCCGATTTGAGCCGAACTTCACAAAGCAAAGCCACGAAACGCATAGATTACTATTTTGATGTTTTTTTACAAGGCATCAAAAAAGTTAAACAGCATGAATATTTGAAGGAAATTGAACGGTACAACCAAGCCCAGCGTCAATTCGATGAACTCGTGGTCGAATCGATATTTTTTTCCCAGGTAACCCAAAAATATCCTGAATTTGAAAGCCTGTTTGAGAAGCATGGCCAGAAGCAAGACAAGCGCAGCAAGGATCTGATCGAATATATTCAGAATCACTCGCCATTTTTGGCCCAGGATGAAAATAAGTGGATGCAATCCATCCTTCAGATTATTCGCAACACCTCGCTCTATTTTCAACCCCAAATTCGGACAAAAATTCTCAACGAGGGCTGGGCCAGCTACTGGCATGAAAAATTATTTTTGGAAGATGACCGCATCAAGGGACATGAAGTCGATTTCGCCCGGGTCAATGCTAAGGTGACAGCACTTCCCCGGGTAGGTTTAAATCCATATGCATTGGGAATGCGGCTATTTGGTCATGTTGAGAGTGTTGCCAATAAAGGCCGGCATTCATATGAATTTCAAAAATTAGGCAATGTTGAAGAACGTAAAAAATTTGATCGGCAAACCGGCGGCGGACAGGCGGCAATTTTTGATGTTCGTGAAAATTACAGCGATTTTATGTTCATCAACACATTTGTGGATCAGGACTTTGTGGATGCGCATAAACTATTCGTATCCGCGAAGCGTTTAAATGAGCACAAAGGTGTCTGGGAGTACACCATCAAAAGTAGGAAAGCGAGCGCCTACAAGCAGATGCTGCTGGATACGCTCTATCATCCGCCATTCATCGAAATCAGAACCGAAAAAACCAGCCCGGATTGCTTATATCTTGACCATCGTTTTGAAGCCAAACCGTTGGTAAGGGCGTTTATTGCCAACACCATGCTGGGTGTATCCTTTTTGTGGGGCGGGACCGTGAAATTGGAAACCACCGAACCGGCCGATAAGCCGGCCGGCAACCAAGTGCCCATCAGCTACCAGAGTCTTTATGGAATTAAACAACCGGAGCCACCCCCGTCTGAGCCGCAGTTTCAGCGGGTACTTTATACCATGCAGGATAAAAAGTTATCGAAAGAGATCCTATGAGCTATTCAAATCCCATCAAGACATTCGATGCCGCCATCTCGGATCTATACGTGAATATACAAGAACGAAAGCTGGGTTCACCGATTTCTTTCAACGACTTCATGAAATTTGCGGCCGAGAATCCCAATCAGGTGTTTCGAAACATTTTTCAAATGTTTTACGATATGATTTATCAATATGTGGGTGCCGGTCAGGATGAGTACCCCGGAGATCCCGAGTCGATTAACTATGTATTCTATGATTGCAGTCAGCTGTTTGAGGAGGGCGCCGACAATCCTTTCTTTGCCGATCGACTGTTTGCCAACCGCCTGATAAACCACGTAGCTTCCTTTAAACATGGGATCCAGCAAAACCGTATCTACATTTTTGAAGGACCTCATGGATGCGGCAAAAGCACCTTTCTAAACAACCTCCTGATGAAGTTTGAACAATATACCAAATCGGATGCGGGTACGGCCTATGAAACTGTCTGGCGATTGAATCCCAAAGAACTGGGCGCTTTCACAGGGCATGAAGCCGAAATTATTCTGGCTCAGTTGCAGAGCCTGGTGGATCGTAAGGCCGCCCGGGCCAAAGACCATGAGCACAGCAAGATTCTGGGCTTTGCCCAAAAGGACCAACTGGAGATTCCTTGCCCCAGCCATGATAATCCCTTGTTGTTGATCCCCAAAATTTATCGGCGGGAGCTGCTGGAAGATTTGATTCAGGATGAGGCGTTCAAGGACCGGCTTTTCAACGAAAAACAGTATGAGTGGGTCTTTAAAAACAATGCCTGCACCATCTGCACGTCATTGTATCAGACATTTCTGGAGTCACTCGAGTCCCCCTCTAAAGTCTTCGATATGGTTTTCGCCAGACGCTATCAGTTCGACCGGCGTTTGGGTGAAGGCATCTCTGTTTTCAACCCCGGGGACAAGAATGCCAAATCAAATGTCATGACCAATCAGCTGCTTCAAAATCAATTAAACGGTTTGCTGAAAGACAGTAATAAGGTCAAATACATTTTCTCACGATATGCCAAAACCAATAACGGTATTTATGCGCTGATGGATGTCAAAGCCCACAACAAGGAGCGTTTTGCCAATCTGCATGGAATCATCAGCGAAGGGGTTCACAAGGTGGAGGACATCGAAGAAAATGTCAACTCGTTGTTTCTAGCCTTGATGAATCCTGAAGATCAGGACAACATTACCGGTACCCAGTCATTTTCGGATCGGATTATCTACATAAAAATACCCTATGTTCTCGATTATAATACCGAAGCAAAAATATACAAAAACGTATTCGGCGACCGTATTGAAACTAACTTTTTACCCCGGGTGCTTCAGAATTTTGCCAAGGTGATTATTTCGTCCAGGCTGAATATCAAATCAGATAGTTTGTTGGAGTGGATCGAAAAGCCGGAAAAGTATGAAGTCTACTGTGACAAGAATTTACAGCTTTTAAAAATGGACATCTATGCCGGGCAAATCCCAGCCTGGCTGTCGGAAAAGGACCGCAAACGCTTCACGGCCAAAAGGCGGCGGGCCCTTATCGCCGAATCAGAGTACGAGGGCGACCATGGTTTTTCCGGTCGAGATTCCATTAAGATTTTTAATGAACTCTATTCGACTTATGGCGGACAGGAAAAATTGATCACCATGGGGATGGTTTGTCAATTTTTTAAGAAGCAGAACGGTCAGTTGGCCAAGTCATTGCCTGCGGAATTTATGGATTCACTGGTTAAGTGCTACAATTATACGGTGCTTCAAGAAGTCAAGGAATCTCTTTATAATTATAACGAAGACCGTATTTCCCGTGATATCCAAAATTACCTTTTTGCAATTAATTTTGAAACCGATACGATCAAAGAATGTGTGTACACGGGGGAACTGCTGGCAATATCAGAAGAGTACTACGCCGATATCGAGAATCGGCTGCTGGGATCAGATTCGAGTGAGGCCTTACGAAAGGCTTTTCGACGGGAAATGCAGAAACAGTATGCATCCAGAACGCTCACCCAGGAGATTCTGGTTGACGGCAAGAACATTCAAGAAACCGAGGTCTATAAAAATTTGCATGAGCGTTATGTCCATAATCTCAAGGAGACGGTTATGGATCCCTTTTTGGAAAACGAGAACTTTCGCAGAGCCATCAAAGATTATGCCACTGAAACATTTCGCACCTATGATCGACGCATCCGGGAAGAACTCGATTTTTTGATGCAAAACTTGAAAGATCGATATGGGTATACCCAGAAGGGAGCCAAGGAAGTCTGTATGTATGTGGTCGACAATGATTTGGCGCTTACGTTTGCAACTAAATAAACTTTCATGGTTGCCTAAACTACTTGGCCAGGTATGGATAATGGGTTGCTAATATGGGGTATATCATGTCGATCATGGTGATTTTCGGATGCAGCCCGGTGAGGTCAAAGAACAGTATCTATTTTGCCATGTTTTTTACCCGTCGGGAAATACTGGGGTAAAATCCTATAACACGGTATTATTCATTGATTCCTTCTATGGCTTCGATGAGGGAAGGGTCATTTAAAAGTTTACGGGCAAATTTTATATATTTGGACACGATCGCACGAACAGCCAGCTGCAAGCTATAGAGCTTGACCGGCTTTTCGAGTAAATAGGTAATATCGGCGGCAATACACATATTGACGACATCATCACTGGCTTGCCCTGTAATGATAATGGCATCTTCGTAAGCCATTTGAAATTTGGAGGCAATGGCATCCAGAAAACTGAAACCGGTTTGCTTCCCCATAAATACGTCCAGAACAAATATAGCCACACGCATTTCCTGGTTCAGACAAAAATCCCGGGCTTCGTCAACATCGGTAAATGAGTGAATTTCACCCCATGTGTAGAAAGTTTCGATGGCCATTGAAAGACTTTTGCAAACGATGGGATCGTCGTCGACAATGATGATGTCCAATCCTCGTACCATATTACCCCCTTCTGGGCGAAAAATGTGCAATCCTGCAATTCCTTTTACACGAGTCCCGGGAAGTGCCTGTAATGAGGGGAATATACCATAATCCAGTTTTGATGACAACATGGCGTCGGTCATTTTTCACTAAAGCTTTGGAACAGGTTTGCCGATAGGAAAGACAGGAACAATGCCTTGGGATTAGGACCAATGCCCATCTTGGGGCTCAGGATAAGGTGAATCGTAAATGAACGCAGACTGGGTTTATCTAAATCCGGAACAAAGACCGATAACGAC
This sequence comes from uncultured Desulfobacterales bacterium, assembly GCA_964452555.1. Classification (GTDB taxonomy): domain Bacteria; phylum Desulfobacterota; class Desulfobacteria; order Desulfobacterales; family B30-G6; genus B30-G6. The sequence continues at coordinate 7,028 of CAYVMI010000087.1, forward strand.
CAGTGTCATGGTGTCAGAAGTATTTGGTGAACTGCATCGATCCGTTATGGCGAAGATCGAGATGCTGGATTTTAGCTCCGAGTTTTTTCGCCAAAATTTTAATGAAATTCAATATGTTAATGAAGATTGGGAATTGAAGACAGCCTATGAGATGACCCGTGATGGATTTGGTTTTATCAGCATAGATTTTACGGGTAGAGAGGCGGCCGAATACAGCTCAGCCTTTATAGAGCACTTTGACAATTGTCGCAACTAAGCTTGCACGTTGCTCGGTTAACGGGGTCAAACCAGCAACCACAAGTTCATTTGGCGGGTACTGATTTGAACTCATGGCTTATCTTTTGAACATAGTCAAAATCCCTGCCGTTTTGAAATTCAAACCGTATGCCGCAAATTGTCCCGGATTCGTTCTCAGTCATATGACTAACAATGCCTTTCAAGGAAAATGTTTCAGCCTCACGCGCAAGCAATATGTCGTCAATTCGCTGACCGATGAAAAAGATCTGGCCAACTGTTATCAATACACCGATTCCCTCCCGGCTGATGTTGATCAGCAGACATTCTTTTTGATTGATCCAAATTTTTTTGGGTGTGGATATCCGGATGCGATTCAGTGCCCGTCGATTTGGAAAATTTTCCACGCTGACCTCCTGGGAACAGATCTGACAATTTCAATTAGATCATATTCGAACCGAAAAAAACCGGGGATTTTTTTTGTACGCCGTGTGACCGGATCTGTCAAACCATTATGCTATTTTTATAATCAAAATGAAAACCGAGTCAGGAAATTTCAATGCAATCAATCGAATTTATCAATGCTAAATATTTATAGATGGACCCATAAAGGAGGCCGCATGACCGTACAAACTCTAAGCAATGATTATGTGGAAAGGTATGAGTACCACGGTAATACCAGTGTTGAAGTGACCCGCAGCGAGTTGGGAAACGTCATCAAAAGGGATTGGATCCTTTTCGATACCGTCGAAGAGGCCCAGACATTTTATTTTGATGTTTGCTGTGATGGGATTTGAATACCGGTCCGTTTTTTTCGCACAACCAAACTTTAATATGACAAAAATTGAATTTTTACGAATTCATTGGAGAAAAGGGGCCAAGGATCCAAGGGGCCAAGGATCCAAGGGGCCAAAGGGTCAAGTGCTGATTTCAACATCGAACACTGAACACCCAACATTGAACATCGAATTGCAATTGGCTTATCGTTGAATGTTCGATGTTGGACGTTCGATGTCCGATGTTAATTGAATGTAAACACTCTCGACCCTTTGAATCCTTCATATGTCATGTCACAAACGTATTATGCACCCTACAAGGTTCAAAAAGTAAGTAAGATCTAAAGCAAAATTTTACAGAATATAATTAGCCGGCTGGATGCCCAGGGCAGCGGGATGTTGGGTTTTAAGGACGTTCCATTTATACGCGCCGGTTTGGGGATCACGATCGGTCAGGTTGATCAGATCGCCCTTGGTATATTGATCGTCTGAGCCGGGTAGCAGCAATTGAACCACTGGTCTGGCCGGATCCGGATCGTCATCTTCGGGACTGTGCACGGCCAGACCCATTTCACCGCTGTCTAATAGGAGTACGGTACCGATGGGGTAGACGCCCAGCATATTGACAAACATTTTGAGCAAAACCGGATCGAAATGTTTACCGGAATCGGCCAGCATAATGCCTAAGGCCTTGTCCGGGCTCATGGAGGTGGGACGGTATATGCGTGGCGATGTGATGGCATCATAAACGTCCACAATGGTCAAGATGCGTCCAAATAGACTGATGGGTCGCTTACGGTCCAGGTTGGGATAGCCGGAATGATCGAAGCGGATGTGATGTTCAAACGGTGATACCAGCAAATGAACTTTGCGATACTTTTCGGTTTTTAACTTCAGAATCAGCAGGGCGCTGTTCATGGAGTGCTTTTTAATTTCTTCAAATTCGGCGTCGTTCAGTTTGCCGCGCTTGTTAAGGATCTGTTTGGGTACTTCAATCTTACCGAGGTCGTGAAACAGTCCGCAAAGACCCAATTTTTCGAGTGTTTGTCGCTTCATGCCGATACGTTTTCCCAGCGCCATGGCCAGCAGCGCCACGTTTAGTGAGTGGGTATAGGTATAGTCATCATACATGCGGATGGTGCTGAGAGCAAAAAAGGTGGTATCGTCTTCGGTGATGATATCAACCATCCGTTGCACCATACGAAGCGATTTGCGAATACTGGCTTCCTTATTGGTGAGCAGTTTGTCGGCCACTTCCTTTACAGACCCTAGGGCAAAATGATAGGTTTTTTTGGCTGCTTCTTTTTTACGCTGGGTTGAATTCGTAGGACTGACTTGGGTTAGCAAAGGCTCTTCCCGTCGTGAACGGTTGGATTCTTTAATTGCAATCAGCCAATGGATGTCGTGTTTGCCCAACTCCAGGGTAAACCAATCAAATGGAGATGTTTGTTTGGCGCATTGGTGGAGAAGTCTGGCGAAGGTCGTCGCTTTAGGGATGGCAATTTTATCTAAATCACTGTCAAAATGAAATCCGTAAATTTGCCGCGCTTCGAGATATCTTAGGACGCGATTAAAAAGTTGGGCATCCTTGCGATACAAGGGTACTTTCTGTTCCTGCAAATAAAAGCGTCCGTTATGAATCTGAAGTGAAACATGCTCGCGACCATTGCTTGACTTTAGGATGCTCTGTTTAAAAGCCGTTACAGCGCTCGCCACCAATTTGTTATTATCATCATATAGTTTGGCAATTTGAATCAGCCTGGATAGCGCCCTGAGGATCTCACCGGCTTGGGGTGGTGCTTTTTTTGAGCGTCTACTCGCGGCTGGCGGTTTCATTTTGATACTCTTCATCTGTTTCTGAAAAATAGGCAGGATTGATATAAGATCGCTCTTGCTTGGAAGTTTTTTTGATGAGTGTTTCTGCTTTTACTGTTTTTAACTCCTGGAGTGCTCGCAGCGCTGCTTGGCGATTCAAAGCATTTTGGGATCTCAAAAGACTGAAGCCTGGTAAGATATATAAGTGTTTTTTGAGAAAGGGAATGGACGCATCAGAGCCGCACCTGCCTAGAGTCCGAAAGACCTGGAAGAGAAAGTCCTTATTACCGGATCGAATTCGTTGGGTTTTTAAATAATCCCGCAACACTTTTTCGGTACCAGGATCACGATGGGCACCGGCATACCTCAGAAATAGTTGCCGAATTGATTCACTGGGGTCAGCCAGTAGATCGGCCAATTCGGAAATAACCTGGGGAAAACGACGAAATAGCGATTTCAAGGCGGTTTCACGCACGGCAGCGGACGCATGCTGAACCAGCGCTCGCAGATCCGAAAGTGACATTTCATTTTGCATAAACCCCATTACATGGGCCAGCCAAACTGTCAATTCGGTGTCGCTTGATTGCAATAGATTCTTGAATGGTTGATAATCCCGTTCCGCCTGAATACCAATGACCGTCATTAAAAGTTTACGGGTCTTTTTAGATTGCGGCTCCATTAGCATTGGACCCAGCGCCGCCACTATCTCTGCATTCAGCAGCAAAAGGGCCCGTTTCAAATGGCCAAGATTCTCCGTGTCGCAAGCCGCGATATTCTGCCAATCGCCGGCCAGCACGCCCAAAAAGCCATTTTTAGAAAGCGAACGAAAAAGATCTTTGAGAATGGGCGCCGACCAATGGTTTTCCGATTTGGGCGAGTATAGAGAATTATTTAATATTTGTAGGGTGTTGTATACACTTTCATAAGCGTAATTCTTTAGGGCATCTTTAAGTTCTTGGATCAGAAAGGCCATAACCTTGCTGAAATCATCGGGCTGCTTTTGTTGGTGCAATATATAAAACAGAATATAGAGCACATATTCGATGCGTTCCCATTTCTCTTCTTCAGCCAGCAGATTCCGGATATATTTTCGATCTGCAGGGGTGATCTCCACCAGGTTCCAGTTAAAGGCCGGTCGGGGATTCAGATCAATTTGAAGTGGCGAGGCGCCGGTGGTTGACGTTGGGCCCGCGTCGTCAAGGCCATCCTCCCCGGTGGCCTCCCCGTCATGTGCGGCGCCATACTCTGCACCATACGCTCCGTCGTAATCCCCAGCATTTGCTTCATAGCCCTCGATACCACCAAGTTCAGGTATGGAGAAATCCGTATCGGCTTCAAATTCCACATCTTCGGCTTCGTAGCGTAAATGCGGGAGCTCCATTTCCCATAAGGCGGTGACAATATCATTTTCGGACGTCTCGGTTAGGATTTGATATTTTTGGAGGACTTCCAAAAATTGATGTACTTCCCACTGTTCGATGCCCGGCCGGAATTCCAGGAGATAGATGCCATCCCGGAACAGAATAAAGGCCAGGTTTTCCTCGCTCAAAGGGCCTGCATGCACCACTTTTTCCTGATGATAAATTTTTTTCTGATCAATTCGGAATTGAAGTGTTCCGTGGTGTTGCAGGAACTGATCCAACTCTTGTATCAGTTTGTTCACGGCGGTTTGAAAAATAACATGCTCTTGTGGGTAAAGCAGAATTTTTTTAAAGGTGCTGTTGAATGCGACCATTACCTGCTGCGCCATTAATGGTCTTCTGGGTCGGGTCTGGTTGAATTTGGAGCTGTTGACAGATTATTGGTTTTTGCTGCGGGCATAGATATCAGTTGCGTCCGATTATCAGCGTGTAGGTTTTATCCGTACCACCTGTTTACCCATGGTGATTCAATAGTTTATTCTATCACCTGAATTTAAAAGCAGGTATCATGCCAAGAATGGGTTTAAAAACCAAGATCTCCTGCCGCATGTAAAAAATTGCGTTTTTTCAAGGCTACCTGGGAGGCGTTTGCAATCTAAGTTAATCTAGGAGTTGTCTTTTAAGTGTTTTGCGTTTATGACTTTGCGGAATTTGGGGATATTTTGTCGGTATTTTGACGCATGGTGTCAACGTCATGGTTGCCTAAACAACATGGCCAGACATGGAAGGTGAATTGTTATTAAAAGGCATATGATGTTGATGGCGGCGTTTTTTGGGTGCAAAATGAGGTCTTGAAACTATTTCTTAGGAGGAACGGGGATGCAAGCCGAAATACTCGCGACTGGTGATGAGATTCGCTCAGGCGCCCTGGTTGACTCTAATTCAGCCTATATTGCCGAAAGACTGGAGTCGATCGGGATTGCGGTGACGCGGCATATTTGCGTGGGCGATCATATGGACACCCTTGTGGCCACATTTGGGGAGATCGCCGAGCGGGCCGATATTTGCGTGACCACCGGGGGCCTGGGGCCCACCAGCGACGACCTGACAGCCGATGCCGCCGCCAAGGCTACGGGACAGCCCCTGGTTTTGGATCCGCGGGCATTGGCAGATATTGAGCGGTTTTTTAAAGAACGTCAGCGCCAGATGACCGATTCCAATAAAAAACAGGCGATGTTGCCACGCACGGCGCAGGCCATGTACAACCCCATCGGAACAGCACCAGGATTCAGTTTGCAGATCAGAAAATGCAACTTTTTCTTTTTGCCGGGCGTGCCTCCCGAAATGAAGCGTATGTTTACGGAGGAAGTAATGCCCCGAATCCAAAAGATGCCGGGTGCCAGTCGGGAATACTGTCTGGTCAGATCTATTTCAACCTTTGGCTTGACGGAATCCGTTACCGGTGACTTGGTGGCCGATTTGATTTACGATTTTCCGGAAATTAAGCTCGGTTTGCGGGCCAATTTTCCCGAGATTCAGGTGAAGCTGTATTTAAACGGGGAAGACTTGGCGTTGATGCAAGACAGGTTGACGGCGGCTACTCAATGGATTCAAAAGCGGCTTACCACCCATGTGCTATCATCCCGGGGAGATTCCATGCAAAAGGTGGTGGGCGACCTATTGCGACAGCATCAGGCAACGCTGGC
>CAYVMI010000088.1:0-12329 GCA_964452555.1 uncultured Desulfobacterales bacterium
ATAGCATTTCCAAGCCAGACAAGAATTTGATTGAAAAACACCCCGACCCCTGAGTCAATTAAATTCGGCCCGATAGTGTTCAGTTTTTACCAGCCAAAACTTATACAGTTGCCTGGATTAAAACTGAACACCAGCGAGCCTATCTGGAGTACCACTTGAGTTTTATAGATAAGCGCATAGATTAGACACCATAAAATTGTCGTACACGATTTTATTTGGAGGTGGCAAAAATGAAGTTTGGCTATACCGGCAAGATATTACATGTGGATTTATCCAACCACGTTGTCGATGTGGAAGAACCGGATGACGCTTTTTATCGGGCGTATTTGGGGGGGCGGGGAATCGGCTACTACTACCTGATGAAGATGGTACCCGCAGGGATTGATCCACTGGCCCCGGAGAATATACTCGTAATGGCCAGCGGTGTGATGACCGGGTCACCATTGCCGGCCGCCTGTCGCTTCGCAGTTGCGGGTAAATCGCCTCTTACGGGAACGGCGGCCGAATCAGAGGCGGCCGGATTTTTTGGCCCTGAGCTTAAGATGGCCGGTTTTGACGCCATCGTGTTCAGGGGACGATCCGAAAATCCGGTTTACCTATGGGTAACCGAGGGAAGGGCGGAAATCAAAGATGCGACCCATCTTTATCAATTGGGTGCCAAAGAAGTTGAAGATGCCCTGCGGAACGAGTTAGGCAGCGACAAAATCCGGGTCGCCCAGACAGGATTGGCCGGTATGAACCAGGTTCTCTTTGCCAATGTCACCAATAATTTGGGCCATTTCAATGGCCGCAATGGTTTTGGCGCGTTGATGGGTGCCAAGAATGTCCGGGCCGTAGCCGCATTGGGTTCCCAAAAAATAAACTTTAAAAACCTGGCTTTCCTCAAACAGACCGCCAAAAAATATGCGTCCAGTTTTCGTGACAATCCTTTGGGAGAAGCTCTGTACACCTATGGTACTACGGCTTTCGCCAAAATTTTATCCGATGCCGGTGCGCTTCCGGTCGATAATTTTCGGCGCAGCTCTCTGGATGATGCCACCCCGGTCAGCGGCGACACCTACAATGAACTCCTGCTTAAAAAAAGAAAGGGCTGCTACCGCTGCCCGATCCAATGCAAACGCGGTATCGCTCTGAACCACCCCAAATACGGTGTAGACTCGCGCTATGGCGGGCCGGAGTATGAAACCATTTCGGCCCTGGGAACCAACCTGAATATCGTGGACCTGAAAGCCATTGCCAAAGCCAATGAGATTTGCAACCGCTACTGTATGGACACCATCAGCGCCGGTATGACCATTGCACTGGCCTGTGAATGTTTTAGCGAAGGTCTCATCTCCACAGAAGATACCGGGGGCCTGGATCTTGGCTTTGGGGATGCGGATTTGATGATTCGGCTGCTGGAACTCACCGCCAAACGTGAGGGTTTCGGTGATGTTCTGGCCCAGGGCGCGGCCCGCCTGGCAAAACAGTGGGGTGTCGAGGATCGATCCTGCAACCTGGCGGTCAAAGGCCTCGAACTTTCCATGCACGATCCGCGGGTGAAAGCCGGTGTCGGACTGGGTTTCGCCATCAACACCTACGGCGCCGATCACATGGTTGCCGCACATGATCCTTTTTATGCCGATGAAAACTCGGCCAGCTTTAAATCAATCAAAGCCCTCGGAATTGATAAAGCCATACCGGCCACGGAAATCTCCAAGGAAAAAGTTGAGAATTATATCCAGTTGGAAAAGCTGTGGCGCATGATGGATGCCCTGGGTTTATGTGTGTTTGGCTATGCCCCCCGGGGGGTGATACCCCTGGAAGTCATGATTGAATCTTTGAATGCCATAACCGGGTGGGACACCCGTATGGATGAAATGTTGTCAGCGGCCGATAGAGGCTCCATGCTGGCGCGTGCCTTCAACAGCCGCGAAGGATTTTCCATCAAAGACGACTGCCTGCCCAAAAGGCTCTTTAAACCCAAACCCGACGGCCCGGACGCCGGTAAGCAAATATTTAAAGAGGAAGATTTTAAACAAGCGATCGCATTGTATTACGAAATGATCCAGTGTGATCCCCACACTGGAAAGCCTAACCACGAGAAAATGAAATTGTTGGGTTTGGACTGGGTTGCGGCTTTGACGGATTATAGTTAGAAGTAACAACACGTGCTTTAATTTGGTAGGTCAAGATTATTCATAATCCGTATAGAACTAAGATCTGTATAAAAATTAAAGTTGATATATAAAAGTTAATGCTGTTACCGGCAAATCTAGAATATTTTCAGGCTAGTGTATTCCATAAATTTTTTAAGAGCAACTAAAGCATGTGCTCATTTCAATGGGTCCCAATTTTGATCGAGTTTGTTATATCCTCAAAATAATCCCACCTCCAGGGCCCTTTTGTCAATTTTCTCTATTCCTCTCCAATGACCATCTTTTTTTTACCTTTAAACAGGTTGTCATAATTATATTCTGAAAAAGATTTAAGCCGCTTCTGGGGCCAAACGGAACGCTATTTTGAAATAAGTTATATTTATTAACTTAAGTTTATTCTATTTTTATCCGATATCAGAAATAAGATTCCAGCAGATTTTATGAAAGTTGGAAAAAGCCTATGGTTATGGAAATCGAAAAGGTACCGGTTCAATTATCAAAATTTCATCTGAGGCCAGTGAATAACCAATAAAAATCAACAAGGTTGAACAAATCGCGTCCAATTGTGCATAGGGATTAGGAAATGAAATTTTTCAGCAAGAAAAAACTTGGCGTCTCCACAAAAACTGCATTGTTCTGTGGAACTATCGTCCTTATTTTACTCGGCATCAGCAGTATAATATCCATATATCTGCAATCCAATCTTTCCAAGCTCATGATTGGATATTTCACTCACTCCCAGAGTCTAGAACTGGAAGAAGTCTCGCTTACACAAAATATTTCGATAAAGGAAAACATAAAAATAGACCTGGAAATATTAAGCGGTATTTCTGCATCTTTTATATACAATTTTGATCAGGAAGGTCTTAAAGGATTATTGGAAAGTTATGCAAAAATAGAGGAAATAGTTGCCATAAGAGTCGTTGAAGCTGGCGGACAGGCGTTTGCAGCGGCATGGAAAGAAAAAGAAATAATTACAGGTATCAGCATTTCTTCTGAGGTAGCCCTGAACGAAGAATTTTCATTTAGCCAGGACTCAATTCATGAAGGGTCAAAAATCGGGACAGTGCAAATTTACTTTACGGATCAACTCGTTCAGAATGAAATCGAAAAGCAAAAGCAAAAGACATCGGAAAAAATTGCTGGATTCACCAATATCGCGACAAAAAGTATCAATAGCGCTGTTAAAAGCCAAATACTTGTAGCGGTCTGTATTGTAATCGCTTTAATTGTATCGATTGTTTTAAGCCTGCGGTTTATCGTTGCTAAACCCATCAGCACCATCGCACAAGGGATGGATGAGGGTGCCAACCAGGTTGCAACAGCTTCAAAGCAGGTTTCTTCCTCCAGTCAGTCGCTTGCTGAAATTTCATCGGAACAGGCCGCATCTATAGAAGAGACATCTTCATCCATAGAGGAGATGGCTTCCATGACAAAAAATAATGCTGAGAATGCAGGCCAAGCCGACAGCTTAATGAAAGAAGCAAATCATATAGTTAGCAGCGCCAACGAATCAATGGGAAAACTGATTGAGGCCATGGATGATATTTCCAATGCAAGTGAAGAGACCTCAAAGATCATAAAAACCATTGATGAAATAGCTTTTCAGACCAACCTTCTGGCTTTAAACGCTGCGGTGGAAGCTGCCAGAGCAGGTGAAGCAGGGTCCGGCTTTGCGGTTGTGGCAGATGAAGTTAGAAATCTTGCCATGAGAGCCGCTGGCGCAGCGAAAAATACTGCCCAACTAATAGATGGGACAGTCAGAAAAGTCCAATTGGGAACAGATTATGTTTCAAGCACAAATCAGGCTTTCAGTCAGGTTGCTGAAAGTACATCCAAGGTTGGAGAACTGGTTTCGGAAATCTCCGTTGCTTCGAAAGAACAGTCAGAGGGTATAGCGCAGGTAAATAATGCCATCGCTGAAATTGATAGAACGGTTCAGCAAAATGCAGCCAGTGCAGAAGAATCTGCAGCAGCCTCAGAAGAAATGAGCTCCCAGGCCAAGCAACTTAAATCCTATATTGGTGATCTTCTCCAACTTATCAAAGGTGCAAAAAAAGAATAATTATCCAAACTAACAAAAACCTTATGGCCTTGTTTGCCATTAAAATAAAAAATCCATTCTAAAAGGAGAAGCAAAATGAAACGTTTAAACTTAAATTTTTTCGCATTCACTTTCACCATTATGATTTTAATCATTGCCAATGCCCATGCTGCCGACTACAAGGTCAGCCTAGCCAAGATGCCCGTATATGCTGAGAGCCCTGAAAAAGGTGTGCTGGTTGAGTTTTCAAAAGCACTGGCCTCAGAGTCCGGAAAAAGTTTTCAGATTACAGTTGATCCCTTTGCCCGCTCTATGAATAATGTAAAATCTGGAGAAGCTGACATCCATATGCCATTGATCGCTATTCCCGATATCGACCTGACCACGCTACCTTATGACTATTCAACAGAAACCATTTTCCATGTCAATTTTGTTCTTTACACCAAAAAGAATTCAGGAATAACAAAAGAAAAACTGTATTCAGGGGGACTGAAAGTAGAGACCGATATTGCCCATGTACCTTATTTTGATTTTAAGGTTACCGGATCCGCCAATCTAGTACAGAGCCTGAAAAAGGTAAACGCCGGAAGGATCGATGCATTTATTTTTGCGGATTTTGCTTCAGATCCTCTTATAAAAAAGTTCAATCTTACTAATATAAAGCGTGATCTTTTTCGAGTATATGATGTCAAAATTATTCTGCCCAAAGGCGGTCGGGGCGGCTCAGTCGACAATTTCCTGTCTAAAACCATAGCAAGCATGCGTACCAAAGGTGAATTCGATAAAATTATGGGTATCATCGATGCACCCTACGAAGATTGGCAACTCTAAGGCAACGTCAATCGGCGTCTAAACTCCGTAAACGTTTTGCTTGGCTCTCCGTGGGTTGGAACGAAAATACTGTTTGGGCTCCGGGTTACTTCGTTGGCAGTGTAGGCATCGATGAGGTAACTATCAAAAATTATCAGGATTCAGGTCAGCTTCATCTCAAAACTGTAGCACATAAGTACCCCGGGCTTGCCCGGGGTATCTATTGGTTTTTAAATGGATTGTTTGCTAGGTTCGCTCACATAGCCGGAAACGACTTAAGGGTCAGGTCCGATAATACGCTCGGATCTCCCTTTTCCATTTTAGCAACTCCGGGTTGACTTGATTTCAAGATATCTCCTGCTTCTGTTCAGGAAAACAGACGCGCCAGTTCATCTACCGCAAACTCAGGCCATTGAATGCTTTGAGACCCATCCACAGCTTCAATTCCTTCACCAGGTTCCAAGACTTTGCCGATGCAGGTCACCTCGATGCCGGCATCACGAATAGCGGCAAGCATGTCGTCCTTGACTTCCGGATTGCAGCAGATCAGAAGGCTGCCGGAACCAATTAGGCCCAGGGGCGCAATACCCAATTTGTCACATATGCGTTGGGTCTGAGGATAAACGGGGATACTCTGAATATCGATCCGCAAACGGTGTTGACCGGCGATGCTAAGTTCGCTGGCCGCTGTGGCCAAGCCCCCTTCGGTAACATCGTGCATGGCGGTTACACGGCCAACATCCCGGGCGATGCGCGCTTCTTCCAGGATGCTGATGCGATCCAGAAACCTTCGACAGGTCTCTATTTCCGTATCGTCGAAGCCCATCGAGAGTAGCTTATCCGTCATTTCACGGGCTATGATGGCGGTACCTTCAACGGCCACCGATTTGGTGAAGAGGATGCTATCGCCGGCCTGCATGGATTTTTTGTCCACCAGTGACTTTTTGGCAACGGTGCCGACTAAAGATCCCACTACCACAGGACGCGTAACCGCATCCGTGATTTCGGTATGCCCACCGCAAAGGGTAATGCCGTATTGAAGGGCAACGTGATTCAGGCCCCGCATGATATGCTGGATCTCGGACCCGCTGGATTGGCTGGGAAACAACAAGGTCGTGAGCAACCAGCGCGGTTCTGCGCCGCAGGTGGCAATGTCGTTGGCATTCACCAATACCGCATAATTACCAATGGCATCGGTGGCAAAGGTGATGGGATCTGATTTCAGGATCAGGACCTCTTGTGCTTGAATATCAGCAGCGGCAATATCCTCGCCTACCCCGGCTTTGATCAGCAAATCCGGATCATCAAAAGAAAAACCATTAAGAAATTCTGCCAAAAGGTTATTGGGCAATTTTCCCTGGGGAAGAGGTGCTCCCATTTGGATGATGAATTCCAGTTCGGGCAGGCGGGAAACGATAAAATCAGGGCGTAAGTCGCCCAGATCAACCTTTGGATCCACATCCAAATGCGCGGTCAAGGTGCCGGCGCTCCGACCGGCTTGGATGTCAAATAAGAAATCCCCGACCATCAACACTTCCTGCGGATTTACATCGAGTTTCCGGGCGGCCAGAAAAATACCGTCCGGCTCCGGCTTCGGGGCGACCGGGTCATCACGCGTAATTACCACATCGAAATCATCCAGATGCAGGTTGTTAAAGTTTTTAAGGGCTGTCCGAACGGAGATCAAACTGTTGCGGGTAATGAGGCCCAGGGGAATTTGTTTAGAACGAATCATATGAATCAGATCTTCTGCACCGGGGTTGGGCTTTGAGTCGGCTGCGCCCCGGGCTTCAAAACGATCCAAGGCTTCAAAATACTCGGTTTGTACCTGTGAGTTGGTAATGCTTTCTATATATTCAAGGACAGGTCGATCCAGGGGGCAGCCCAACTCTTTTTTAATAACAGCAAAATCCAGGGCTCCCGGCTGGGTCAGCGTGCCGTCAAAATCAAAGAGCACGGCAGAGATGCGGTAGGGCTTGGGCGCGGTGCGCTCATTATTATCCATGTTTATATTATCCTGCAAGTTTTTTAACCAATATCATTATTCCAAAAGGGTCCAAGGGTTCGAGGGGTTAAGGGGTCAAGGGAGTTCGTGTTAGGTGCTTCGCGTTACGTGATACGGGATTGCCAAGGGTTGTTAGCATTTGGCACGTGACCCCTATCAAACCCGCAACCCGCGACTCGTAACTCGCAATGCATCACCCTCCAACCCTTCACCCCTCCAATCCTACGATTTCGCTCTCACCGCAATCATCTCCGCAGCAATGCTCACGGCAATCTCCTCCGGGGTTTCGGCGGCGATGTCAAGCCCGATGGGGCTGTGCACGCGATCGATATCCTGCTGGGTGAAACCGGTATTCAACAAGTTGGCATAAATAGCATCGCGTTTTTTGCGGCTGCCGATCATGCCGATATAGGCAGCCTGCGTTTGCAGCGCTTGAGACAATACGGTCTGATCATGGCGATGTCCCCGGGTAACGATTACGATGAAACAGTTGGAATCTATTGATAAAATATCGAAAGCCCTTTCAAATTTATCCAGCACCAATACCTGGTCGGCGGTGGGGAATCGGTTTTGATTGGCAAATTCTTCACGGTCATCCAAAACAATGGTCCTGAAATGAACCATATTGCAAATTGCGGCCACATACTTGGCCACATGGCCGGCGCCAAAAATAAAAACGCTGGGGATAATGTCATGGGGCTCAATGAGGTAGGTCGTCTTGCCGACTTCCTGCATTACCGGGATTTGCCGATCGCGGTTTTGGGCAACCAAAAGTTTCAAGTCAGCTTCGGGATAGGATGTATCTTCCGACCAGGTGCCCCGGGCCGGCACCAATTGCCGTTCCCCCACCCGAATGCTATTTCCGGTTTGCTGAACCGAAGCAATTACAAAACATGATTCACCCTGGTAAAGGGCCGATTGCAGCTGCTTGAAAACCGATTTGTTTTGATCATCGGCCTGTATATACTCGATCAGGACCTGCATATGTCCGCCACAGATAATATCCAATTTGTCCAGACCTGGCTGGGCAGTCAGGTCATATGCGCGGATTTCAGAAGCTTGGGCGTCAAATAATGCTTCCGCCCGTTGCATGACATCGGCTTCCATTGAACCGCCGCCAATGGTGCCGGTAATTTCACCGCCGGGCAAAATCAGCATCCGTGAGCCTGCTCCCCGGGGCGTTGAACCCTGGTGGGATAAAACCGTTGCCAGTACCATCGGTCGGTCTTGCTCAAGTATCCGGCATAATTCGTCGATTAGGTCATTCATTTATAGTTCCTTCTTAGGTTGGTTAGGCTGTAGACTTTTAGGCGCTGATTGCAGATTCGTCATCGGTCTAAAAGAACCGCCAGAATCGGATATTTCATAAATCAGTATTATTCGTCAAGTTTCGAAATATTATTGTATCAAAAATAATCGGTTATACGAAATGTCAAAAAATTGGGTTCTCCCTTTCTTCGTTTCGGAACGCTATTCTGATAATTGCCATAAGTTGTTTTCTTGAGTAGACGGTTTTGAAAAAAGTTCAAATTCAAGGCGTGGATATTTTGTAATGATGAGGCGTACTGTTTATATGTCGAATGCGTGCAAAATGTTCTACAACAAAGAAGTTGGGCTTTTTAGGAAACCGTCAAGTATGCCTATGGGGCTGCTTGCCGATGATATGTGCATGCTGATGCGTATGCACATGCTCATGTTCGTCCTTGAATATTTTGCCGTGAGCCATGGTATAAAACTGGTCGGCTGTCTGCGAAAGCAGATCGAATTCATGCGAAATTAGAATGTAGGACAGATCAAGTTTCTGCAGGATCCGAATCAGCCGCGCTTTCATGGTACTGTCAAGCGCGTTGCTGGGTTCGTCCAACAATAACACTTCCGGCTGCATGGCCAAAACCGTTGCCAGGGAAACCAGGCGTTTTTCGCCACCGGATAATTTATAGGTAATCCGGTCTTCAAAGCCATTTAAACCCAGAAAATCGAGCGTTTGTCTTGAGATGTCCAGGGCCTCCTGCTTTGATTTCCCCAAGTTTAAGGGGCCAAAAGCAACATCTTCGATGACGGTGGGCGAAAAAAGTTGATCATCCGCGTCCTGGAAAAGCAGTCCAATCCGTCGACGCACCTCGGTAAAATCATTCTCCTGGCGTCTTTTTGTTCCAAAAATTTCAATGGTCCCGGAAGTCGCTTTCAACAGCCCCATAATGATATGCAACAAGGTGGACTTCCCACTGCCGTTGGGCGCAACCAGCCCGATTCGATCCCCTTTTAAGAGCGAAAAATCAAGCTGATCCAGCACCGTTTTACCGCCCGGGTACTGGTAGCAAATACCATGCAATTTTATCAGAGGGTTAAGTGATTCCACAATTCCACCGTTGTAAGGATTAAGATTATCAGGAACATGATCAGGCCAAAGATCCAATTTCGCGGATCCGGCTGGAATTCCAGGATTGAATAGTATTTACCGTTAAATCCGCGACATTTCATGGCATGGGACACCCGATTGGCACGCGCCCAGGCTTGTATCAGCAACATACCGGCCAAATGGGCATAGGTGCGATAAGAATGTAGATTGGTGCCGGGCGTAAAGCCACGGACACGTGCTGCGCGAATCAAGCGTTGATACACTTGCTCGAATACGAAGAGGTACCTGTAGGTAATCATTAACAGGTATACGAGTTTGATGGGTACGCCCAGGTTCCGGAGAGCATGTCCCAATGTGGCTATGGGCATGGTTGCCAACAGGGCCATCAAGGTCAGTAAAATCGCCATGGATTTGAGACTGATTTGTAAGGCCAGGACAACCCCAGCTATACTCAGTTTGATAATGCCGAATTTGATGGCAACCTCTCCGGGATAGGTTAAGGGCATCAAAACCCAGATCAACAAAAGAAATCCAAATAAGACAGTCAATCGTGCGAGCACATCTTTTATGGGCAAGCGGGCCATCAGTATCAAACCCAATGATGTCGTCAGGCCGGCCATCAAAATTATGATGCTGCTGGATAGCGCAAGCACCAGTGAGAAAATCAGCGCCAACACGACTTTAAGTTGGGGATTAATGCTGTGAACCAGAGAATCACCCTGGACAAAACTTTCCGGTATCATGCGCTTTTGTCTCTCGATTTTCGGTGGTAGTGCATGTAAGCTGCCAGACCCACCAAGCCTAGTATGTATCCAAAACCACCAATAATATCTGACGGCTTGATTCGCTTTTGGTCCATTTCAACTAACTTGGCCATCACAGGCGCTAATTTATGATCCAGGGCGGACGCCACTAAGGTGGAAATCTCTTCCCGGGTCAAGATGTCTTGGGGTGCCCCAGCCGTGTTCCGGTTAGGGTGGCTGGTTTGAAATGGTTCGGTATGAACGCCTTTTTCATGGGGTTGGGCATGACCGGATTCCGAAGCCGCACCCGTAAAGTCATCTGACGTCAGTGACCACACAGCCCGGTGCCCGGCACCGGCATTGAGTACGATTTTCATAAACGCTTTCTGCGGTACGGGGAAACTGAATTGCCCCCGGGCATCTGTTTGGCCTTGTAAAATCAGCAAGCCGTTTTCATCAAAAACTTCCACCAAAGCCTGATTGGGCCTTTTGCCACCCATCATTTTACTTTGGGTATAGATGGTATCGCCCTGGACCCAGGCAAAGATGCTGGCCTTGTGCGCATAAGCGGCCGGGCAGAACACCAAGGCTGTTAAAACAAAAACGCAAACGAGCACAATTTGATTGTTTATGTTTCTATGATAAGATTTCATTACTTATATCCTTTTACATGAGTTTTAGGTTTTAAGTGTTATGTTTTAAGATGTAAAACGTTCTCAACGTGCAGCTTACGACCGACCTAAAACCTAATACTTAAAACCTAAAACCGAATGAATTCGTCTTTTTATGAATTCATCAGTATTTCTGGACTGACTTTTTTGATAAAGGCAATACAAAACGCCGTAACAATACCCTCAATAATCATCACCGGAATATTGGCGAGAACGATTATGCTTGAAACAGCCCAAAAGTTTTTTTCCGCCAGAACCAGCGCCGCCCCTAACAGCAGAGCGGAGCCCAATACCGAAACTGATCCGCAACTAAAGGCGGCCAGCATAATCTTTCTTTTGGGTCCTTGAAGCAGGGGGCCAAAAATATAGTAACAGACCAAGGCCGGGAGAGCCATAATGACGGTATTGACGCCCAAAGTTGTAAGGCCGCCGAACTGAAAGAAAACAGCCTGTAGAATCAGGGCCACCAGTATAGCGGGAAATGCGGTCCAACCCAGCACGAGGCCCAGGAGACCATTGAGAATCAGGTGCGTGCTGGCAGGGCCTATGTTGAAATGAATCAGAGAGGTCACAAAAAAAGCGGCCGACAGTACGCCCACATGGGCCACGCGGTCATAGTCCATCTGTTTCAGGCCAACAGCCGTTCCGGCCAAGGCCAGTCCCGCGCCGGTTATTAATACCGGGGCATTCAAAACCCCTTCGGAAATATGCATCTTACCTCTTTATTACCCGTCTTCGCCCATTCGGCAGGCTCAGGGCTAGACCGTGGTTATTCGTGTTTGTTTAAACTCGAGTCAATTCTTTTCGGTATTGTGTAAACGGACCGTCTATTCGAATCCGGGTCACAAAATTGGCGAATAAAAAAAACCACGAAGGGGAACCTTCGTGGTTGCCATGATCCTGGTTTATGATTGTCGAATTGAATTTTGAGCTTACAGTTATTCCAGCTATTCAGACTTCAGTCTGATTTAATTGAGCCAACCATAATACGGAGAGGTGTGATTATCAAGTATAATTTTGAATTTGAAATCGCTATTGCTATCGGGATCGGAACCGGGTCCTGTTTCCAGGGCCGATACCGATTTTAAGGTTTTATTCAGACAAACTTGCTATTTCACGGTATCGAAAGCAATCTACGGTGTGATCGTTGACCATACCGATGGCCTGCATCAAGGCATAGCAAATGGTCGGTCCCACAAATGTAAATCCCCTTTTGCGCATATCTTTGCTCATGGCCTCGGATTCGGCGCTGGTGGCCGGTATTTGATCCAGGCTTTCCCATTGGTTTTGGATGGTCCTGTGGTTTGTAAATTGCCAGATGTATGTGTCAAAGCTTCCAAACTCTGACCGGACTTTTAGAAATTGCCTGGCATTGGTAACAAAAGCCCTGACCTTCAGTTTATTGCGGATAATTCCCTTATTCTGAAGTAAATCTTGAATTTTTGATTCGCCGTATGCAGCTACCAGATTGGGATCGAATTGGTCAAACGCCAGACGATAGGCTTCGCGCTTGTTGAGCACCGTCGACCAGCTTAGGCCGGCCTGGGCTCCCTCCAGGC
>CAYVMI010000089.1:0-12264 GCA_964452555.1 uncultured Desulfobacterales bacterium
ATGCCTTGATCTGCCTTCGACCCCGAGCATGTCGAGGGGAACCAAAAATCTTATTTTTGAGATAGCTTGTAATAATTATGGCCTGTCGTCCTTTCTTGATATAAATTTATCTTGGTGAAAATCAAGTGATCAATATAGCAAAAATAGCGATCATTGATTATAAATTTGTTTGAAAAAAAAGCCATTATAGAAATAGGATTTTGGTTCAAGTTTAAGGCGGATGTGCCTTTCAATCCGCAGGAATATATAAGAAGTGGGTTTAAACCACTTCAGGTATTATTGAGGATTTGGAATGCACATCCAACACAAAAATTGGGCCAAAAGACATTTTTAAATTGGCTTTTTTAAGTTGGTAGCAGATGAACCGCAACAATGCTGCCTTTATCCAAGCCTTCGGTATTTTTATCTATACACACCAGTCCGTCGGCTTCAATCATGGTTCGAATTAAACCTGATTTGCCCAGAATGGGTTCAGCTAATAATTGATCAGCTTCTTGAATTATTCGGACACGGATACAGTCCACGCGGCCCTGTTTAGAAGCCAGATTGCGTTTTAAACGCGCAAAACAGATTCGCGGTCGATTGAGACCAGGATTTCTGCCCCCGATATGTTCCAGAAACGGCCGTACCACCATATGAAAAACCACCATGGCCGAAGCCACATGTCCCGGCAGACCGCAAAAAAGTTTTTGGCCTACTCTGGCTAGGATCGTCGGCTTGCCCGGACTGATGGAGATGCCGTGGGCCAAGATTTCGGAATCCGGCAGCTTTTCGAGCACCTCAATGGTATAGTCCCGCATGCCCACAGAACTGCCGCCGGATACAAAGATGACATCTGATTGATCGAGGGCCGCTCGGCACATCTGATCCAGGGCAATAAAGTCATCCTTGACGATGCCCAAGCCCATAGGCTGACCGCCTGCCTGAATAACCTGGCCTGCAAGGGTATAGGAATTAATATCCCGGATCTGTCCTATGGTGGGGGTGTCGGTAATGGGCACGATTTCATCCCCGGTGGAGACAATGGCAACCACCGGTTGCCGGTAGACCGAAACTGACTCCATGCCAAGGGCAGCTAAGATTCCGATTTCCTGGGGTCTTAGCTTTTGTCCGCGCGACAGGATGATCCGGTTTGCCTGCAGATCCTCACCAATCTGGATCATATGCTGGCCCGGGGCGACACTACGGTATACTTCTATGGTCATATCGTCGATGGCATCTGTATGTTCAATCATGACGACACTGTCAGTACCCTTGGGAAGCATTCCGCCAGTGGAAATCTTTGCGGCTTCTCCTGGTTTAATGCTTATGTTAGGAGCTTCTCCCATGGCGATATTATCGACCACATTCAGGTATGCGGGGTTTCCTTCTGAAGCACCGAATGTCGAGGCCGCTTTGACGGCAAAACCGTCCATAATGGCCCGGGGAAAATCCGGTACATTGATATCAGATTGAATGTCTTGGCCCAAAACCCGACCCAAAGCTTTATCCAGCGGCCGAGTTTCTTTCTCCATTTGGGGGAACATGCCCGGCCATTCCAACGCGGTTTCAAGGTCAGTGACTTTGAAAAACTCTTTCATCAATACAATTTCTCCGGAATATCATATGCAGCGATCTTTTTTGATGATAACAATACCATCGTGCTACGATGTTATTTCTATTAATTAACGATTTTCCAGGCATATGTGCCTATTGGACCGCTATCTTTGCCTCCCTCTGAATATGGCCGGCGACAAGAGCGGCTTTTCATCACCTCCCTGGAAAGTAATCTATTCGGATCGACCATTGCGGTCAACAGATTTCGAGGTGCTATATTTTCTATGAAGCCGATGATGATTTTCCGGCATCGGTTACCTGTCTTTTTTCAAACAATGCCGCCAGGTTCCTACCTATGGATGCGTTGGCCGATGTGGGGGAATATACATCGAAGAGAATAGTGGAATTACTCTAAGCGATTGAGCCTTAAGCTGTAAGCCATAAGCAGCTAACAGTCTTCAGCCTAACAGCCTAAAAAGCTATCGAATTGATGCGTCAACAAAGATGATCAAGGTATGAAAACCCTACAGGAATCTATCTTTGTCTTCCTTCTAAGAAACCATCAACGCCCTGCCGGCTCCCACCAGCATCCAGATACCGGCTACGACAAAAAAGATCCCCGCGCCGAGCTTGATGTAGGTTTCGGGTATAAACTTGCTGAAAACAGTCCCAAAAATAACCGCAATCAGAGCACTTAGCGTCAGCGCCAGAGCAGACCCCACAAAAACAGAAACCTTAGGGTCACAATCTGCGGCCAAACAAAAAGTTGCCAATTGGGTCTTATCACCCAACTCAGCCAGAAAAACCATTCCAAATGTCGTTAAGAAAATTTTCCAATCCATTTGGTTAGCTACCTCTTTAACTCAGGTTAAGAATTCATATCTAAGAATGGACACTTCATCCTTATAACAACCTATCTTAAAAATATCTTTTTGCTACTCCGCCTCGGGCGGATACATATCATGTGTTATGCTCAAAAAATAATCCTCGAAATATCAGGCATATGCCTGTGGTAATTTTTCTCGCATGCTTTGATCTGCCGTCGACCATGAGCATGTCGAGGGGAACCAAAAATCTTATTTTTGAGATAGCTTGTAGTTATTTCAACATGAAGAAGCCATAAGCTAGGAGCGATCAGCTGCTTATGGCTTATTGCTAATACCTGCCAGCTACAAAGCTCTCATCCACTCGGGCTTCAACGCCACGTTTCCAGCCAAGGCCGCATCAATCTGGTCGATGGTACGCTGCTTGTCTTTGGGCATGCGTGCCTTGATGGGCAGATAGTTGGAAGCATGATTGGCATGAAACAATCCCCTGCTTAAGTCCGTATGAACAAGCATTTCACGTAATTCCTGAAGCATTTCATCAGGTTCTATTAGAGGAAACGTTCCGTTTTCATAATCGTGACTGAGCGGTGTGCCAGGCACCAACATCAAGCTGAGGGCACCAACATATTCGGGATCGATGGCCGACAACACGCGGCCGGTTTCCCGAGCATGAACCAGGGATCGGTCCCGCCCGGCCAAACCGAGCAGCACGGTGATGGAGAGTTTGATGCCGGCTTGTCTGATCTTTTGTCCCATGGCAATCATCTTTTCGGCGGTGGCTCCTTTTTTTACCGCCTTTAAGGTGACATCGTCACCGCTTTCCAGGCCCAGATAAGCAATACCCAAACCAAGCTGTTTTAATTCCGCCAGTTCTTCGGCTGTTTTCATTTTGATGCTTTTTGTATTAGCATATATCCCCACACGGGTAACCCAGGGAAGCTGGGTTTTTATGTCTGTCAGAATTTTTTTCAGACGTTTTTGGGGTATGATCAGGGCATCGCCGTCGCACAGAAACAGACGTCGTTGTCGCTGGCAGTATTGTTTGGCAAATTGAATGTCCTGATCAATGATTTCATCTGATTTGATCTTAAATCGTTCGCCATTATAGGTGCCGCAGAATGTACATTTATTATGAGAACATCCTACCGTTACCTGAAGCAGAATACTATTGGCCTCGCTGGGGGGGCGGATTATCATGCCTTCGTAATGCATCGCTACAAACCTCTTATTCGTCAGTTGAAAAAACCAAGCATTGCTGTTAAGGGTGATCACGGGAACAAATTCCATAATAGATCACACTTATACACCACCGACACGGTGGGTGATGACTTGCATCATGGCAGTATCGTCAATAACCAACAACTCTGCCATGAACAAAATACTCTAGTCACCATTGCATCTAATTGCAACCGAAAACATATACTGCCAATTATTGATCCGCAACACTGGAGGGTAGGAATGGGAAAACTTCTATGGGAACCATCTCAAGAACGTATTCAACAGAGCAACATGTTTCGTTTCATGGGCTCAATCAACGACCAACACAACCAGGATTTTACAACATATCCGGCCTTGCACCAATGGTCCATTGAAAATATCCCCGATTTCTGGGAGGCCATGTGGGATTTTGCCGATATCATTGCCTCTGAACGCTTTTCCCAGGTTGTGGACGGTTTGGACAAAATGCCCGGAGCCAAGTGGTTTCAAGGTGCCCGCCTAAACTTTGCTGAGAACCTGCTTCGCTTTCGGGACGACCAAACCGCCTTGGTTTTTTACGGAGAAAGTGAGGTTCGCCGTAAATTGACCTATGCCCAATTGTATGATCAGGTGGCACGCCTGGCGGAATCTTTGAAGCAAATGGGAATCGAACCCGGTGACCGCGTTGTGGGATTTATGCCCAATATGCCGGAGTCCATAATTGCCATGTTGGCCGCCACAAGTCTGGGCGCGACCTGGTCTTCATGCTCTCCCGATTTCGGAATTAAAGGGGTGCTGGATCGATTTGGACAAATAAAACCCAGAGTCTTGTTTACTGCTGATGGTTATTTTTTTAAAGGTAAGCGCATCGACTCATTGGATCGGATTGCCAATATCCTAAAGGATCTACCTTCCATCGAGAAAGTCGTTGTAGTGCCCTATACCCAGGGTGAGCCCGATATCCAAGCCGTTCCCAACGCCGTTCTGTACGAAGAATTTCGATCCCAGTCTGAGGATCTCTCCATTAGTTTTGCCCAGCTGCCCTTCGACCATCCGCTTTACATCATGTATTCTTCCGGTACCACCGGTTTGCCCAAATGCATGGTGCAGAGCGCGGGTGGAATCCTGATCCATCATTTGAAGGAACTGATGCTACACTCTGATCTGAAGCGACAGGATACCATATTTTATTTTACCACCTGCGGTTGGATGATGTGGAATTGGCTGGTTAGTTCATTGGCTGTTGGTGCCACCCTGGTGCTTTATGACGGCAATCCATTTCATCCGTCTCCGGACGCACTCTGGCAGATGGCCCAGGATGAGAAGGTGACTGTTTTCGGAACCAGTGCGGGCTACATTGCCGCCCTTCAAAATACGGGCTTGCGGCCTAATCAGACATATGACCTTACACCTCTGAGAGCGGTGCTATCCACCGGGTCGCCATTGTCCAATGAGGGGTTTGAATTTATATATGATGCCGTTAAACCGGATCTCCAGTTGGCATCCATTGCCGGCGGTACGGACATCAACGGCTGTTTTGCCCTGGGTAATCCCATGGGGCCGGTCTATGCCGGTGAATTACAATGCCGGGGTCTGGCGATGGATGTAAAAGCCTTTAACGAGAACGGCGAGGCCGTGGTGGATCAACAGGCTGAGTTGGTATGTGCGGCGCCCTTTCCATCTATGCCCATCTATTTCTGGGACGATCCGGATGGCAAAAAATACCATTCGGCCTACTTCGATGTCTATCCGAATGTCTGGCGACACGGCGATTATATCGAGGTTACCCCCAGAGGAGGTGTTATCATGTTTGGCCGATCGGATGCCACGCTGAATCCCGGCGGTGTCCGCATCGGGACCGCTGAAATTTATCGCCAAATCGACCAAATCGATGACGTGGCGGATAGTGTTGTTGTCGGCCAAGACTGGCATAACGATGTGCGCGTTATCCTGTTTGTAAAAATGGCCGAGGGCGTGGCGCTGACGGACGAAATCAAACAGAAAATCAAAGCCACCATTCGTTCCAATGCATCACCTAGGCATGTTCCGGCCAAGATTATACCTGTTGCCGATATTCCCTATACCCTCAATATGAAGAAAGTTGAGATCGCGGTCAAAAAGGTTATCCAGAATCAGCCGGTCTTGAACAAAGATGCATTGGTCAATCCTGAGGCTCTGGATTGTTATGCCGATATCAAGGAGTTGCAGGAGTAGGATTACAGACCCCGACACCACACGATGAAAACAGAATCCATAGAGAATCGCAAACATTCCCGGCATAAAATTTTTCTTCCGGCCCACCTGGAAATGTTTGATGGGTCCTTTCCGGTGAATGTGGTGGAGATGTCGGTTGAGGGTCTCCGGCTCAATTGCGCAACCGCCATCGAGCCGGAGACGCATGTGGCCATCCGGATCAATGTGGGTCGCGAAATCGTATTCCATGGCCAGGTGGTGTGGGTGGCTGATCGGCATACGCCTGAAGGCCAGCTCTATATCATTGGAATTTGGACCGATGCCGTATTGGACCAGGGGGAAGAGATTATCGCTCTGAGCGAGCGCGAAATCATCCTGGATGAAATCTTGGTCCTGTTTTAAGGTGGCATCTTTTTATGCGCCTTAAAAAGCTGGCGATCATTGGGGGCGGGCACGGTGTGAATGCCGGCCACCGAAGGAATCTGTGGTTTGAAAGGATTCAAATCCCCCGTTCATTAAGGCGAATTTCAGGAATTTCCTTTCAGCGTTCAAGAGATCTTCAGGCGCATAAAAATTCAGGTTTTCAGGGATTCGAAAAAGAGCCTTATACCTGTTTACGATTCGTTGAATCCCGGCAGTAGCATGCATATTGGTTGTCATAGAGCAAGTCCTCCATGATGGCTATCCGAAAGATTAACGTTTTTTAAAAGACACTGATGTACTCGGTGGTGTTGACATCAAGTGCCGCCAGTAAAGCCGGTAGCATTAGCGGTCTACTTTTTTCAGTCAGGTTCTTAATCTTTAGAATAGTTATAGCAACATGTATACCAGATTCGATTTATTACGAATCAAAATGGATTTCAGATAGTTAAGGATTTTACGTATTCAAGATCATCAACGAGTGGGAAATAAAACAAACAGATATATAGGAATTTAATTTCACACCTAAGGTGAATTGTGAAATGAAAGTAACGCTCATGATCGCACTGACCGCAGATGGGAAAATCGCCAAAGATGCCTCCCATTATCCGGATTGGACCGGATCGGCGGATAAAAAACTGTTCAAAAAAATTACCCAGGATGCCGGTGTGATCATCATGGGCTCCGCTACCTATGCGACGATCGGAAAACCCCTTCCGGATCGCCGCAATATCGTTTTAACCCGACGAACGGATCGGGCATCGTCATATGACAATCTAGAGTATACCAACAATCAACCGGCTGAAATAATTGAAAAACTGATATCAGACGGATTTGAACGCGCAATTCTGATCGGCGGCGCACAGATTAATACTTTATTTGCTAAAGCCGGCTTGATCAATGAAATGATACTAACCTATTGCCCCACGGTTTTCGGATCAGGCCTGTCCCTGTTTTCAGAACCACTCACCATGAACCTCGAGCTTATAGCCACCCGGCAACTTGACCCGGATGTATTTTACGCCCATTACCGGGTCAAATATGAAACCGAATAGGTAATGATTTAATTCTAAACAATCAGTTGCCTGGATTAACGCTGAACACCAACCAGCCTGCTTAGGGTGCCACTTGAGCTTTATAGATAAGCGCAATAAATTTTCATGCTCCATATTTAGAGGATAGCCATGACATTTCAATATATAGATTTTGTTTCATGCTTCGTTGTCCGCGTCAGGGCATGAAAATTTTTTAGGAATTGAATCCGGCATCCAGTGCAGGAAGGACGTGAAAAGACCCGTTATGGGAGGGCACTTTAGAGTCTGGTTTGGACTGCCTGGCGTATTCCATCCAAAATTCCCCCAGCCTTTTCGCGGATGAGAAGATCGGCCGCATTATCACAGGGTGTATCCGATAGATTGATAATCACCAGAAAAGCATTGTTTTGTTTGGCATAAATAGGCATGTGTGCCGCTGGTTGAACCAGCAGGGTGGAACCTATTACGATAAAAAGATCGCTTTGTTCCGCAAGGGCTATGGCCTGATGGACTTTCTCCATGGGCATGGACTGGCCAAAAGAGATGGTGTCCGGTTTAAGATAGCCGCCGCATTCACAGGCAGGGGCGGGATCTCCGCTTGCCAGCCGTTCCTGGGCCGCGGCGGTGGTGGAGATGGCACTACAACGCATACATCGGATGCGGCGGGAATTGCCATGCAACTCGATAACAGCGTTCTCCGGTATGCCCGATGCTTGGTGCATGCCATCAATGTTTTGGGTAATGACGGCCTGAACATACCCCAGACTATATAATTCGGCTATGGCCTGGTGGCCTAAATTGGGGGCAGCCTGGTTAAGGGCCTGGTCCAAACCCCGCCATTGCTGCCAGTATTCTATGCGCGCGTCCTCCCGAGACATGAAATCGTCAAAATAAACCGGCTGGAACTTATCCCAGAGGCCTCCCTGGCTGCGGTAGTCGGGTATGCCGCTTTCCGTGGAAATGCCGGCGCCGGTGAAGATCACTGTATTACCCTTTTTTAATATCATCTCAGCTGTTTTGACAATTTTTTCATCCATTTACCTGAAACCTCTCAATATATTTAAAAAATTGAATTTGATTACTTTTCCGGAATGATGTTAACTCCAGTCATAAGTCACCAACAAGGTCGGCGGTCGTTGACTGTGTAATAAATATCAAATTCGCTTGAAAACATCATACTAAATGTCAGAAACATGTTCCGAAATTAAAATTCTGATTGAAAACGGTTCTGATATTTTTTCATAGTGACATATCAACCCAGGGCTTCGTTTGTGCCCCACGGATTGGTGATGAAATTATGCCGATTGGTAGTAAAATCAGGTAGTCGAAACATCACCAATCCGTTAGGGCACTGCGATAGTGAGGCAGACTCAAAATGATATGTCACTATGAAAAAATATCAGAACCGCTTTTTGCATGAAACGGAACAAAATCTGGCAACACTGTAAAGGCAACGAGCTATTTCCTGAATCGGGGGATATTCTGATGACTAATAAACCAAGCTACAGCAAACTGAAAAACAAAGTCAAGAAATTGAAAATACGCCTGGGTGAGCTAAAGGAAATTGAAAAAAAACTAAGGAAAAGTGAAGTGGCGTTCCAAGCGCTTATTCAAAGCTTACCCGGAATGGTGTATCGGGCCTATCCTGACCGGTCGGCAGAGGTTGTCAGTGGTTGTAAACGACTTTGCGGTTATACAGAGGCAGAGATAAACGCTAAAGATAAAAACTGGCTGGGCATTGTTCATCCGGATGATGTTAAAAAAGCCAAAAAAAGGGCTATAAAAGTATTAAAACAAGCAAAAACAGCGGTTCAGATTTATAGGATCATAACAAAAAACGGTGATGTACGCTGGGTGGAAGATCATGGAACGTCGATTTTTTCCAAATCAGGTCGGCTTAAAGGTTTGGGGGGCGTCGTCATTGATATTACCGATCGTAAACAAGCAGAAATCGACCATCAGAAAGCCCAAATAGATACAGAGCAACGCGTAAAGGCACGAACCCTTGAATTGTCGGTTGCCAATCTACAGTTGAATGAAAAAACGAAAAATCTTGAAGAAAGTAATACA
This sequence comes from uncultured Desulfobacterales bacterium, assembly GCA_964452555.1. Lineage (GTDB taxonomy): Bacteria > Desulfobacterota > Desulfobacteria > Desulfobacterales > B30-G6 > B30-G6. Next base: position 9,278 of record CAYVMI010000089.1, read on the forward strand.
GCCCTGGAGGTGCGGCTGAAAGAGCGCGCAGAAGATAAATACGCAATTGAAGAGAAAGTTCTTCACAATATCAAAGAACTGGTGGAGCCTTATTTAAATAAATTAAATAAAAGCGGGTTGGATTCCAGGCAAAAAATATTGAGCGGGGCTATTGAAACAAATTTAAAGGAGATCATCTCATCATTTTCACATCGTCTGTCTTCGCGTTATTTTAACCTAAGCCATTTGGAATTACAGGTGGCTAATTTTGTAAAACAGGGCAAAGCTACTAAAGAGATTGCCGAAATTATGCGTCTTTCTACAAAGACGATTGAAAGCCATCGCAAAAACATCCGCCGCAAGCTCAATCTGACCAATACCAAAACCAACCTCAAGGCCTATCTTCTGTCTCAACCAGAATAGGTAATTATTATACCCAATTTACCCTCGGATATAGGATTGTCCGTGTTTTATTTATGTGAAAGATCTGACATCCAATCCTTTGCCGGCAGCGTCAAGAATCTTTGGCACTTTTGTTTGTGCTGGCCCTAAAATTTCTAAATCGGCTTATCTTGCTTCAGGGTGTCCAGGTAATTGGCCCATGCTTGCATCATTTTAAATCTTTCGGGAAGGTGTTGGGCATAGCTTTGGGCTTTTTGGCCAGGTTTTTTTTTGCCACGCGCGAGTTGGAGTTCAATAATATGAGCTGGCCATTCCTGTTCATGGAGCAAATGTTCTGCCATACTTCGAAATCCATGGCCGGTCATTTCTTCTTTTGTATATCCGATCCGACGAAGCGCTGCCAAAATGGTGTTGTTGCTCATGGGGCGCACTGGCGTCCTAAGTGAAGGGAAAACAAATTTACCATGGCCGCTGATGGGGCTGATTTCCCTTAAAATAGCATGGGATTGTCGTGACAGTGGTACGATGTGCGGGTTGCCACGTTTCATTTTATCGGCGGGGATTTTCCATTGGTCGCGATTCGTGTCGATTTCATTCCATTCAGCATGGCGTAATTCACCTGGCCGCACGATAACCAGCGGTGCGAATTTTAAAGCCAATCTTGTCAGGGCCTGTCCCTGATAGCCATCAATGGCGCGCAGCAGAGCCCCGATTTGGACCGGATCTGTGATCGTGGCCAAGCTTTTGGATTCGGTTGGCCTTAGAGAACCGCGCAGATCCGCACAGGGATCTCGCTCGGCACGGCCGGTGGCAATGGCATATCGAAATACTTGACCACAGATTTGATTAACCCGATGAGCCGTCTCCGTGGCCCCGCGTGATTCGATCCGGCGAAGGGTGGCAAGAAGCTCGGGGGGCGTTATCGACTCAATCGCCTGAGACCCATGCCAGGGAAAAATATTGAGTTCCAGCCGTCGCATTATCGTGGTGGCATGGCCTCTCGTCCAGGTGTGCTTATTACTGGAAAACCATTCGTGCGCCAGCGTTTCAAAACTATTGGCGCTCTGTCCTGTTTGATGCTGTTTGATACGCGCTCGGAATTGGGCGGGATCCTGGTTGCTTTGAAGGTATCTACGGGCCTCAGCATGCATCTTTCTAGCTTCCACCAGGCTTACCAGGGGGTAAACACCAAGCGCCATGGTTTTACGTTTGCCGGCATAACGATAGTCAAAACGAAAATATTTCCCGGTTCTATTGACCAGAAGATAAAGAGACTTCCCATCAGACAGCTTATATGGTTTAGATTTAGGTCTGGCGCTTCGAATAAGGGTATCTGTTAGTGGCATGACGGTATTTTCACGATATGGTAATAATATACCGTTTAAGATACCGTCTTTTTTCAGGTATGTCAATCCAACTATTTTACCGACCAAATAATATTATATAACTGATTTTACTTTAATAATAAGATTTGCATTATTTTGCATCACATATAATTTGATGGAGGATATAGGAATTAAACCCATGGTGGTTGGAACATGAAAATTTCATATGGCTAAACTTGGAAATTAAAATATATCGCCCATTTGGGTGATTACAGTCAATTGTCTATAATGTAAATCTGATCGATTCATCACACAACTTAAAAATTTTTTGGGGCGTGGTGCGGATATTGCCGGAGTAATGTAAATGATTTAGCACAGTAAATATACGATTTGATGTTAAATATACAAATTTCGTAAGATTATCACTTGACTGTAAGCAGAATGCTGATTAATTTATGTACGATTTCATTCCAATAATATAAAATTCGTAAACTTGTTTTGGAGCGTGCATGTCTTTTAAACCCAATCAGCGGATATCGAAAAAGAGGGAGCAAATCATCAAAACCGGCAAAGACCTTTTTCTGCGCCATGGCATCAAACGGATTACAGTGGAAGAAATCTGCCGAAAAGCCGGAGCCAGTAAAATGACTTTCTACAAGTATTTTGCAGGCAAGTTGGAGCTTGTGGAACATATCTGGCGCCTGATGATGGACGAGGGCTACAGCAAATTGGATGAAATCAATGCGATGGACATCGCGTTGCCGGAGAAGATTCAACGCATGTTTGCCTGGAAGGAGCAATATACAGCCGACATGAGCGATTTTTTCATTGAAGAGATCATGTCCCTCGATTTCGATATGAATGCCCAGTACAATCAGAAATTTATGCAATTTGTTGCCGAGGCGCAGAAAAAGGGTGAAGTAAGGCCTGAGATTCGTCCTGAATTTTTTATGGCCGTCCTGGAGAAGCTGCGTGAGCTGGCATTTGATGAGGAGCTCATCAGTAAATATCCAAATTTTATAGAATTCAACCGCGAAGTTAAAGATTTCTTTTGGTACGGCATCTATGCCCGGCAGGATATGGAGAAATAGCATTGGGATGTTCATCGCACCGATTGGCAACTATAATTATGGTCCTGAACCTGGTTGTAGGCCTAGCATCAGTGTCAGCTGCAATGGAGATTGAAACCGATTTCAGGGGACAGCTCTCCGGGTGGTTTGTTGCGGCTCAGCAAGATGATGATAAAGAAGATAGCACCGGCTTTCGCTATATACCCGAGTT
>CAYVMI010000090.1:0-10696 GCA_964452555.1 uncultured Desulfobacterales bacterium
ATAGCATCCCCGCCATGCCATTGCCGGATGGCATGATCTCAAGTGTTTCGCCTGACATAATTATCCCCTGTTTAGTGAACGCAATCGCCAATGCCCTGATGGCCCTGACAGGTATGATCCATGGTGAATGGTGGTAGTTTTTCCGCTCTGAAAAGTGTGAGATTATCAGAAACAGTTCCATCAACCGCCCGATAGGTCTTTATATTGGCCGCAAATAACTTTCTAAGGGCACCGCCGCCAATGCCACCCACAACGACCGCATCGACAGCCGTACCGCCGAGTGCTTGCAATGGTTGGCAGTTACCGTGTGCATGGCCCAAATCCTGGTTGCCAAGTACGGTCGATTCTTCTGTTTCGGTATCCACTAGGATGAAAAAAGGTGCCGAACCAAAATGGCCGTAGACTGGACTTTGAAGTCCCTTATCCTCACTGGTCGGGAAAGCAATTTTCATGGGTTGGCATTCTCCTGGCTGAAATGGTTTAGCGTGAAATCTCAGCGCAAAAATAGACATGCGAACAGCACCTGTCAAGCTATAAGCCATAAGCGACAAGCGATTAGCCGTAATCAGCTGACCGCTTACGGCTGATGGCTTATTGCTCAGTACTAAATGTCATTTGGGTACCGGACATATTCAGCAAAAATGCTTCCGGCATCTTTTTTTCGATGATCTTTACCGCTTCTCTTCCGCTACAATGGGTTGGAATAACAAACTGAGGACCGATTTCTATAAGCCCTGCTGCCGTAGGCGCGATGACCCCATCGATATCGGCCCCGGATAAGTGAAAGCCGCCCATGATGGCGAATACGTCTTGAATGCCGGTCACTTGTTGGGCATATTTTATCGTATTTACAATCCCGGAATGAGCGCACCCGGAAATGATCACCAATCCTTTTTTATGCACATGAAACACAATGGCGGAATCATCGTCAAATGGATCACGCTTCTCAGCGCCGTCTACCTCGTAGTACATATCTGGTGCGCCCTGCTCGTAAGGAGTCACCCGGGGAATTTGCCCCAAGAATACAGCGGCACCCTCAAGCAGTGCCAAGGGCTTTTTGGTTTCGATAAGATTGACCCCTATTTGATCTACTGTTTCCCGTGATAAAGACGGTACCACTACGCGGAGATCCTCCGAAATTTTGCGGTAGCGCGAAGTCACAAACACCCCGGGATGGACGATCAGATCAAGTTTTTTATTACCGATGGCCTCCACTAAGCTGACAAGTCCACCCAGATGATCCAAGTGTCCATGGGAAAGAACCAATAACTCTACTTGAGTCAAATCTGCATTTAATGCGGACGCATTCGCGGCAGCGCCGTCTTCTGAAAATCCGAAATCAAACAGGATCTTATTCTGGGTGCCATTGTGAGTGATCGTAATTAAAGTCGAAAACCCATGTTCCGCGCGGATACTCTTTCGAAATTCCTTTCCATCCAATGGTATCGGCCGCTGCACGATCTCATTGTTATCCTGGGCCACCAGATCAATCCGGTTGTCTTGGAGCGTTAAAACCTCCACCTTATCGATTGGATTCAATTTACTTGTCATTTTATCCTCCTACTAAGACAGTAACTCCGAATAATAATTAAATTGCTCAAATCATCATCGATTCATATGATCCTCGTCTAGCTTCCCTTTGATAATCGACTCGATACGTTGCTCGATGTTCATTGCGATTTCAAGCCGTCTTTCCAGCATGGCCCTGCCACCGGGATTGTGTGCGAACTTTTTTAACCTGGCCGATAAGCGCTCATCCAGAGCCATGATTCTGGTCCCGCTTGTTTTTTTATCCGCCAGGAAAAGAACTTCCTTCTCGGTGATGTCATCCCGGGGATTATAATCTAAATCCATGTGGGTCGCGACGATTGCCGCAATCCGGGGAAACCCCAAATTCACCAACATTTCGGCTCCAATTCGGGCATGATCTTTAATACCCTTGCCAATGTCATGCAGATATCCGCAAGCTCTGACCAATTCCATATCAATGGGGCAACCAGCTGCATTTAATTTTGCAGCTATGCGCTGAGCCAGTCCCGCCACAGTATGGGCGTGCTGAATCATGGGATCCGTGGATGCAAATCGAAACGCCAGCATCGCCAGACATTCGGCTTTGGAGGGAATCATCCATTTTTGCAATCGGTATTTGATCCGCTCGTACTGATCCCGGGTGTCCAGGTTCATTAAGATACCCTCATCCGCTACGGAAATATTCACGGCATTTTTCTCATGTGCCTGCAGACACCCCCTCAAACCACCTCCCCCGTGGTATTCGGTAATTGTCCTGGTGTATCTTTTGGGTATCAGCCGTGGTTGCCCTCTGGATGCATTAAAAACTGGATATACGATAGAATCCGGGTCGGCGATATGTGCCCTCACAAGCGCCTGCAACGTTTGATTTCTAATTAAAGGTATGTCTACCGGTTGCAGGAAAAAGGCCTTTGTCTCAGGGTTCAGCTGACGCACCCCTATTTGAACAGAAGCAAGCATTCCCTGGTGGTAATCTGCATTAACAACCCAGGACACATTCATATCGTCGATATGCGCAATGATATCATCCGCCCGGTTTCCCAAAACAATATGAATTTCTTCAATACCGGCATCCTGAAAATTGAGAACAGCCTGCCTGATAATAGTCTCATTTCCCAGCGGGAGAAGCGGCTTAAAAAATCCCTTACGAGATGAGCGGCCGACAGAGATTATTATGGCGGCAATGGGTAGCGTTGGCATGATTTAGGCCTAATATTGCAATGGTTGCAGGGCCACATCCTCAAGGTTGCAGCCATGAGGATATCATGGTCGCTTTGCGTGTCAACCACCGAAAAAAGATTGAATTTTATTGGTAGATAAACAATACGATAGGTTTCGTTCCGAATTTAGCCATAGCAAATCTTATAGCTGTACGCTTCAATCTTTTTTATGTTATGGACCGTATAGTCGCGACAATATATGGAGGATATCGTGAAAAGTATTCGCGTACAGGATGCCGTCGGGATGGTGTTGTCCCATGATATAACCGAAATACGACCCGGCAGCTTTAAAGGACCTTCTTTTAAAAAGGGCCATGTAATCCAAGCCAATGATATCGATAAACTGCTCGACCTGGGTAAACGCTACATTTATGTGTTTGAACTGGAAACAGGTCAGATCCATGAAAACGAAGCGGCAAATCGGATTGCCAACGCGGCCAAAGGTCCGGGGTTGGTGCTGACAGAACCCAGTGAGGGCAAGGTCAATTTCAAGGCAGAGCAGATGGGCCTCCTGAAAGTCAATGCCAAAGCGCTATATAAAATCAATCAGGTTCAGGATATTATGTTTGCCAGCCTGCATACGAATCAACAAGTGTCTGCAGATCAGCAGATTGCAGGCACACGCATTATTCCCCTGGTAACCGATATGGGCCGCATCGAAAAGATCGAAACCATATGCAGGCAGTTTCAGCCTGTTATCCAGGTAAAACCGTTCGCGCCTTACCGGGTTGGTTTGATCATAACCGGAAGCGAAGTCTATGAAGGACGCATTCAGGACGCCTTCGGACCGGTGGTTGAAAAAAAATTTAAAGACCTAGGCAGCCGTATTATAGGCTTTGAAAAAGTCTCCGATGATGTGGCCACAACCGTAAAAGCCATCAATGATTTTCGTGAGTGCGGTGCTGAAATGATTGCCATAACCGGGGGCATGTCCGTAGACCCGGATGACCAGACGCCGGCCAGTATTCGGGCGGCTGGTGGACGTGTGGTAACATATGGTGCGCCGGTACTGCCGGGAGCCATGTTTATGCTGGCTTATATTGATGCTGTACCCATAATCGGACTGCCGGGCTGTGTGATGTATCACCAAAGCTCGATATTTGATTTGGTCGTACCCAGAATTTTGGCGGGTGAATCATTAACACGTGACGACATTGTTGCCTTTGGCCATGGTGGATTCTGCTCGGATTGCGCCACTTGCCGATACCCGATTTGTCCGTTTGGGAAATAGGCCATACTCGGTCAAAAAGGAATACGACGTAATTGACCAAATTCGCGTATTAAACCTCGAAATAGCCTTTAGTTTTCGGCCCTTGGCTCTTAGCTGTTTAAGAGCCAAGAGCAAAGAGTTGGATGCCTTATGTTTAAATATTGCCCCTATTGTTCCCATGCTGTGTTGCCGCCTCAAGGCAACGGGTTTCCCCACCAGGTTTGCCAGGCTTGCCACACGACCTTGTACCGAAATCCGGTCGTGGGAGTTGCCGTTATCTTAATGCATGCTGATGAAATTCTTTTAGTTCAACGCGCCGGAACTTATAGAGATCAATGGTGTTTGCCGTGTGGTTATGTGGAATGGGATGAGGATGTTCGTCAGGCTGCTGCGCGCGAAATGAAGGAAGAAACGGGACTTGCTGTCCAAATCGGTTCGGTATTTACAGTGCATTCCAACTTTCATAATCCCCGGCTTCAAACCGTGGGAATTTGGTTCTGGGGAAAGCAAATCAGCGGAAACCTCAAGCCGGGCTCGGATGCCAAGGATGCCCGATATTTTCCACTTGATGACGTGCCGGAAAATATGGCCTTCCCCACTGATCGATTGGTCATCGAAGAGCTTAAGCGGCAATAGTGATTTTAACCATTTTTAAATCGTGAAACGAACGAGCAGCAGGGCAAGGATCAACAGCGCAACACCGGCTATGATGAGAGTCCATCCGATACGACCCGGATTTTTTTCAATTTCCGGTTCGCTACCACCTTTCTTTTTCTTGGAATCTGCATACAACGATTCCACTTCTTCCCGGGGCAAGTAATCCAAATCCCAGTGGGTCGTATGGCGGTCTTTGGCCTGGTCTTTATATATCCGGGTCTTTTTAAGTGATTTGTTCATTTTTCAAAATAGAAAGCGGTTACCTGATTATTGAAGCCCATTTAATGAATTTCTTGACCTGACAACTCAATTTAATAATATACGCTTATCTATGAAAATCAAGTTGCGCCCTAAGCAGGCTTACGGGTGTTCAATTCTACGAATGGCCGCGCAGTACCGGTCATTGCGCACATTTCACTAGCTCAGATCCTTTAAAGTATACAAAAGGGACCAGAAAAATGCAGCTTCTCATACCACTATTAATCGGTGCATTATTATCGTTCATATTTTCCAGGTTGGCCAAAAGAAAAAATCGGAACGGGGTACTCTGGGGAGCTTTGGTAGGTGGACCCTTTACGGCCTTGATAATCATGGCCATTATCATACCTTCCCTACTTCCACCTGAACCAGACAGAACAACGGTCTTTATTACCGGCGCAATGATCTACGGATTTATAGCCTTATTTATTTTCTCGGCGATAGCGCTTTCCTTCCTGCCGCCCATATGTCCAAGCTGTAAAAAGAAACTGACACGCCGGGAGTGGAAGAATAAAATATGTCTCCATTGTAATGATTCTTAAATAAGCTTTAGCTTTTTACTCTTAGCTGGTAGTCGCGAAGAGCCAAGAGTTAAAATATAAGAGATCTTCACTTGACCCCTTGAATCCTTGAACCCTCGAATCCTTTTGTTTAATCCCAAGCATATAAAATATATGGCTAATTATTTTAGCTCCAAAGTAGAATAGTACTTAGCAATTAGTAACGACAGCTCATAGGTAGTAGCCTCGGCAGCAGGTCACTTTTATTTTCACCAATAACCGTCATACCTTCAGGAACACTTGCATATCCGGGTATCCAGGCAATCGGCACCACCGGCGCCTCCATAACGATGGCCGGTCGAATTGATATGGTTTTTTGGCTGGCATGCTTGTTGATTTTGTTTCCGAGGAAGATATCGATGGCACCATCCCGGATATTGACGCCGGTGACGAAATTACCGATTATTTTTTCAGTCGGCGGCAGGCCAGCCTCAAGGTTATTGCTTGGAAAGGCTTTTTTGGCTTTATAATATTCCTCGATACCGAGTTGGGCCACCTCGGCAAGATTGAGCGCCTCCTGAACCTGCGTTCGTATGATTCGGTCTTGAAATGATGGGACGGCAATGGTTGTTAGAATGCTCAGGATGGCGATGACAATCATCAGTTCGATGAGGGTAAATCCATTTATTTTCAGTCTCATTTTACCAGCCTCCATATATTTGCAGCAGAAAGCTTCTTTAAATTTTATTTAATGCCATCGAATACTTTGTTTTACCCGGCTACAGCACCCGCCATTCTGAAGATCGGCAAGTACATGGCAATGACGATATACCCGATGACCATACCGGTTCCTAATATGGCCAGGATCTCCAGTACGGCTATAAACCTGTTAAAGGATCGGTCAAAATCCTTTTCATAATATTTTACCATTTCATCAAGGGCCAGTGTAAGCGTCTCGGAGCGAATACCGTAGCCAATCATATGCAGCGTGATCTTAGAAAATATGCCGGTTGACAGCAGTGCCTGATGCATTTGGTTGACATCGGATATCTGCTCGGCAGCGGCGGAAAGCTTGCCAGCATGGATACTGTTTTTGACGGTGCCGGCGGCTTTATGTATGGCTGTTTTTAGGGGTAACTCAAAGCTCAGCAGAATCGGCAGATGTTTTGAAAAAGAAATGATACTGGACCACTTGGACAGTTTTCGATAGCCGGGTATCAATCCGCCCACAAAATAAGCGAACCGTTTGTTTACCGCTATCATAATGACCAAAATGATGATCAAGACGATTATATAGAGTATATTCGGCGCTATCCAGTTGCTGAGGCCTAATAAGAGTTGTGTGGGACCCGGAAGTTGTCCACCAAAACCGGCAAACATTTCTTGAATAACAGGCAACACAAATACGGCAATAAAAAGAAATAGAATGAAACCGATAAGCAAAGTGAGCACCGGGAAATAAAGCGCCCGGGCCAATTTTGCCCGAACAATACCCGTATCCTCGATGGCGTCAGCCACTTGAATGAGAGCATGGGACACTTTGGATCTCTCCCCTGAGCGCTGCAACATATCAATTATAAACTCATTGAAAATCTTGGGATATTTGGTGAGGATATCCTTGACTGCCGTGCCTTTTCCCAACGCCTTGGCAATATCGCCGGCAATGTTGCATACCTGTTTGTCTTCGCTCTCCTCGGCCAGGAGCTTCATGGCCTCGGAGATGGAAACATCGCTGGCAATCATGATCGCCAATTGGCGATACAACAAACCGACTGACGCTGAATTCAATTTTCGAAAAAAAATAGCCATGTTTTTGTCATCTCCTTTTGGCTGCTATTACCCAGAATTTAATTACCCTAGAGATTCTCTCTTAAAAATGTTTACCGGCTTCACTTAATACTAGCGCCAAATCTTAGGGATATAACGATAATCAACGTCGGTTCGATCCACTCCCGCTAGAGACCATAAGGCGGGAGATGTTGGTTTACCGCAAATCCAGACTACGGGTCCCAGGGGATCCGCCACCGGTACCGCCGGCCTTATGGTCAATTTCCGCCGGCCTTCTTTCAGTTGTAGTTGGAAATGGATGGCCCCGTCTTCTATGGCAGCCGACTTAACGGCTGAACCGCGATCCCTTTCATTATAATAATCCTCAGCCCAACCATCCCGTATGGCTTCCTGGTCGTTTTGGGGCCAGTCTCCGTGCAGTGCATGCGAAACCATCATATCAAATCGCATGGCCATAAATGGGGCTCCGAAAATATGGCACAATTTTGCCGTTTCCCGATACGGTATAAAGGTTTTGGCTGCGATTCCCATTAGTACGGCAATAATAAATAGTACCAAAAGGAAATCCAGGGCACGTTGAAAGGAATTAACAATGTAGATTCGTTCTGTGGCCATGACATCCACCCCCAAACAGATGCTAGCTTTCAGTTGTTTTTCGGGCTGCCCTGTCTTTGGACTCCCATTTTATATCTTCACGTGTCCAAACGATGGGGCCGGTGGGATTCCCCGCAGTTATTTGTGGGGCCAAAATCAACTTTTGATACATGACCCGTGAATTCGGATCAAATTCGATGGTAACCACGCCATTGTCAACGGTTATACTGGCCACATTCTTGCCCCGAATCGTGTTAGGATCCGCCAGGCCGGCTTCGGCATTGTTGGCCGGGAAAATGCCGCGATGATCATAGAATTCACTGATATCTTTTTTGACGGCATCAAAGAGCACATATCCCTCTGTCAGGTAAGCTTTATCACGGTAGGATATGAAATTGGGGACGGCAATGGCGGCCAGAATACCAATAATTGTGATTACCACCATGAGTTCAATTAAGGTAAAACCTCGATTACTTTTCATAAGGCATTTCCTTTAGGATCGAGCTTTTTGGATAGAGTTTAATAATTTCAATCTAGCCCGGCAATTAATGAAATTTAATTGTAACAGCTAAATATTGCTATTTTTATATTTAGTTGGAAATTACTATTGAAGGGGATAATTTGCCTGCTGTTTTTCTGTTGCTTCGGAAAAAAAGCAGCATCTCTGCCTCTAAACCAAACATCAGCTAAATCACTGCAGGCCTTGAAATATAGAAAGCTAATATTTCAGCGTTTAAGAATATTGCATTTCTAACACAACCCGTTTAAATATGTCAAATATCCCAGGCAGGTTCCATCTGAAGCCCGCACGTACCGGAACCATTCACAGGATGAGCGTCCAGTTGAAAATCTTTATTATTAGTTGGATCTTATCACGCCATATTGAAAGGCTATAATATTGAATCCAATTACACACGTACTGGTGAGTTGGGTCATTGCCGACAGCGCCGGGCTCAACAAAAGGGAACGGGCCGCCGTCACCGTATCCGGCATCATACCGGACATCGATAGCTTTGGCATCGTGGCCGAACAATTGACCAAAAACTCAGATAATCCCCTGTTGTGGTGGTCTGATTTTCATCACATCATTGGGCATAACATCGGATTTGGCGTTTTGATAGCCATTGGTGTTTTTTTACTAGCCCAGCAAAAGTGGAAGACTACGGGATTGACCCTATTATGTTTTCATATTCATTTGTTGTGTGACATCCTGGGCGCCCGGGGGCCGGACGGTTACCAATGGCCCATCCCCTACCTGCTGCCCTTTTCCAATGCCTGGCAAATCGTGTGGCAGTATCAATGGGCCATCAATGCCTGGCCAAATTTTGTCATCACCCTGCTTGCACTTGGCATTACATGCTATTATGCTGTGAACAAAGGATATTCCATTTTGGATATGGTTTCCACGAAAATGGATCAGATTTTTGTTCAAACACTCCAGAATCGTTTCCAAAAGAAAATTTGACGATAGAATGACGCGATGTTAAAACGCGTTCTGTGCCGAAAAAACCATTATGGATCAGGGATTTTCATCTTAAAGTCGTTGATTCCAAACCTAATAATTGAAGGTGACTCATGAAAACCAATCCGATAAATCCTGCTCCCCCTGACGCTGAAGCGAGAAAGTCGATTCAGCCCGTTATCTGCTATCCGACCGCTAGTCTGACCATGCCCGACATGGGCCTATATGCGGCTGCCCGGGAAACCATTATTCTAAAGGAAGTGGTCATCGTGCCCCCCAGAGACGCCCGCATTTTTAAGGCTTCGGCCGGTGATTTTTTTCGAATCGTCAGTGTCGAAGGCCCCCAGGTGGGTGATTTAAACCTCTGGGCCCGGAATGATCTTTCTGAAAAGTTTTACAGCGGCAAAACCAGAGCACTGCATGGCACCCATCTGAGCTCGGGTGACCGCATGTGGAGCGGTTTTCCCCAGATGCGCCCCATGGCCACCATTACTTATGACACGCTGGACTGGTACGGTTTTGATGTCCATGGCGGCGGTGTCCACGATGTCATCGGCACACGTTGTGATCCTTATACCAACCAGCTCCTGAGTGGTCAGGAGTATCACCAATGCTGTCATTCCAACCTCACCCGCGCCCTGGCTGCTGAAACCGGTCTGCCGCTCCTCGAGGCCGAAACCTATGTGCATGACGTACTCAATGTTTTCATGTGCACGGGGTTCACGTCTGACACCCATCAATACTTCATGAAAGCCAGTCCGGTACGACCCGGCGACTATATTGAATTTTTTGCCGAAATCGATCTGCTGGGCGCCCTATCCACTTGTCCGGGGGGTGATTGCAGCAGTCAGCATTCCAGCGATGTTGCAGCCTGTTACCCCCTTAAAGTCGAAGTATATGGGTGTGATCCCAAAAAATTGACCCATTGGAAGTCCCCTAGGCCGAATAGCTACTCACGTTCCCATGGTATCTAGGCGGAGTCAGATCTTTAGAAAAGCAATTTTCACCATGCCGACGCCTGCGGACTTTTGATTGAAAACGTCGATACCACCCTAGCGCCCATCGAAAGTTCCGGTTGAAGCGCCACATATTTGCGGAGTTACCTTTAGCTGGCATCCGTGAGCATCGACCGGTTTTCCGATTTAGCCGGTGTCATTCATTTTTACCAACCCTGGGGCTGAAAACCCCGCGCACCTTGGCCCCGGCCGCTACCGTGTGAATCGCCATCCTCAGACCCGGGGCTGAGCCCTCAACAGCCCGGGCGAATGGCGATTGATCCGATGCACACCGCTGGTTCGGCCCCCAAAAATACCTCTTTTCCCATATCGGCCCGGGGACTGGTAAAGACTCCGAAATTTTTCCGTCCAAGCACATCCCCCATCGCACAAGCGGCTTTAAATGCAAGGCATATTACGCGAAACCCGGTCGGCGGAACATTTACTTCCCTATTCCATGACTTTGCAAATTTTATAGGTAC
>CAYVMI010000091.1:0-10414 GCA_964452555.1 uncultured Desulfobacterales bacterium
TTTTTTTAATCCTGCCGCCGGGACCGGTCCCTTTGATGCGGCTGGTATCCATGTTGCTCAAAGCAGCAATCTTTCTTGCCAGCGGTGAGATTTTTACTTTACCTCGTTTGTTCAGGGCGGCAACCGGGGCCCTAGCTGTCAGGTTCTGTAGTAATCCGGGTGGGGTTTGGCGGTCTGCATCGACTGCCCCCAAGGTCGAATCCGTAACATCCTCTTCCGGCGGCAGCGCATGAACAGCGACAAGCTCCGTTGATTGGAGTTCTTTGAGCTCGTCCGCGCTCTCAGCCACGAGAGCTATGGTTTCGCCCACATCTACTGTCTGACCGAGTTCGGCCATAATGTGAAACAGCCCCGATGCCGGCGCCTCGATCTCATAGGTCACCTTTTCCGTTTCGATAACAACGACCACTTGGCCTTTTTTGACAGGTTCCCCCTCTGCCGCTATCCACTCGACCACCTGGCCTTCCTTCATTGCCATGGCAAGTTTGGGCATAATTATTTTTACAGCCATTTCTTAGAGTTCCTTTTCAGGCGACTTGAAAATTTCACGCTATAGTTTGTCTGATAGTTTGGACAATCTGATCCACACTGGGCAGAACGCGTTGTTCCATATGCCCGCCGGCTATGGGAAAATTAGCGGCGCAAACTCTCCTTATGGGACCATCCAGCTCGTCAAAAGCCTGCTCTTGAATTCTGAATCCCAGCTCCGCAGGAAAACCGCAGCATTCCGTATCTTCGTCGACAATGACCAAATGACCTGTTTTCTCAACCGAATTGATCACCGCATCCATATCAAACGGTTCAAGCGTCCTGGGATCGATTACTTCCACACTGATCTCCCCTTCGAGTTGTTTGGCTGCTTTCAAAGCGAGTTGGACCATTCTCGAGACTGCCAGAACGGTCACGTCACTGCCTTCCCTTTTGATATCGGCAACGCCGAAGGGGATTGTATATTCTTCCTCAGGCACCTTTCCTTGCATGGCCATTTGCTGGATGTGCCAGAAGTAACAAACCGGGTCATCATCGCGAATGGCTGTTTTTAATAAACCTTTGGCATCATAAGGATTGGAAGGCAGTGCCAGCTTGAGACCCGGATGATGCAACACCATCGCCGCCGGAAATTTGGAGTGTTCATTGGCAAGGTACTGGCCGCCGCCCGCTGCCGCCATGAAAACCGCCGGCATGGTGGTTTGCCCGCCGTGTAAAAAGCGCCACTGGGCTGCTTTGTGAAATATCTCATCCGCCGCAACATAAAAAAAATTGGAGAACATCATTTCAACCACGGGGCGGTAGCCCGCCAGCGCGGACCCGATCCCCAGTCCGGCAATGGCAGTTTCAGCCAGGGGTGTGTCCAGGATTCTTTCATTTCCGAACTCTTTTACCAGCCCTTCCGTATGGGGCCAGTTCCCCCCGCGAATGCTTTCACCCACCATGAAAACCCTTGCATCTCTTCTCATCTCTTCGGCTAGAGCTTCTTTCATGGCATTGAACAGTACAATCTCCTTCATGACTTTCTCCCCTGTGTTATTTCCGCATACAAAAACCGCTCAAAGACCGAAGGATCATCAGCGATCGGGCTTTCATTTGCAAACTTCAAGGCTTCCAGGGCCTCATGCTCGGCAGCTTGATCTATTCTCCTTACATCTTTATCTGTAATAATTCCGTCTTCCAGCAGGGTGTTTCGGCACATGACTACCGGATCCCTCTCCCGGAGCTTCTTGATCTCTGCCGGTGTACGTGGATCGGCGTCGACAATGTCGGGGATGCCAATGGCGTGGGGGCCGAATCGCAAGCATTTGCATTCAATGAACGATGGCCCTTTCCCCTTGCGCGCGTGAGCAACCGCTTCCTCCACAGCCTGGGCCACGGCAATCACATCCTGGCCGTCAACAACCCTGAAAGGCATTCCATACCCATCCGCCAGGCTGGCGATGTCTTCCTTTGGATGGGTGGCCTGAGCGGCAACCAT
Organism: uncultured Desulfobacterales bacterium; assembly: GCA_964452555.1. GTDB lineage: Bacteria > Desulfobacterota > Desulfobacteria > Desulfobacterales > B30-G6 > B30-G6. The sequence goes on from CAYVMI010000091.1 coordinate 1,970, forward strand.
CAGGCTGATATTGTTGTTTTCACACACCCACACAATGGGCAGTTTCCAGCAGGAAGCGGTTAAAAAGGCTTCATGAAGGGTTCCACGGTTTGACGTTCCATCCCCGAAACAGGATACAACCACCTGCTTCTTGCCGTTTTTCTTGGCCGCCAGTCCCCAACCCAGTGAAATCGGAAAGTTCGAACCGATGGATCCGGAATAACCAAGCACCCCTTTGTCATCGTCGAAGCTATGGAACGTCGACATGCCCCGGCAGCAGCCGGTGGTTTTTCCACAGTGTTCAGCCAAATACGTTTTGGGATCCACACCCTTGGCGATCATGTGCGGCAGGCCATGCCCACGGTGGGACGGCCAGAGAAAGTCATCGTTTCTGAGAAATGAGCAAGCTCCGACACCCGGGGCTTCCCCCCCTTCCGCCGGGTGATAAAATCCCAGCAGTCTCCCTTCCGCCAGGCTTGTGGCAAATAGCAGCTCAAAAGCCCGCGCCCTGACCAGGTTGGTGTAGAGCGCAACCAGTTTCTTTTTGCTTAATTTCATGTGATTCCTTAAATCAAAGTGAGGGGTGATTTTTTTGTTTTCTCTTTTTCCTCGGCGGAGAAGGCTTTCATCGCGCTGTCAGCACGATCCAAAGCGTCGCTCACGTCTTTTTCAGTGTGTGCCGTAGAAGTGAACAGACGTACAACGGACATCACGCCATGTTGCTGCAGCAACGTACTGAACCTGGCGGCTTTTGCCAGGCCGCCTCCCAACCCTTCTGCATTGTTCTTTATTTTATTTCGTGAAGTCATGGTGAAGTTCCATGCTCCCGGGTAGCCCTGTATTAGAATATCCTGTTTGTGCGACCGGGCGATCTCTTCGAATCCTTCCTTAATCTTCAACCCAAGCTTTTCTATACGTTCATAAACTTCACCGCCATTCTTCTCGAGCTGTTCCAGGGTCGCAATCACGGCCGCCATCGCAAGCGGATGTCCGTTGTAGGTGCCGCCGGCCATGACGTCAGTTCGGGTGATGACATCCATTATCTCCTTTTTCCCGCAGAAGGCAGATACGGGGAACCCCCCGCCTAGTGCTTTGGCAAGGGTCGTCATGTCAGGAGTGATCCCGAAATGGGCTTGAGCGCCGCCAAGGCCTATCCTGAAACCGGTTAACACTTCATCGAAAATCAAGACAACTTCGAACTCCTCACAAAGTCGGCGAACGCCCTCGAGATACCCGGGTTCCGGCAAACAGCCGAACCAGTTGGTCATGACCGGTTCCATGATTACGGCCGCAATATCATGGGCATATTTTTCAAACAGGTTTTTCAGGGCCGAAAGATCGTTCCACTCGATCATGTAGCAGTTGCTGAATGCGGTTTTTTCTCTGCCCAATGTGTTGGTCATTTGGGTGAATATGTCCTCTTCTGTTTCCCCCTGCTGAACGATGGGGTTTTCGGGGTCCAGAACAATCCCGCCTATGATGCCGTCGCCGCTGCCATGGTATTGGCCTGCGAATCTGACAAACATGTTTTTCCCGGTATACGCTCGAGCGACACGCAATGCATTCAGGTTTGCTTCGGTTCCCGAGCAGGCGAATCTCACCAGTTCGGCCGAGGGAACGTGCTGTTGCACTTTTCTGGCGGCCTCCACGGTAAGTTCATTGCTCGGGGCGCAATAGAGCTTCCGCATCTGCTTCTCGACTGCATCAATCAGGGGCTGATTGCTGTGTCCCAAAAGTGACGGGCCGTAGCTCAGGTCGTAATCAATATACTCATTCCCGTCCAAGTCATATAACCGGGCGCCCTTCCCGGATGCTATGTATGTTGGGTGATAGTTCTCATCCTTTTTGAAGTTGCTCATGACGCCGCCCGGAATGCACTGCCGGGCAACTTTTTCCAGTTGCGTCGACTTGGTTTTTTGAAAAATTCCCATACTATCTCCTGGTTGCTGCAAAGCCTAGATCAAGTCCTGGACTTGGGTAATGTCATGTGCTTTGTTCTCAGCTTTCAATTTGAGCAGATTGCGCAATTGCTCATGTTTTTCTCTTGTCAACGGCAGGTAATAAGCGAAAATGATGGCAATGATCATCAGAAGTGCCGGACCTTCGGCTGTTAAAACCCGGATTCCCAGTTTTGCGGTTTCGGTTTGGGCGACATCTGGCTGATAGCCTACCCAGGTTAAAATAATCCCCATGATTTGCAGGGTTATGGCCGTAGCAAGTTTTTGAATAAATGCCATTACGCCAAAAAACAGGCCTTCCCGCCTCTGGCCATTAACAAGCTCATCGACTTCCGTAATATCCGAGATCATCGCCCAACCCATCATGTACACAAGGCATGAAGCCACTGCGAGTCCGGTGACAAGGACTATCCAGAACAATAGTCCGGATTCAGGGCCGCTTACCATTATCATCAGAATTCCACTGATAAGCGCCCAAATCGCACCGAATGTAATAAACCCAATGCGTTTCCCGGCCTTTTTCACCAACCAATTGACTATCGGTATGTAAACGAGCCCGACCGCAAACATGACCGAAAATGCCAATCCGGAGGCATCTTCATCAAATTCCATGATGTAAGCCATGAAATAGACCATCATGGATGACAACAGAACCGTGGCTCCAATGCCAAAGGTCCATATGCCGATCGTGTAGCGAAACGATCGGTTCTTGCGAACGATGTTAATTACATCACTTAGTTTGAAATCAGGGGTCTCCGGGAACAGTTCGTAGCCCCTGGACGTATGCCAGGTCAGCAGGATGGGTAAAATGGCAAAGAGGCCGAATGAGGCGGCCATGGCCGACCAGCCGGCTGCTTCACTGCCCAAGCTCTCGGCAAACATTTCAGCCAGGATCAACGGTATCGCTGCAGCAAATATACCCAGGAACTGCCCCCATCCCATGCGAAAACTCACCAGGCTCATCCGCTCCGTATAGTCCTGGGTCATTTCTGCCCCTAAAGCGGAATGGGGCACATTCAGCATGGTGAAAAACGTGTAGAAAACAATTACGATAACGATGTAGTAAACCGTGTTTAATGTGGAGCCCAACTGAAAATCGGTGAACAGCAGCCAGGTTGCTATGCCAAATGGCAAGACAGCAATTAGGAAGAAAGGACGCCGCCGCCCCCATTTGAGCTTTGACCTGTCTGAAATGACGCCAATGATCGGGTCGCTGACTGCATCCCATAGTGTTGCAATCATCAGTATCATGCCCGCGACCGTTGGATTCAGTTTCACAACATCGGTCAGGAAGAACATCAGGTATAGGTAAACCAGTATCCAAACAGAGCTGACGGATCCCTCAATGCCCCCGTAACCAAACTTTACCAAAAGCGGAAGTTTATCGTCTTTCATTTTCATTTTATTCATATTATTCCCCCTTTTTGGGTGTCTCTATTTTGCCAATGAAACTGTACCAATTTCGGCTTTTATTCCCCACTTATGCCGGTCGTGAAGAATCAAACGTGTGGCAAGATAATTCTCAGCAAAAGCACCCCTCAAGACTGATTTTCAGCGCTTTTATCAAATTTTCCAAATCCTCCTCAGTGTGGGCCGTTGATAAAAAGGCAATGTGAGAATGCTCGGGCACAAAAATTCCCTCAAGCCTGAGCCGCAAGTTGAACTCCTCTTCAGCTTGATGATTCTGCTTGATGCGATCACGAGGAAGGGTGACCGGAGGTTCAATCATATGAACCTGCCACATGGAGCCTATCCCGGTCATACAGGAAGCAAAGCCTTTTTGTTTGGCAAAATCATTGAATGAACACCGTAAATAAACTCCCTTGCGCGCTAAATCATGATACAAAGAGGGGTTGTGAGCTTTTAAAAAGTCGATCGTGGCTATCGAATTGTTTAAGGTGACGGCATTCCCGCTGAACGTCCCTGTTGCCATGACAGGAGGATTTAGGTTCATCACTTTTTCGAATACTTCTGCTCTGGTCGCAATAGCTCCGATCGGCGAACCGCCGCCCAAACATTTACCGAACAAGCCGATATCGGGTATTACCTCAAACAATTCCTGAGCACCTCCCAAGGCCAGGCGAAAACCAGTAATAATTTCATCAAACAGCAACAATACGTCATACTGACGCGTCACTTCTCTCAGCTTTTGCAGGTACTCCGGTTTAAAAGCTATCGCTCCCGGGCCTAAAGCTGGTTCCAACATGACTACTGCCAGATCCGATGCCTGTTCCTCTATAATCTTAAAAGCCGCCTCATGTCCGAAAGGCAGCAACACAATATTATCTCGGGCTGACTCGGGCATACCCGACTGTGCTGGAACAGGTATAGGACGATTCACCGGCCCCATTTTTTCCTTGTCGCAGTATACACTCCATAACGAATATTCATTGGATCCGTGGAAACAACCTTCAAATTTGGCTACCTTATCCTTTCCTGTATATGCCCTGGCGATTGCGACAGCTTTGTGAACTGCTTCATTCCCTGTGTTACATAGCATGACCTGTTCTGCACAAGGGACACAGGAAGTAAACTTCTCTCCAAATTCAAACTCCGCCGGCGTTTGTATGCCATAGTGAAACGGACCAGTTTCCAGGTGCTTCTGAACGGCCTCCAAATTATTTTCAGGCCGGTGACCAAACAGCAACACACCATAGCACATACAAAAATCCAGATATTCGTTGCCATCAACATCCCAGATATGAGTCCCTTCGACCCTTGCGGTATAAAATGGCCAGGGATCAAATCCCCGCACCGAGCTGATCTCACCGTTGGGAAGTACCTTTTTCGCTTGTTCCAACATCTTCCCCGAGGTTGGCGTCTGTCGGCGAATTCTCTTTTTTAACTCATGAATAATTTCTCGTCTGGACATGAATATTGCCTTTTTTGTTTGGTCAACCCAACAATTTTAACCCAAAACAATTAGATTATTCAGGCTTTGGAGAGCAGCCGCGCTGGATTTTCAATGGTCATCTGATCAAGAGATTCCTTGCTGACCCCCACCTTTGTGAGCATTGGCAACACATTGGTTGTCAGATAGGCATAGCCGCCACCGCCGAATCGACGGGTCAGAATTTTCAGAAAAGTATCGGTCGCCAATACAACCTGGCTTGAGTAACCGAGTTCGCAGAGTTCATAGATGGCAGCCAGGTTTTGCCATTCGGTTGCTCCCAGCCATCCCAACATTGTCAGTTTATAATCGTGTCCGAAGCAGTCGTGCCCAGCGACAAGCCCCTGGTCAAGAATCTCTTTGTTGAAATCCAAGGCCAACAGTCTGGCCTTTGGATCTTGAACCAGTTTGACCGGATCAGCACATGAGATCGAATTCTGCATATGGCACATGATTGTTCGCGCCGGATCAATACCTTCATTAAGAAGTATTGAAACAACCTTCCGCACTTGATCCAGGGACATACTCAATCCATGATGAACGGAAAGAGAAAGTCCGGTTCTGCCGACCACATGGGCGGCCGCCTTCAGGAGCCTTTCTTCCTGGTCGTCAGGACCATCCTCTATGGCTACCTTGATGTGACCAGCCCTAATCCCGGTATTTTCGATGCCATCCTCTATTTCACGTAGCATGTATTGTTCATACGCTTTTATAGACATGGTTTTAAAGGAATCAGGCCATGAATCCTGCGAGTAAAGCCCCGTGGTAGCGACAACGTGTACACCGCTTTCCTTTGAAAGCCTACTGATAGCCGGCAGGTTAGACCGTAGTCCGGGCACACTGACTTCCAGTAAAGCGGATCCTCCCGATCGCTTGAAATCGGACAGCTCTTCCAGCATCACACCCTCCTCTTGCATGCTTACAGCATCCCAGCAGAGTACCGGGTTTTGTTTGAGGAAGTGGATATTGTCTAGTGAAACCGGATCGTTTTCCTTGACCGGTAACTGCTCTTGGGGTGGCAAAAATTCAAGGAATCTCTTTCTATAGACGGTCCCGTCATATAGAATATGTTCGTGCATGGAAGTAATTCCCAGCTTTTCATGTTGGATAGGACCCAATGTAGTCATGACTTCTGACATGGTTTCAGCGCCTTTATCGGGTTGCCAAATATCGAAAGACTTTGCAATTTATAGTATGAATGGCTTTTCAAGCATTCCACTCAGATTGTCCATTCCCTCTTTTTTTTATAGATAAGTTCACTCCATAGGTGATCTCAAGGAGCGGATTAGTTTATTATTTTGTTAGTTTGATCTAACAATTTTTTTATCAAACGATCTATACTTATAATGGCTTGGTGAACACTTGTTTGTACCAACCCTTATCCCTTCAGGATGCTCCAAGCTTTTTGGTAAAAAAAATCTCCGAATTCGTCCAGATACTCGTCATTATCACTCAGGTTGGCCAAAAATGTAAAACCTTCGAAGAGAGACAAAACTACTTCCGCGAGTTTTTTTGAATCACCTTTACGTATTTCTCCGGCATTCATTGCCGCTTGAATGTCATTTATAAACTGCTGCCTAAAACCATTATAATAGTTGATGAATTTTTCCTTACAGGATTTGTCTGTGAGTGAATGATTATATAGCGCATAGTAGGAATGCTCGATCAGAGGCTGTGAATTGTCTCGCACGCAAAACATGTTTCGAATCAGTTCTTTTAGATAGCTCGCCTGGTCTGTCTGGCTATCCGATAACTGACTGATATGTCCTATATATCCACTGACAATACTCTCAAGCAACTCCAGGATCATATCATCTTTTGATTTAAAATAATGGGCAACCAAATTAGCAGAGACACCCATGTGCTCGGCAACCCTGGCATTTGAAGCTTTATGCAATCCCACCTCGTTGATCACTTGACGAAAGTGATCCAGAATCTGAGGTTTGCGAATATCGTCTTTAGGATTTCTTCCCACAATTTGACCTTATTATATTTTAGAAAATCATTTAAATTGTTAGTTTAAACCATCAATATAAATTATACTTCTATTTGTCAAGAATTTTTTTGAATATTTTGTAACCGTAAATATTGCACCGTGTTCCACTATTTCAAACTTAAGACATTGCACGTAAAAAGTTCAATAACGCGCTTTGGATCGCAAATGATTAGATTTCAATTGCTTGTGTATTAAAGATTACAACAAATGTGGAGATCACAGATTTTTGAAGATTGTATGATTAATTGTAGGATATTGAATTATATAGGGAAACCCCTATATATTGTGGTGGGAAAATTTCCAATTTTAGAAATTATTCATGATTATTTGGGTCTGTGCCCTACCCTGACGCCACCTTCCCAATAATCCAATAAACAGCGTACCCGACGCCGAGTCCCAATGGTAGCATAATTCAAGGCCGACACAATGGAGTCTCTTTGAATTTCCAAGCGAAAATCCCGACCGCTAAAAGTCCAAATATGATTCCGATGATTTTAGGGATCATCATTGATCCACGCGCTCCTTCAGCTCTTTTCCACATTTGAAATATGGCAACTTCTTTGGTTTAACCTGCACAGGCTCGCCTGTTTTCGGATTTCTGCCAGCATATCCTTCATAGCTTTTGACATAGAAAGTACACAGGTCCCGAATTTCAACCCGATCACCTTTTTCGAGTGAGCTGGCCATCTCTTCAAAAAACATAGTGACGATATTGGTTGCTTCTGAATGCGAAATTCCATTCTCAACGCACAGGATATGGATGAGATCACGTTTGTTCATTGAGTCCTCTTTTCTTAATCATTTTCAAATCTCGTAATAAATTACAATGGTATGACCGCATCTGTCAAAGCCATATGATAATCAGTGCACAAATATTTAAAAAAGGAGGGTTTCAAATGAGAAAACATGAGCTTTACACAGATTATCAGGACCACTTTGAATATTTTGGGAACACCGAGATCGAACGTATTCGCAAACAAGGTGAAAAGACCATCCGGCATGACTGGATTATTTTTGACACCGTCGATGAAGCCATGGAGTTTTTCAATGATTGTTGCGGTGAGTTCGTTGGCTACTACGCCTAAGTTGTTGCCGGGCTTTAGACTTCTTCAATAGTTTTCACATACATGCCATCTATTCTGCAGGATTGATGAACAAACGATCAGCTGAATAGGGTTTTGATTATCAAACCAAATGACCGGTATTTTAAGATCGCTGAGGTGTTTTGATTTCTATAGAATTATGTTAACTGACTCAATATTTTTAATTATTACATTATGTTACACTATCAACACCTGCAGGGTGCCGTCCAGGATGTTGTAATCACCTATTTAGCCCGAATCACAATCTCAAAGGCTTGGTTATCAGTTCTAGATTTTAGGCTTCGTGATCAGCAAACGATTAATGACACGGATGCTTCCGATCATGCCCGGGGTCTTTTCTGTTTCGGTCATTAGCCGACCAATCGTTCACACTGAAAGACAAGCTTTCGGGTGAATGATTCGATGTGCGTATTCGTCCTATAGTAATGCCTTTTCCCTCCTACAACCGCTTCATAGTCCTAATAGTTTTTCCTATTGATAGAAATCTCGGGTCCTTAATCTCCACACGATCCCCACTCT
>CAYVMI010000092.1:0-9679 GCA_964452555.1 uncultured Desulfobacterales bacterium
GCCTAATTTGAGTGGTGCGTTCATTTATTGTAAACCTCCTTGGGGTCGAACACCGGCTGGCCGACAACCTGGATGGTATCATCCACCAGGCGTTTGTAAAAGCAGCTTCTATGACCGGTGTGGCATGCGGCCCCACCGATTTGTTTCACTTTCAGCAGGACCGTATCATTATCACAGTCAATATAGATTTCCTGGACTTGCTGAACATTGCCGGATGTAAGCCCTTTGACCCATAATTCCTGGCGGCTGCGACTCCAAAAGGTGGCCTTTCGGGTTTTTTGGGTCGCTTCCCAGGCTTCCGCGTTCATATAGGCCATCATGAGGACGTCACCGGTTTCAGCGTCCTGTACAATGGCGGGGATCAAACCGCCGGTTTTTTCAAAATCGAGTTGATTCATATTAATCTTGCGTCGCCATTAAATAAATTGTTAATTTTCAGTTGGTTAACATCGCAATCTACAGTTACCATGCGGCCATTGCGGTCGGTTTCTGCAAATTGTTCTGGACCTCCATAACGACACGGTACTATATTGTCAATTTATTTTTTAGGTTGTGTAATGCGGGTACCTATTGTAAACCTCATAGTGGCATACACAACATGGCCGGTATAGATAATGAATTGTTATTATGAGAAATATAATGTTTATAGTGGCGCCTTCTGGATGCAATAGTAGGTGAACTCTATGGATAGCATCTTTTTTGCCATGTTGTTTACCCTGCGGGAAAGCCTGAGGACTTCAGATTCTGTGTTGCTGAGGGTTCGAAGTAAAAAACTACGACAAGCCTTCGATTTAAACTTGTCCCGTCTCTTTGTCGAAGGCAGCCCTCAAACGCCTTGACTCTGAAGCCCTCAGGCTTTTGCAACGTTGAGGTAAACATTGTCTTTTTAGCCGAGAAGGAAAGTACGGATTAAGGAAAATGACAACCCCAGAAAAGGACCTTAAACTGAAAAAGCGTCCCAAAGAAAAAAAATCACTTATCAAAAGAATATTGCGCTGGACTCTGGTGGCTTTGGTTGTTTGCGTACTGGCCGCCGGGATTGCCATGGGCACATTCTATTTTTATCTGGGCAAAGATCTGCCCAAAATAAACTCCCTGGCCTCTTATCGACCGTCCACCATTACCGAAGTCTTTTCAGATGATAATCGAAAAATTGGTGAATTCTACCGTGAACGCAGAAAGGTCGTGCCCCTGTCCGAGATTCCGCAGACGCTCAAAGAGGCTTTTATCGCCGCGGAGGACGCCCGCTTTTTTAAGCATAAAGGGGTTGATTTTGTAAGTATTATCCGGGCCTTTTTTAAAAATCTGGAAGCGGGTACCATTGTACAGGGTGGCAGTACCATCACCCAACAGGTTACCAAATCCTTTTTCCTGACTCCGGAGCGCAGTTACCGGCGTAAGATCAAGGAGGCCATTTTAGCCTATCGAATCGATAAGGCTTTTTCCAAAGCCGAGATTCTTTTTCTCTATCTCAACCAGATCTATCTGGGGCATGGCGCCTACGGGGTTGAGGCGGCGGCGGAAAACTATTTCGGTAAATCCACCAGGGATCTGAATTTGGCTGAATGCGCCGTCCTGGCCGGCTTACCCCAGGCACCCAGCCGCTACTCGCCTTTCTGGTATCCGGATCGGGCCAAACAGCGCCAGATTTATGTGCTTAATCGGATGGTCAATGAGGGCTTTATTACCAATATTCAAGCCACCGAGGCCATCAATGTAGAGCTGGATATCAAGCCGCGGCGCAACTGGTATATCGAAAAGGTGCCCATCTATACCGAACATATCAGGCGTTACATAGAAGCGCAGTATGGGGCCGATGTTCTCTACCAGGAAGGATTGAAGGTCTATACGGCCGTCAATATTGAAATGCAGAAAGTCGCCCGGGCTGAAATCGAAAAAGGCCTGCGTGATTTAGACCGCCGCCAGGGGTATCGGGGGCCCATCAAGCAAATTCCACCCGAGGAGTTCGAAATTTTTTCGGCTGAAATCGAAGAAAAGGTCATCGAAGCTCCCCTGGTTCCGGACGGGATCTCCGAGGGCCTGGTTATCAAGGTTGATGACGATCAGGAAAAGGCCTGGGTTCGGATAGGAAAAGCCCAGGGCACAATTTCTCTGGCCGACATTCGCTGGGCCCGCAAACCCAATCCCGACGTTCCCTATTATCGGGTCAAATTGAAAAAAGTCAGTCAGGCCTTTCAGGTGGGTGACGTGATTTCAGTACGTCTGGGAGAGCAGGACCCTGAAACCGAATCATGGTCCCTGTCCCTGGAACAGGTTCCGGACGCCCAGGCCGCCCTAATGTGTATTGAGGCTGAAACCGGCCACGTAAAGGTAATGGTAGGCGGCCGGGATTTTCGGGAAAGTCAATTCAACCGGGCGGTCCAATCCCGCAGGCAACCGGGCTCGGCATTCAAGCCCGTAATTTATGCTGCGGCATTGGACAAAGGGTATACCCCGGCCAGCGTCATCATAGATTCGCCCATCGTCTTTCAGGATGAACAGATGGATTTCAAGTGGAAGCCCCGCAACTATGGGAAAAAGTTTTACGGACCCACATTGTTGCGCCAGGCTTTGGAAAAATCCCGCAACGTTGTTACCATCAAAATTATGCAGGATATCGGGGTACCTTATTGCATCTCTTATGCCCGGCGGCTGGGCATCGTATCCGATATGAGCAATGATCTCTCGACTGCCCTGGGTTCTTCGGGTGTGTCTTTATTGGAAATGGTAACCGCGTTTTCGGTCTTTGCCAATCAAGGCTACCTGGTCCAACCGGTGTTCATTCTCAAAATTGTAGACCGGGATGGCAATGTTCTGGAAGAAGCCGGCAGAGTACGGGAAAAGGTCCTGGAAAAAAATACCGCCTACATCATCACCCATCTTCTGGAGGGTGCCGTTCAGAATGGTACCGGCCGGCGGGTCAAAGCCCTGAAACGTCCGGTGGCCGGAAAAACCGGCACCAGCAACGCCCTGTATGATGCCTGGTTTATGGGATATACCCCGCGTTATATTACCGGCGTTTGGGCCGGATTCGACGAGGAGAAATCCCTGGGCGAAGGTGAACAGGGCGCCCGTACCGCCAGTCCCATCTGGCTGGGATTCATGAAGGAGATATTGAAAGATCAGCCCATCAAAGTCTTTCAGGTACCGGAAGGCGTTGTTTTTGCCAAGATCGATGCTGAAACCGGGCTGCTGCCGATTCCGGAATCTAAAAACACACGCTTCGAATGCTTCAAAGAGGGTTCGGTACCCACCGAATATACCAAAAAGCCGGATACCGTCACCGAAGCGGAGGACTTTTTTAAGCTGGATATGTAGTAATAAATTTTCTATCGCTGTTATAATTTTAACGCTGACTTCATACCACTCTTATTTCACTCTATATGCTTTTCAAGTTGAAGATGAAGAAAATTTATTACGAAATGAATCTTTAAATAAAACCAAAGATTGTCTGCCGGGAGACTTGCCAAGCCTTTCTTTGATACGTTTTGTTCCGTTTTCAAGTTCACTGTTTGACTTAAAGGCTCCTTAAGAACTACAAACAAGTATGCGCCTTCGCCTAATCATCCTGGTTCTTTCCTTATTGGCCTTTCTATCGGCCTCCACCGGTGGGTATTTATACTATTCCTCCCTCAGAGAATCAGCCTTCAGCGAAGCTGAACGTCAGGCGGTTACGCGCATCGCCCTCATCCGCGAAAATCTGTCTTCGTATCTTTCGGAAAATATCAAGACTGTGCGTGTTTTAGCCGGCATGGATGAAATGCTGGAAATGCTGGTGCGTCCCAGTGAAGATGCCCAGAACAACGCCAATGAAACCTTGGATTTATTCAAGGCCTCCCTGGACGCCGATGTTTGTTATCTGATGGATCACGCCGGCATCACCATTGCATCTTCCAATCGCAATGCACCTGACAGTTTTGTGGGCAAAAATTTTGCTTTTCGACCCTATTTTCAGCTTGCGATTCATCGGGCGCCGTCCACCTATCTGGCCCTGGGTACCACATCCAAAAAAAGGGGCGTTTACTTTAGCTTTCCTGTTTTTGAATCCGGAGAGGACATTCCCATCGGCCTGGTGGTTATCAAGGGCTCCATCGATGAAATCGAGAAAAAGATCAACCTGTCCGAGGATGAAATCATGCTGGTTACCGATCCTGCAGGTATCATTTTCATTTCCAACCGCAAGGACTGGCTTTTTCATACAATTCAAGAACTTTCGGCTGCCGAGGAAAAACAGATTCTGGAGTCACGTCAATTTGGCCAGGGACCTTGGCCCTGGAATGGGCTAACAATTCATGCAGACGGCAGTGCGGTGGATCAGGAGGGGATTCAATATCTGGTCCACAGTGCCGAAATCGAAAATTATTCGGGGTGGCGCTTTATCCATTTACGTAATCGGAACGCCATCGAGAAGCTGGTTTCGGATCCCATTACAAAAATTGTGGGCCCGATTGTATTCCTATTGTGTATCCTCATCGGCATGTCGGTGTTTGTGCTCTACCGCAAGGCCTCCGGTGAGATCCTCAAAAGAAAATCGGCTGAAGCAGCTCTTAGAAAAAGTGAGGAAAGATACCGGTCCCTTTACCATCACACACCGGCTATGCTGCATTCCATTGATATGCGCGGTACGCTGGTAAGTGTTAGCAACTACTGGGTGGAGGTGATGGGGTACCAAAAAGAAGAAGTGGTGGGCAAACGCTTGACCGATTTTTTTACGCCGGCGTCACGTCGGCATGCCGAGGAGAATGTATTTCCGCAATTTTTTAAAACCGGCTATTGCAAGGAGGTTCCCTACCAATTCATTAAAAAAGATGGTGAGATTATCGATGTTCTGCTCTCGGCCATCAGCGATCGTCGGGAGGATGGTCAGGCCGTACGATCCCTGGCTGTTTCCATCGATGTAACCGAAAGAAAGCGCGCCGAGGAAGCCCTCAATCGGGCCAAAGAAGAGCTGAGTCGCTATTCCAAAGAGCTGGAAGCCGAGGTTCGCAAGCGTACCATTGAGATCAGCAACATATTGAAATACACACCCGATGTGGTTTCCATCAAAGACGGCCAAGGGCAGTATCGCCTCATCAACACCCGGTTTGAAAGCATCTTGAACCTGACCAACGAACAGGTGCGCGGCAAGACCGATTTTGATATCCTGCCCCGGGAAGTGGCTCAAACAATTTTGAAACATGACCAACAGGTAATATCTGAAGGGCGTTCGATTCAGGCAGAGGAATATCTGCCCCATGAAGATGGCATGCACACCTATCTGTCGGTGAAGTTTCCCATCTATGATGACCGGGGTTCTACAAATGGCGTCGGAGCTATCTCTACGGACATCACCGAAGTCAAAAAGGCCCAGGACCAGCTGCGGAGACTTTCCGGCAGCATTATGGCCAATCAGGAAAAGGAACGTTCCTATATTGCCCGTGAACTGCATGATGAACTTGGGCAAATTCTAACGGCGCTGCGAATGGATGCGGTCTGGTTTCGGGATCGGATGCAAGGCTCCGATCCCACGGTGATCAAACGCGCCCAGGCCATGTGTAAACTGATCGACAAGACCATCGAAGAAGTCCGTATGATGGCCGTGCGCCTGCGCCCCGGTGTTTTGGATCATTTGGGGCTGGTGGATGCGCTGGAATGGTATGCCACGGATTTTGAACGCCGTACGGATGTAAGCTGTGTTTTTGACCACACCGATGTTCCCCGGCTCAATGAGAGCATTGCCACCACGGCCTATCGTATCACCCAGGAGGCCTTGACCAATGTCGCCAGGCATGCGGCAGCTAAACATGTTACTATTACGCTAAAGTCCAATAACGGTGAATTGCGACTGAATGTCGTTGATGATGGTGGCGGATTCGATCAACAGATCCTTAAAGATGGAGAGGGTCTGGGCGTTGCCTTCATGCGCGAGCGCGCCAGCCTGGTGGGCGGTGACCTGGATGTGGCCTCATCACCTGAGAATGGAACAACCGTAACATTTACGGCACCCCTATAAATTTGAATTCCTCGCTGTGACTTGACTAAGACTTTCACGTGAGCGTCAGCCGAACTCTTCATCGAAGTCCTGCGGCGGGGAAAGAATTCAAATTGAGGATAAGATGATAAAAGTTTTACTGGCCGACGACCACAGTATCGTACGCGAGGGGCTCCGCCGTATCGTGGAAGAAAGCGATGATATGGAAGTAATTGCCGAGGCTGCCGATGGCAAAGAAGCCATCCATAAAATCAGGGAAAATAGACCTGACGTGGCCGTGATCGATATCTCCATGCCGGAGATCGACGGCCTTGAAGTACTGCGTCAAATCCAACCGGAATATCCACACCTTCCATTTTTGATACTGACCATGCATGAAGAGCAGCAGTATGCGGTACGCGCCATTGAATCGGGCGCCAAGGGTTATATCACCAAAAAATCAGCTCCGGAGCAACTGGTTAAGGCCATTCGTAAAGTATATGACGGCTCTTTATATCTCTCCGAAGAGGTGGCCGAATCCCTGGCACTGCGACTGGCCAAGGGGAAAGTCGGGCAGTCTCCGCTTGATCTTCTATCCACACGCGAGCTGCAGGTGCTGCGCCGTCTGGCCTTGGGACACACCAATCGGGAAATTGCTGAAAACTATAACATCAGCGTTAAGACGGTGGATACCTATCGACTGCGGTTGCTTAAAAAGTTGAGCTTACGCAACAATGCCGAATTGTCCCGCTTTGCCATTCAGAATAAGCTGATCGAAACTTAGTTCTATTTTAAAGATCGTGGTTATCCGTAAAGCTCAAGTTAATTAAACTCGGCTCGATATTGTTCAGTTTTTACCAGCCAAAACTCGTTCTTAAAGCACTGTAACGACCGCCGCTGCTCGTTAATAAAAAATAAAACACTACAAAAAGCAAGCTGCACAACCGTATGAGCAAATTTCATTGCGGCGGCCTAACAGTGATTAAAGAACGCAAACAGTTGCCTGGATTAAAGCTGAACACCAGCGAGTCTCTCTGGGGTACCACTTGAGCTTTCTAAAAAAGCGCACTAAAGAATATGGAGATTCCTTCTTAATAGATTAAAATAGTATACCAACACATACCCCTAAAAAACATACCTGTAAGAAAAAACCCGACAAAAAGATCAGAAATAGTCCAATTGACGCTATATTAGCTAAAGGATAAGCCTTTAACTGGAAAGCCAGAGCTTGGACTTCATCGTCAATAGCCATGTTGTTGCCGGCGACAATGCTAATGGCCAGGCCAATAATCGGTTTGCCGGTTTGAAAGGAGGTGGCGCCAGTAATATCGGCTGTTTTTACCGGGACTCTGGTTTAAACTCGACGGTTTCCTAAAAGCCCAACTTTCCGTCTTTCCATCCTCCGTAGCAGTCTACTGCGGAGGACGGGCGCTCATTGAGCTAGGACGGGACAAGCTGTGTTGCCCACACTTGAACATTTCACGAAACCGTCCATTTGTGACTTTTAAAGGGTTTATCAAACTTGAGGAACTCAAAAAGTCGGAAGTTAGATGGTTCTGTAAACAGAGACAGACGATTTCGGAGTCTAATGAAGAAACCATCATATTTTAACCTGAAAACAAACCAGGAGGTGTCAGATGAAACAAAAACATTTAAAAATGGTATTGGGACTTTGTGCCGTATTGGCGCTCACAATGGTCTTTGTGGCCCCATCCTTTGCCAAAGAGAGAATTGTATTTGGTGGTGGGCCCGCAGGCGGAACCTTTCAAGTCGTGGCCAATGGTGTTCAGGTATATAAACCCGTAAAAGCCGTTAAAGAATTTACCGTCAAAGCGCAATCGTCAGCCGGCTCTGTAGAAAACTTGCGTAAAACCAATGCCGGTCGTCAACAGATGAGCGTGGTTTATTCCGGCCACGTGTACCTGGGCCGCAATGGAATGATGAAAAACGATACCAAGAAATATACCGACGTATTGGCCGTGGCCTGGTTATACGGTGCACCGGCGCAGCTGGTTGTTAAAAAGGGATCCGGCATTAACAGCGTAAAGGATCTTACGGGTAAAAAGGTCGGGGTCGGCAATGCCGGATCCGGTGCATTTGCCAACTGCGAATTGTTCTTCACCCACATGGGCGTATGGGACAAGATTGAGCGTAATGCCATGGGTTACAATGATGCTGCCGCAGCTTTTGGAAACAATCAACTGGACGCATTCTGGCTGTTTACTGCCTTCCCCAGTGGTGCTGTGATTATGGCCGCCCAGACAAATGATATTGCGCTGATTAATCTGGATGCCGATGCCAACGCCTCTGGCTTCTATGACAAGTATCCCTATTTCGGCAAACTGGCAGTGCCGGCCGGAACTTATCGCGGTGTAGATTATGATGCCGGCTCTTTCCAGGACAGCGCCCTGTGGGTTGCCAACTCCAAGGTATCTACTGATGCAGTATACAAACTGCTTTCGCTGATCTATTCGGATGAAGGCCTCAAGCATATGTATGGCCAGAAAAAGACCTTTAAGAAGATGAGCCTGGATACCGGCGCCACCAATATTGTTACGCCGTTCCATCCGGGAGCTGAAAAATTTTGGAAAGAAAAAGGCAAACTGTAAAAGAGTGGTTTGACTTTTTAACTTAAGTATTTGAAAAATGAGGTGCGGGCGTTGTATACAGAAATTTGTCGCCCGCACCTCATTGTATGATTGTATGTTTGACTTTCCATGAATCTGCGTCCAGAAAGCTACTTTAGGTGTTTACAAATTGTCTTTGCGGTTTGCCTGACAAATGAAATGATTCAAGTGGCAAGCCCCGGAGAGAATCTGTAAAATCAAATTGCAAACCACAGGTGTCTTGATGATCTGGGATGCTGCATAACCGGTGCGAAACAAAGGGGTGGTGAAACGTGTATGAAAAACTGAGAAGCTTTGAGAAGATCATCTTTGACATACTGGCTGTGGGTCTGGTGGTTTTTTACTCCTATGCCGCCGTGGTCAAACCGGCAGCCACCCAGTACCACCGGGGCATATATGTCATCATTACCTATATGCTGGTTTTTCTGGCCTATAAGTCCAGTTCAAAAAAATTTCCCGGCTTAAATCCGATATTGCGAGCCATTGATTACATCCTGATCGTGCTATCGACGTTCACCATTGGATATTGGATTCTCAATTTCGAGGCCATTAACTACCGTACGGGAGCAGAAACCCCTTTTGACATGACCATTGCCATGATCGGGGTCCTGATCGGGGTTGAACTGGCGCGGCGCGTGGTCGGAAATATCTTCGTGGTTATCGGCATCATTATGCTGGTTTACGGTGTTTACGGCCATTACTTCCCGGACATCATTTCCCATGCCGGTGCCACTTTCCCGGAGCTGTGCACCAGTATCTTCTATAAAAGCGACGGGGTCTTCGGGATTATGGCCAACGTGTTGGCCACCTATGTGATTCTTTTTGTTCTGTTTGGGGCGTTTCTGGAAAAATGCGGTGCCCAGAAATTTTTTATCGACTGGCCCCTGGCGGCTGTAGGACATCGTGTGGGCGGACCGGCAAAGGTGTCGGTAATTGCCAGTGGTCTGTTTGGCTCTATTTCCGGCAGCGCCATCGCCAATACCGTTTCCACAGGCGCATTTACAATTCCCATGATGAAGAAAGCCGGCTTCAGACCCCATGTGGCCGGCGGGATCGAACCGGCCGCATCCATCGGCGGGATGTTCATGCCGCCCATCATGGG
>CAYVMI010000093.1:0-9611 GCA_964452555.1 uncultured Desulfobacterales bacterium
GGTAGTGACGGCTACCCGGTGGGGCTGCTGCACAAGGGCAGAATGTTGAATGAAAGCGGCTTTTAAAAAAAAATAACGTTTGGAGGAAACGAAAAGAAATAGGTAACAGGCACTTATCGAACTCTTCATTTTATGGATTTGCGAACATATCCCGATGTTTTCGCCATTTCAAGAGCCCTTTCTCAAATGGAATACGGAGGTGTCGATAACGTACGCCAATTGTCCCGATCAAAAGCAATTGAGAGATTACAGCGCGAAAGACTACCCCAATTGTAATATTGACTCAGCTCAAAGAAATGGTCGAAAATCGAAAAAAGTGGCGTAAAATAGAAGGCCAGTGGTCATATTTTGAAACATCCTGGAAACCAAAATCACGATTTCGGTAGTGATTTATTAGGAACATCTTAATATAGAGTAACAATCCCTGTACTCTTCAGGGACAGAATCCTCTTCTTCGCTTTCATTATCACCAACTACTAATTTTCCCATATAGAATTTAGATTTTACATTTCACAGATATCTCTGATTCCAGACTTTCAATTTGTTACTTTATCCCGGCCAGATGACGAACAATTTCCTTTCGTGCTTCAATATCGTATTGAGAGGTAATAGTAATCTGTTCCATGATAGGTGATCCTCCGCCATGAAATCCGCCATAGTTCAAGCTGCTGCCAACAGCGGAACAGGTCATATCACTCATGTACAACCAGAACTTTATCTGGTCTTCAATAGGCATTTCACGGTTACGATTCATGTATTTTTCTAACAAAGGTTTCAGTTTTTCATTAATCAGTTCGGTTTCAAATGGCAAAGTTGCGGGCACACCACCGGCAATATCGCATAGGATTTCCTGTTCATGAAAAACGGATTCGCCGGTGAGACACCTGCCAACATTAGCATAAATAGAATCCGGGATGTAGGCTCCTGGACCAAATGGCACCTTTCCCATTCCCGGCAAATGCAGTTTTGGCTCTCCCTTCTCTGAGGCTGTAAACCCGGCTGCAAATCCAAGCTCAGATATCTCTATGATTCTTGATAATTTCTCCCGTATATGGGAAGTCTTCTCAATGCCGTTGATTTCAGCGGCAATAGCAGCCATCCCAAGGATAATATCCCCAACGCCCGGTTTGCACCCGGAATAACTGTGACGATGGAAGAGAGCGAACAAAAGGGCACACAAACCACCATAACTATGCTCTCCACAGAGAAATACCCTTTCCCAGGGAACGAAAACATCATCAAAAATAACATATGAATCCACAAATCCAAACTCAAATCCACGTGTGATGTGATTCCTTCTCCTCATATTGTGGACATTCAGGATCTGTTTCACTCCTTCATGGTCAGCAGGAACAGCAAAGGATACAGCATAATCCGACTCGTTCGGACCCAGGGCTCTGGTAGGTACAACCAATATTTCATTTGCAACTGAAGCAAAAGTGATGTGGACCTTGCACCCTCGAACTACAATGCCGTCATCCCTGCGTTCTACAACATGTAAATACGCATCAGGATCAGGCTGTTCACTTGGTCGTTTCAGTCGATCACCTTTGACATCCGTTTGTGCACATGAGCCAACCAGATCATTTCTTTGGAAGCTATCCAGCCACTTGATAAAATTTCCATAATAATTTGTTTCACCTTTGTTGGCTTTGTCTGCTTCATAAGAGATAGAATTTACCGCATTCACTGCATCCACTCCCATGCATCTTCCAACACAATACCCGACTTTACCACAGAGTACCCTTGTCATTTGCTGCTTTTTATGCAGATCGTCCTTGTTTTGATGGATATGGCAGAATCGATTAATGGTTTCACCCGTCAAATGAGAAATCGCAGTAAACAAATCCTTCATCTCCGGATCCGTTGCAGCATCAAACGTTGCGCCAATCACATTAATTGACGGTTTAAGAGCAGGATGATCACGTCCAATCAGCTCACCATTAAAATATAAGTTCCTTCTCATTTTCTTGAGTCTTTTAAAATATTCTTCCTTTGTCCTCATATGACTCCTTTCATCCAAGCATGAAAATATGTCGTCGACGTTTTAAGAGTCTGAGGGCTTCAGAGTCAAGGCGTCTAAAGGCGAAGTCGTAGTTTTTTACTTCGAACCCTCAGCAACGCAGAATCTGAAGTCCTCAGGCTTTCCCGAAGGGTAAACAACATGGCAAAATAAATACTATCCTTAGAATTCACCAGGAGTTGCATCCAGGAAACGCCACTATTGAGATGATATTTCATATAATAACAATTAATTATCTATACCTTGCCATGTAGTTTATGCAACTATAAGGTAACGTTTGCGAAGCAAACTCAATATGCCCTTGAGTCGGCTTCAGCCGAAAAGAGAACCCCTCGACTTCAAGTCGAATGAGCTTCAGTTTGTTAGATCGAATTGGACACTACAATTCTTTATACAAACGTCGGGTCCTACGTGGATAGATAGCGGTCAACAACCTTCTTAAGTCGATTCTGCAAATTGATCTTGTTCTGTGAAAGGCGGATAGTCTCAGTAACCCACAACCATTTTCTTGCCACTTGGGGGTAACCATTTTCCATCCTGGATACGTAGCAGGACAGACTCCTTGGAGCCCAAATGGTTATTCGAGCTGAAATTGATAACCGGCCCGCCAAGAGGATGCTGGTAGCCTTTGATGCTTTCCATTGCTTTGACAAAGCTGTCAACAGTCAAGTTACGGCCGACTTTTTCTAAGGCTATTACCGTCAGTTCGGCGGCGACATATCCCAATACAGCACCACTCGACGGTTCTTTACCGTATTTCTTTTTGAAGTTTACTATAAAAGTTTTTATTGTTTCATCCGCATGATCTTCATAAATCATGGGGATGGAAGTTACCGCGTAAAGGCCTTCGACCGCCTTGCCTCCTTTTAATGGAATAACGTCATGGCAGGCAGCTGTCTGGCCGACCATATCAACTTTCCATCCCAATTTGGCTGCTGTTGTAGCAGCGATGATCGTGTCGCGAACAACGGTTCCCATAAAGATAACATCGCATTGCGCTTTTTTCAGCTTTGTTATAGCACTGACAAAATTGGTTTCGGTCGCTTCGTGCGTTGTTTCAGCCACAAGTTCTACATTATGCACCTTCAACTGATCGTGAACAGCTGCCACAGTTTCCTGACCGAAATCAGTGTCGACGTAAATCAAACCCGGTCGTTTTTTGCCTTTCTCTTCAATAAAATACTTTACAGCTGCTCGCATATTCCCGTAATACGTCGCAAGATACTGAAATTTCAGCCTGTGCAGAGGCTCTGCCATAGAACGGGCTGCCGTTGCGGGAAACAGGTTGGGCACGTTTTCTTTTTCCATTATTTTGAAAGCAGCATTGTTATGAGGTGTACCCAGGGCACCGATCATGAAAAATATTTTGTCCCGGTTGATCAGCTTATTTGTTTTCTGTACAGCAAGTGGCACCCTGTACTGGGAATCTTCTGCTATTAATCTAATCTTGCGTCCATAAATGCCGCCTGCTTCGTTTGCTTCATTATACCGCATCCTGAGCGCTTGTG
Source organism: uncultured Desulfobacterales bacterium (assembly GCA_964452555.1). Lineage (GTDB taxonomy): Bacteria > Desulfobacterota > Desulfobacteria > Desulfobacterales > B30-G6 > B30-G6. The sequence goes on from CAYVMI010000093.1 coordinate 3,532, forward strand.
TGACTTCAATTCCCCAACTGGCCAATGCTCCGCTTAAATCGGTATGCGTCCCAACGATAATCTCGTTTTCATGAACACCTCGGCTCTCGGCCTGAACAACGACGACCATGCCGAAAAGTACCGCAACACTCAACAAAAGGTTCAACAGAATTTTTCGATTCATCTTCTCCTCCTTATTAGGTTTAGGTTTCGGGAACCCGCGGTAGTTTCCATCACACCGTTGTTACCCTGTACAGATAAATCACCACCGTCCCAATGCTCAATTCGGGTCAAAGTATTTATCGAATGGGTACTACGAATAAAAGGACTAATACATGGTTTCAATTAAATCACCATACTTTTGGTTTACGAATTTTCGCTTCAGTTTCATGGTGGGCGTCAGCTCGTCATCTTCCGCCGTAAGCAGTTGATCGATCAGCCGGATTTTCTTGATCTGCTCCACCCGGGCAAACTGTTTATTCACCCGCCGGGTTTCCCCCCAGATCAGCGCCACAATCTCCTCGGCTGCGCACAGGCTGGCGAAATTGGTGTACGGGATATCGTTGTCCTGGGCATACTTTTCCACGTTTTCCTGGTCGATCATGACCAAACAGGTCAGGTATTTTCTGCGATCGCCGATGACTACCGCATCGGTAATATAAGGTGAAAATTTTAATTGGTTCTCGATCTCGCTGGGGGATATATTTTTTCCGCCCGCCGTGATGATGATGTCCTTGAGACGATCAGTGATGGTCACATACCCATCCTCGTCCATTTTGCCCACATCGCCGGAGTGCAGCCACCCGTCCACCACCGTTTCCGCTGTTTTATCCGGCTGGTTGAGGTAGCCCAGGAAGCCCCCGGGGCTTTTGATCAGAATCTCCCCTTCCCCGGAGATTCGGATGTCGGTGCCAGGAATGGCTTGGCCGATGGTGCCCAGTTTCTGGCTGCCGATGCGGTTGGCCGTGGCCACGCCGCAGCACTCGGTCTGTCCATAAGCTTCGAACATGTCGATGCCCATGGCCAGGTACCAGCCGATCAGGTCCGGCGAAATCGGTGCGGCCCCTGTGCCTGCCCACCGGAGGCGGTCCAAGCCCATCATGCGCAGAATGTTGCTCAGGACTGTTTTCTGGACCACCCAGAAAAGGGCTTGCAAAGGCATGGGAACCTGCTCGTGCCTGATTTTGTAGGCTGATGCCCTGTGGCCGATCTTTTCTGCCACACGGTAGACCCATTTGCCGAAACGCGTGGCATCCTTGACCTGCAGTTGGATGGCGGAATAGAACTTTTCCCAGATGCGCGGGACCGCAATAAATATAGTGGGCGTCAACTCACGGATGTTTTCCGGGACCGTGTCGGTGCCTTCCGCGAAGTTGACCGTGCCGCAGGATTTCAAGGGGATGAAGATGGTCAGCAGCCGCTCCAGAATGTGGCACAGGGGCAAAAAGGACAGCTGCTCATCCCGATGGTTGATTTCAAAAATCTTGGCAAAGGTCTCCACCTGGTACATGCAGTTCTGATGGCTGACCATGGCGCCCTTGGGCGGACCGGTGGTGCCCGATGTGTAGATCAGAACCGCCAGGTCTTCGGGCTTGGATTGCTGCAGCGCCTGCTCCCACAGGTCCGGGTGCGTATCCATGTGGCTGCGGCCCAGGGCATACAGGTCCTCGATCATCATGACCTGGTCGTCTCTGAACTCATGCAGTCCTTCCGGATCGAACACGACAACCTTTTCGATCAAGGGCGTGCACGCCCTGACCTCAAGGTATTTATCCAGCTGTTCCTCGTTTTCCACGAACAGGAAGCGCGTGGCTGAGTCGGTTGCCAAGTATTCCAGCTGTTTGCTGGAATCGGTGATATACACTCCGCTGGTGACACCGCCGATGCCCTGTATGCCCATGTCGGTGTAGAGCCATTCCTTGTTGTTATCGCTGACAATGGAACAGACATCCCCCCGCTGCAACCCCAGGGCCAGGAGCCCCATGCCGACCTCCCGGGCCTTGTTACCGTACTCGGCCCAGGTAAAGGACTCCCATATGCCGAAGTTCTTTTCCCGCATGGCGACCTTGTCGCCCAACTGCTGCACCCGGTGCCAGAACAATTTTACAATGGTGTCGCAGCCCTCGATGATTGTTGGTTTGTATGAAATCTCGGTCATTGATATGGATTGTCCTTAGTTAAAATAAACCATTAATTTACGGTATAGTAGCGACGACATCGCGCTTCCTAAAATCGTTCCACGATCTTAACGCCAGGTCTTGCGCTTTTTCCAGCGGCGGCACCCCCTGATCCCCTCGTCTTTAACCCCCATGTAAAATTCCTTGATGTCTTCGCTGGCCATCAGGTTTGCGCAGGTATCCTTCATGACGATGCGGCCGTTTTCCAGTACATAGCCATAGGCGCTGTTTTGCAGGGCCATGTTGGCGTTCTGTTCCACCAGCAGGATGGTCATCTTCTGCTCCGTGTTCAGACGTTTGATGATGCCGAATATATCCTGCACAAACAGGGGTGAGAGGCCCAGGGACGGTTCGTCCAGGAGCATCAGCCTGGGTCGGGCCATCATGGCCCTTCCCAATACCAGCATCTGCTGCTGCCCACCCGAAAGAAAACCGGATTTCTGCTTAATGCGGTCTTTTAAAATAGGAAAATAGTGATAGACAATCTCCAGATCCTCATGGATCCCTTGCCTGTCCTTGCGGCCATAGGCGCCCATGAGCAGGTTCTCGTGAACCGTCAGCAAGGGAAACACTTCCCGCCCTTCCGGAACATGGGCGATTCCCTGGCGCGCTACCCAGTCCGGATCCCTTTTCTGGATCTCTTTTCCTAAAAATTCAACCTTGCCCTTCCGGGGGTCCATGGCACCGGAGATGGTTTTTAAAATGGTGGTCTTGCCGGCGCCGTTGGCGCCCAGGATGGTGACAACTTTGCCCTCATGAACATCCAGGCTGATGCCTTTTATCGCCAGGATGGGGCCGTAATAGGTTTCGATATTGCGCAATGTGAGCATGCTATCCGGCATCTTTGTCCTCCCCGAGATAGGCCTTGATCACTTCCGGATTTTCTTGAACTTCCTTAGCTGAGCCATCCGCCAGTTTTTCACCGTAGTTAATGGCCAGCACGTGGTCGGAGACCTGGGAAACCAGGTTCATGTTGTGTTCCACCATGATGACGGTGATGCCCAGAAGCTTCTTGATGTCGTCGATCCAGAAGGACATGTCCTCGGTTTCATCCACGTTCAAGCCGGATGCCGGCTCGTCCAGCAGCAGGAGTTTGGGTTCGGTGCAAAGGGCCCGGCCCAGTTCCACGATCTTGCGCACGCCGTAGGGCAGGTTCTGAATCAACTGGTCCCGGTAGTGCTGCAGGTCCAGAAAATCGATTACATCCTCTGCTTTTCGCCGATGCTCGAGCTCCATCTGTTTGACTTTCGGTGAAAACAGGAGGTCCGACAAAAATCTGGAGCGGCAGTGAATGTGACGCCCGATCAATAGATTGTGCAGCACCGAGGCATGCTCGAACAGTTCGATGTTCTGAAAGGTCCGGGCAATGCCCAGGTTGACCACCTTGTGAGCCGGCAAGCGGGTGATGTCCCGGTCTTCGAAGGTAATCCGGCCTTCGGTCAGGTTGTATATGCGGCTGATGATGTTGAATATGGTGGTCTTGCCGGCGCCGTTGGGCCCCACGATCGTGTAGATGGAGCCCTTTGCCACCTGGAAGCTGACATTGTTGACCGCCCGGATGCCACCGAAATCAATGGAAATGTTTTCTGCCTTGAAAAATGTCATTGCACTCGCTCTGTTTTCAAATAGGTTTTCTGGCGTTTAAAGGTCGCTTTGCGGTACAGGGGAAACATCTGGAAAAACAGCTTGAGCTTGACCCACCGGCCGTACAACCCCATGGGCTCGAAAATGATGAACAGCACCATGATGACCCCGAACAAACCCGGCTCCAGGCCGGGAAATTCCCCAATGACCGGCGGCAGGTGGTCCTTGGCAATGGCGATGGCCTGGGGCAGCAACCCAACGAAAATGGCCCCGAAGATCGCGCCGTGGATGGTCCCCAGGCCGCCCACAACCACCATCATCAAAAGCTGAATGGACAACAAAAAGTTGAAGGCATCCGGCGTCAGAAAAAAAAGCCGGTGGGCGAACAGAGCGCCGGCCAGTCCGGTAAAGCATCCGCTGATGGCAAAAGACTTTATTTTATAGATGGACAGGTTGATGCCCATGCTCTCGGCGGATATCTCGGAATCCCGTATGGCAATAAACGCCCGTCCACTGGGAGACCGTACGAGATTCAAGGTGCAGTAGAGCACCACGAGAAGAACGGCCAGGCAGAGAAAGTAGAACTGCCAGGTCTCCTCCAGGGCAACCCCGAAGATCACGGGCATGTCCACGGCCAGACCGGCCAGGCCGCCGGTAACCGATTTCCAGTGGGCAATGATTTCCTCCACGATAATGGCAAACGCCAGGGAAGCAATGGCAAAGTAAATGCCGGTCATGCGTTTCAACGGTATGGTGATCAGCCCACCCACCACCAACCCGAAAACCCCGGCCAGGGCAATGGATGCCAGGAAAGGAAACCCCTGGCTCAGAAAGTAGCCGTGCGTATAGGCGCCTATGGCCATGAAGGCGGCATGCCCCAGGCTGGGCAGGCCGGTGAACCCGACCGGGATCATCAAACCCAGTCCGGCAATGGCGTAGATAATGATGTAGGCCATTTCACCAATGTAAAATTCATCCAGTACAGCCGGCGCCAGCAAAACAGCAGCCAAGAGCAGGCTGTACCAGAACCAGTAGCCGCTGTGCTTAAGCAGCTTGATATCCTGAAGATAGGATGTTTTAAATATGATGCGCATAGTAAACTTCAGCCTCTTCAGCTCTTAGCTCTTGTCTCTTGGCGGCTGAGAGCCAATAACCAACAGCCAAGAGCAATCCATTATACCTTCTTCTGCTGTATCTGGGTAAAAAGCCCCTGGGGTCTAATGGTCAACACCAGGAACATGATCAGATAGGCGCTGATTTCCTGAAACCCCATGGGAAGGTAGGTTCCGGCCAGTTGTTCGGTGCAGCCAATGATCAGGCCGCCGATCAATGCTCCCGGCAGACTGCCGAAGCCGCCGATTACCGCGGCTGCAAAAGCTTTTATACCCAGAAATCCCATCTGGGGGCTGACCAGTGATATGGGTGCCATAAGTGCCCCGGCCACTGCAGCCACAATGGCGCTGATGGCCCAGATCAGGGAAAACACCCTTTTGACGGGAATTCCCATATAGTAGGCAGCCAGCTGGTTCTGGGAAGCGGCCTGCATGGCGATTCCCAGGTTGGCAAACCGGAAAAAAAGATACAGCCCAAGGGATAAAGCGATGGTTCCGGCAATGACCACGAGGTATTCCTGGCCGATGACCAGGCCGCCGAAACTGGCCATCTTGCCCGAATAGGGCGTTACCAGGGAAAGAATGTCATTGCCCCAGATGGCGCCGGCAACCGAACGCAGGATAAAGCCGATGCTGATGGTCAATATGATGACCGAAAACGAGGATTCGCCAATCATCGACCGCACCACCAGCATATCGAGCAGATATCCGAAAACAGCCATGGAAACCATGGTCAGGATCAAAGCCAGCCAAAAGGGCAGGCCCAGAATCATGACATAGGTCACTGCAAAGAACGCCCCCATCATCAGGAGGTCTCCCTGGGCAAAATTAACGATCTCGGTGGCTTTGTAGATCAGGACGAATCCTAGCGCGATCAGCCCGTACAGACATCCCTGACCCAATCCGGTAATCAATACTTGTATTAATTCCAATGGCTTCTCCCCCGAAAAGAGCATTATAGGTTAGCAAGAAATCGTAAAGTAAAAGACAACACAAAAAATCCTTTTCATCATATAGTTCACCCTTTAATCCAGGGAAATTATATTTGATCCCTACTACCACTTCAGCTGTGTCAAAAATGTCTGATAGAATGCATCCGAAATAGATTTAATAACAATTTAGTACATTGTTTTTCCCGATCTCCCTCTTTCAATTTCGGGATTTCGGAGTAAATAAAGTGTTTTAGTCGGCTGTCGTGATTGCACTCACCTAAATTTTGCGGATGACA
>CAYVMI010000094.1:0-9378 GCA_964452555.1 uncultured Desulfobacterales bacterium
CTGGTTCATTTTTATATGGATTCGGCCAGTCCCTCGGGCTGGGCTCATACGGAAACGGAATTACCGGAAATGTACGATCCCACAAGCGCGGAAAAAACGTTAAGCGGGATTAAGGCTCTCTCCGGATTTCACCAGAATGGTATTACCTACGTCTTTGTTGCGTATCAATCGCCTGTTGCCGAGCATAGCGCCATTGTTCAGATCATGTGGTGCGTCATAAAAGATGGCAAGCCTGTTTGGTCCGACAAAAAATGGACTCATAAAGGCGACGATTCGCGTACAGTCCTCTCATCCGTGCGTCAGTTGTGCATTCACCGGCGTCAGGATGGCAACCATGTACTCTATGGTGTCACCCATGGCTATGGCGAACCTGAAAAAGGGCGCGGCAATGAGCAGTTTTTCATGCTGGATACCTTGCCGCCGGCAGAACCCGGCAATATCGTCAACGAAGACATCGCCTTCAATACCTATCACGACAGCAAACATGAAGCACCGGGCTGGTCGGGTGTGGAACAAGCCGCCACATACCAATTGGCTACGCCGCTGACTGGCGAAAGCGACAACTTGCGCTACACCCTGCTACGGTTGCGCGATGGAGGGCTGGAATTTCATACCGCCATTTCAATCCCCGAGGATGATCTGCATGACATACCCCGATTGGGATTTGAAACCGGTGCCAATACGGTAGAAATACCGGGCCTGAATCTTCATGGCGCCCGCATCTTCGATGTACCCGCAGGCCCCAAAGATGCATTGCTGGTACATAAAAAGGACGGTGAGCTGGGCCTGATTCAAGGCTATCGCAGCGCTACGCCCTCCTATCTGTCCCTGATTGGAAAAGGAGATGGACCTGAGTCGGTTGGACGAATATGTACCGGCGTGATTGGCTTGTTGGATTCGGCCGGCAGCAAATTCGCTATCTATGCAACCGATTCGGAGACCAAACAGCTCTGGGTGTTGCGCCTGGCGGATGATCCCGAGGACTATCTCTGGACCTGTTTAGGCGATCAGGTAGCTGAGATGGTTTGTCCCCGTGTAATGCCCAATGGTGAGGAACTATTTACGCTGGCACCTAAGGCTACAACGATACAATACAAAAGCCAAAACCTCGCCACCACTTCCTGGTCTCAAATCCCGCTGTCGGTCGCTACTGCTGTAAGCGAAAACATTACCCCCATCTCTGCTCATGTTTTCGACATCGAAGTGCTCGATGCCAACGAGGTTCCAAGCGTTGATCAAAAGATCAGCCTGACCGCTGACGCACCTTGCCTGTTCTATGTTGATGGTGTTGCCCATCGCGTCGGGCCGCGCCTGCCCGTAGTCATGGAGACCAACCACATGGGCCGCATCCGCGGTGTCATACGGGCCGGAGGCCTGAAAGCACCCACATTGCATGCTGATACCAGCGGCCTGGAGAGAGTGCCCATACAGCCGAATGGACGTATCACTGAACGCCTGGCCGGCAATGCCAAAGGCTTTAACGTGAGCAAAGATATCAGCGCCCTGGCCCCACCGGAGCACCAAAGACAGGTCGGGGAATTGATCCGCAGTTTTGGTCATGCATCCAGCAAGGCTAAGCGGGGCGCACACTGTGACGGTTCTGTACGCAGCAGCTATAGCATGGCCCTGGCGGATGATGGCGCAGCCTTTGAAGCGATCACACCTCGAAAGTTTCATGCAAAGCACGTAACCGGTGGAAATCCTTTTACCCTGATCGGGGACTTCTTTAATTTTATCGGCAATGCTTTTTCACGAATTAAAGAACTGGTCGTAAATGTGCTGGATGCGGGAGTTGAGTTCATAGTAAATATCGGCAAGCAGGTCTGGAAATTCACCACGAAGGTCTTTGATTCGATCATCGATGGATTCGAAGCATTGGGGAAGTTTCTCGCCAGGGTCTTTGAAAAGCTGGGTACCGTGATAAAAAACATTGGGCAAAAAATCCTGCAGGCTGTCTGTTTCATCTTCGACGGCAAGGACGTCTTTGCCGCGAACGACGCCATCCAGGCCACCGTGCGGGCATTTTTCCGTACCGCAAGCCTGACTGCCGCAAAATTTGGCAAAAAGGTCAATAAGGCCTATCAAGATAAAATTGACGAATTAGACGCTCTCGTTGACAAGTTTATCGATCCGGCAACTGATGTGGATAAACACCGTCAAGACATGAACTCGCAGGGCTTCCGAGTTGGCAAGCTTGATATTCCCGCGCCCAAGGCTCTAGCCCACAATAACCGGGCGGGATCAGATATTATGGGCAACGCCAGTGGTAGTTTGAGAAAAAATGATACGATTCAACCGTCTTCCCTGCCCAAGAATGAATTGGAAGCCATAAGCAATTTTTTAAAAAAACTACATAACAATTACAAACAAGATATGGAGAGCCCATTCAATGATTTAGTTGAACGCTTTAGGCAGGAAGATGACTTGTTGGATAAGTTGCAGGACTCTCCTATCATGATACTGAAATTAGTTAAGGGCATCATAAAAACCCTGGCTAAGATGGCAGGAGACTTGCTGGAGCTGGCGTTGGATTTGGTTCGTTTACTGGTGGACCGGATATTTGAAATGCTGGATGAAGCGATCAATATCCCCTTTGTTACCACATTGGTTCGGCTCTGGTCGGGCGATGCGAGTCGTAATTTAACCTTCTTTGACCTGATTACTTTGCCGATCGCCTTTGTGGGAACAGCCCTATGGAAAATTGTCTCGGGTCGTGCCATCGTAACACCGGATCAGGCAAGACCTTTCTGTGATTGGGCCAATCAACGTCCGGCCCCTCTCGATATCCTGGGCCTGTCAGAGAATAAGGGCAGCAGCTCTATTCCTCAACCCCGCTCTGTCGGAGCGGCGGCTGCAGATGAACTCAGAAATACCGTTAATAATAATTTACTTACCCATGATATTCTGGTTGTTTTTGCTAAACTAACTATTATTGTGGCTATGGGCGGTATTCTCTTCCAGGCCTTGCAAGTGATTGATCTCGAATGGTCAATCCATTCTATACCAACAACTTCGTCGTGGAAAGCGCTTATGTTGATTGCTGGCCTGTTGCCCATTATTTTATCGACATTTAGCTTTCTGACTCAATACTATTTCGAGGTCTTTACCAGAAAAATTTTCCCATCCGGAAAGTATCTACCGGATGAGGAGGTAGCTGCAAGGGTCGAATGCACATTCCATGTGCTTTCTGTGGTATGTGTTATGGCTGTTTTCATGATACTACTTTTAATCAAACTGAAAGATGAAATAGGCGAATTGATCAAGGGGATTATCGAAGGCATAGACTTCATCTTTACATCCATCCTGTTGATCATTATTTATATTGGATTAATTGTCTACTACATCTACACGATTGTCAAAGAATCCGGAGAGTTGAATGATAAAGAAACCCACGGCCTGCATGTCGCAGGCATTGGTATTGCCTCTGCTTCTATCGTTGCTACGCTCATTAATATCGGGGGTAGAATAGTTGCCTTAATCGCTCACGTAATGGGTAAGTCACCAGAGCCTACAACTTTGACTATCAGCATTTTAGTTGGTGGTTGTGGCGTCTTTTTAATATCGATGGGGGCAATTCTCAGCAAGACAAGTACTATTGTCAAGGCTGGGATTAACTACAGCCACTACGAAAATTGGAAGGAGGCTTAACCTGATATACAATAGGTGTATCTTCATGTGTTCATACGTAAATCCAGCCATTGACCTTTGGTAAGCGGCTCCAAATCGTCCGGTTTTAGCTGAAAAACGGCAAAGGGCGTACCCACCGCCGCCCAAATGACTTCATATTGCTTTAAATCCGGATCCAGGATGGTTTTAAGAGGCGCCTTGTGACCCACCGGCGGAATGCCGCCGATTGCAAAACCCACTTTTTCCTTAACATAGGTTCCGTCGGCTTTACCGAGTGCCAAACCGGTCGCTGTTTTTATTTTGGCAACATCCACCCGATTGACACCCGAGGCAATCACTAAAACCGGTTCTTGGGTGGCCTTCTCCCTGAACACCAGCGATTTGGCTATTTGAGCCACGCTGCAGCCGATGCTGTCCGCCGCTTCTTGGGCGGTTCGGGTGGAACCGGGCAGTTCTTTGACTTCAAATGAAAAACCTTCGCCAATTATAAAGTCCTGAACGCGCTGGGCGCTGTCTCTTAAATCATTAGGCATTAGTTTAATCCTTTTGACGCTTGATTGTCTGGGTAATGCAACGACTCGGTATCGGAATCGCTATGGAATCAATACAGTTCGCTACTCCGACTATATCGTCTGTCGATCCCGATTTCGATACCGATACCGATTTCGACACTTAGAAAGATTTAGGAAAATTAAGGAATTTGTCACGATATGCTGCAAGACATCAGCAAGTATTTATCCCGCTCAACAAATTGAGCTTTGCCGTATACCCGCCTGGCCCTTGCGTTGGCACGATCGACTTCCAGATGCAGGGCCTTGAGTCCTATTTTGGCAGCCTCAATCTTGATCAGCGCCAAAGCCTTGGAACCCACACCTATTCCCCGGTAGGCCGGTTCGATATAAAATTCGTCAATGAAGGCATCCCGTCCGCCAAACTCAATGCTGTATCCGCTGCAGAGGGCCAGATACCCCACAGGCTCCCCTTCATGATAGATACCCCATATGCCTCCGTAATCGGGATTGGAAACAATCTCCCGCACGGATGCCACCCGGTCCGCAGCGTTCATATGCACGTCTTCAAATTCATGGTAGGCTCTGACCAGCGGTACAATCCAGTCGATATCTTTTCCCGATGTTAAGCTAAGTTCTGTTGTCATTCTTCCTCTGCTTGATCGTCAACCTCCGAAGTACCAACCAAAGGCAGTACATCCTTGAAAACAACCCCGTAAATTTCCCATACCGTTACAAACAGGGCCGCAATGATCGGGCCGATAATTACACCCACCACCCCGAACATCACGATGCCGCCCAGGGTTCCGAACAAAATCATGAGCTCATGCATTTGGGTGTCTTTGCCCACCAGGATGGGCCGTAGAAAATTATCGATGCTGCCGATCACCGCCGCACAGAACACGCCCAGGCCGATGGCTTTGATGAAGCTGCCGCCGACGGCCAGAATAATGACTGCCGGTCCCCATACCAGCGCCGACCCGATGCCGGGAATGAATGATAAAACCGCCATAATGGTCCCCCAGAAAACAGCACTGGGAATGCCCACGACGGCAAAGGCAATTCCGCCCAGCAACCCCTGAATCACACCGATGACGGCAGTCCCTTTGAGGGTGGCCCGGGTTACGGAGGTGAACTTATCCAACATACGGCGCTCGTCGTGGTCTTCCAGGGGCAGGTAGTATAACATTCTATGAATCAGTTTATCACCATCCATCAGGAAGAAAAACATGGTGTAGAGCATGATAAAAAGCATGAACATGAAATTAACCGTACCATAGGTAACCGACTGGAGACGGCCAATGAGAAAACCGCTGAGTGCGCCCACCATCTCGCCCGCCTTTTGAATTATCTGGTTGCGGTACGGTTCGATATTGTCGATATACGGCAATGATTGAATCAGGTTTGAGATGGCGTCCGGTTCCGACAGGTGCTGCTCCACCCAGGGCTTGACCGTCTGCCCCACTTTAATGGCCTGGGCCGTCACAATGCCCATGAGGCCTCCCAGGGGCAGAATGATGACCAGCACGATCAGCACCAGCGTGCACAGGGATGCCAGAACCCGCAGGCCGCGAAACCATTTTTCAAGTCGTTTATAGAGTGGATAGGCCAGGGCCGAAAAGATGCCGGCCAGAAAGATGGCCATCAGAAACTGCCGGATCATGGACAGAAAAAGCGCGGATATGAAAAAAACCAGAAGCAGTAGCACCCACTTGTTGGTTGCTGCTTTTTGCATATGGATCCTCCTGAAAACCTCAAAGTTGCATAAACAACCTGGCAAAGTTTATCTTATGGTTCGATATTATAGTGGATTTCATAGCGACCGTGCAACTTTTTCGATGCAACCTCATGAAATTCTTCCGACTTTATTCTTCTAGCTACGTTGGAACAGGTTAGAAAACTACAACAAGCCTTTGAATCAAGCTTGTCGGGCCGCTTTGTCGAGGGCATCCCTTAGGCGTCTTGATTCTGAAATTCTCAGGCTTTTGCAACAATAAGGTTAACACTCTCAATTTGAGTTGAGCGTATTCAAATTATATTAAAAGAAAATCGTACCGGCGATTTTCTTTTTAGGGAGCCAAATATTTCTTTTCCCAGCTGCCATTAGTCAATTTATAGCGAACGCGTTTATGTATCCAGTTTAAGCGTCCCTCCCAGAACTCTATTTTCTCGGGAATTAAGCAGTACCCACCCCAGGAATCCGGACAGGGGACAGGCCGCCCCCGGTATTGGCGTTTGATCTGTTTGACTTTCTCCTTCAGTTCTCCCCTTCCCCGGATAACACTGCTTTGAGGAAATGCAGCCGACGCTGTCTGGTTCTCACGCCGCCGGGCGTTCCAATCCGCTTGCGCCTCTTCCCTGGAGAGCTTCTGCACTTTGCCGTCTATACGTACCTGACGGGGTGGAAGATGCCAATAGAATACCAATACCGCCGACGGATCAGCTTTAAGCTCCCGACCCTTGTTGCTTTCATAATCGGTATAAAACGAAAACCCGCCGTTAACCAAGCCTTTGAACAGCACCGATCTTGCCGCAGGTCTGTTGTCCGGCGTCGTGGTGGCCAAGGTGGCAATGTCGGGTCGCAGGAGGTTCGACCAGGGCAGCATTAGCGTCAGCAAGCGACGGAGAAATTGGAACCCCAACAAAATCAGCCGCGCTTTGTGCAAGGATTCCCCGCTTTGAGCCCGGGCCTCATCATACCATTTCAAAAAAAGTTTTATGGGGTCTGTTTCGGTATTATTTCGCGCCACCTCAACCTCAAGTTAGTTTATTCAGCGAACTTATATGCCCTTTTTCCTATTTGTTATGGCAAATTGCAAACGAATTACAACCTATCTCAAAAATATCTTTTTGCTACCCCGCCTCGGGCGGATACATATCATGTGTTATGCTCAAAAATTGTTCCTCGAAATATCAGGCATATGCCTGTGGTAATTTTTTTCGCATGCTTTGATCTGCCTTCGACCCCGAGCATGTCGAGGGGAACCAAAAATCTTATTTTTGAGATAGCTTGTAGTTATTTGAGTCAATAATGCCATACGCAGTCAATGAATTACCATCAATATCTTTCAAACTTCCGTCGGTTTTAAGTTGCCTCTATTTCATAATGTTTTATACTTATTCGCGTCTATCCATCCGGCCGATAAGCTAAGCGCTGAGAAAGGACCCTTCTAATGGAATCCTATGACTTGCTTTTAAAAAACGGGACACTGATCGATCCGTCCAGCGGTATTCAGGCAGCAATGGATGTGGCCTTTGCCAATGGCCTGGTCGCTGCATGCAATCCGGATATCAATCCATCCATGTCCCGGCGCACCATCGACTGCCAAGGGGCCTATGTGGTGCCGGGCATGATTGACATGCATGTGCATACTTACTGGGGTGTTTCCCATTACGGGATTGAACGACCCGATGCCTGTTGTATTGCCCGAGGCGCCACCACCATAATTGATCCGGGCTCCGCCGGGGCCGACACCTTCAATGGATTTAGAAAATATGTTGTTGACCAACTGGATACGCGGGCATTTGCCCTTATCAATGTCTCCTGCTTAGGCATGATCAGCTTTGATTTCGGCGAGGCCGTCCTGCCGGCGGCTCTTTCCATCGAAAAAGCACTGGAGACCATCGAAGCCCACCGCGACGTAATTGTCGGCGTTAAGGTACGCCTGGGTGAGGAAAGCCAGGGCCCGGAAAGGGATGCCGGCCTGAAGGCGCTTGATATTGCCCGTAACATCGCAGACCGAAGCGGGCTTTTGCTCATGGTGCACCCCTTGGATGCCTATTGTGACAATCTGGACGACATCCTTAACGTTCTAACAGCCGGCGACATCCTGACCCACACCTTTCACCGCTATGGCTGCGGCATACTGGATGAGAACAAACGCGTACGTGAGGCTGTATGGAACGCTCAACAAAAAGGCATCATTTTCGATGTTGGCCATGGTATGGCGAGCTTTTGCTGGGATGTGGCCGAAGCAGCCGTGGCGCAGGGCTTTTGGCCGGATACCATCTCTACGGATCTGCACATTTATAATCAAAACGGGCCGGTTTTCGACCTGGTCACAACCATTGGCAAATTTCTGCATTTAGGCATGCCCCTGGAGGACGCCATTAAAGCCGTAACGCTTAATCCGGCGCAGGCCATCGGGAAGGCCGATTTTCTAGGCACACTCAAAAACAGCGCAGCCGGGGATGCCGTTGTTTTCTCTTTGGAGGAAGGCCACTTTGATCTGTTTGACGGCACCGGTGAAATGGTCAATGGGAAGTGGGAGTTTTACAACGGGACCGGCAAAAGGCGTGTTGCCCAGCGAATAATGCGCGTGGCAAATGTGGTAAAGGACGGAAAGCTATACGTGGCCAAGTCATGACTACCTGCAAAAAATTCCCGCATATATCACGGAAGCCGCATTATCCTGCCCCATGCCTGATATGACCTGAATCAGAAACTCCGCGCCCTAAAGGACGCAGAGTTTCATCCTTTGCTCCGATTCTTCAACACCCCTGATTCGTGTCCGTCCACAAATGGACTTTTCACGCTCTGCCGGTGTTGGGCGACAGATTTAATTTATCTCACGGCGCAACCAAAACCTGTAAATGCATGGGGATGCCGCTTCCCGGGAGAGTGAGTGTTTCCGTAGTATAGAACAGACCGACATCAACATCCTGAAAAGTGATAAGTACAACTTCGTTATCTGCAAAATCGTCACGGTCATAGGAATGCAGCAGCACATTGCCGTTGCTGACATCGATGAGCAGGGCCCGCTGTTGACCCACAAATTCTTTTTCATAAATCATGCTAAATTCGTTGGTTGATCGGTCAATGCGATAAACATCGACGGTTGGGCCGTTGCTGCGGGCGATATAAAGCGCATCACCGTCAATGGCGTAGCTGTGGACCAGAGCTGTCAGATCCGAAAAGTAGCTGTCGCCATAGCAAAACCCGGTAACTCCGGTTGCGCTGATGCTGCCGTTTACATCCAGGCGTTCGGAATAATACAGGTGGTAGCCCGGGCTGCATAGTGAACCGGTGTCCATGAAGCCTGAAAACAGATATTCGGTACTGACGCCGTCATTTATCAGATGATTATAGCCGGCGCTAAACCCCGGGGCGCTGTGGCTGCTGGTGCCGATGGTTTGCACATAAATGGCGTAATCGTCCGCCCAGGGTTCGGGGATGGCGCCGCCCGCAGAGTTAACAACCACCCCTAAAAAGGGTGGCATAATGGTGACCCTAAAAGGGTCA
>CAYVMI010000095.1:0-9171 GCA_964452555.1 uncultured Desulfobacterales bacterium
GTATATTGTGTTAATGGTTCCCCGGATTGCGTTCATCGGCCCCTTGTGGACAAATCTAATATAACTTCCTGCGGGAATTCTGCTAAATTCAAACGGGCTGACGTGAGTTTTCGCCGGAAATGCACATTGATAATAATAATCGCCCTTACGCTTTTGGGTGATCGCATATTTTTCCCAGTCAGGCCCGAGCCTTACCTTGTTGATCCGCAGTAAGGCATTAAACGCTTTCCAGTGCCGTCTGATAATATGAAAATTTTGAGCGTGTGATCTTGTCAATTCCGTTTCTAAATAACATATGGAAATTCCAGGACGCTTTAAAATTTCATATTCCATTTTATCGACAAGTAGCAAAAGCTGAGCGTTTATGATTTTGCGTAGACCAGAACTCTGATGATACCGATTGTATCCCCACCTGCTGTTGTACAGGTGTCTGATACCGAAATGACCTGGTCCACACTATTTTCCTGAATAAAGGCATTAACCTTGCCATCCAATTCCGCCAACTCGCTCATTGCATGAAAAGCTTTTAGTTCATTTGTAAATGTTTTCGTTTTGATCATGATCTATGCTCCTTTTGTTTTGTCCATTGCCTCGGGAATAGATACAAAGTCGCTTCATCCTTGCGGCTATTTCTCTAAGTGCTTACAGACTCTTCTACAGACTCTTTATCATCAAAATATTATCATCATATTCCGGTTGACCAAATATTTTGATCTGCTCTGCTTTGTTAAGCAATTTTACATATTCAAAGCCGGCTCTTTTATAAGCGCCAATAGCTCTTTTATTCCGTGCAGATGGGCTAATTAAAAAATTAGTAATGCCATATTCATCGCGGATATAACCGCAAATTGCTATAAGAGCATCACTGCCGTATCCATGGCCACAATATTTAGCGGACCGCATCCAAATATCTAAGACAACCCTGTTCTTCTTTTTATCTAAGAGGTCGTATCCAACCGTGCCGACGTCTTCATCATTTACCATTATAATATAGTTTCTGCCCTTGCCATCACCTGAATTTGTAAAGAAAGACACAGTGTATTCATCACAAAATTCTTCCCATGTGGGAATCGAATGGTCCGGGTAGTCCGGAGGGCCTAGCATAGATGATGTTATATCTGATCCGGCAAGCCAGGTGTATATTTTTTTTCGATCCTCCTTATTAGCGGGTCTTAATTCTATTCTTTTTGCGGCTGTTTTCATTTTCCCATTGCTTATAAAGCCCGCAAAGAACGGTTTTAAAAGCGGATATAAGAACCTACACAGCTTTTTAAATCCGAATCATCTTTTGCTGGGCCTAATGAATTTTAATATCCTGAAGATTTGTCCAAGTTGGTTCAGCGTACCAAATATCGACAAACTCTCGTATGGATTCTAGTTCTCTTGTCTGCATGTCTTCAGCGATTGGTTTCCGCAGAAGCGCTTTTATGCTCGCAAAGGCCGCACGATGCTTCTGTGCAAGATCAGAGGCTATCTCTGTCGACTGAACCATTAAGTTTTGTTCCGGTAAAACCGCGTTAACCAGACCGATTCGATAGGCCTCTTTTGCTGAATACATGGCACCTGAATAGAGGACCTCGCTTGCATTTGCGCTTCCGATCCAAAATCGCAGCATTTCCGTACTTCCGGCAAACACAGATGAACCAAAAGCAATTTCGTTGAGCGCTATTTTACTTTTTCCATCAACCATGATCCTGCGATCGCATGCCAAAGCCAGCATACAGCCCCCGGCTATCGTATGGCCGTTTAGGGCAGCTACAACCGGCTTTGGGTATAGAAACAAGTACGTGTAGAAATCAGTAAAATTAATCAGGTAATTCGTAAACGCCTCTTTTGAGTATGAAAGAAATTCGGGAATATCGAATCCAAAGGAGAAAAACTTTCCAGCTCCCGTCAGTACTATAGCTTTAATTTCCTGATCGGTCTCTAGTGCCTTGAAATTCTCCCTTAGCTCATCAACAACCTCCCCATTAAGGGCATTTACCTTCCCCCTGTTAAGGACGACCATGGCGATGCCCTCATTTATTTCAACCTTTACGAAATTCATATCGACCTCTTTGCCAGGTGCATTCTTGACGATGATGGCGGATCCGGCTCACGATTTAACACCCAAAGTGCGCGGCGGCTACATGCCGCCAGCACCAGTGGTATGTTGGGCAATATATACGATAAATTCGCATTTATTTTATTTTCCAGTTTGTTACGTCGGTTTGACCCGCCACGGCAATGTCCGGAATTTTAGATTGCATGCTCGCTGGCGAGCATTGCCACAAACTCATCCACAGCCTTGTTATCAACGCCGACCGCACGAAACACAGCCGCCGAAAAATGTACGGGTGCGTTGCCCGCGGCAGTAATGACGTTCTGATCTGCGACTGCTGTGGGAACATCAACGTAATGCGATTGTCCGGCGTAAACCGTTGAGTTGTCTTTCAAAAAGTCGAGGTCATTGCTCGTGTGACGTTTATTATTGAGTATCCCGGCATTTGCCAGCGCAAGCGTGCCCCCGCATATGGCGGCCACATGTTTTCCGTTATCCAGAAAATCAAGTGCCAGACGCTTCATATCGGGCGCTTGAGGTGTGGTCCATATAATTCCTCCGCAGATCACCAGCGCATCAAATGCCTCGGCTTTAACGCTTTCGAGGCTGTCATCGGGTATTGTTTGTATGCCCCCCTGGGAAACAATTTTTGACCCAACTGGAGCAACGTTGCACGTTTCCACCCCATAATACGCGCGGCCGACGCCATTTAGGAACGCGCACTCCCAATCGGCATATCCGTTAGTCAACACGATTGCTATTTTCGACATTCATTCATATTCCTTTAAAATAAGATTGCCTAGTGGATTTTCACTAGTGGCAATTGTGTCACGAAGTAAATCTTTATCGAATTTTACCCTGCGCAGATTTACGTTAAGTATCCCGTTGTTTGCTTCAACAATCGCATATTCAGCATGATTCAGTAGCGTAGGCTGCCTCCCGGCTACATATTCCTTAAAAGGAAATCCGACACTTCCAGGGTTTACAACCAGTGTCCCCCGGTGCTGACGAAGCATCTGAATGTGCGTGTGTCCGCCTGCCATCACAGTTGCAGAAAATCCATTCAACAAGTGATCAAGATCATCGGGTAAGGTTGTGGAAAGAATATCATCCATATTAGAATAGGGTGAACCATGAAAAAGTAATAATGAGGCTTCAATACCCAGAGGAATTTCAGATGTAGGCTGGAAGGTACGCAGGTAATCAAGTTCTTCAGCGGACAATTGATCTCTGCACCAATTCACAGCCTCCACAATAGATGGAACTTCGGTATATTCATGGATTAAATTGGGTTTAAGCAGAAATTCATCATGATTGCCTTTTATGCATTTGCATTTCAATTCCCGCAATATCTGGATTACGGAATTAGGCCGTGGTCCCAATGTTGCGACATCCCCAAGACAGACGATTTCATTTACACCAACCTGTTTTATGTCTTCCAGAACTGCCGACAAGGCTATATCATTAGCATGAATATCTGAAATTAAGGCAACTTTCATTTTTTGGCCCTTGCTGTGTCGACTAACGCCGCCAATCAGACGCGCGGCTGTTTGCGACGGCTATATTTGCCATGTGATAACAGCCACCGAAACTCAATGACACTTATAAAAATCTTTTCATATGGACAATATCGGCGCCATCAGCCCGTTTGTGGAAATCCATATTTGCGGGAACGAAGTCCAGTGATAAAAGGAGCCGCAGCATTGTTGAATTATCGGCAAATACAGAGGCATCAACTGCCTTGAAATCAAACTTCATGGCCTGTGTAACGGTATATTCAATGAGCTTGCGACCGATGCCTCGCGACGTAAATTCCGGTCGCACGCCGAGACCGTATAGCTCAAAGCCTTCAATCGGATTGATTTTGACCACAGCGACTCCGACAATATCGCCCCCTTCATCAACGGCACAAAAATAGCGACCACCCTGCTCTTTATGATTTTCTAACCAGAAGTTCACTATTTCCGCTTCAAATGGCTTCATGCTAAAACTTAAGAACTTTAAATTGTCAGCGGCATTCCATATCTCTAAAAAGACCGGCAACAGACGGTCCTTGTCCTCAATGCTATCTTCCGGCATAAATTCTCGAATAGATATTTTTAGCATTTTTTTATTTGCGTTCATAGGTATAACGTTTTCCTCAGAAACGAGGTTGCCGAGTTGCATGAGGACATTGGTTATATACCTATCCTTTTAATTTTTTTGTTGATACACAAGTAAACGATACCCAAACCACAACATGAGAGAACCAGTCGCACCTTGCACTACTCTTTTAAACTTTATGGATGATAATGCATGTGTAATCTTAACCAGGGCAATAATAATAAAGGAAAACCATATTACAACAACAATAGAGTGAATCACTACTAATATAATGGATTCTAACATGGGATTTCCCTCCAAGTTAATAAATTGCGGAAATACCGCAAGATAAAAAATGGAAGCTTTTGGGTTCAAAAGATTGGTGAGAAATCCTTCCAAAAAAAGTCTATTATTTTTGCGACTCACAATTTCATAATTTTCGGGGTTTCTGGTTTTAGCAGAAGTGTGTTTTGATCGAAAAGCTTGCCAAAGAGAAGTTACACCCAAATATAGCAGATAAATCGATCCCAGGAATTTTAAAACAAAAAACGCTTGAGATGTTTTCAAAATTAACGCAGACAGTCCAAGTATTGAAAAAATTCCATGCACGTAAAAGCCAGAGACGATTCCAGCTAAATTGAATATCCCCGCTGTACGTCCATGCTGTGGGACTGTTTTTAGTATAAGAGCCGTATTAGGACCTGGTAACACAGTCAATAGCAATACCATTAGCGTGAAAGTTCCTACTGCTTGAAAGTCCATTTTATCCTCACATAATATTATTTATATAACACGTGGCCCATCGGCGGCGATAGCCGGTCGCTGCCGGGATGCTACTCTTAAGATGATTGTGCCTTAAGTACAGAACTAAAATACACCAAGGGTGATATGCGGTCGGGTGTATGTGTTTGTTATTGTGACCTTTCAATAAATTCCGTTACAATTTCTGCCAATTCTTCAGGTTTTTCCATTGGAATGAAATGCCCTATATTCAACATTTTCTGAATGGAAACATGAGGCAATAGTTTTTTTAGCTTTACCGCTACAGCGGGTAAAAAGGTTTTTGACTTTTCGCCATAGACAACTAAAGTTGGACATTTAATTTTTGACACTTCGGACCAAATTCCAACCGGAGCAGTAGCCAGTATTTTGCCTTCCCATAATGGATCGCAGAGAAGCTCTATTGAACCATCTTTATGCGTTTTGGTACCTTGGCTTAAGTAGTCTTCCAATACATTTCTACGCCAGGATTTAAAAGGTCCTTTTAATCCTAAATCATTCATTGCTTCTGTTTTATCTTTCCACGACTTTTTTCTTTTGGTGACACTGGTAACAAAAGGCACATGCATGGCCAGTCCGGATTTTTGGACAAAATAAACAAAGGACCGCCATAAAGGAGGCATTAATCCGGGTTCGATAAGTATCAACTTTGAAACTAATTCAGGAAATCTGGCTGCAACAACCGCACTCACAGTTCCACCCATGGAATGACCTACTGCAATTATCGGCTGTTTTTGATACCTAAAAATACTTTCAAGATCTCTGTAAAATGGTTCCCAGTTGTGCAAATTGATAGGTACTGCTGTAGCTGATGATCTTCCATGCCCCCTAAAATCCAGTCCAATTATTTCATATTTTTCAGAGAGTTCTTGGGAGAATTCCGTGTAAGCATTTGCACAGAGTCCTGTTGCGTGGGCAATATGCATTAGCGGTCCCTCTTTGGACCACTTCATAAGGCCAAATTCATTTTTGAATTTCTCGTACAACGGTTTTTGTGCCATTTGATCCATCTGTAAAGATCAGCCACGGTCGCTTTGAATTTAGATCGGCTAAATTCACTTGCCCGTTCCACAATTGACAACAGAAAAACGCAGATGATCACGGGTCAAGTGCAGCGCCTGGATAGAGCCGTATCCGGTTACAAGCTTTGATCTGGCAATCGCTAATATCCGCCTTTTAGCCCCGTTTCTTTCAACGCAATAACCGACATTATCAATAGAGATATCAATAGCGAAACAGAACAAACGATAGTAACGCCATGCCAGCCATATGAACGCCAAACAGGACCTAAAAAAATAGAAGAAAGGCTGCCGCCGCCAATGCAGAATAAAATATAAAGAGACGAGGCGCTTCCTATCGATTCTTTGGCAACGTTTTGCCCGACAATTAAAAATAGTATTGGCTGGAAGGTGTAAACACCCAGGAAAAGCAATAGCAAACCTAATGTGGTTAATATAACTGATTCGAACCATCCCATTAGCTGGAAAGACAGCAGACAAATTAACATCGCCGAGAATATGATTTTATGCCTTCCGATCTTCTGAGATAGATTCCCGGCAAAGGGTGCGACCAGCGCGGTAATTCCTGCAAAACTTATCCAACCAACCTCTCCTGATGAAAAGTGAAAGGGCGGTCCTGTCAGTCTGTAGGTTAAAAAAGTAACCATGCCGAGAAATCCAACAAATAGTATGAATCCAGTCAGTAACAGTGATAGGATCTTTGGGTTTAAAACCAGCCGTATTGAATTTGCATATAATTTGGTTAATTTTTGATGATTTTCTGCCTTTTGGTCATGCTTTTCCACAAGAGAATAAAACGTTAAAGCTGAAAGAAAAAATAACACGAAAGACACGATTTTAAATGAAAACTGCCATCCGAGCAATGAAGTCAAAATGCCCATTGAAACTCTGCCGAAAATAACACCCAATGTTCCAGAGGCAACAATGGATCCCATATAAATACCGATTTTATTTTCCGGAGTGGTCTTGGCAATGTGTGGGAACATTGATGCCGGAATTAATGCCGCAAAAATTCCAACCAAAGCCATGGTTACTAAAAATAATTTAAAATGTGCCGCATAAGATGAGTAGAAAACCGTAATAGACAGCAAAATAAGTCCGGTTACAGAAATTTTAGGCAAATCAAATTTATCAGTGGCTGGGCCCAGAAAAATAAAGGCAACGGCGTAAAATAATGAAACAATGCTGAATGAAAACCGTGCCCGGGTAATATCGATCTTAAAGGATTCCGAAAGTTCTAAAAAAATTGATTGCGTCATAAATACTGTAGAAACCGCAAGCAGATTAATTGCACATGCGATTACTATCTTGGATCTATCTGTTTTGAGGGCCGCTTCAGGGATAGCCGTTTCCTTTGTAAGTTTTTTTCTCTAACGACAAGGTCACAAGCGACGTATGCTGGAACGACTCTTGCCGGCGGAGTTGGAAAGAGCAGGAGG
This sequence comes from uncultured Desulfobacterales bacterium, assembly GCA_964452555.1. GTDB lineage: Bacteria > Desulfobacterota > Desulfobacteria > Desulfobacterales > B30-G6 > B30-G6. The sequence goes on from CAYVMI010000095.1 coordinate 7,362, forward strand.
CGTTCCAGCTCATGTCGTCGTTGTACATATACTGGTTAGCCGCTTTTTCATGGGCTGTATTTTCAACCCCTTTTTGTTCCTAATTCCGGTTGTCTTCTTATATCCATTAGCTTCATAAAAGGGGATGGAAAAGATAGAAATGTTTACCTTGATCACATTCTGGCCATCTTCTCGGCAACGACGCTCGAACTGACCCAAGAGTTTCCCACCTATTCCTTTCCGATGATGCCTGCCGTCCACAAACAGATTAATGAGACGACCATGAAATCCTCTTACTATTCCAACAACTTCGTTCTTCTCGGTCGCCACATAGCATATTGGGGTTGTTCCGAAACTCTTCTTCAGACTGTCAAGGTTTAAATCTGGGTTGTAGGCATCCAAATATTCATTCGTTGCATCCACCGTCCCTTCCCCATAGTTGAATTCTATATATGTCTCTCTTATGAGGTGGCATGCTGGTTCAATATCTTTGGACATAATGGATCGTATACGCATATCAGATCTCCGTGCAGCTAACGTCTGCACCAGTGATTTGTTGTAATTCCTTGACGACACCCCGATGCGAATGTACCATATGTACAAATTGTACATATGGGAGGTGGCAATGTTCAATACAGTTTCTACGGCCGAAGCCATTCTCATAGCCCAGCTACGTTACTCCTACTGATCTTACCACCTGTATTGATACTCAACGCTGAGCTGTGGGGCGGCGAGGTACCCGCCCCTCTCCAATGATTTGTTATGTCGAAATTTTGATTACATCCTCAATCGTAGCTACCCCGCTAATCAAGTCTCCTACGGGTGGATCATCTATTGGAACCAATGAATAGACCTTCTTATTTAAGGCTAAAGCGTAGCCAATATCAACTGAGACACTTTTTCCAATATAGCCATCAGGATTTACGACAAATGTAATATCTGCTTTGCTGATTTGCTCTAAACACCCCTGGATCCCTTTCGGACTATCAAGTTCTGGCTTTGTGCAATGAATTTCATGAGATATAAAAGTCTCTTGGATGCTTTTCATTTTTTCTATATACTTAAAACTGCCACACAAATAAACTGTCTTCATGGTTTCCAACTATTAAATCAAAATAATTATGGCTAAGGTCATAACGCTTGTTTAACCTGCGTTTTCAGAGTGTAGTGAGCGAAGCGAACGGAGCGGCGAAAAACGTCAGGTTAAAACTTTTGTTATACTTTTTGGAAGTTTAGACCTTTAATCAAAAGCCAGGAGCCCATTATTAACGTAAAAAGGATATTCGGCACCAAACCTATGATTTGAACAACTGGCATTGATGATATAGTGGGTAACAGAAAAAATAATAAGTCATAGATAAAAATGAGGACATAAGAAAGAATCCCAATTACGGCTAAAGCATTAGGGATGTACTTCGATTTAAATAATAAATACAAGAATATAGACATACTTAGTCCAAGAAACATCCCTTGAATGCTTGTTAATGAGACATGTATGTTGAGGAATTGCCCCACGATACCTTGTACATTTTCATGATTGGTAATTGCCAAAGAAGGCAGACTGTTTAGAATCTGTAATACGGCTAAATGCCCGAGCGCAAGAACCAGAGTAAGGAAAGCGTCAACTAACTTTAAAACAAACGCCAGTAAAGCAAGGTATTTATTAATCGGCTTTAAAATATAGTAGAGAGCGATAGATAATACTATGATAACAACTGCCGTTATAACTTCATTAATAATACCTATACGAAAGACAAACTCATTGGCTAAAATATTGTGAGCTGTTGATATACCGCTCTCAGTCACAATAAACTTTGACAGGATAAAAATC
>CAYVMI010000096.1:0-9048 GCA_964452555.1 uncultured Desulfobacterales bacterium
GAAGAAGAGGGTGTTCGCCTGGAGTTGTTGACCATCCCCGTGGAAATCAAGGGGAAGGATCAAAAGATCGAGGCTTTGCGCTGCCTGCGTGCCAAGCTGGTACCCAAAAAAGACAGTGACCGCCTTTACCCCACGCCCATTAAAGGCAGCGAACACGATATTGAGGCCGATGTTATCATTTCCGCCATCGGTCAATACGTGGACCGGTCCTGCCTGGATCATTTTGACGACATCGAATGGACCCGCCGCGGTACCATTCAGGTAAAGATGGCCAATATGACCACATCGCAAGCGGATATTTTTGCGGTGGGGGATGCGGTTACCGGGCCGGCCACCATTATCGAAGCCATCGGCGGCGGTAAACGGGCGGCCAATGCCATCGATCGCTACCTGTCCGGACTACCGCAGCCTGAAATGCCGCCGATTCCGGTTCGTCGGGCCATCGTTGATTTTATCGATGTTCCCGGCAGTACCAAAATGGCGCTCAAACGTCCCAAAATGCCGCTGTTGAATATGGAAAGACGACGAACCACTTACCAGCAGGTGGAGCTGGGCTATTCCGAAAACGTGGTTCGGGAAGAAGCCCGCCGGTGTTTACGCTGTGATGTCTGTCGGCGTTGCGGGGACTGTATCAGTGTTTGTCGGGACAAAATGCAGATCGACGCCCTGCAATTGGGCTACTTCGATTTCGATCACCCGGTTGCCACCGATTTCCGCCTGACCGAGGAACGCTGCATAGCGTGTGGGGCCTGCGCCGAAAACTGTCCCAACAATGCCATGCGCATTGAAGACCGGGGCAAAGAAAGAATTCTCTCATTGTGCGGTACGGTGCTGAATCGCCAGGAACTGGTCCATTGCCGCGACTGCGGCGCTATCATCGGCCCGGCCAAGTACCTGGCCTATATCGGTGAACGCCTCAAACACCCCGGTCAGGCAATTTCTCAGCAGGCATACTGCCAGAAATGCGCCCGGGAAAAAGGCTCCCAAACCAGCTTGCCGGTATCGAATATTTGACGGGTTGCGGGATGCGCGTGGCGGGTTACGGGTTTCTTTAAGGCAAAGCCATAAACTACAGGCGCGAAGCAGCCTGCAGTCTACAGCCTAAAAAGCTAAAAGGCTATGGATCAATCAGCAAGTCGATTCATCGGACGCCATATTGTTAAAAATTGAGATTGATGGAGGACTGTAAATATGATTTTTCGAAGAGGACAGCGGGTGGAAGTCTTCCGCAAATCAGACGATGAAGGCTGGGAAAGTTACATCGACGACTTCATCGGTGCCCACGGGATCATCACCGATCCGGATACCGCCATCAACGATCCCGATGCCCTGGTGGAAGTCAGCCTTGAGGACAAAGGCACCCACCGGCTGCCACAGGATTGCCTGCGTTTGTTGGAGGATTAAGAGGCATTTGTGCAGGAGGGATAATGCTGATGCATTTTAAAATAAGGCAATCAATATATAATCAAAAAGATGAAAACTTAAAAGTTCAAGATTCAAGGGCAGACTTGAGCCCACCTCAAAAGATTTGAATCACTCCTCTGATTCCGGTGTCAATTTGACAACTATCGGATCTATTATTTCTCTCCTCGATTTGACATAACACTTCTTTATGAAGGTCATATAACCTTGGGCTCGAATAATGAGTTTGTATTCACCTGGAGGCAACCCATAAATGATAAACTCTCCTTTGTAGCAGTGATCAACACGTGGAATACGAAAGTCGTATAGATTAATATCTGCACCTTCGACTAGATGAATTTTTCGATGTATCTTAGCATTTTTTAGAGTGATCGATTCTATCCTGATCTCCTCATACGGCATCCCGGCTTCCCAGTCCTTTGGTTTCAGAGTACTTCGTACATGCCCGCGAATTACATTATCAGGAGTCAATACATATTTCAGCTTACTTGTTTCATTGTCCTTAATCAAAACGCGCATGGAATTTCTATCAAAGCTAGTAAGGGTGCCAAAAAATGCTAAATATTCCCCGGGAGGGAAAGGACCCAATATTCTGCCAGTCTCATTGCCACCTATACTGATTTCCGTTTCCGCATTCTTTTTACCAATTGGCTGAAGTACCAGTGAAGGCCGAGGTCTTACACCCGGTAAAGGATCACTATATGAAAAGTGGACCTTAAGGTATCCTCCGGATCGTTGGGATGATGCACTTTCTTTTTGGTAAAAGGTATTAATAATCGTATTGTACTGGTTCAATACGGCCTTGCTGTAGATAATGCTTACATGGTTCTCGTTAAAAACATAATTCATCTCGGCCTCGGCCTGAGGCCTACTGTCCAGGAGACTGGACAAGGCAATGAATCCATCATTATATCGTCGAAATGGGTTGCGACTGCCCTGGTGGCCGGAAAACATGTAAAAGCTGACGCTCTCGGGCATCTTTGTTCTAAATAATGATTGGATGAACACACTTTCCGGTTGCAGATCGATCCAGCTTGGTATTACCGCCGGAGACCGCTTGACGCCGTACTCGGCCAACTTGACGCCCCCCCATGGTGTGGCCAGTGAGACAAAAAGTTTTACATACGGAAAATGGGCGCCATAATCTAAAATAAATGACCTGGCGAGCAGCCCGCCCATACTGTGCGCCGTAATGTATAAATGATCAAAATGATACTTGGTTTTCAGGGTGTGTAGTTTCCAGAACAGCAGGCTGGACATGCTCTGAATGCGGGCCCCGGTAGGATAGTAAAAAAACCAAGGCTGGAACCGTGTTCTATCCATGCTGTCAACGAAATACCTCCATCTGTGCGGTGTGCCACCAAAACCGTGTATAAAGAGAATGGGTATTTTTTTAGGATCATATTCCTCGAGAAAGTAGATATTGCCCCCATACTCTTTAAAAAATGAAACATATTCCCAGAAGCCTTTCCGTCCATGTTTATTATCAAACAGTTCATCATTCAGTTCGGCTATGGCGCCTGCAAGCCGACTGTTAAGCTTAGGGGGCTTGACCGATGATATTTCAAATCCATAGGGCACCTCAACAGTTTGCAATTCTTTTTGGGTAATGGCGATACTGATTCCTCCAACCACCCCGCCAGTAGGAGCGGAAACCATTTTCGGGTCGCCATGCTGGCCGGCCGGTTCACCGGCGTCATAAACCAGATTGGTGTTCTTATCCCAATAAGCAAAAACGAAATATTTTCCCTCGCGAACCATGAGTTCAAACTCACCGTAATCGTGTAAAACCGTATAATGTTCAACTTCTCGTATACCCTGATTCATGGCGTAGGCAACGACAACGATGGGTCCTTTTCCATGAAAGTCGGTCGTAATACCCCCGATCAGGACGGTGGAGGCTTGTCCTTGCTCCACCTCTTTTTTTAATTTTACCATGGCACAACCCGTTGCCATTGTTACAAAACATATTAATACAAGAGCAACGTTTACTCTGTTGAAAACCGCAGGTGCGCTTCTTTTCAAGCCGCCTGTCGCTGATTTAAGTGCGCTCATGATTCTATCATCTTTCTATACAACTAAGTCAGAATGGCACATCGTAATTATCCATTTTTGAAATCCCGCTATTCTGAGAATACTAGATAATGGATAATTAAGATGCAACTCCTATGCTTCCCCCTGAAACGACTGTGTAACCATTATTTTTAAAATCGATATTTATTATAAACTTCAAGTTCTCGCATATATGAGGATGTAAATTTTTTTCCATTTTTAATGCATATTGATGAGAACTTAACCGAACAAGCGTCAAGGGTAGGTCCCTTTATCATATTAAATAGCTGTCCCCGTTTCCGTCTTGTTGCTGCACCGCTTATGGCAGCCGCAACTCCCGTCCGTTTAAAAATAGTTTCCCGTTTTGCGTTTCGGCGTGATGGATCACATTATCGCCCTTTTTTACAAACAAACCGGTCTGCATTCCGGGAAATACCGGTTGCAGCAGTTTAGGATTCTCGCCCACAAGTTCAACCGGCAGGGTGAAATCAGATTTCAGGGAGAAAATGTCCAGGGCCAAAGACGGCTGTACTGCCAGTGGTGCAAATTGGACCAGGGTCATATCTTTTTTGAGGCCTAAGGAAATATTCCCATTGATCCGTCCCTGAGGCAATGTGGCTTTCAGGTCCGAGAGTTGCAGTTCAAGACCCTGTTTCAACAGTTTTTCGTAGGCCCCGGCCATTTGAAGGCCCAGCATGGCGAACCGCTTTTGCATATCCTTTTTGGTCTTTTCAGGATTTTTTGAGGAATCCTCCGGCCACTCGCTCATAATTCTTGCCGTAATCTGTGAATACAACTCCATGAACTCTTCGAAAGCATCCGAATCAATGTGATTGACCCCAAACTGGATAAAAGCATCTTTGATTTGATTCTGAGCGCCCATGATACTATCGACCCCAAATCCCGCTTTAACCGACAAAGTCTTTTCCTCTTTTTCAAAATCCAGGGAATACTCGCCTTTGACATTGGACAGTTCGAAACGACCCTTTTTATTTTCAGCTTGGATGTTCTCTGCGGAAAAGGCAAAATGACCATCCCAGATATAGGTTGAGAATTTCTCCAGTTGTGAGTCCATCGAAACCTGTCTGACTGTAAATTGGTCGGCCACGGAGAAACCCTCCCAGGTCCCTTTGGAGTCAAAGTGTCTCAAATTCTTGTCAATCGTCAGGGCCAATTGCCCCGGCATACACGCAAAAACTTCATCGGCCTTTTCCCAATCAAAACCGTCAAGCGTAATGGTCGTCTGAATATCGCCTATATATTGATATTCCGTATGAATATCCAAGGGATGTTTCCCATCGAGCTTCTGTTCCACAAAATCCAGATACCATTGGTTCTTTTCGAGGCTCGTTTTCGATACAAAACGCGTAAAACCATGTTCTGCACGGTCTACAAACACGATGTCCCCGGTGCCATAAAACGTTTTTAAAGTACCCAGATTAATTTTCCATATTATCTCAGACGAAAACAGGCTTCTGTCATAATCGATAAGTTCACAGGTAAGATCCGTTCCCGCTTCTGCATACATTTGGTTGATTTGACTAAACAGCTGTTTCACTGTGCGTTCCATCATGATTCCGCTGAATACAGGGGTCCCGAACCCGGCCAGAAGTAGAATTACTATAATTACGGCAACGACTTTTTTCATGACTAACTCCTTTTTAAGTCAATGATGAGAACTTAATCGAGCATGAGCATAGGGCGGACATGACTTTTCGTCATTATGTTGTTTGCAAGTGTTCGTTTTCAGCAATGTGTCCATGCCGCCGGGCTGCTCCCGGTGAAACCCCGATGAAGCGCTTAAAAGCCCGGCTGAAAGCCGCCTCGGATTGGTAGCCCAGACGACTTGCCAGCTCGCCCAGGGACACATTTTCATTTCTGAGCCAGGTCAAGGCCACATTCATTCTCCAGCGGGTTACGTACTGCATCGGAGATTCTCCCACGAGTTCCTTAAAACGGACCGCAAAGGCCGAACGCGACATGGCAACCTCATCGGCTAATGATGCTACTGTCCAGCCCCGGGCAGGATTGCGTTGAATCAGCAGGATAGCATATCCAATCTGCTTGTCCTGCAGGGCGCCGAGCCAGCCAGTCTTCGCCAGGGGATCTTCCGCCATCCAGGAACGAATGGTTTGGATGACCAGAATATCAGCCAGGCGGGTGATGATCGTCTCGCCGCCGGGCCGCAATTCCCTGGCTTCGGTTGCCATCAAACGTAAGGTGCTTTGAATCCACTCCATCTGAGGCGACTGCCACGCCTCAATGCAGATCAGCTTCGGCAGAAACTTGACCAGTTGATGTGCGGCCGGATGGTCAAACCGAACCGTGCCGCATATCATGGTTGTGGCTGCCCCGCCCTGACCATGTCGTAAAATTTCATACCGTTCACTAATCTGATCCCGGGGAAGATCAAAGAGATTTGCGGCAGGCACACCCGGCGCACTTAATAGCCGATGCCCCTCACCATGAGGTACCAGTGCCAAATGGCCGGGTTGCATCAAACGAGGGTCCAAGCCTTCAACATCTAGCCAACAGCGGCCTGATGTCACCACATGGAACATGAGACAGTCCGAAAAGGCTGGTAACGCCAAAGCCCAGGGGGCCGTGAACTCCGAGCGTGTGTAAAAGACGCCGCGCATGTGCAAAAAATGTAATGCTTCACCAAGCGGGTCCACAGACGCCCAGTGATTATCCATACGATCGGTGGCAGGTATCAAATCGTTCATACATATGAATATAACACTGCAGCACTCTGCCGTCAAATCCAATTTTTTGGACGAATGAGCAATATTTATAGACTTATGGACATTTACAGTCTTAAAAATAATCAATATATTGGATTTAAAGCAATTGATGATGCCATGTATTAAACAAACAAGGAGAAAACAATGAAAGTAATCATTTTCGGTTCAACAGGTAGCACGGGTCGCCAGGTTGTAAAACAAGCTCTTGATCAGGGACATGACGTTACTGCCTTTGCGCGCAATCCTGAAAAACTCGACCTGAAGCATAAAAAATTGCGGGTAATAAAGGGAAATGTATTGGAACTGCCCTCGGTCGAGCAAGCCATACTGGGGCAGGATGTCGTACTGTGCACACTAGGCCTGCCTGCAATGGATAAAAGTAATTTGCGGGCAAACGGAACCAAAAACATTATTCGTGCCATGGAAAAAACCGGTGTCAAGCGATTAATCTGCCAGTCATCTGAAGGCGTCGGGGACAGTCGCGCCACGCTGCCGTTTCTTATGAAATTTCTCATCGTGCCATTTGTATTGCGACGCGCGTTTGCGGATCATGAAATTCAGGAAAACCATATCAAAGAGAGCCGGCTTGATTGGATAATTGCTCGTCCCGCTGCTTTAACCGACGGTGAGCTCACCGGTTCTTACCAGCATGGCAATTCTGCTGAAAGCAAATCGCTCACCTTCAAGATTTCAAGGGCGGATACGGCCGACTTTATGTTGAAGCAGGTGGCAGATAATAGATACTTGTATCAGACACCCATTGTTTCATATTAGTGAGGCCATCAAACCTCAATGGTGCAAAAACCTGGGATTTAAGGGCCAAGGGCAGACCCCCTTACGGCGCTATGGTTACTTAGGTACTTTTTACATATTTCTTCAGATCACGATAATAATTCTGGTGGGGACCGATCATGATTAATTCCAGGATTTCACCTTCGATTCGATAGGCCAATAGATATTGAACCGTTTTGAGTTTGACTTTATGAACGTGGATGCCTCGCAAATCACCCTTTTTCTCGGTTCCAATAGCAGGATCATCAAGAATGCGTTTTATTTGCTTATCCAGTTGTGATTTTTGGGCTTTGTTGAATTTCTTGACTTTTCGTTCGAAGGACCTTGATTGAAATATTTTCATGGTGTCCTAACCGAATTTGTATTCCGACATTTCACCTTGTTCTAATTCGCTGATTCCAATCAATATTTCTTTTATGAGGCTGTATGTGAGGTCAGGGTTTTCCTCGGCGCATTTTCCGATCCTGGCCCAATGCTCGATTTGGCCGGTAATGGATCGCTTGTCAATTTTACTATAAATTTTAGCCTCTTTGACCAGGTCACCCGATACTCTGACCGCTGTTGTCATGGTTTGACCTCCTGTTCTTTCTTGTCGCAATATAGTACATAACATTGCATTTTGCAACACATGAGAGTTCGCCAGTTGAGCGAACGATTGACACATCCTTTCTGCCATCCGGCCGACATGCTCAAAAGTTTGCTCTGCCGATATTTTGACCAGACACAATGGCGCTATAGAAACGTTAATATTTAATTCTGGATTAAATCAAAAAAATTTTGGAAAAAGGCTTCACGATCAGGGATTGAAGTTGCAGCCATTGCATTCGGCATATTGCCCGAACGTTTTTGCCAGTCAGCAATCGAGGCGCCTCTGGAAATTCCATTACTCGTGTCGACGTCAATATAAACGGTTTCCCATTGAGCCAGCTCCGGATATTGTGACAGTATCCAGGCAACCGCATCATACAGACCGACCCCGACTTCTGAAAGAATTCGCGCATTCCAATTGTGCATCAATTCTTCTATGAGGCGTGCTGTTGGAGCTTCTATTTGTTTGAGGTGCTGCAATTCGTTCTTTGAAAATCTAACATCGTAGCAAGGGTCCAGGGGCACAATTTTTATTTCCCGAAAATTGGAGTTGAGAACAAGTTGGGCGGCTTCCGGGTCTGCCATAAAATTGAATTCGGCTGCCATGGTTTCGTTGCCGCCTACCCTGAGACTGCCGCCCATAATCACAAGACTGTCAACGAATTTTGGCAGATCGGGATTCAGCAGTATTGCCGTGGCAACATTGGTCAGCGGACCAAGCGCGACGAGGGTATAATTTTTTGATAATCCAGACTGATCGCAAATCTCCCGGGCCGCTGCAGGAAAAGCCATATCCGACCAATTGTCCGGAGCTGACCAACTAACATCGCCCAAACCATCTGTGCCATGATAGTAGCTTTCTTTGGAATCAGCGGATCGATAAGGCGGGCCCTTCAGGGACATGTTGTTCCCCCGTGCAATGATGGGATTCCATTCTTTGGGAAGAATATTTGTTTTCTTAATTTGCTCGAGTATTCGAACCAGGTTATGGACGCTAACAGGTTCGACAAAGTTGCCCTGAACCGAGGAAAACCCGATTAAATCATCACCCATGGACTTGGCGGCCAGTATGATTGCCATGGCGTCGTCGACGCCGGGGTCGGTGTCTATCCAGTATTTCATTATGAATTCCAATTGACCTTTTTTAAGTAGGACTTCCTGATATAATACTCCGTCTAATTTCACCCAAAACCGGGCTTATGTACACCGCGGAATTGTGATAAGGCAATTCTTTTTTATGGGGGGAAATATAAAGTTTAGTAAGGTAAGAGTCGCTGGCAGACTTGTCCCCTTTTTCTACTGGTTGCCTTCTAACGTCTTGCTCATTAGCAGCAAGGGCAATGTGGAATTTCAGTCTGCCAAGTCTGATCCGCCCTTGCTGTCTAATGCAGCTAAAGGTTAGCTGTCATGTTTTAAGTAAGCTCTTATGTTCATTTTAAATAGTTCTTGG
>CAYVMI010000097.1:0-8743 GCA_964452555.1 uncultured Desulfobacterales bacterium
TTCGAGAGGGTGGCCGAACCGTTGGGGCCGGTGTGGTCAGCGAGATAATCGAGTAGACGTGAAGGAGTTTACTGGTGAGAATAATCGTAACGCTTGCATGTACAGAATGCAAAAGAAGAAACTATACAACCACGAAAAACAAAAGGACAACGCCGGATAAGCTTGAATTCAACAAGTATTGCCGATTCTGTCGAAAACATACTGTGCACAAAGAAACCAAGTAGCGCGGATTCAGCCAAGCCGCGACACAGGTAATGATGACCCACCCATGCAGGCCAGTAGCTCTAACGGTAGAGCGTCGGACTCCAAATCCGGGTGTTGGGGGTTCGAATCCCTCCTGGCCTGCCACTTTTTTGGGCACATGACGATTCAAAAAATCAAGGAATCAACAGCGATAAAAAACGCTGCGGTCCTAAACGAGGTGCCGCATCGTGAAGTCGCTTTTTCAGGAGACCAATGGGACGGTTAAAACGCAAGAAGACTACCGCTAAAAAGAAAGTAAAAGCAACGGCTTCAGAAAAAGCGCTGGCATCGCAATCACAGCCGGCGGAAAAGGCCCCAGCTCCACAGCCGAAACCAAAATCAGCCAAGGCAAGCGGCGCCAAAAAGGTTTTGTCACTCAAGCGATCATCGAAACCGGCTAAGGCTCCAACTGGCAAGCAGAACATTATTGAAAAGAGCCTCCAGTTCCTGCGGGAGGTTCGGGTAGAGCTCAAAAAGGTAACCTGGCCTTCCCGCAAGCAAGCCATTGGATCCACGGTAGTGGTTTTGATCCTTACCATGATCATATCCCTTTTCCTGGGTGTTGTTGATGTGGGCTTGTCTAGTCTGATTCGGGTCATCCTTAATTAATTAGGAGAAATCGAGATGGCACTTAAATGGTACATTGTCCATGTTTACTCTGGCTTTGAGAGTAAGGTGAAGTTGGCCTTGGAAGAACGGATCGCTTCATCTGCACATGCCGATAAATTTGGGGAAGTGCTCGTCCCGACCGAAGAAATTGTGGAATTGGTTAAAGGCAAACGTAAGACCTCATCCCGCAAATTTTATCCGGGTTATATCCTGGTGCGAATGGAACTTGACGACGAGACCTGGCATATTGTGAACAACACAGCCAAGGTCAGTGGTTTCTTGGGAGGCCGTGAACGGCCGACACCCATTTCCGACGAGGAAGCCGAACAAATTATAAATCGCATGCAGGCCGGCAAAGAGAAGCCCCAGCCCAAATATTACTTTGAATCCGGCGATGAGATTCGGGTTATTGACGGTCCCTTTTCAAACTTCAACGGCACGGTTGAGGATGTCAATCCGGAAAAGGGCAAGATCAAGGTGCTGGTCAGTATTTTTGGCCGATCAACACCGGTTGAGCTTGAGTTTGTGCAGGTACAAAAAATTTAATCCCAAGCCGGTATAAAAGTTTGGGTTAAGCGTAGAGAACGTTGGTTAAATATAGGAATCAGGAGTAAACAGAAAATGGCAAAAAAGGTTATGGCTCAGATAAAACTTCAGGTTGAGGCTGGTAAAGCCAATCCGTCTCCGCCCATCGGTCCCGCATTGGGGCAGCACGGTGTCAATATCATGGATTTCTGTAAGGCCTTCAATGCGCGCACGGCCAATGAAGAAGGCATGATTATACCTGTGGTAATAACGGTTTTTCAGGATAGATCATTCAAGTTTATCACCAAAACACCGCCGGCGGCAGTGCTGCTCAAAAAGGCAGCCGGGGTTGCCAAGGGTGCCGGTGATCCCAAGCAGGAAAGGGTTGGTTCGGTCACGCGTGCTCAGGTGGAAGAGATTGCCAAGCTAAAAATGGTCGACCTAAACGCCAATGATCTGGATGCGGCCTGCAACATAATTGCCGGAACAGCCAGAAGCATGGGTATTGAGGTGAATTAATCGCTTGTGAAAAGCAAAACTGCAACCCGCATTGCCGGGGAAAAGCTATTATAAAGGCTCAAGGGAGTGAGTGAGTAAAATGCCAAAACGGGGTAAAAAGTATTTAGGTGCTTCAAAAGATCTGAGCAGTGAGAGGCAGAGTATGGTCGATGCGTTAACTACGGCCCTGGACGCCTCATATGCCAAATTTGATGAAACCGTGGACGTAGCCGTCCGCCTGGGTGTGGATCCCAGACACGCGGATCAGATGGTCAGAGGCTCGGTTATTCTGCCCAATGGACTCGGAAAGAAAGTCACCGTACTGGTTTTTGCCAAGGGCGAGAAGGAATCCGAAGCCCAAGAAGCCGGTGCCGACTTTGTTGGCAACGATGATCTGATCGAAAAGATCAAGGGTGGCTGGTTTGGGTTTGATAAAGCCGTGGCAACACCGGATATTATGGGATCTGTTGGCAAAATCGGAAAGCTATTGGGACCGCGGGGCCTGATGCCCAACGCCAAGACCGGTACCGTGACTTTTGATGTGGCCCGGGCCATACAAGAACTCAAAGCCGGTAAGATTGATTTTCGAGTCGAAAAGGCGGGTATCGTTCATGCGCCCATGGGTAAAGTTTCATTTGGTGTAGACAAGATTCTTCAAAATGTAACCGCATTTTTGGAAACCATCGTAAAGCTTAAGCCGACTTCCAGCAAAGGTACATATCTAAAAGGCATTGCTGTTTCCACGACGATGGGACCCGGGATTAAAATCGACACGTCCTCTATTAAAGACCTGATCAAGTGAAACTTCCCGCCTCACAAGGCGGGGCATCTTTAAGAGCGTGGAGGGGAACATCATCTCCCATAACCCCGCTCCACATTCATCCCCCCATAAAGGGTGTGAAATTCCATGGAAGTTTCATCAACAGTTTCTTAAAAGGATATCACCGGTGTGAAGCTGCGAAGACCGCCCACGGCACGGCATAAACCATGCGTGCCTCGTTATTGTTGAAAAGGGTGGTGCTTTGCTTGGCCAATATCAATGAAAAAAGCCTGTCAGAGACCGTAGGTGCACGTTCTCGTGCCTAAGTGGCCTTCGCCATCCTACCGAGGCGGCTAATGAATGCAGGTTCTGCAAATATCTGTCTCCTCCGGTTTTTTTCAGTAAACGGAAAGGAGGTGTGAGTTAACCTTGAAAAAAGAAGACAAAAAACTGATCGCCGAGAATCTCAAGGAACGCTTTGAGAAATCCAAGGTCGTAATCGCAACGGACTACAAAGGCCTGAATGTGATGGCCATGAACGATTTACGGCGCAAGCTCAGGGAAGCGGATATAGATTATCAGGTGGTAAAAAATACCCTGCTCATCCGTGCATCCGAAGATACCGATGTCGCCCAGCTGAAGGAACACTTTGTGGGCCCCAGTGCCATCGCTATCAGCTACGATGATCCTGTGGCACCGGCCAAAGTGCTGACTGATTTCGCCAAAGAGAATAAAAAACTTGAGATCAAGGCCGGCGTCATGGGCGACAAGATGCTGGACGTTGCTGCCATCAAATCGCTTGCGTCGCTGCCGTCACGCGAAGTCCTTCTGGGGCAGGTGCTTTCCGCCATGAATGGCGTCCCCACCGCCTTTGTGAGGGCTCTCAATGGTGTTTTGGGCAATTTCATGAATGTCCTGACCGCCATCAAAGATCAAAAAGAAGCTTAAAATTAGAATAACTGGAGGAAGTATTAAAATGGCTGATATTACAAAAGATGATGTTGTTGAATTCATTGCAAATATGTCTGTATTAGAGCTGTCTGAGCTCGTCAAGGAAATGGAAGAAAAATTTGGTGTTTCCGCTGCCGCGCCCGTCGCCATGATGGCCGCAGGCCCCGGTGATGCCGGTGCCGGCGCTGCTGCCGAAGAAAAAACCGAATTTGACGTTGTCCTGACCGCGGCCGGTGATAAAAAGATCGCTGTGATTAAAGAAGTCCGTGCCATTACCGGTCTGGGTCTAAAAGATGCCAAGGCATTGGTGGACGATGCCCCCAAACCTGTCAAGGAAGGTATCGCTAAAGAAGAAGCCGAGAAAATTGTTGCTCAGCTTGAAGAAGCCGGCGCTCAGGTGGAAATGAAATAGAATCTACCGCTTAAATCCGTTCAGGCTGTTTGGCCGGTTTAGCTTGGAATCTGAACCAGTTGATCCGGCTAAGCACTTTGCATGACGATTATCTTTGAGCGGCAAATTAGATTGCCGCTCAAAGATAATCTATAAGTTACTTATAGGAACTGTAAGTTAAACCACACAGCACCTAAAAAATGGAGATGCCATGTCGAATAGAACTTCGGCCACAAAGCGCATTCGTAAGAATTTTGGTAAAATAAGAAAGATCGTCGACATACCGGACCTGATTGGTATGCAACGCGAATCTTTCCGACGTTTCCTGCAGATGGACGTTTCTCCGGATCAACGCGAGGAAATCGGGTTGCAGGCCGTATTTAAGTCTGTCTTTCCCATAAAAGATTTTACAGGAAGCGCATCGCTTGAGTTTGTATCATATCGTTTTGCGGAAATTAAACACAGCGAAGAAGAGTGCGTCCAGCGCGGGATGACCTATGAACTGCCGGTGCGCATTACCGTACGCCTGGTTGTGTATGAAATCGATAAAGAATCGGGTGTATCCAATATTCGCGACATCAAAGAACAAGAAATTTACTTTGGCACCATTCCCCTGATGACCGAAAAGGGGACTTTTATTATCAACGGAACCGAGCGCGTGGTTGTGAGCCAACTGCATCGCTCCTCGGGTGTGTTTTTCGACCATGATAAAGGTAAAAGTCATTCCAGCGGAAAAATTATTTATAGTTCGCGGATCATACCCGTGCGGGGATCCTGGATCGACATGGAGATCGATCCCAAAGACATCCTGCACATCCGCATCGACCGCCGGAGAAAATTCCCCATTACGATCCTTTTCAAAGCCTTTGGGTATTCAACCGAAGACATCCTCAGCTATTTCTACAACTTTGATCGCATCTTCATTAAAGGCAAAAAGGTTTTCAAAGCTTTCAATCCCGATCTTTTGAAAGGTCTACGGGCTAGTCAAAGCGTTAAGGATCCCAAGAGCGGTGACATTGTTGTTAAAAAAGGACGCATGTTCACCCGGCGGGCTATCAAACAGCTGACCGACAGTCAGCTGGATATGATCCCCATCGATATCAGCGAGGCACAAAATCGGATCGCCGCTTACGACCTTACGGATCCAAAAACCGGTGAAGTCCTGGTGGCCGGTAACAGCGTGATCGATGAAGAGATGTTGGAAAATCTCAATGCAGCCGGTGTGGCTGAATTTGATGTGCTGCATATCGATGGTGTGACCAGCAGCGAATCGATCCATAAAACCCTGAATCTGGACAAGGTTGAATCCAAAGAAGATGCTTTGATCGAAATCTACAGGCGTCTGCGGCCGGGCAACCCCGCCACACCCGAAGTGGCCCAGGATTTCATGGATCATCTGTTTTTCAAATCTTCGTACTATGATCTGTCAAGCGTGGGCCGCTTGAAGTTAAACCTGCGCCTGGGAATCGATACGCCTATTCAACTGCGAACACTGCGCAAAGAAGATATCTTTTTAACGGCCAAGACACTCCTGACCCTCAAAGACACCCAGGGTGTTGTGGATGATATCGATCATTTGGGCAACCGGCGTGTACGCGCCGTGGGCGAGCTACTGGAGAACCAGTACCGCATTGGGCTGGTACGGATGGAAAGGGCCATAAAAGAACGTATGAGCCTTCAGGAGGTGGATGCGCTCATGCCACACGACCTGGTCAATCCCAAGCCGGTTTCGGCCGTGGTCAAAGAATTTTTCGGTACCAGCCAGCTCAGTCAATTCATGGATCAAACCAATCCTTTATCGGAAACGACCCATAAGAGACGTCTCAGTGCGCTGGGACCCGGCGGGCTCACGCGCGAACGGGCCGGATTTGAGGTGCGCGATGTCCATCCCTCACATTATGGCCGCATTTGCCCCATTGAAACACCGGAAGGTCCGAACATCGGTCTGATTGTATCTTTGAGCACCTATGCCCGTGTTAACGATTTCGGTTTTATTGAGACCCCCTATCAGGTTGTCAAAGACGCCCAAGTGACCGAAGATGTCAGATTTTTAAGTGCCTTTGAAGAGAAAAAACACCCGATTGCCCAGGCCAATGCGCCCCTGAGCGAAGAGCGCGCCCTGGTCAACCCGCTAGTGACCTCCCGCGTGGAAGGCGAATTCATGATGGTCAACCGCGAAGACATCGAGCTGATGGATATATCGCCCAACCAGCTTGTGAGCGTTTCGGCCTCATTGATCCCGTTTCTGGAAAATGATGACGCCAACCGGGCTTTAATGGGATCCAACATGCAACGCCAGGCGGTACCGTTGATCATGAACGAAGCGCCCCTGGTGGGGACCGGAATCGAAGGTGTTGTGGCCAAGGATTCAGGCGTTACCATCGTTGCCGCGCGGGATGGTGTGGTGGAGGATGTGGATGCTTCTCGGATCGTCCTGTCGCATGATGCCGATGGGGATGGATTTGAGCAGCCGGTGACAGTTTATAATTTATCCAAATTTGTGCGTTCCAACCAGAATACCTGTTTTAACCATCGTCCCATTGTTGAAAAAGGAAACAGCGTTAAGGCTGGTGATATCATTGCCGACGGTCCTGCCACGGACAAGGGCGAACTGGCCCTGGGTAAAAATGTCACCGTGGCTTTTATGCCCTGGGGCGGCTACAACTTTGAAGATTCCATCCTGGTGAGCGAAGGCTTGGTGCGGGATGGGATTTACACCTCGGTGCATATCGAAGAATTTGAGGTGGTGGCCCGGGATACCAAACTGGGTAAGGAGGAAATTACCCGAGACATCCCCAACGTGGGTGAAGAAGCTCTCAAGAATCTGGATGAAAGCGGCATCATTCGACTGGGTGCTGAAGTGGTCCAAGGCGATATCCTGGTGGGTAAAATAACGCCCAAGGGCGACACCCAACTCTCACCCGAAGAGAAATTGCTGCGGGCAATTTTTGGTGAAAAAGCCGGTGATGTTAAAGACACCTCCCTGCGGGTGCCGCCGGGTGTTGAGGGTATCGTTATTGATGCCAAGGTATTTTCCCGGCGCGGTACCGAGAAAGATGATCGTACCCAGTTCATCGAAGATACGGAAATTTCATCTCTAGAGCGTGACCGGGACGACAAACTGGCTGTCATGAGCGAGCTGATGCATGCACGGATTGCCAAGATTCTGGCGGGTAAAAAATGTGCTGCGCCACTCAAAAAAGATAAAAAGATACTGATACCCAAGGACAAAGCCATCGATGCCCAGATGCTTCAAGACATTTCTGTGGCCCATTTTGAAGGCATTGTTCTGAACGACACCGATACCACCGAAGCGCTTCATGATCTTCTGGAGCGCTATCGAAATGAGCAGGAGCGTGTACGCGACGAGTTTGAGCATGCCCTGCTGCGTTACGAACGCGGTGATGAAATGCCGCCGGGGGTTATCAAAATGGTCAAGGTGTATGTGGCCATGAAGCGTAAACTTTCAGTGGGTGATAAAATGGCTGGACGTCACGGTAACAAAGGCGTGGTGTCCCGAATTTTACCCGTGGAGGATATGCCCTATTTCGAAAATGGTGAACCGGTAGACATGGTCTTGAATCCCCTGGGAGTTCCCTCGCGAATGAATGTGGGCCAGATACTGGAGATTCATCTGGGACGGGCCGCCAAGGGCTTGGGCGATCAACTCAATCAGCTTATCCACGACAACGAACTCAAGGAAATTCGTGCCAAAATGAAACGGATTTTCGATGATGCCACGGTCACGGAGATGATTGATGATATGAGTGATGACGGTCTGCAGAATTTTGTCCAGGAATACCGCAGCGGCGTTCATATGGCCACACCGGTTTTCGATGGGGCCAAAGAGGATGAAGTCAAGGCACTCCTGGCGGAAGCGGGGCTGTCCAAGACCGCCCAGACAACCTTATGTGACGGCCACACCGGAGAACCTTTTAACGAGAAAATTACAGTGGGCACCATGTACATGCTCAAACTGCATCATCTCGTTGACGATAAAATCCATGCCCGGTCCATTGGGCCCTATTCACTGGTGACCCAGCAGCCATTGGGCGGTAAAGCCCAGTTTGGTGGTCAGCGGCTGGGCGAAATGGAGGTTTGGGCCATGGAAGCCTATGGGGCTGCACATGCCCTGCAAGAATTTCTGACGGTCAAATCAGATGATATGGCCGGCCGGACTCGAATGTACGAAAAGATCGTAAAAGGTCAGAATGTGTTGGAGCCTGGTATACCCGAGTCTTTTAAAGTTCTAACAAAGGAATTGCAGAGTCTGGGGCTGGATGTAAACCTCCTGGAAGATGATGCGAACAATTAAAGGCATGCAAAGGTAATAATCTATGGAGACACTATACGACTTTTTCGCCAAGCCAAAAGATCCGAAATCTTACAATGGGGTGCGCATTTCACTGGCCTCCTCGGAACAGATTCGACAGTGGTCCAGCGGCGAGATTAAGAAACCGGAGACGATAAATTATCGAACCTTCAAGCCGGAACGCGATGGTCTTTTCTGTGCCAAAATATTTGGGCCCACCAAGGATTATGAATGTAATTGCGGCAAGTACAAACGCATGAAGCACCGTGGCGTTATTTGTGAAAAATGCGGTGTAGAGGTTATACAGTCCAAAGTCCGGCGTGAACGCATGGCTCATATTGAATTGGCCACACCGGTATCCCATATTTGGTTTCTAAAGAGCCTGCCGAGCAAGATAGGGAACTTATTGGATTTGACTTTGAAAAACATGGAAAAAGTTCTCTATTTTGACAGT
>CAYVMI010000098.1:0-8095 GCA_964452555.1 uncultured Desulfobacterales bacterium
GCAGATCGACAATACGCTGATCATGTTTGACGAGATGCAAATTAAGATCTTGGACCAGGAAAGTGCGGCCAAGCAACTCGTTAAGTTAAAGGAAACTCAAAAGAAACCCACCAAACAGGTACAAAAGGCGCTCCCTGATTTCGGAACCGTAACCGATCCGGTCAAGATGTATTTACGTGAGATGGGGCTGGTTACCCTTTTAAGTCGTGAAGGCGAAGTTGAAATCGCTAAAAAAATTGAGGCTGGTGAGCAGGACGTACTTAAATCACTCATAGAAACAACCATGGGGGTTGATTACATTCTCAAGCTGGGCGAGCATATTAAAGCCGGGGAATTGCGACCCAAACATGTTCTGCGTGATATTGACGAGGGTGATACCTACATTGACGAAGTGGTCCAGATTGAAAATTTTGTTACCACTGTAACTGGTATTTTGGCGGTTAATGAAGAAAACAAAGACTTCCGGGAGAAACTGAGTAGCGATGACCTGGCAGCAGATGAACAAAGACGGATACGGAGATGCATCAGCCGCCGAAATAATAAAATCTTCGAACTGCTCAAGGACTGGCGTTTGGAAGGATCTGTAATAGATCAGATGGAGGATGATGTTCGCCGACTCAATGGCTGGTTTGATGCCATGCATAAAAGGTTGACTCTATGCGCCGAGGCACTGAGCATGCCGGTCAAGGATCTGCGAACCAATTTGAAGAATAAAACAACTTTCACCAAATGGGCCAAAAATAACTGTTCCCTCACCCGGGATGAGATGGGTACCCTTTATACGAGCCTGGCTGACACGCGTGATGAAATCGATGATAAAGAATACAAAACCAAGACCAATAGTCGGGCCCTTAAACGCATCATAGCCCATATCAACGAAGGACGCTTTCGAGCCAAATTGGCAAAAAGTGAGTTGATTAAGGCCAATTTGCGGTTGGTGGTCAGCATTGCCAAAAAGTATACCAATCGCGGATTGCAGTTTCTGGATTTGATTCAAGAAGGCAACATCGGTCTCATGAAGGCTGTGGATAAGTTCGAGTACCGCCGGGGATATAAATTTTCGACCTATGCCACCTGGTGGATTCGGCAGGCCATCACCCGTGCGATCGCCGATCAGGCCAGGACGATCCGAATTCCGGTCCATATGATTGAAACCATTAATAAACTTATTCGGACGTCACGCTATCTTGTTCAGGAACTTGGCAGGGAACCGAAACCTGAAGAGATTGCCGAGAAAATGGAAATACCCCTTGATAAGGTGCGCAAAGTACTCAAAATTGCCCGAGAGCCCATCTCGCTGGAAACACCCATCGGTGAGGAAGAGGATAGCCATCTGGGGGATTTCATCGAGGACAAAAAATTTGTGTTGCCCTCTGATGCCGCCGTTAATCTGAATCTGGCGGAGCAGACCCGCAAAGTCCTGGCAACTTTGACACCCCGCGAGGAGAAAGTGCTGCGCATGCGCTTTGGTATCGGTGAAAAAGCAGATCATACCCTGGAGGAAGTTGGCCAGGATTTTACGGTTACCCGGGAGAGGATTCGACAGATTGAAGCCAAGGCCCTCAGAAAATTGAGACACCCCACACGTAGTCGTAAATTAAAGAGCTTTATCGAAACCTAGTATTTGGAACCAGAGGGATTGCCGAGCTTGTCCCAATGGCTACCCAGCCGACGGCAATTTCGATAATCGCTCAATCAAGGTGAAGTACAGACAGGAAATCTCGGACCGGCTCTTGACAAAAATGTGAACTGCCGGTACGTAAGCATACTCTCAATCGATTGTATGTAGGGCCCATAGCTCAGCTGGCAGAGCCACCGGCTCATAACCGGTAGGTCCCTGGTTCGATCCCAGGTGGGCCCACCAAGCGCAACTGAAAACGGGACTCATGGATATAAACAGAAATGATTGGATGAGGTAGTCGGATGCATGGCTTTTCTAACTTTGGAAAAGTTCAACCTGAGGCGTGGCAGTTAAACCGACCACGCCTTTTTATTTGGAAGCTATGACTAACACACTCGGCGATATTATCTCAATAATTGATCGCGAGATCCCCCCGGATCTATCCGAGACATGGGATAATTGCGGCTTGCAGGTGGGGGACGTTGATTGGGCCGTTGAAAGGATATGGGTGGCCCTCGACCCACTACCTGAAGTCATTCGTGCGGCCGGTCAGAGTGGTGTTGATTTGGTTATAACGCATCATCCCTTGATATTCAAACCGCTAAAGACGGTTGATGTGCACACTTTCGAGGGAACAGTGATCCAACAGGCATTGAATGGTAAGGTGGCGGTCTATTCCGCGCATACCAACCTCGACCGGGCGCAAGCGGGTGTTAATGACGTCCTGGCCGCTGCCATCGGATTGATGCAGGTTGCACCCTTAAACACGGACCCCGTATCAGGCAAACCCGGGTTTAGCCGAATCGGTAAAATTGAGTCGCCGGTGAACCCGACTGAATTAATCCGACGGCTGAAAGATGTACTGAGATTGGAGCATGTAAAAGTGGCCGGTGACTTGAATTTGGAGATTCAGAACGTGGTGGTTTGCTCCGGCAGCGGTTCCAGCATGATTCCGGAATTTTTCAACAGTGACGCCGATGCTTTCATTAGCGGTGATCTTCATTATCATGATGCGCGCCTATTTGAATTTGCCGGAAAAGTATTGATTGATATTGGCCATTTTGCCTCGGAACACTTGATCGTAGAAGCCTTGTCCGAGCGTCTGAGCCAATGTTTTCGAGCCGAGGGCTTGGATCTCGATATACAAGCTTATGCATTTGAAAAGGATCCATTTGTAGTCGTTTAAGAAAACGTTAAGCGTGGCTGAACAGGAGAGCACGGCAACATGCGCGAACAAATAGAGATACTGGTAAAACTGCAGGCCATCGATTCAGATATTCATTTTGTTAACCGGCGGCTTGGTAAAGTGGATGAACAAAAGAGCCAGCTGGAGTTTGAACTGGATGGTGCCAAGACTTCCAAGGATTCTTTGCAGGCCGAGATGGAAGCCCTCAACAAGACCTACCGTTCCTTGGAATCGGATTCCGGCTTAAATTCATCCAAAATCGCGGCCAGCAAAGAAAAACTTTCATCTGTAAAAACCAACAAAGAGTATCAGTCACTGCTCAAGGAGATAGATGATATTCAGGCTCTGAACTCTAAACTGGAAGATCAGATGTTAGAAATTTTGGACCAAATTGATCAATTTGAGTCCCAGTTGGCTGAGAAGAATCGTCAGTATGATTCGGCTGAAAAGCGTGTGGCTGCGGATAAAGCGGAAATTGAGAAAGTCGCTGAGGCAGATCGTGAAAAACTTGCCGGCCTGCAAAAAGATTTCAAGGCGGTGATGGCCACCGTGGCTCCGGATACTTTGAAGGTCTTTCAATCGGTTCGCAGCCGTGTTGGTAATTTAACCATCGCCAAAGTTGAAAACGCGGTTTGCGCCGGATGTCATATGAATATACCACCTCAAATGTACAATGAATTGCAGCGATTCGAAGCACTCACGTACTGTCCCCATTGTCAACGAATCATATATTCCGAGCTATAAAAACAGACTAATAGACTGAAAATTATTAGACTGAAAACTATGATACAGATATGCTGATAAGCTTTAAATAATTTCAGTCTAAACAAGAAAAATGCTAAAAGGAAAGTGGTCAAAGTAGATCAGACGATCGCTGGGTCAACCCGGTTGACCTGGAGGAAAGTCCGAACACCGTAGAGCAGGGTGCTCCATAACATGGAGTCGTGGCGACGCGAAGGAAAGTGCAACAGAAAGTATACCGCCCGGTGCTTTGATGGGTGTCGGGTAAGGGTGAAACGGTGCGGTAAGAGCGCACCAGTTCTCCGGGTGACCGGGGAAGCTCGGCAAACCCCACCTGGTGCAAGACCAAATAGGGAAGCGCAGAGAGTTGCTCGCTCAAGCTTCCGGGTAGGTCGCAAGAGGTGGCAGGCAACTGTCATCCTTAGATGAATGATCGTTAGCCGGCTCGGAGTAATCCGATCCGGACACAGAATTCGGCTTATGAGCTGCTTTGACCACTATTCAGCCTGTCAGCATTTAGACAGTTAGGCTTTAATCGCTAACCGCCTAATAGTTTACAGCCAAAAACCTGCAGTTTTGGTTCCAAGGACATTGTTTCATGTCAGCGAATACAGACACCCTAACATTTCTGGAAAAAGCGCGTATTTTTTCGAGTGATTTCATCAAATGTTGTTTATATATCAACACTTGTGAAATCGAAACCGCTCAATTTACAAAAAGGCTCTACGCGCGACTCATCAGTGCGTCACAAGTTCTGGAGGATTTCCTCGATTTCCATGGGGCTAAAAATAGTGAGGCTTGGTATTTCTATCGTGAACTGACCGCGGCCACTCGCCATTTAAGCCTGGGGGCCTATTCCCAATTACACATTCAAAATCGATTGGTATTTTATGATTTGCCGGGTGCCGAAGATTTTAAAAAGGCCGGTGAACTTACCACACGGTTTCTGGTTCAGTCGCTAATCGGCCTGGCACCGGTTATCATCGAGGAGGCCCAACGGCTTCAGATAAAATTTCCAGATACCGGTTTTCAAAAAGCGGATTTTCCAGCGATTACCACCCAGGAAATCCTGAATTATGATATTGACGACGACTCCAAGGATGTTCAAAAGAAAAATATCGTTAAAATATCCGGTGAGTTTTTACGGGTCGCCCAATCTTTTGATGAATTCGTCTTTTTTGAACCGTATGATCTCGAAGAAATCCGGGCGCTGGTTCCGGAAAAGATCAATGAAGTTGAAATCAGACGTTTTGAAATGCTGGTCCATAATCTGCAATCATCATTCGATACGTATGTCATTCATGGCGGTTATCGCTTCGGCAATCGAAAGCTCAAACAGCTGCGCAGTTTTTTCTCAGTGGTTTTTCATCTCTTGCAGATGATTGGCCGACTGCTACATCTCTACGAGAGACACATGCACGAGGCCGGCTACAAACAGATCTATAAGATGGTTCAAGGAAAGCTATCAGAGATCATCGATCCAGAAACCTTATTGGATCGAACCATTAACTACGGTCTGTTTTTTACCTGTCATTTTCTGACCACCGGAACAGACCTGGCCAAAGAAATTTTAAATGAGAATATCGAGCGCGGTATGATCACGGTCGGCATTCCCATGGGGCTCGGATTTCATATGCGTCCAAGCCTGCTGGTGGCCAAAGTTGTCCAGTACTACGGGGGTGAGGTCGAGTTATGTGTAGGTGAAGATCGGTTCGATGCCAGTAGTGTTCTGGATATTCAATGGGCTGGCGGCAAAATTCAAAAAGAGAATATCACTGAAGTTGTATTTGAGGGCGATGTGCGGGCATTGCGGGATATCGAGATTCTAGCCTCGGCAAACTACGGCGAAGACACCATGGGAAAAGATTTGCCCCTGCCGGGTGAGCTAAGGTACCTAAGATAATGACAACGCATGCGGTGATTGTCAGTGCCGGCAAGGGTATGCGTATGAATCGGGCCACCCCGAAACAATACTTGCCTTTACAAGGCATACCGGTCTTGGGTCATACATTACTAGCCTTCAATCAATGTCCTGATATCGACCATATTATCTTGGTGGTTCCAAACGGCGACGTGGCATTTTGCCGGAATCAGCTATTTTCCGATCTAAAGATCGACACACCGATCGCGGTCGTTGGCGGTGGAAAACGAAGACAGGATTCAGCTTTGAAAGGTATTCTATCCATTGACGATCAGAGCGGAATTGTGGTAATTCACGACGGTGTCCGTCCCTTGGTACAACCTAAATTGATATCGCGTTGTATCAAAGAAGCAGATATCCACGGTGCCTGTATACTGGGCATACCACTACAAGATACCCTTAAATACGTTGATCATAAAAAGCGAATAAGTAAAACGCTTGCCAGAGAGCATATGTGGCTTGCTCAAACGCCGCAGGCATTTCAGTATAAGCTCATTCGTAAGGCTCACGAAACAGCCCTAAGAAAAGGTTTCGAGGCTACAGACGATGCCTCCTTGCTGGAAAGGATGGGAATACCTGTCCAGATTATAGCAGGATCCAAGCACAACCTTAAAATTACAACCGAAGAAGATCTCGTACTAGCCGATGCGATCCTTTCGCATGAATGCGATTGAGTCGCAAAAATGCGATTGAGTCGCAAAAACGCGATTCTGTCGCATAAATACGATTCTGTCACAAAAATACGGTTCGGTCGCAGAGAAAGATGCAGCTATGATATTGCCACAGCCTGAAATCTTGATTGTCGATGATGATCCCAATTTCCGCGTACTCCTGGAAGAGTATTTCAGTAAACAAGGCTTTCATGCCGATGCAGTGGGTGGTGGTGCCGATGCCATTAGCCTATTGTCTCAAAAGGAATTCGATGTGGCCCTGCTCGACTTGGTGATGCCGGGTATGGATGGGTACGATGTAATGGACTATATTAATGATAAAGAGCTTGCCACCCATATCATCGTGATCACCGGGCATGCATCCAAGCAATCTGCGGTCGCATCTTTAAGAAAAGGTGTTTATGACTTTTTGGGAAAGCCTTTTGATATGGAAGAGTTGTACGTTTCCGTACAAAATGCAGTCGGCCTGAAACGCAACCGGGATGAAAAAAAACTAGCCAAGGCTGCTTTGTTGAAAGCCTACAACGACATGGAAGCTGAAATTCGACAACAAACAGCTGAGTTGTCCCGCAAACACGATCAGCTCGATATGGAAATCAAGCAGCGCAACTCTGCAGAGGAGGCTGTTCGCGAAGTTGAAACCAAATATAATTCATTGACCCATAACTTAAACGTAGGCGTCTATCGTAACACCGCGGGCCGGAAGGGCCATTTTATCGAAGCAAATCCGGCCATCGTGAAGATGTTCGGATATGATTCTCGAGCTGAGTTTATGGATCTGAACGTATCCGCATTATACGAGGACCCATCTCAAAGATTGAAGTTCAGCGAAGGTTTAGCCAAAAAAGGTTTTGTAAAAAACGTGGAATTGTACTTGAGGCGTAAGGATCAGTCTCGATTCGTGGGCTCCGTGTCCGCTGTAGCGGTCAAGGACTCACAAGGCCAGATCCAATTTTATGATGGTATTGTCGAAGATATTACCGAAAAAAAGACCGCCGAGGAAGCACTTATCCGAAACGAACGCTGGTTTCGGACACTGACCCAAATTGGGCTATCACTTTCCGCGGAAAAAGATACCAAGAAATTATTGGAGCGTATCGTCATAGAAGCGCGAACGCTATGCAATGCCGATGCCGGGACGCTTTATTTGCTGGACAAGGAAAGCCAGGAATTAAAATTCGAGATCGTCCAGAACGACTCGCTGCAACTGAAAATGGGTGGATTGAGCGAATTGATAGCCGATTTTCCGAATGTACCGTTATTTTTAGATGGTGAACCCAATCACGCCCATGTGTGTTCAAAGGTCGCCCTAAGCGGGCAAAGCATCAATCTGAGGGATGTGTATGGATCAGACGGGGAAACATACCCCGGCCCCAAGAAATATGACGCTCTGTCCGGTTATCATACCAAATCCATGCTGGTGCTGCCGCTTAAGAATCATGAGAATGTGATTATCGGAGTCCTGCAGCTATTAAATGCCAAAGACCCGGACTCAGGGAATATCATCGCTTTTGCGGAAGAATTCGAGGAATTAATTGCATCGCTGGCATCTCAAGCCGCGGTGGCCCTGACCAATGCCCAATTGATCGAGGATTTGAATAGACTTTTCTATGCCTTTATTCGAGGTATCGCAACGGCTATAGATGAGAAGTCACCCTATACCGGCGGCCATATCAACCGGGTCGTCAAATTGAGTTCGATGTTGGCCCAGCAGATAAATCACGCCACGTTGGGACCGTTCAAAGACAGACACTTCAGTGAAGAGGAATTGGAAGAATTACGTTTATCGGCTTGGATGCATGATGTAGGCAAGGTGACGACGCCAGAGAATATTGTCAACAAGTCCAGCAAACTAGAGACGATTTTTGATCGGGTTAACCTTATTGAGACGCGGTTTGCTTTGATTGCTTCAGCCATGGTTAATTCGAGCATGATTGCCAAACTTAAGCTAATTA
>CAYVMI010000099.1:0-7431 GCA_964452555.1 uncultured Desulfobacterales bacterium
TCTGGCTTAGGGTGAGTAGAGCCTTGTCTTTTATCCGTATCATGATAATATACCGGCCACCTATCTAACAAATCGGAGGATGCCATGGATCAACAAGTTTTAAACAACCTATCCCGGTTTTTAGACCGACTCGGACTGGATGAATTGCCCATGGGTATTTTTTATACAGACCAGGAACCGGAGAACGGATATGCACCCAAGCCCAACACGCTGCCCACGCGGGAAAGAGAAATCAAGAATGAAATCGATTGGCAAGGGGTGTTTGGACAATTCTCCTGTGTATTGGGGAATATCTGGCGGGCACGCAAGAAAAAAACCGTCGCCTATTTTTCGGCCGAAAAGTTTGGCTGCCCGGGCGGTGCCTTCTGGCTGGGGTTCAATAAACCTCAGGCCGAAACCATTATCAATTACGTTTCCACCGGCATCCCCAATTGGACCGACGGCGAAATGTATTGTGAATCGCCGGACGAACTTCGGCGCATTTTCGAATATGTGGATCCTCAACCGGCACCTAAGAAATTCTGTGTATTTAAACCCATCGACCAATTTTTAGACAACGAAATCCCGGACCTTGTCTCCTTTTTTGTCAGACCCGAATCCCTGTGCGGTCTGCATCAACTGGCGGCTTTTGTCACCAATGAGCCCGAGATCGTGACATCTCCCTGGGGTGCCGCCTGCGGCAACCTGGTTGTCTGGCCCCGGCATTATTTGTCTAAAGGCATCAACCGGGCGGTCCTGGGCGGGTGGGATCCGTCTGCACGCAAATTCTACAAAACAGACGAATTGTCTTTCACGGTGCCCATGCCGATGTTTTTGGATATGCTGAGTCGATTTGATGAATCTTTCCTAAAAACCGAAACCTGGACCACGGTAAAAAAGAAAATCGAGCGCAGTAAAAGAGCGTGGGGGGAGGACCAAGGGTCTGAGGGTTGAAGGGTAGCGGGTTGCGTGTTGCAAGTGTCGCGTTACGTATCACGAGTTATCTGTTATGAGTTGCGATAAAGGTAGGAAAAGAGAGCATTCAGGTTTTAGCCATTAACAGCTGAAAGTTGACCGCTTGACGCTAATTAATGGCTGGCACTGATTTTATTATGACACAAGTGGATTACCCAAACGCTACAAACTCAGATTTTCGCAGAGGCTGGATCTATGCTATCTCAGCGGGTGCACTCCTGCTGTTCCTTACCTGGCTCATTATCGCCTTGGATTTGGACCGGCGGATTGCAGCTAAGTTTTACGATCCGTCCCTGGGCTGGTATCTGGCCAAAAGACAACCCTGGTCTTGGTTATATCACTATGGGACCATACCGGGTATTGTCCTGGCCCTGGCTGCCCTGGCCGGGTGGTTCTGGTCTTATTCTTCCAAACGTATTCGAATCTGGCACCGGTATTTTTT
This sequence comes from uncultured Desulfobacterales bacterium, assembly GCA_964452555.1. Taxonomy (GTDB): domain Bacteria; phylum Desulfobacterota; class Desulfobacteria; order Desulfobacterales; family B30-G6; genus B30-G6. Next base: position 1,397 of record CAYVMI010000099.1, read on the forward strand.
AGTGATCGTTCTGACCGCCATTTTGGGCCCTGGTGTTCTGGTAAACGGCATTCTCAAAAACTACTGGTCCAGACCACGTCCACGGGAAGTACAGGAGTTCGGGGGATCTTGGGTTTACCGACATGCCCACCAACCCGGCGTCCCCGGAAAAGGTGAATCGTTTCCCTGTGGGCACTGCACCATGGGATTCCTTTTTTGTTCACTGATGGTGTTCCGCAAACATAATCGCTGGCTGGCCTATACCGGTGCAGCCATGGGCATTTCCTTGGGTACCCTTCTGAGCATCGCCCGCATATTGCAAGGCGCCCACTATCTGTCGGATACGCTCTGGTCCATGGGTATTGTGTTGATATTGCCCCTGGTGTTGTATGGCTTAATCTGCCTAAAAAACCCGGAACCCGCCCCGAGGCCCAAAACGCTTTCACGCAACCAGAAAATTCTACTTGGGGTGGCCTTTGTCGTCTGCCTGATATTGATGTCGGGCAGTTTTTTATTGCACCGTCCCTTTTACAAAGACCATGTCACCCGGCTGAGAATACCTCAGAATATTAGCCGCATTCTATTACGGGTCAATACTGAAATCCAAAACAGCACGGTTCGATTTTTGGATATGGACACTCCCCGCGTGATCCTGACCGCCAGAGGATTTGCGTGGATCGGTGCCAAACACAAGTTGCGACGCGATCGTGAGCTTCGTAACGGTCGGCTTTTACTCGATTTTAAAATCGAAAAATCCGGATATTATTCCGAGCTGACCCATGATGTCGTTATCCAGATGCCAACGGATCTTCAGGATAGCATTGATTTTGAAATTGTGGAGGCTTTAAAATAAGGGTTATCCCCCGATTTGTTGTAGTAACGCTGTTACTGGAAGCCTTATCGAAATCGGGATCGCTATCGGGATCGGGATCGAGATGGTATTAGGCCATAAAAAATTAGACCTTTACCGCCTTTCAATCGGCCATGTCGCATGGACTTTCATTGCATTGACCATTTCCCTCTTGGCTCCCACGCTTAACGCCTGTCCTTATCGACTACCCCAAACTTCAATCAGCATTAACGGGCAAGAATTAACTGTTGAAATTGCGCATACCCCCGATACCCGTACATGCGGCCTTTCCAATCGCCAAACACTCGCTGAAAACACGGGGATGCTGTTTATCTTTCCCCATGTCAAACCACGAACTTTTTGGATGAAAGATACGTTTATCCCCCTCTCCATCGCTTTCCTGGACGAGGCCGGCAAAATAGTTCGTATACACGACATGCAGCCCAACCAGACGCATATAACTTATCCGTCCGGCAAACCAGTCCGGTATGCGCTGGAGGTCAATCAGGGCTGGTTCGGCTTGCACGATATCAAACCCGGTGATAAGGTTGTACTCGATATGCCGAGTGTACTTATAATTAAATAGACGTTAGCCCAGAAATGATTGTTTGAAAAGAAATCGGAGGAGTTTATGCAAGAGCGCACACGTAAAAATATCGAAGCGGCCTTTATTGGTGAGGCCAAAGCATACTTTAGACTCTTGGCTTATGCCCAGCAGGCCGAAGAAGAAGAAGTTCCCCAGATAGCCCTGCTATTTCGCGCCATAGCAGACGCCGAGCGGGTCCATGCCATGCGCCAATTGAACCTGGTCAAAGATATTTTGGTCAAAGATACCGACACGAATCTCGAAGCATCATTTCAGCGTGAGAAAACGGTGAGTGAAAATGCCTACCCGGAAATGATCAAAGATGCCGAAGAAGATGGCGAGCAGGCTGCTGCCCTGGCCTTTAGCCATGCAAGGGATGCTGAAAGCTATCATGCCAAGCTTTACGAACGGGCCATGTATCAGGTTATCAAGGATGAGGTCAAAGCCTACCACGTCTGTCAGGTTTGCGGTTATGTGACCAGCAAGCGTATACCCAAAAAGTGCCCGGTCTGCGGTGCGCCACCCGAGAAGTTCAAAACTATTGAGCCTTAAGCCTACAGCACTGAGCTTTTTTACTAGGACCTGTTTCTAAATTATCCTTTCGCTCAATCTCTGTGTTGGTTCTTGTTTCAAATCCTCGAAATACCTTTGTATGCCTGCGGATTGAAACAAGAATCCGCCTTGACCTTGAGTCAAAAATTTAATTTAGAAACAGCTCCTAGTTGTCAAAAAATTTGTTGCGAGTCAAAACTGCGATAAAGGAGTACCCCTATTCCGTGTTCCGGAATATATTCTGACAACAAGTATAGCTGTCAACAGCAAACGGATTCCTGCGGGCTTTTTGATCAATCCTGGGGTTCTATGAATAGTTTACTTGATTTTGAGCGTTTGGGAACCTGTAAAACCCCATTGACGCGTTCCAGGTCAAGCCACCATTTTTGGCTGTCATGCGGCCTGCCGTAGCCAAACACATCATCCGCCCAAATACCCGCTTTCCGTAATGGGGGTATATGCCGCATGGTCCAATTGATCGTGCGGTGAAAAGGCGTAAACGGCTTGTTCCAGGGGCAGACCTTTATACAGGTGCCGCAGCCGGACCCGTGTTGATTTCCGACTCGCATGGCGGTACATTTTACAACATTGTTATCCCATTTTTCATAGCCGTTAAACATGATCTTTTCGCCATGGCTGATGGCTTGAGAAGGACAGTGTTCGGCACACTTGCCGCACTTTTTGCAGAAATCCTGCAGACCAAAATCGATTGGCTGATCCAGCGCCAGGGGCAAATCGGTGGTGACCACTGCCGCTTTGAAACGGGGTCCTAAAAATGGGTTGAGGATCACGTCGCCGATTCGGCACATTTCACCCAATCCTGCCCACAGCAATATAGGCGGAACCACAACCTGGTAATTCATGGCATGATGTGCACGGGCCGGGTAACCCAGCCGGCGAATATAATCGGCCAGAACACAGGCGATAAAACCGGAAGTTGAATAGGACAAAAAACTCATGGAATTGCTGATCCAATCATGTCCGTTGAAAGCCGATGCCGTACGCCAATCCTGGTCGATTAAAATTCCAATCGCATATTTATGCTTTAGCTCGACCGGGGCGCCGTCATGTTTCCCATGGGTATACACAGCATAAGGCGGCAATTTGCAAATACCCACCATGTCGGCTCTTAAAAAGTATGCTGTTTCTTTGATGTGGCGCGCCATGGCTTCAGGATCATCGGTATGCGGTGCTCGCTCCCGAGCGACTGGCTTCATGGGAGCCCATGAAGATACGCCCCAAGGGGTACGCGACTCATCGATTTCCTGTGAGGGTGCATCAACCATATGCCCCAGGGCACCGGTCATGGTTACCAATGCGCCCGACAAGGGGTGCTTGGGAACAAACCGTTTATACTCGGTTTTGAGACGCTCCCCGTATTCACCCAATCCTGCGCGGTGAAACCCGCCGTGGCGTTCATCAACGCGTTGAATCTGATCTGCATGTATGCGCGTTGTAGGGCGTTCGACGCGTTTAAGCGTGTGAACCGGATAGGGATCCGGCCGTTCAGACCTGCACCGGTCTCGATAATCTGAAGTAAAAATCCGTGTCATATAATTATACCCGGTAATGTTCGTTGGTTGCTTTACGTTTCCAGCGAACCCGCTGTGTGAGCGGGTGATTGAGTTTGATGGCGCCGGGTTGCGGGCAACTTACCACACAGCTGCCTTCATACCAGCATTCCTCAGGATAAAGCAATATCGGAGGTTCGCCCTTTTCCGGGTTGGGAATGAAAAGATCGGCCACACATACATGGATACACAGGTTGCACCCGTTGCACAACGTCGGATCAATTATGACCGGATCAGAGGGCGTATTACGGTTGGGAAATGCATAGATTTTCGATTTTCTCAAATTATCTCTCCTGCTAAACTTGATAACAGAAATTTTTTCCGATTCAAGTCTACGGTAAAGGAGTACCCCTATTTTTTTAAAGGACATATCATGATGAATCTGCCTCACTAGTGGAGTGCCCTGCCGGATTGGTGATGGTTCTCCAACCTAACGTTGCTACCAGCCGACCTTATCATAAGCCACAGATCCTCAGTGGCGTTGACATCATCAACCAATCCGGGGGCACAAATTCAGAATTGGATTGATATGTCCTTTCAAAAAAATAGGGGTACTCCTTCTCTGGGTTTCGGAACATTATACTGACAATTGCTATCACCTTGTTCTGCGATGCCTTTCATAATTTTCCACCATGGGGGACCAGAAATCAATGGGGACAGTTTCACTTTTTATACCGCCCTCCGTGAGTCCGATCGTCACCCATTTATGTCCATCAGGTGAATCTGTCTGTGGATAATCCTGTCGAAAGAAACCCAGGTGAGGGTTACTGGAGCGCCGTTCCAGAGAGGCATGCACAATCATTTCACTACAAGTCAGGATATTATGGACCTCCAAAGTCCGCATCAATTTATGGGGATTATCCACACAAACTCGGGACGCTTCGTTGATTTTGATATCTTCCAGCCAGATTAAACCGATTTTGAGAAGTTCTTCGTTTTTGATTTCACCACAGTAATTCTGCATCACCCGGCATATGGCGGCGTTCACTTCTTTCCATTCAATATCCTGGCTGTTTTCAAGCGGCGCATAGATCTTTGTTTTTTGATCTGCAACCTGCTGCGGGGACAATGGCGGCAGCGTAGTTGCGCGGGCATACGTGGCAGCCTTGCGGCCGGCGTATCTGCCGGTAGCAGCGGCATGATAATGGTAGTTACCCGCAAAAAGCGCATCACCGGCAGCGTACAGCCCCTCAAGGTTTGTTCTGAGATCCCAATCCACCATCAAACCGCCGGCATCACCAATTTCACCACCGGTACGATCTTGGGGTCGGACACTTCCCCGCATGGGATCCCCCCCTAAAAACAGATAGCTTTGCAGTTGATCTTTAGCAGGGTCGAATCCGGACTCTGCATAGGTTTGCAGGATCGGAACCTTGGTTTTGCCTTCTTCTCCGACCATCATACCCCAAATCACTTCACTTTCATATTGAGACATGGAGCTCAAATCCGCATAAAGCGGCAGCGAGAACTCCCCCTGGCGGATTCTTTTTTCGAGATCCGGAATCAGTTCCGGTCTTTTGTGGGTGTAGGCTGTGGTTCGTTCTCCCATAAACCGCTGATTTGGTGCCGGCATTGACCGCCCCAATTCGGTTTCTATTATTTTGCCGTCCCTATCAACATAGGGAATCGGTTTGCCGCCTGCATCGACCATGTTGCAGGGAAACCAGGTATTAATGGCATTCCCGTGCCCATACGGCGGAAATACATTGCCGCTGCCGAATGAGGTCGGCATCGATTTTTCCATCATAGCGAACTTGGCTCCGGCCCGCCAGGCGGCGGCATGGCCATCCCCTACAATTGTCGGGGGTCTAAAACTGGACAGGCCTCTCAATTCAGAGGAAAAACACCAATTCCGCTGATGACGTGACATGCAGTCAATAATGGCCTTGGCCTTGAAAACCAAAAATTCACCGGTTCGGGAGTGCAAGCCGGTCGCCCCAACAACCTTATTTCCGATTTCCCCGTTTTCAGTCAGGAGCCCGTAGATCATCACCCGATCAAATATTTCCACGCCCGCCTTTTTGCAGGCTTTATAGAGGACCGGCTTGAAAGTGCTGCCCCATACACGAAAATGAATGCGGTTCTCATAATCATATGCAAAAAGGAATTTGGTCTCGTCATCCCTGAAAGGAGCCCCTTTGAAATGATTTTCACTATCCCTGATTTTGCCGCCCATCTGCTCCAGTTCAAGCAGGGTCTCGTAACTTTCACGGGCAGCAATATATCTGGAAATACCGTTGGTGAATCCGCCGGTAAATTCAAGTTCACTTTGGACAACCTCCTCGGCCGTGATGGCCGAGCCCGGATGCGGTGTATTGATCCAGTGATCACAACCGGTTCCACCGGCGCCGCTGGATACGGTCGCCCCTTTTTCCACCATAGCAACTTTTATTCCCTGGCGGGCGGCACTGATGGCCGCCCAGCAGCCGGCAATGCCGCCGCCCAGAACCAGCACCTCGGTATCTATGGTTTGCTCGCGACCATATCGAATGGGATA
>CAYVMI010000100.1:0-7368 GCA_964452555.1 uncultured Desulfobacterales bacterium
CGGTACATGAATGAAAGTTTGCTGTAATCCAGCACCCCGGCGAACATGCCGACACTCACCGGCTTGACCCGCGGGGCCTCGGCCTCAAGCGGATCGAGAAAGGTCCTTGCCTTACGGTAGGCTTTTTCTGAGTTGTCAGCCAAAGTCAGACAGGTAAAATAATAAGCCACCGGCATGCCGCTCAATGCATCTTGGTGGTGCTTTACAAAATCGGTAGCCGCCGGCATCCACCGGTTTTGGTGAATCGCACTGCCAATGACGACAGCCTGATAATCTTCCACCGCTTTGTCGGATTTGATCAGTCTGGTTTCTGCCATCGCGCCTTTTTGACACAGTACCTGGCCGATTGTTTCGGCCACCTCACCGGTGCTGCCGCATTTGCTCGCGTAGGCAATTAAAACCTTAGGACCTCTTTTGTTCTCGAAACCACAATTTGGCTCAACAAAATCGATGTCTGAGGCCGCACTCTCGAGCGGCGTCATTACACCATAACCCAACGTTGCTGCCCAAATTGCACTCCCCGTTATTTTGGCACTGTCTGCAAGAAATTCCCTTCTGCTTTTGAATTTCATAACACCATCTCCTTTCCTGAAGATTATTTGGCAGATGCCATGGAATGGAATTTAGCTTTTTCTGCCGAAAGGTATAAAACAAAAGCAAACAGAATGCTTTGCGGAGATGTAACGATTTGTAACAAATTGTATACCAATTCAATTTTATGGACATCAATGTAAAACAGATATCGGAGATGATATCTCCATATAGTCAGATAATGGTCAAGCATGCCTTTTGCTGCAACTATCAGGACACTGTATTAAGATGGTCCGTGACAGCCAAACAGCTCATTGATATAATAATATCAATATAAAAAGTTTTAAATATTTCTGGATTGTGGAATTATGAGATTGAGTTGGTAGGAAACGAATCGGAAGTCGTTAGGAGAACATCGATGTACCGTAATAAAAGTAGTGAAGGTTACCGGTCTAATATAAAAGGTATTGAACAAAAAACGCTTGTATATGGCCAACATTTATTAATGGAAGAATTGAAGATCAAAAAGGGAGCTCGAATCCCAACGCACAATCACCCCCAGGAGCAAAGCGGGTATTTGGTGTACGGTAAAACGCGACTGACCATAGACGATCAGGTCTATGACTGCAATCCAGGGGACAGCTGGTGTATTCCAGGCAATGCGAAACACTCGAATTTCGCCCTTAAAGATTCGTTGGTCATTGAAATTTTTTCGCCGGTAAGGGAAGATCTTCATCCCGACACCGAGTATGCGCCATTTATTCAGTCATGGAATCGATGAAGATACTGAATTTATTACTTTCCATGGCCATGCCAAATTGCCATGGAAAGTTAATATGAAATCGCGCTGGCTTGAAACCAAGTGGCTTTAATCATAAGAATTATCTCACGACCAGGTTTAATAATTTATCTGCCACGAAAATTTTCTTGATGACGCGTTTGCCCTGGAGCCACTGCTGTATTCTGGCATCCGCCCTGACTTTATCATCAATGTCTGTCGCGGATAGACCCATCCGAATTTTCATTTTCGATCTGATTTTGCCGTTGACCTGGACCACGAATTCGATCTCTTTGGGGATGGTATGGGACTCGTCATATTCCGGCCAACCATGATTAAAAATAGTATCGGCATGACCCAAACGATGCCACAGTTCTTCACAAATATGCGGTGCAAACGGTGAAAGCAATACCAGAAAATTTTCCAGGACAACCCGATTGCGGACACCTGCTCTACTGATATGATTCAGCAGCTCCATGATTCGCGCCAGGGCCGTGTTGTAAGAAAACCGCTTGATGTCTGCGTCCACCGATTTGATGGTTCGGTGCAGCCAGTAAAGGGTTTTTTGATCCTTGACATCTTCCGGCACTACATTCTCGGGCTGCATATGAAACCAGACCCGATCCAGGAAGCCGCGCATGGCTCTGAGTCCCTCATCCCGAAAATCACCGCCCTCCAGGTAATCACCCATGAACATCAAGTACACCCGAAATGCATCAATACCATACTGGGCGATATAGTCATCCGGATTGATGACATTGCCCTTGGATTTACTCATCTTGGCACCGTCTCGTACGATCAGGCCGTGAGCCACAAAACGCTTAAAGGGTTCGTCAAAATCTATCAGTCCGATATGGTGCAAGGCCATACATAAAAACCGTGAGTAAAGCAGATGCAGCACGGCATGTTCATTGCCGCCCACATACATGTCCACCGGCAGCCACTTCCGGGTTAATTGGGTGTCAAAAGCCCGATCTTTGATGTCGGTCGAGGGATAGCGATAAAAATACCAGGCTGAACATAAAAAATTATCAGAGACATCGGTTTCACGTACTGCCGGCCGGCTGCATTGCGGGCAGGCTGCATGATAGAAATCATTTACCCGTTTCAAAGGTGATTGGCCCGATCCATCGGGCTGGTAGTCATCCATTTTTGGTAACAGCACGGGCAGGTCCGTCTCCGGCACCGGTACGATGCCGCAGACATCACAATAGATAACCGGTATGGGCGGTCCCCAATAGCGCTGCCGCGAAATGCACCAGTCCCGCAGCCGATAATTGACTTTAAATTCAGCCAAGCCCTTTTCGACCAGCCACCCGGTTATCTCCCGGTCAGCTTCCGCAGATGGCTTGCCAGTGAACTGATTCGAGTTCACTAAAACCCCCTCACCCACATAGGCGGACGCCAGGGAATGCTCAAGCCCATCTGGTGAGATGACCATGCGAATATCCAAGCCGAATTTGGTGGCAAACTCAAAATCCCGCTGGTCATGGGCCGGAACGGCCATGATGGCGCCGGTTCCATAACCCATCAGCACATAGTCGGACACCCAGATGGGTATCTGCCGGCCGTTGACGGGATTGATGGCATAGGCGCCCGTAAACACACCGCTTTTTTCAGCCTGCTCACTCTGACGTTCCACCTCGCTCAGCCGGGCTACGCGTTTTCTGTAAGCAGCCAGAGAGGTACTGTATTCAGATGATGTAATTTTATCCACCAAGGGATGCTCCGGTGCAAACACCATGTAAGTTACGCCGAATAAGGTATCCGGTCGCGTGGTAAAGATTTCAAAAGTTTCCGGGCTATTGGCAACTTGAAACCGAACCTGGGCCCCTTCCGACCTCCCGATCCAGTTTTTTTGGGCGACCTTGGTTTTTTCCGACCAGTCGATCCGGGCTAGATTGTCCAGTAGTTTTTGGGCGAAATAGGTGGTTTTGAAAAACCACTGCGGCATTTCCTTTTTGGATACCAGGGAAGCACAGCGTTCACAGGCTCCCGCAATTACCTGCTCCGATGCCAGCACGGTTTTGCAGGAAGGGCACCAGTTTACACTGGCCTGTGTTCGATAGGCCAGGCCGGCTTTAAAAAGTTGCAGGAATATCCACTGGGTCCAGCGGTAGTAATCAGGGGAGGTGGTGTCCACCTCATGTGACCAGTCGTACATATTGCCGATGTTCTTGAGCTGTTCTTCCCGAAAGCGTTCAATATTGCGCGGGACCAACTCCGAGGGATTGATCCCTTTTTTCATGGCAAAATTTTCAGAATGGATCCCGAAAGCGTCGAATCCAATGGGTTCAAAAACATCATATCCTTTGAGACGATGAAAACGCCCCTGAATATCCGAGCCGATAAACGCGAAGACATTGCCCACATGCAGGCCTTCGGCCGAAGGGTAGGGAAACATCATGAGATTGTAGAATGGTTTCCGGGCTGCCTTTAAGCTAATCTGATTGGTACTGCTTGTCTTCCAGTTATCCCGCCATTTATTTTCAATGTCTCTGAATGGGTAAGCTGCATTCATTTTTCACTCCTGATGGAAAGGATAGTTATAGATGTATGACTACAGTAACTTTTAGTTAAAATGGATGGGCTCTTGCGAGCTAAATAAGGAAGAGATTCAAAAGGAATAGGTACAGGAGTGTCCAGACGGGCTTCTTATAAAATATGCGTTTAGGTAATGTCATGATATAAACTATTATCATCTTTTGATTTGATGCTTGACCATATCATTTTATGGTAAACATGTAAAGGTGACGTCAAACCCAATTCAAAATTATTATCAGTCCCGCCACCAATACCGAGGTACTGCCCAGCGGGATTATGTCCTTCCAGGTTATAGGGTTGGAATTCTCAAATTCCTTGCGCCTTGCCTTTAAATAGCCCAAAAGAGACCCGGCCAGGATACCAATTCCAAGAATAATATCCAGCGGAAACTGCCAATACTTTTTCTTCAGGGTTTGCTCCAGATTCTGCATCTGCACCTTATCTGGCGGTATTCCGTGTTGCGCCAGGTAGTCAGCGATAAGCTTGGAAAGCTCTGCTGCTTTTTGGCGTTCCTTCGCGGAAGACTTGATTTTGTCATATACCGGGTCATTGACCACGATCCGCTCACCATAAGTCAACAGTCCATGAAGCAGGACCGCAGAGCATGCACATAGAATAATTATCCACGATCCTTTTTTTAAAGATCCATCTCCCCACCAGCTTTTTACCGTGGGCGCAAATTGATAAGAAATAAGAAATGCCGATACAACGGTCATCCCGAAGGTAATGAATATGAAGATCTGCCGAAGGCCTCCCTGGAGGAGCTTGAAGAGTAGCTGACCATCTCCCGAACCATAGTACATGCCGACTGTGAGATAGAAAAATGCATGCACGATCAAAACACCGGACGCGGAAACAAGCAAAGCCCGGAACGACCGACTCGAGCTCCAAAAAGTCGCCAATATCATTAGGATCGTACCAACTGCCAATTCAACGCCAATTCCGGAAAGTTGGACAGCCAGTTGTTGCATGGTTGATAAATCAATTTGGCTGGGGGATTGACTAAACTTGACTCTGCCGCCTCCAAATATAAACAGACTAAATCCTGTGAGCCTTCCGCCTAACAGGCGCCAGGCCAGCGCATGCCCTAAAAATTCATGTAAAAAGAGTCCAATTCTGCCGGCTAAGAATAGGAGCAAGAAAAAGAACAGCGAAAGCTTGATGGCGTGTCTACGGTACTGCATCAATATCTATTCGGTTTTATAGGTGTTGTCAGAATAACGTTCCGAAACATTATAAGGAGAACCCCTATTTTTTTGTAAGGACATATCAATCCAATTCTGAACTTGTGCCCCCGGATTGGTGATGAAATTAGGCCGGCTGGCAGCAAAGTTGGGTTGGGGAACCATCACCAATCCGGCAGGGCACTCCACTAGCGAGGCAGGTTCAACATGATATGTCCTTACAAAAAAATAGGGGTTCTCCTTAACCATAGCCTTGAATCGGAACCTATTTTTGACAACTGGTAAAACCGGATTCAGGTTTTATCACGGCCTATATTCAGGGCCGGCCGGAACAACTTCCGCACACGATGTCCTGTTCGGCTGCAGGTTTGATCGCGTTGTCATTCTTCCACAATCAGGTTTTTAAGCTCGTTGCGGTCATCCGGTTTGATGGGAAAATGTTTTTGGAGTATCTGGCCGGCTTCTTTCACGGCCAGACAGATGGCCTCTGTCTGGTTTTTCTGTTTGATCCCGTCTGTAATGATATGAACGATTTTATCCCACTGGTCTGCAGTCACTTTCTGGTTGATACCTTCATCCCCAAGGACCCAGACCTTGTGTTCAAAGACGGAAATAAAAATTAATATGCCGGTTGCATCCCGGGTTTTATAAAGTCCCTCCCTAAGGAAACTGGTGGTTGCCGCCTCCTCTACTTCCTCATCGATTTCCCTCTGGGAGATGAAGTAGCGCTTTAACCACAGGAGGTGTTTACATACTTGATGATAAACGATGAAACAAACAGTCATGAGCCCTAAAAAGAGCCACAGGTTCTGGTTTCCAATCCAAAGCCAACCACCAATGAAGTAATTGAGAATCAAGGCGGTCGGAAGCGCCAGGACCGTGCCGCCGATTACATCGGCCATAGGATAGGTATAACTCTGTGAAACCACCATCGGTAGAATCTCACCGGCCGTTAATTGCTCCGCTTCCTGGACGGTCTGGGTAATTTTTTCCCTGTCCTGATCGGACAAGAACTGCTGTGCTAAAGATTTCATTTCCTGTTCCTATTATTATAGGCGCTCTCTCAAAAAGATGAATTGAGACTCAATGTCACTTAAAGTTATAAATCAAAATACATTCTTGAGAAAACTTATGCCAATTTTGGTTTTAATATAAAGACCTGAAGTAAACGGTTTCGTAAAAAGTTCAAATTCAAGTGCGTGATGCACAACACAGCTTGTCCCGTCGAAGCTCGAAGACCGGAGTCGGAAAGTTGGGTTTTTTACGGAACCGTCAATCTCAGTGGTTTACCAGCCTCCAGATGCCCCACCACCACCAAAACCGCCCCCGCCCCCGGAAAACCCGCCAAAACCGCCGCCGCCCATCCGGCCGCCGCCCAGCCATAACCCGCCGCCGGATCTGCGATGGGTCAGGCCGTGGCTGAAGCTAAGTGGGGCACCGAAAAAACCCATGGCAAGACCGGCAACTGCGCCCAGGGGGATCAACATTAGAATCCATAAGAAACCCAGGTTAAAAAACATGGCGCCCAAAATTGGGAACAGAACACCGCCGGAAACCGCCCCGAGCGGCCGCCGAATCCGCCCCATCATATTCACCAAAAAAAGAAATACAATTAAACTGTAATAATTCCCATGCCATGGTGAAGGGCGCGATGCCGGAGAACGAACACTTTTGGTGGCTTTAAATTCACCCCGTACCACCTGGATCATACTCTGAATCCCGTCTGTGACACCTTGATCAAAATTGCCGGCTTTGAATCGAGGAGCGATAATGTTTCGTATGATGCGCCCGGCCATCAAATCGGTCAGGGTCCCTTCCAGGCCATATCCCACCTCGATGCGTATCTTGCGATCTTTAATGGAGATGATCAGCAGGGCCCCGTTGTCCAAACCTTTTTGGCCGATTTGCCATGTTTCGGCCACGCGCATCGAGAATTCTTCGATATTCTCTCCCTCCAGAGAACGAAGGGTCAACACAACTATCTGGGTGGAATCGGTTCGTTCCAAATCACGCAGAGTTGCTTCGAGTTGTCTTTGCGTTGTGGATGACAGCATCCCGGCATAGTCGTTTACCCTATTTTTCAGCACCGGAACTTCCAAGCTATAACTTGGGGCAGCACCGAGAAAGACCAGCATGCTGGTTATACATACTTTTATTAAGAATCTATTCGACATTGTGTTAATTACATCCCGTCTCGTTTTATTCGTCCTTATTAGTTTGGAAGGTCACGATCGGATAACAATACAAACTGTTAGGCCGTAGGCTGTAGGCGTTTAACAGCCTAATAGTCTACAGCCTAAACACCTAAAAGGCTGTAGTTAAAATTGACAC
>CAYVMI010000101.1:0-2622 GCA_964452555.1 uncultured Desulfobacterales bacterium
TTTTCATCAATCGGCGTTCCAATCACCTTTAGGTTATAATCGGCAAAAATGCGCAGGGCCAGGAAATAAGATGGTTCCTCGACGATGACCGTGTCTCCCGGACGCGTTTTGAGGGCGCATATCAAATCCAAAGCCTGGGAAACGCCGCCGGTAACGAAAAGGTGATCCGGGTCAACAGGTTCACGGTATTGATTACCCAGAAAACCGGCCAGGGCCATCCTGAACTGGCCATTTCCCTTTTCGATTCCATATCCCAATATACTGCGATCTTTACGCTGAAACCGATGATTGGCGCCCGCTTCCAATTGTTCCAGCGGCAAATTATCTACCTGGGGCTGTCCGATACCAAAATCAATCCAACCTTTAGGGACGCTTACTTGAGCAACCTGTGCCTCGGTCATTATTCCTCCCAAAAAAGATAGGTAGTTTATGTAATATTATAAGATAATAGTTCTTAATAGCTTATTACCTGGATCTTGCACGAGTCGGAGGCTTTCATAGGCAAGGCGTCCATGGGTGAAGTCGTAGTTTTTTACTTCGAACCCTTGGCAACGCTGCATATGGAAGCCTCCGGCTCGCCCTCCGGGTGAAAGTTGATGAGTGCAAAAGGGCTTTCATCCGTGAAACCCAATGGATTAATTGAACACAAGCTGTAAAAGGTCCTAGATCCGCCTCAATTAAAGGTTTAAGAAAAATTCATCAAGTTTCATGCAAGATTCAGGTATCACTTAATATGAGTCACAAATAAAGGGGCTTTAACACTTTGTCAATCGATAAACTTACGTGCATTTTCACCGATACCCATCACCCTTGACAAGGAAGTTGTATGTTCTGTATTTAATGATGGACACGATCCTTTCGATTTCAAACACGAATCTGACACCACAGCAAAGAGGCATTACTTACCTCAATTGCTAAGATGAATAGATGACTTGGCATTTCATCACTGAAACTCGGATTCTGCTTCTGATGGAGACGCTGTGTGGCTAAATTAATCATATCCATAATCATTCTGGTGTTTGTGTCTTCTGGTTCACTTTTAGCTCAGCCTGCCTTTGATATCGGCAATCTCGAATACATGATTGAGGGTGCCGAAAATGCCACTGCCTCGGTTATCAATGATTCGTTCGCCCCCATGACTCACTATGATCAACATAACTGGACATATACAATTGCGCCCGGCGGCTATCGTCTTGACCGGGCGTATGATGATCCGGAAATCGTGGGCGATGACTTTTATGGCTGGGGGATTGGCGCGGGAGCCGGCTACGCATTTTCTGATCAGCTAATGGCCTATGGGATTGTCAGCAGAACCGATGCCGAAGGCGACCTGGAAGGCGATTTTTACGGCGACGATTTTGGCAAGCAGACTCTGAATCTTAAGTTCAACTCAACTTATGTCACCACCGGCTTGGGCTATGATTTTCTTAAGGGCAAGCATAAATTATCCATACCCGTTTATGCCGGTCTTTTTATACAGCATTACGACGCCGATGTGGATCTGCCCGAGGTCACTGACCCGTTTTCCGGTATTACATATGATGGAAACGCCAGCGGAAGTGGCTATTTATACGGGTTTGCCGGCGGTATCGCCGTATCCTACCGCTTGTTTGACAAGATGAAAATCACACCCTATTATCTTTTCAGCACATCATTCAATGAGTCTGAGTTTGATGCTGAAATTGAAAACTCACTAAACAATTCGATAACCGAAGAGAAAATTGAACCCGGCAAAGTTACGACCTCGATGCTGGGCCTCAATATCAGCTACGACACCACCAAATCTTTATCCTTTTCACTGAGTATCGGCGGACTCCTCACGTCTCAGTTCGATAGCTATACCGAAAATTATCAGGATGGCTTGATTATCAATACGATTGTTTTTGTAATATCATACAAAGGCGGCGGCTACTAAACCCCTCTTTTAATATACCTTTCTCAATTTAATACAGATAAAAACAGAAAAGCCTGCTGATTACAGCAGGCTTTTTGCGATTGTGCCGAGCGGCAGACTGTCTTTAGTTTTTTCTATTGGCTATGACCCTAGATCAGCATTCGCTCTCGATCGATCAGCAGCTGCCAGGACATGCTCTCCTGCTGCCGCGCTCTTTTGGGCCGGGTAACATTTTTGGCCTTTTGTGTGGGTTTAATTTTACGAGTCGCTATCGCTTTTGATCTTTTGGTTAATGCACTGAGTTCTTTCATGGGTACCCTCCTACATATTTTTGTCGTTCGAAAATAGTGCCGATTTTTTAGAACGCAAGCGTTCCGGTGAAATATTTGAGAAAAATTGTCGTACGCTTTTTGAGCTACGATCTTGCTGCTCCAGTCCTGGTTTTTCAACCGCCTTGAATATGAAATACAAATCGACCCATGCCTGTACTCCCATGGCATAGTTCATTTGATAACCAACTGTTATATTTATGATAAAATTAAAACAATCAATTTCGGTTGTGTTCTCCAAAGAGCTTTGATATTCTTACAGCTTCATGGATTAAGGGTAAGATGGCCGTTGTCATATAGTTGTACCGAATCTGTACTCGGTCTAAAGTAATCGGTACATTTTGCCGACAACTATCGGAACATGATACCGACAACTATCGGAACATGATACCGACAACT
>CAYVMI010000101.1:2722-6712 GCA_964452555.1 uncultured Desulfobacterales bacterium
CCGACAACTATCGGAACATGATACCGACAACTATCGGAACATGATACCGACAACTTTAGCAGAATGATCGTGTGATAGGTTCGTAAACCTAAATTGAGCGTTTCAAATTTAAAAATGATCAGAATAACAGAACTTTCAACGGATTGTTTCGTTTTGAGTTCTAAAACTTGAAACCCATAGGGATTGCCGATATTACCGCATCTACGGAAGTACCATGCGGCAATCTCGACAATCGCTCAATTTAGGTAGAACAAAATCTTAAATATAGTTTCTTGCTGAAGCTCGCTGAACATAAAATCGTACGACGATTTTATTATGCTAAAAAAACTTCTCGGAACCAACCTAGTCCAAATTTCCCTTTTAACCATAGTGGTGGTGTTTTGTATGCTGTGGCCGTTTTATCCGCTGGAGCGCCTGGAGAACGCATATTTTGACTTCTCGGCCGGCCGGCATACAGCCGATGAAATTCCGCCGGTGGCTCTGGTTGTAATCGACGACAAAAGCCTTCAATCCATCGGGGCCTGGCCCTGGCCCAGAACGCTTGTGGCGGATATGATTCAACGTCTTTCCGATACCGGTGCCCAAGCCATCGGCGTCATGCTGCTCTATTCCCAGGAAGAATTGAATCCCGGTATGGTGGAAATAAAAAATCTGCGGGAAATCAACCGATCTAAAAAACGACAATCTACGAAACGCACCGCGGCTATTCCGGATATCGAGTTTTCTCGCGCCGAAAAACGGCTGAATCATGATGAGCAGTTTATTTCGGCGGTTAAATCCTCAAAAAATGTGGTGCTGCCTTTTCGGTTATTAAATTTGGCCACGCCTGCAGACGAGAGCGACAAACTCTCGGGTATGTTGATCGTCAATTCCTTAAAAAGCAGTAAAAATAACATCGTATTTAACAAGGGGTTTACCAGCCTGAGTGAGTGGTTGAGGCAACAACGTCAAACCGATGACCTCGTCTATCCAATCCGGGAACCCTACAAAGAACTGGCCGGAAAGGCCGGCGCCATCGGCCATCTGAACTTAACCGTAGATACGGACGGCATCGTCCGCAAAATCCCCCTGCTGATGGAGCATAAAAACCGCCTGTTGCCATCCTTTGCGCTCCAGTTGGTGCTCAAATATAAAAACAGTAATCTGAAAAAGCTAAAGATAGGTCGCAACGGCGATGCAGGCGGCGGATTACGGATTGGAGATTTGGATATACCCACCGACCGGTTCTATCGGATGTTGTTTTCTTATAATTCCCAGGCATCCCAATTAAAAACATATTCATTCGTTGATGTCATGAATGATGCTGTTACGGCAAAACAGATAGAGAATTCCATTGTCTTGCTGGGTATCACCGGGGGTGAATATGCGCGGTTTTACCGGTCGGCGACCGGCAGCGAAATATCCGAAGTGGAATTTTTTGGCGGCATTCTGGCAAATATTTTGGGCCCGCGTCACCTCTCCCGACCGGGATGGGCTTTGCCCCTGGAAATTCTGGCTGTTGCTTATTTTTCCTTTTTTCTCATTTTTATCATTCCACGAGTCAATCTGAGACTCGCTGGATTCATCCTATCTATTTTCTTGGTGACCTGGGTCATTGCCGGTATGGCACTTTTTTGGGTGAACGGTTATTGGATTAAAATCTTTGCGCCTATAATGCTGACAATCTGTGGTTATGGCCTGGTAGGGTTCAAATCACTTGCCTATAAAAAGCGCTATGAAATGGTTGAGGCAAACAAAACCCTGGGACTGTCTTTTCAGGGACAAGGTATGCTGGATATGGCCCTGGAAAGATTTATGCAGTGCCCGGTCGAAGACCAAACCGTCAAAAACTTGCTATACAATCTCGGTCTTGACTTCGAACGCAAAAGAATGGCCAACAAGGCCCTGGCCATATACGAACATATCCGTAAGGCCGGAAATTTTAAGGATCTTAAAAAACGCATAAAAAAGCTCAAAACCAAAGGCGGTGCCCGACCCGTATCAACAACTAATGGACTTGGCGGGACCACGCTGTCCATGGATGATACCGATACGCATCCGACCCTTGGTCGATATGAATTATTAAGCGAACTCGGTCGCGGGGCCATGGGTACTGTCTTTCTGGGGCGGGATCCGCGGATCAATCGCGAAGTTGCCGTAAAAACCCTTCCCTATACCGAAATCGAATCAAACGAACTGGATGATGTTAAAACACGATTTTTTCGTGAGGCTGAGGCGGCCGGCAGACTGTCCCATCCCAATATCGTTTCCATCTACGATGCCGGCGAAGAGCACGACATGGCTTATATCGCCATGGAATTACTTGAGGGCCAAGATCTTACCGGCCATTGCAGAAGTGAAAAGCTCCTGCCGCTTGAACAAGTGCTCGAGATCATCTCGGCAGTCGCGTCGGCCCTGGAATACAGTCATCGCCAAGGCGTTATCCATCGTGATATCAAGCCATCCAACATCATGCTAGTGAAAGACAATCAAGTGAAGGTGACTGATTTCGGAATTGCCAGGGTTATTGACGCGTCCCAAACCAGGACAGGCGTTGCCCTTGGGACGCCCAGTTATATGTCGCCGGAGCAGATTGCCGGCAAAAAGGTGGACGGTCGCTCGGATCTATTTTCATTGGGTATTGTTTTTTACGAATTGTTGACAGGACAAAAACCTTTTGCAGCTGATTCCATAACCGCCATCCTGTACGCCATCACCCACTCAGATTATAAACCCGTATCGGCAGCTGCCGGCAAGGTTCCACCGGGCTGTGTGGCTATAGTAGACAAACTGTTGAAGAAAGCTTTGACAAAAAGATTTGGTTCGGCATCCCATGTGATAAAGGCTATTGAAACCTTTAAGAACAAACTGTAATTATTTCAAATGCAACCATAGAAGAAGATCCCAGGAGGTCGCCATGTTAAAGATTCTGCTCAAATTTAATGATAAGCTTTTAAAAACCATCGAAACCGGAAAAACCGAGCTCTCTATTGGTAGAAATCCCGGCAGCGATATCGTGATCGATAACCTGGGAGTGTCAGACCGGCATGCCCGCATTGTCGAACAGGAGGGCAAATACTCAATCGAGGATCTGGATAGCACCAACGGCACCTTCGTCGATGGAAAAAAAATTGCGAATGCCGTGTTGGAAAAAAACAGCGAAATTCTTATCGGTAAGCACACTCTGGTTATCGAGGAGGCACACACGAAAGACCCCAACAACCTATCAAAAACTGAAAAAACCATGAAGCTCGAAACGAGTCAATACAAGGAAATGCTTAAAAAGCAGTAGGCCGCGATGAGCCAGCTTGACAATGAAACCATATGCCAACACTTGTTTGGTGATTTCCGTGGGGTGTTATCGTGGCAATGAGGAAGCGTAAATACTATTTCACTATGGGACATTTTTGAAGGTTTAACTTTTACTGGCTGGAAATTTCGAGGTCGTCATTAACAGACTCACCAACGATCGAACGCCTTCCTTGATTTCTGTTTTTTTATGTACGGGTGTCTAACCGGTTACTTTATTCAGCTACGAAGTTGCCCTCTATAAGGATGGGTATGCCGATTGTAAATGTAACCGAAGGATCGGTTGGCCGATTTGTCCACCAGGTCCCATACCAGTCTTCAAATTCATATCCGGTTGCTGGTATGGCCGTTAACGTTATTTCAGTTCCATGATCATATTCACCCACATAGAACTCACCAGCCCTATTCGGCCGTGTACCTTCATACACCAGCAGCCCCAGGTTGTCTGCAATTGACCCCGATCCTTCCGGAAGGACTTTGGCGGTTAACGTCCATGTGGGTGTGGCATATTGCCATGTGTCCAGAGACAGCAGACCGCATACAAGGCTATGTGTGTAGAAACCGCCCTCAACTGTAATCTGATTATCATCTGACGAAGAAAATGTACTGAATGTCAGGGTGAACTCATTTGGAAAACCAGGGGGCGGATTGCTCGGATCGTAGTTCGAAGGGCCTGAGCAGATAACCATCATGGTTAGTTTG
>CAYVMI010000102.1:0-6309 GCA_964452555.1 uncultured Desulfobacterales bacterium
AAAAAATTTTAACCGCTTAGAATTTTTCTGCAATCATTTGGATGGTTTCATCCAGCCAGTCGATATACATGGTCTCAAACTTTTCACCAAAGCGGCGCGTGGCCTCCCACATGATGGCATCCTGACTTAGGTCCGGATTGCCTTCACTGATCTGGTTTATAAAATCCGGTGCTTCGGTTCTGTACACATTGATTCGCTGCTCGTGTAGGTTTCGCAGCAGTCTAAGTTGCGTCAAAACATTGTCTTTCTCAACCTTGCCTGAAAAAAACAGTTTCAGCAGCAATAGCTGTTTGTTGGCTTCAAGTTTGGTGACCGGTTCCTGGAGCCAGCTCCGCATAGCCTGAATGCCGGTGTCGGTAATCGAATAAACCCGTCGATCCGGACGGCTTTCCTGGGGTTCGGAGTGGGAGACAACCAAACCATCTGCTTCCATCTGCTTGAGGGTTTGGTAAATCTGGCTTTGTTTGGCATGCCAGAAATGGTTGGTGGACTTGTCCATGGTTTGTTTGAGTTCATAACCGGTTTTAGGGTCATATTGAAGAAAACCGAGAAGCGCATATTTGAGCATATTAATAACCTTTTTATATATAATAATTTATATATAAAGTTATTGTCATTGTATGTCAAGCAAAAATATTTCAGGATTCAAGGAATCGAGGATTCAAGGGGCCAAGTGTAACTTTATACTGCCAGCTTGGAGCATTTAACATCAAATCCAAAAACCTGAAAGATGTCCGCTAACACATCATTATTTGCAATCCTCTGATGGCAAGTCAATAGCCAAAAGTTAAAGGCCAATGGTAGAAATAAATTTCAATTTATTTCTTCAGAGCTTCCCAGGTTTGGAATGCCCGGCGCTGGTGGGGTATGGTGATGGAGCCGCCTACCATCAGGCCGATGGAGAGTGCCTCCTCAAATTCCGCATCGGTAACGCCTTCATCACCACAGCGGATGATGTGATAGGTAATACAGTCGTCGCATCGCAGCACAAAGGATGCCACCAGACCTAAAAGCTCTTTGGTTTTTTTGGGCAAGGCCCCTTTCTGATATGTCTGATGGTCCAAACTGTAAAACCGTTTGGTACCCAGTCCGGCATATTTCATCACCAATTCGTTGAGTTTTTCACGGTCCCTGTTAAATTTTTCAACCAGTTCTACGGTCATGTTACCTCCTAAGCGAAACAGTCCCTATTTTTCTAGATTGAATGTAATTGGGGTAAACACATGGCTTGATCATGAATTTCATATCCGAAAGTGGTAACGCTGTATAGTCGAAAATTTGCGACCCATGCGGCTTGACTTTAAGTGGCTACTCGCCTAACACTATTTCTAAATTAATCAGATCAATAGGATATCTAGGCACCAAATGCAAATCTATCAAATAGATGCTTTTACCGACAAAGTTTTTGGCGGAAATCCGGCAGCCGTTGTTCCGTTGGATAATTGGCTGGATGATGAAATCCTGCAGGCCATTGCCTGGGAAAATAATCTGGCGGAAACCGCGTTTTTTATGCCCATACAGGATGGATATCAAATCCGCTGGTTCACGCCCAAACATGAAGTCCCGCTTTGCGGTCATGCTACCTTGGCAGCGGCATACGTAATTTTTGCCGAGTGGGGTACCGATAAGCAAGCAGTTGATTTTCATTCTAAAAGCGGGCCATTGCAGGTCAGGCGCAAAGGTTCTTATCTATGGATGGATTTCCCCGCATTTCAGATGAAATCTTGTTCAAGCCTGCCCGAAGTCTTGTTGCCAGGGTTAAATAGGCGACCTGAAACGGTCTTTTCAGTAGAGGCAGATCCAAATTACTATGCGGTTTATACCACGGCAAATGATGTTCGTACCCTGCAGCCGGACTTGGGATTGCTTGAACAGCTCCACCCGTATGGAGTGGTGGTAACAGCCCCGGGAGATCGTGCGGATTGTGTTTCCAGGTATTTTGCACCCAGTTACAGCATTCCGGAAGACCCGGTAACCGGTTCGATACATTGCGCCCTGGTACCCTACTGGGCCAAACGCCTTAGTAAAACACGCATTCACGCCCATCAAGCCTCCCGAAGAGGGGGAGATCTATATTGTGAAGACAATGGAGACCGTGTTCTTATAGGTGGAACGGCCGTGAAATATCTTACAGGAACAATAAGTATATAGAAGCCACCTGAAAAATATACCCTTTTGATGAGAACTATACAATGAAGGCCATTATCTGGACCAATTACGGCGCTCCGGAGGTTCTCCAACTCCAGGAGGTTGCAATGCCAAATCCCGCAGACGATGAAGTCCGCATTAAGATTTACGCAACCACTGTGACAGCGGGCGATTGCGAGATTCGAAACAATAAGATCCCGTTCTTATATCGGCTGCCCATGCGGATCTATATGGGTTTCCGGAAGCCGACCCGGATTAAAATATTGGGTATGGAGCTTGCCGGTGTCGTCGATACCATTGGCAAAGATGTGACGTTGTTTCAAACCGGTGATCCGGTCTTCGCAGCGACAGGTATTGGATTCGGCGGATATGCCGAGTATGTCTGTATACCCGAGAAAGCGCTTATCGCTCGCAAGCCTGCCAATATGAGCTATGAGGAGGCTGCCGCCGTTCCCGTGGGCGGTATGGAAGCCTTGTCTTTTTTGAGAAGAGGGAATATTCAGCGGGGAAATAAAGTTCTAATTTATGGCGCTTCCGGCAGTATCGGTACATTTGCGGTGCAACTGGCCAAACAATTTGAAGCGGAGGTGACCGGGATCTGCAGCACGACGAACTTAGAGATAGTGGGATCTTTGGGGGCCGATAGGGTAATCGATTATACTCGTGAGGATTTTTCAAAAAAGGGTGATACGTATGACCTTATTTTTGATCCCATAGGTAAGAGCCCTTACTCTAAATGTATCCGATCCTTGAAAAAAAATGGTATTTACCTATTGGCCAATCCGAGTTTGATGGATATGATTCGGGGACTTATAACGTCGGCGTTCACCACTCGGAAGGTCATCATGGGTGCTTCCCAGGAAAGATCGGAAGATTTGGCTTTTCTTAAAGAGCTGATTGAGACCGGTAAGCTTACATCTATCATCGACCGGCGTTATCCCTTGGAACAGATTCCTGAGGCACACCGCTATGTGGATCAGGGGCATAAAAAGGGAAATGTGGTTGTTAATGTCAGGCGCTGAAACCAGGATCCTTAAGTGACTCAAACAGTGAAAATCGCTGTTTGAGTATTCAATTCGCGCCTCATCTAAAACAAAAGCCAAAAGTTGAGATAACAAAAAGGAACCCAATTTGATTACCAAAATTTTCACATTTATTTTGATCTCGGTGCTAATTTATTTCGGAATCGCCGGTACGATGATCGTCATCGGTAAACCGAGAAAACCCGGGAAGATTGACCAAAGTTTTGATTTTACGGAATTGTTTTTTGATTATTCCGGATTGCCGGAATTGAAAAAGTATGTGGCCCGGGACGGCGTGCGTCTATCTTACCGCCATTATCCGGCTGAATCAGATAAGGTAGTTGTCTTTTTGCATGGCTCGGGTTGGCACAGTCAATATTTCCTACCAATATCAAAATTTTTAAGTACTGAAGGCCTATCCGAGGTCTATACACCGGATTTGAGAGGACACGGTCCCGATCCTGTGAGGAGGGGAGATGTTGATTACATCTGCCAGTTGGAGGATGATCTGGCGGATTTTCTGGTTTTTATTCGAGAACGAAACCCAGGAAAGAAATTAATTGTCAGTGGTCATTCCTCAGGTGGTGGCTTGGCGTTGCGATTTGCGGGCAGTTCATACGGCAATCAGGCAGATGCATATTTTTTGCTCGCGCCATGGCTTAAATACAACGCACCCACGATACGGAAAAATTCCGGCGGATGGGCCCAGCCATATCTGGGGCGTATCATTGGGTTATCGATGCTGAACAATGTCGGCATCCACTGGTTTGATTTTTTGCCGGCTATCTCATTCAATATGCCCAAAGAAGCCCAAAATGGTACCGAGACGCTGATCTACTCGCACCGGCTTAACACTGGTTATGCACCACGGGATTATAAAAAGGACCTCAAGGCGATCTCACAACCCCTGATGGTTGTTGCCGGCACAGCAGACCAGGCTTATATCGCCGCAGAATTCGAGCCGGTAATATCGCAATATACCCCCGTTGTGGTTGAATTGCTGCCGGGTGTCTCGCATATGGGGGTTGTGGTTGGCCCTGAAATCCGAATCGTAATCAAGAAATGGTTAAAGTCTCTGCAAATATAAACCTCATAGTTGCATAAACAACACGGCAAGGTATAGATAATGAATTGTTATTATAGGGAATATAATGTCGATCATGGCGTCTTCTGGATGCAACTCCTGGTGAACTCTAAGGATAGAATCTTTTTTGCCATGTTGTTTACCCTGCGGGAAAGCCTGAGGACTTCAGATTCTGCGTTGCTGAGGGTTCGAAGTAAAGAACTACGACTTCACCCTCCGATGCCTTGACTCTGAAGCCCTCAGGCTTTTGCAACGTTGAGGTAAAGACCAGCATTGATAAATACTAGAGGATATAAAATGAAGAAAAATTGTACAGGTGAAGATCTGAACCGAATCGAAAAGCGAGCCATCGAGGCGATGGCGGTGGCGCCGGTAATTCGCGCCGTAGCTGAAAAAATCGGTAAGAAAGAGGCCTTGAAAATACTTCAGGAAGTCAACGAGCAGGAAGCCTATCAACGTGGCCGAAGTGTGCAAACGAATGATGGTGCTAATGGCATCGCAGCGTTGGCGATTGATGTGGCCAGCTGGGGAGAGGGTGGCGTTTGGGAAATGGAAGTTTTGGAACAGACAGACACAACCTACTTTTTTAATGTAACCCGATGCCCTTATTATGAGAAGTATAGAGAATTAGGATTGGCGGATTACGGAGTGGGATTATCATGCTGCCGGGATGAACCGTTTGCGCGGGGATTTAATCCCAATCTAAAGCTGGTGCGTACACAGACAATAATGGAGGGGGCTGGGTACTGCGATTTTCGCTATTACTTAGACACGTAACTTTAACGGCTTCTTAAAAGGCCAAACTTCTGTGTTGTGCCGCGTTTCGCAATCATTCGACGCACTATCAGTACGCCTCATAATTGCAAAATTTACACGCCTTGAATTTGGATCTTTTAAGAAACCTTTCATTTAGGGTGTTTTACAGCTTTATAAATTTTGGTTAGATAAAATGAGACACAGTTTGAAAGGAATGAGGAAAAGTATATGCAGGCGATTGTGTGTGAAAAATATGGGTCTCCGGATGTGCTTGAATTAAAGGAAGTGGCCAAACCGGTTCCCAAGGATGACGAAGTTCTGGTGAAGGTGCGGGCAGCATCCGTCAATGCGGCTGACTGGCACTTTTTGAGGGGGTCGCCGATGTTCATGCGGCTTGTCTCTGGATTATTTAAACCAAAAGTGAAAATTCTGGGTGGAGACATTGCCGGGCAAGTTGAGGCTGTTGGTGCAAGCGTTAAACAGTTTCAACCTGGTGATGCCGTGTTTGGAGATATTTCCGATTGCGGCTGGGGAGGATTTGCTGAATATGTGAGCCCCAAGGAAAAGGCATTGGTACTAAAACCGACCAACGTGACCTACAAAGAGGCTGCTGCAATACCCTTTGCCGGTGTGACGGCACTGCAGGGCCTTCGCGATAATGGCAATATTACTGCGGGTCAAAAAGTTTTAATTAATGGGGCCTCGGGCGGTGTGGGCACATTTGCCGTTCAGATAGCAAATTCATTTGGTTCCGAGGTCACGGCGGTGTGCAGTTCCGGGAATCTGGACATGGCGCGTTCAATTGGCGCAGACCATGTGATCGACTATTCTAAGGAGGATTTTACCCGTAAAAACCAGCGCTACGAGCTGATTATGGGCGTTAACGGATTTCATCCCATATCAGCCTACAAGCGCACTCTGAGCCCCAAGGGCATATACGTTATGGCCGGTGGAACCGGGGCCCAGATATTTCAAGGCTTGTTTCTGGGACCAATTCTATCCATGACCGGGGGCAAAAAATTGCGTAACTTCGTGGCCAGGCCAAAACAAGATGACTTGACATTTATCAAGGAACTGGTTGAAACCGGCAGAATCAAACCCGTAATCGATAAAACGTACCCGCTGCCCGAAGTTCCGGACGCCATTGCTTATGTGGAAGCCGGGCATGCGCGTGGAAAGGTGGTTATTAACATAAGTTCAGCCAATGAAATTTGATGTTTATAACATTACGATAACTGAACTAAATGAGCCCTCGGGGAGTTTTTTTATGTCTGGCTTGGAAATGCTATCAGCGACTTC
>CAYVMI010000103.1:0-5712 GCA_964452555.1 uncultured Desulfobacterales bacterium
CCATAGGCTTTAATGAGTAGTTTTTCTACTCATTAAACACAGTCAGGATAATTTTGTCAAGTAATAATCGGCTATATTTAATATGAAGGTCGGTATTGATAATATATAAGGGAATATGATAGCGTAAATGGTTCCATTGTGAATGATGGTAACGACACATAAGATCCTGTAGAACTTGGAGCAGGTTTGAATGAAATATCCATAGTCCGGGCAGGAGCTTTCGTTAGATTTGCATACAGGGATACGGTGGTACGCCTGGCAGGATTCGAACCTGCGACCTACGGATTAGAAGTCCGTTGCTCTATCCAGCTGAGCTACAGGCGCACATAAAAGGCAGTGCCGGTGACAAAGCGCGATTTCGATAAGGCCCCGCCTGAAGCGTTGTGGAGCCACCAAATGTAATTCGGTATTCATGGCTTCGGCATGGGCTGATTGTAGAAAATAATCGCTGGGATCTGATTTACAAGGGTCTCAGATAAAACTCGCCCGGTGCATACCATATGTCATCCGGCATGTCCATATAAAAACAGCAGCATAGGGAATTGTGCGAACGCACATTATAACAGATGGCAGTAAAAAAAAGAGCACCCCAAAAAAAACCAAAAAAATCTCCCAAACGGGCTCCGAAGCAAACCAAAAAGGCAACCGCTGTTGCCCCAAAATCGGCTCCTAAAAAGAAGGCCGCACCCGCCTCGGATAAATCCGTAGTCAAATTTGATCCACTGCAGCGTTATCTAAACGAAATCAGCCAATATAATTTGCTAACGCGCGAAGAAGAACGTGAACTCGGTATCCGGGTTCAAGAACATGGCGATCCTGAAGCAGCCTACAAGTTGGTGACCTCAAATCTTCGTCTGGTGGTAAAAATTGCCTTGGAATTCCAAAGGGTATGGATGCAGAACCTGCTTGATCTCATCCAGGAAGGCAATATCGGCTTAATGCAGGCCGTCAAGAAATTCGATCCCTACAAGAATGTAAAATTTTCATATTACGCCTCCTTTTGGATCAAAGCCTACATCCTTAAATTTATCATGGATAACTGGCGTTTGGTTAAAATTGGCACCACCCAGGGACAACGAAAATTATTTTTCAAATTAAAAAAAGAGAAACAAAAGCTGATCGACGAAGGATTCGATCCCAAACCTAAATTACTGTCGGAAAAATTGGGTGTATCCGAACGGGAAATCGTAGACATGGATCAGCGGCTCAATGGTTGGGATGTGTCCCTGGATGCGCCCCTGAAAGACGATTCCGATACCGAAAGGATTGAATTTTTAAGTACGGAAAGTGATTCCATTGAGGACGATGTGGCCAAAAAGGAAATGAATGCGCTGCTGCATGCTAAAATTGCCGAATTCCGCAAGAAAATGACTGAACGTGAATTGGAAATTTTTGATCAGCGGATTTTTTCTGATACACCGGTTACATTACAGGAAATTGGAGATCGATACGGTATCTCCCGAGAACGGGTTCGTCAGGTTGAAAAAAACGTTGTTAAAAAAATGAGGGAATATTTTAAAAAAGAAATTCCTGATTTCGACGTATATGCCTATAAAAACCATACCGAAGCATAACGAAGAATGATTTATAATTATGTTAAAAACCAAAACCAAATTCTCTCTCTTTCTGCTGATAATGCTTACGGCAGCAATATCTTGTTCACCGAAAGTACTCAGCCCGGTACCCGGGCAGCAGCCAGTCCAGCCCCCGCCGGCACGACCGCATAACAGCTACTTCTTTTATACCGAGGCCCAAGTCGCCATTAAACAGGGGCAAATTGAAAGGGCCATTCAATTACTTAAAAAAGCGTCTCAACTCGATCGCAAATCTGTTTACTTACACATGGAATTGGCGTCGCTTTATCTGAGTCAGAAGAAAAAAGAACTGGCACGAGATACCCTGAAAGAAGGGCTCTTGATCGACCCCGATCATGTGGAAGCACTTATTTTCTATGGCAACATCAGTCACAACTTAAAACGGTCCAAGGACGCAATCCAAGCCTACCAGAAAGTCATTCAGTTAGCGCCAAAAAAGGAAGAGCGGGTCTATATTTTGCTGGGCAACCTCTGGATGGAGGGCGGTAATTTAGATGCGGCCCTTCAGGTTTACCAGGATTTGGTCGCCAACTTTCCGGCATCGTTTGCCGGTCATTTTTTCATTGGAAAAATTCTAGCCGAACAAGGGCAGGTCCAAAAGGCTGAAACATCTCTATTGAGGGCGCTTGAATTAGAACCGGAGCTGGAAGAGGCACGTTTCCAATTGCTTAAAATCTATCGCAATTCAGACGATTCAGCTAAAGTAGTTATTCTATATGAAGAACTCCTGCAAAATAATCCTAAAAATATACGCGCTGCATTGGAACTGGGTCTGTTTCAACATAAAAATCAGCTGGCTGACCTAGGTGCGGACTTATTCAAAGACTTGGGCCAACGCAGTCGCCAGGATCAGGAGATTATTCGCAAACTCGTACAAAACTATATCGATCCCAAGCAGTATGACGATGCCGTAACAGCCTTGGAAGGCATGCTCAAGGGCGCCCCCAAAAGCTCAGATTTACACTATCTGGCAGGCATATCTTTCGAGGGTCAAAATAACACCGCAAATGCCATTAAACATCTACAGCAGGTGGATCTTAACAATCGTTTTTATGAAAATGCGGTGGTCCGAATCGCGGCCATTTATCAAGACCAGGAGAAACTGGATTTGGCCATTCAGACCTTGCTATTGGCTATCGAAAAAGCCCCGGATATTCCAGAATTTAGGCTGTATCTTGGATCTTTTTATGAGGAAATCGAAGCCTATGCAGACGCAGAATCCATCTTAATATCCGGGTTGGAAATCGATCCCGATCACATCCAGATAAATTTTCGACTGGGGGTGGTCTATGACAAGTGGGGCAAAAAATCGGATTCCATTACCCGCATGCAAAAGGTAATTGCGCTGGACCCTAAAAACGCCAACGCGCTGAACTATCTCGGTTATACTTATGCCGACATGGGGCAGAATCTAGATGAGGCCGAAGCCTTAATTCGCGAAGCTTTGAAATACAAACCAGATGACGGCTATATTACCGACAGCCTCGGGTGGGTTTTCTTTAAAAAAGGCCTCTATGAAAAAGCCCTGATATATTTGCGCAAAGCTGTTGAATTGGCACCGGATGACCCCATTATTCTAGAGCATCTCGGTGATGCGTATCTAAAACTGGACGACAAAGAGAATGCCCTGAAATATTATCGGGAATCCCTGCGCAAAAAGACTAACGACACCCAAGATATTCAAGAAAAGATTGACAACCTTTTGTCACCATGAAACCAAGATCTGCGCTCGCCTGTTGCGCCTTACTTATTCTGATTTGGGGATGTGCCGGGCTTAAAGAGACGAAATTCCAACCACCTTTACCTGCCCATGATCCAACTGTTGATCCCGAGATAGTCGTAGAAAATCTTGAACAGATTAATCGCGAATTGATTTCGTTCAAAGGAATTGGCAAAATCAAAATCTGGAAACAAGCTAACCTGCAAAGTACGCGCATTGCCTGGGCTGGATACCGTTCGGAAAAATTGCGTTTAGAAATTTTGGGCATCACCGGCCGGCCGCTTTCTTCGGTTGCCTTCGATGGGAGTCGTTTCTATCTTTCGCTGCATACGGAAAACCGATTTTATCAAAAACAGACCCGGCATGCCAATCTCAAACGGCTCATAGACATACCCATATCGATTCCGGAAACACTCGCTATTCTATCAGGACGCGTTCCGCACTGGGAGAATGCCTCCGCTAGTCTTATAAAACAAGCGCACCAGGACGCGTATATCCTTACCTTGAAAAAGAATTGGTTTAAAAAACAAACAGCTAAAATTTATCTGCGTGACGACCTTCGTACAGTCGACCAATTTGAGTTGTATAGTGCCCATAACGAACTACGCTATCGCGTTAAATATTTGACGCAGAAACAATATGATAAATATCGACTCCCGGCATTGATTCAAATATCTGATGGTCAGCACAACCGGATTCAGATAAGTGCCGAGCGTATTTGGCCCGATGCCGAAATTTCGCCGGAAACATTTGTATTGAAACCACCTAAATAGAACCTTTGATTTTATCCGCATTATGTTACACAGCCAATCTAACGGACAAGCTGAAACAGAAATCAAATTCCGGGTAGACAGGCTATTGGGAAAACTGCTTAAATGGCTGCGCTTACTCGGCTACGATGCTATTCCCGATGACAGCCCGAAAAACGGAATCTTGGCTTATGCATCCAGGCAGGGTGATCGCATTTGGATTACCCATGCCAAACTGATAAGCCCCGTGGAGGGAATTATACAGATTAAATCAAAAAATCCAATCGATCAATTACGCCAGGTTATATCAACACTGGGTATCCAGCATCATACGCTGAAGCCTTTTACCCGTTGCAGTGACTGTAATGCTGAATTGACTACGGTTGCCAGAGAAAAGCTGCAGGGCAAGATACCCGATTATATTTGGCAAACGCATCATCAATTTCGATTTTGTGATGTCTGCCAAAAAATATTCTGGCCGGGATCGCATGTGGACAAGCATCGCAAAATAATAGAACAACTGTTCGCATAAAAGGCGTCAGAATTCAGAAGGCAGCAATCAACAGGCAAAAGACAGAATCCAGAGGCCAAAAATATCGGTCGAAATCGGCTTCGAGAAATTAGGAACCGATGCTGATTTCGATACCGAACTCAAAAACCCAATGAACCCAACAAACTCATTTAACTCAACGAACCCTTGAACCCTTGAAGCCAAATCGTCCCAATATCATAGACTAAAACGGCTCAGGATTCTAATTCAGTCCTAAGTATTGATATAATGAGGCAACCATGTACATTGCCCTTGAATCGCGTTTATCAAAGTGTGAACAGGTGCTCACACTGGGGGTCAAACCCAATTTGGAGGACTACTCCTCGGAAGCTTTGGAACTGATCCGGAGTTCCAACATTGTTTATTATCCTTCTGCTTTCCATGCCGAGTTATTTGCCGCTATGGGTAAACCTATATTTCCCAGTGTACATAACTATCTGTTTGCACAGGAGAAAATTAAGCAGACCGCTTTATTTAAGCTGCTTTCAATACCCCATCCACGTACGCGTGTTTTTTATGGCAAGTATCAAAAGGCATCCATATGCGATCATTTTAATTTCCCATTTATTGCTAAAATTCCAAGGGGTTCTGCCATGGGGCGCGGAGTCTTTTTAATTAGAAATCAAAAGAATCTCAATCATTACCTGACAGATCCCGGACCGGCATATATTCAGGAGTATTTGCCCATCGACCGGGATATCCGCATCGTCATTGTCGGTCAGCAAGTGGTACATGCCTACTGGCGAATTGCCGCCGAAGGAGAATTTCGTACAAATGTTGCCCGGGGCGGCCGCATCATGCTGGATTCCGTCCCGGCAGCCGCCTTGGACCTGGCACTGCAGACCGCCCAATCCTGTCAATGGAATGATGTCGGTATTGATATCTGTATGCATAATAGTAATTTTTATGTATTGGAAGCCAATATGAAATATGGCAAAGAGGGATTTCGGGCCGCCGGGTTGAATTATGAAAATTTGATGGTCGACTTAATCACCAGTGGGGCGATCTGAATGCGCGATGCGAGTCGAGCTTTGCGGGGTGCGAGTTACGCGTAGCCGGCTTTGAATTGAGGGCAGGGGAGTCGGGTTGCGTGAATCG
>CAYVMI010000104.1:0-4848 GCA_964452555.1 uncultured Desulfobacterales bacterium
ATTGGTGTTGACATCGGGTTTTGCTTAGCATAATGAGCGGGGAAAATGGCGTTTGACCTATACGGCCAGCCCCTTGCGCCGTCTGATGGAGACATTATGTTTAAGACAGCCAGAACCAGTACGATAACAGAAAAAATCATAAGCCAAATACGAACGGCAATCCTGGCGGGGAAATTAAAGCCAGGCGACATACTACCACCTGAAAAGGAGCTGGTTGATCAATTCGGGGTCAGTAAGCAAACCCTGCGTGAATCATTACGAGCCCTGGAACACATGGGCCTGATCGACGTTCGCAAAGGCATAGGTGGCGGCGCCCATATTGTGGAAGTCGACATGCAGGTCACCAAACAAAGCCTGGTCAATTTCCTTTATTTCAAAGATCTGACCATCGAAAATTTGTCGGAACTGCGTAAACTGCTCGAGCCGCACGCTGCCGCTAACGCTGCTCGAAACATATCGCCGGACAATCTTAATAAACTTGGCCGGCTTAATGATGAGGCCCGGGAAAATTTGAACAAAAAATTTCTACACGAAATGAGCCGCAACGAGATAAACTTCCACCGGCTTATCGCTCAAACAACCGAAAATCCAATATTAGTACTAGTTCTTGATTTTGTTGAAGACCTGCTGGAGGATTTTAAAAAGGTACTTAAACCGGACCTGGCCTTTTCCAAATCCGTCCTGGATGCTCATGACAATATATATGCGGCAATTCGCAAGCGAGACCCGGACAAGGCTTCTATGGAAATGTCTCGGCATGTTAGCGATGTCGAAACTCATTTGGCTTTATTAAAAGAGGATATTGATTTATGGCAATTTTGCCGTAAATAAAGTTTTATTCAGCAGCGGATGATCAATAATTACTACAAGCTATCTCAAAATTAAGATTTTTGGTTCCCCTCGACATGCTCGGGGTCGACGGCAGATCAAGGCATGCGAAAAAAATTACCACAGGCATATGCCTGATATTTCGAGGATTATTTTTTGAGCATAACACATGATATGTATCCGCCCGAGGCGGAGTAGCAAAAAGATATTTTTGAGATAGGTTGTAAATTCCTTTTTAATGGCTAATAGATCGTCAAAATAAAAAACCCGAAAATTAATGAGGAGGAAAACATGACAGTACCCACGATGCAAAACTACATTAACGGCGAATGGGTGGACTCCAACACCACGAACTTCGGCGATGTCTGGAACCCGGCCAAGGGCGAAAAGATTGCCCAAGTACCATATGGCACCAAGGAAGATGTGGACGCAGCCGTGAAAGCGGCCAAGGAAGCTTACTGGGAATGGCGTACCACACCGCCACTGAGCCGGGCACGCTACCTTTTTCGCCTCAAGGATGCGTTTGAGGAAAACTTTGAAGAAATCGCGGAAGTACTCACCACGGAGCAAGGTAAAGCCATTGATGAGTCCCGCGGCGAAGTTCGTCGAATGATCGAAAATGTGGAGCATGCCACCGGTGTTACCACGCTGATGTGTGGTTACACCCTGGAAGACATTGCCCAGAACATTGATTGCTACGGCCACCGTCAACCCTTGGGTGTATTTGCAGCCATTGTTCCCTACAATTTCCCTGCAATGGTAGCCTGGTGGTTTCTGCCTTACGCCCTGGTTACGGGCAACACATTTATCGTCAAGCCATCCGAACAGGTCCCCATGACCCAGGCCAAGATATTCGAAATCATGGAAGAAGTCGGATTGCCTGAAGGTGTGGTCAACCTGGTCAATGGTGCTCACGATGTAGTCAACGCCCTGCTAGATCATCCCGATATCGAAGGCATTTCATTTGTAGGAGCTTCACCAACGGCCAAGTATATATATCAACGCTGCGGTGAAACCGGCAAGCGTTGCCAGTCTCTGGGAGGGGCCAAAAACATTGTCGCTATTATGCCGGATGCTGACCTGGATGAAGGCATGCCGTCTTTGACCACATCGTTTTACGGCTGCGCCGGTCAACGCTGTCTTTCCGGGTCTGTTCTGGTACCCGTAGGTGATGTTGCTGAAGAACTCAAAGAAAAATTTGTGGAAGCTGCCAAAGGCATTAAAGTGGGCAACGGTCTGGACGAACAGACTTTTATGGGCCCGGTGATCAGTTCTGCCCATCAGCAACGGGTGTTGGCTTACATCGACAAGGGTGTTGAGGAAGGTGCCGATTTGGTACTGGACGGACGCAATTTTTCGGTTGATGGTTATCCGGATGGTTTTTTCGTCGGCCCCACGGTCTTTGATAACGTCAAACCGGAGATGACCATTGCCAGCGAAGAAATCTTCGGGCCGGTTGTAAGCATGGTACGTGCCGAATCCATGGATGATGTCGTTGAACTGATTAACACCCGCAATTATGCCAACGCCGCCTGTATTTATACCGCCAGCGGCGCCGCGGCACGTGAATTCAAGTATCGGGTGAATCCAAGCATGATCGGTGTCAACATCGGTATTGCCGCTCCCATGAGCTTCTTCCCCTTTGGTGGGGCGGGCAATTCCATGTTTGGTGATACCAAAGGACATGGCCAGGAAATTTTTAATTTCTTTACGGATACCAAGGTCGTGATCGAACGCTGGTTCTAGTATAACCACCTGCGCCCATCACACATGGCTAATTTGTCCGATTTCGGTGTCGGGCGCAAATTGCATTCCTCAAAATACCTACAAGTATTCCTGCGGATACAGTTTGCGCCTTCCTTGAACTCGAAAAAATTCTCTCATCTGTGATGGGCACAAATCAAATATGCAATACGACTTCAAGTTTTGATCACATAATAACTTTCACTTGAAGCAGACCAATTAGACGGTTTCGCAAAACGTTCAAATTCAAGGCGTGCAAGTTTTGTAATCATGAGGCGTACTATTTGTACGTTGAATGGTTACGAAAGGAAGCACAACACAGAAGTTGGACGTTTTCCGGAATCGTCAATAAAAGGAGGCAAAAATGCCACTCATAAACTTCGGAAGCATCTTAAGTTTTGCCGAGGAGTTGGAGAAGCAGGACGAGGCTTTTTATGCGGCGGCCGTCGCCAACGAAGCCTTTGACGAACATAAGGACCTGTTTGGTCAATTCCTAAAGGATGTCCGTAAAAACATCAAGAATTGTCAGCGTGCCCGACGCGAAAATGTAACCGAAATGATTCTGGAACCGATCAGAGATTTCTTTCGTGCCCCGTTTTGTGAAGAAATCGATCCAGCAGAGGCCAAAACTGTAGCCGAAATTATAGATGCGGCCAGATGCCTTGAAAATCGGGCTGAGAGGTACTACACTGAAGCGTCGGTAAAAATTAAGGCCTTGCCTGAAGTTTCACGGGCATTAAAAGCAATCGGAAAAAAACATACCGCTCATTTGAAAAAATTGGATAGCCTATAAAGGAGGATCATGCCATGAGTGACTTATCAGCCCGGGTAAAAGATATGGCCGCCCATACGTTTGGGACCTGGAATTGGCAAAAAAACTGGCAGGCACCCCTGCTAATCAAGGATGCGGAAGGTATCTATTTTGTAGACAGCAATGACAAGCGTTACCTGGATTTTTCTTCACAGCTCATGTGCTCAAACTTGGGCCATAAAAACAAAGCCATCATTGAAGCTATTCAAAAGCAGGCCGAATCGCTGCCTTATGTAGCCCCTGGATTCACGACTGAAGTGGCCCTGGAAGCAGTCGAAGCGCTACGATCGATCTTACCTGAGGGATTAAGCCGGCTATTCTTCTCCACCAGCGGTACCGAAGCCAATGACGGTGCCCTGGTCATGGTACGGCAGTCCAAAGCCCCGGCCTATAAGGTCATTTCCCGTTATCATTCCTATCATGGGGCCACGCCGGCTGGTATGGCGTTTACAGGCGATCCTCGCAGATGGCCGGTGGAAAAAGTTCGCTACACGGTTGACGGTGTCCGGTTTGCACCGGACTGTTACTGCTACCGCTGTCCGTTTGGTCAAACCTATCCGCAATGTAAAGTTCAGTGTGCTCGCTATCTCGATTATATGATCAAAGAAGAAGGCAATGTGGCCGCCATCATTGTGGAGCCGGTCGTAGGTACCAATGGCCGCCTGGTACCCCCGCCGGAATATTTTCCCATGGTGCGCAAGATTTGTGATGAAAATCAAGTTTTGCTGATTGCCGATGAAGTCATGACCGGATGGTTCCGAACGGGCCCGGCTTTTGCCATGCAAAACTGGGATATCGTCCCGGATATCATGACCACCGCCAAAGGCTGCACCTCCGCCTATACGCCCCTTGGCATGACGGTTACCAGTGAAGCCGTGGCCGACTTCTTTGAGGAGGAATTTTTCTGCCATGGGCATACGTATGCCTATCATGCCCTGGCGCTGTCCGCGGTAAAACCTGCCGTGGCTGAATACCGTAAGCTTTTTGAGACCGAACAACCCCAGAAAGTTGCCGCTTACCTCAAGGAAAAGCTGTTTGAGTTGGCTGAAAAGCATGATTGTGTTGGGGATGTGCGGGGTATCGGACATTTCTGGGGTCTTGAAATCGTCAAGAACCGTGAAACCAAAGAACCCTTCGATGTTAAGGCCGACAAACTGTCCGGCAAGCCGTTGATGACTGCCAAGATTTCAGGGGCAGCCATGCAGCAAGGCCTTTATGTCGTCGCCTGGTATGACACCCTCACAATTGCACCGCCGCTGATTATTACCGAGGAGCAGGTGGACGAGGCCCTGGCTATTCTGGATAAGGCCCTGGAAATCGGAGACCAGGAGGCCGATAAAACCGGGGTGGCGGTAACTAAAAGCTCAGAATACTAAAAACAAAATCGGCGCCCGCTAGGGCGCCGATTTTGTTTTGAGATACCTATGAAAAAGCCGTTGTCAACGGTAAAAAACTTTGATCGGGTT
>CAYVMI010000105.1:0-4253 GCA_964452555.1 uncultured Desulfobacterales bacterium
TTCATGCCACTATCGTCTCAGTCTTTGATGATGAAGATAACATTGATTATTTGATGGTGGCATCGAATGATGTTACTGAGCGCAAGCAGGCAGAGCAGGCGTTGCGGGAAAGTGAAGAGAGGCATAGAGAACTGACTGAAAACCTTCCTCAGAGAATATTCCAGAAAGACACCAATTGCGTTTATGTGTCATGCAATGGAAACTTTGCAGATGATCTTGGGACCTCTGCCAGTGAAATAGAAGGCAAAACCGATTTTGATTTCTTTCCCAAGAAGCTTGCCGAAAAGTACCAGGCGGACGACCTTCGGATTATGGAAACCGGAAAGATTGAAGAATTGGAGGAAGGCTATATCACGGATGGCCAAAAGTTAACCGTTCAAACCGTCAAAGTGCCCCTGACGGATGACTATGGAAATACAAATGGAATTCTTGGAATATTTTGGGATATTACCGATCGAAAACTGGCTGAGGAGGAACGCGAAAAGCTCCAGGCCCAGCTCAACCAAGCACATAAGATGGAGGCCGTGGGGCGTCTTGCCGGCGGCGTAGCCCATGATTTCAACAATATGCTGAGCGTGATTCTCGGTCACACGGAGATGACCCTGGAGGAACTGACCCCGGACCATCAGCATTATGCCAGTCTGCAGGAAATCAAGAAAGCCGCCCAGCATTCCGCCGACATTACCCGCCAGTTGCTGGCCTTTGCCCGAAAACAGACCATAGCACCGGGGGTGCTCAACCTGAACAAGACACTAAAAAGCATGCTCAAGATGATACGGCGGCTAATCGGCGAGGACATCAGTCTGGTCTGGCTACCAGGCAAAGCACTGTGGCCGGTCCGGATGGACGCATCACAAATTGATCAGATTCTGGCCAACCTGTGCCTGAATGCCCGTGACGCCATCGCCGGTGTTGGTAAGATTACTATCGAAACAGGTAAGACGACCTTCGATGAAGCTTATTGTGATGATCATACTGGCTTTATCCCCGGTGATTTCATTGTATTTACGGTCAGTGACGACGGCTGCGGTATGGACAAAGAAACACTGAGCAATCTGTTCGAACCCTTTTTCACCACGAAAGATGTTGACAAGGGTACAGGCCTAGGATTGGCCACAGTGTACGGCATTGTCAAGCAGAACAACGGCTTTATAAATGTTTACAGCGAACCGGGACAGGGGACGACCTTCAAGATCTATTTGCCGCGGCACCGGATCAAAACAGATGCGTTGCCGGAGAGGGTAAATCGCCGCCCGACTGAAAAAGGCCACGAGACGATCCTGTTGGTGGAGGACGAGCCTTCGATTCTAAATATGACAACGCAGATGCTTGAACGTTTGGGCTATACCATATTGGCTGCAGTCACACCGGAGGAAGCCATTAGCTTGGCCCGTGAGCATGGCAACGACATACACCTGCTAATGACCGATGTTATCATGCCCGAAATGAACGGCCGTGACCTGGCCAGTAATCTGCTGTCAACTTACCCCAATCTCAAGCGCCTATTCATGTCGGGATACACGGCCAATGTGATCGCCCATCACGGCGTTTTGGATGACGGTGTCAATTTTATCCAGAAGCCATTTTCAAAGCATGATCTGTCAGTTAAATTGCGTGAGATTTTGGACGATGCCAAAAATTGAAGTTGCCAATGATTGTCCGATCGTTGATTATCCTTATGGTCTTATACTTACGGATACCAAAAATATAGGCAAAAATGAAATCGACAGTGAATACTTACTGTCTGTGCAAGGAACCTTTAGTTCGGATGATTCAACTATGAATGTAACCACTTTCATTGGCGGCCATTCAGACCTACCCTATATATTGTTGTTGATTCCAAATATATTGGACGGGAAAGGTTGGAACATTGTGAAATAGCATTGGATAACGCAAGTGCCCTTCTGCTCAGTGGATTTAAGCAATCATGAATAAAATAAAAGATCACCGAATCGTAATTTTGCTCATTGTTATTTTCGCCATAGGCATTGCGATCATATGGGGAGTTGCAAATTCGACCGGCAAAAAATTGCGTGCTGAGCTACTCATACAGGCAAGGATTGCTGCGCAAGCCATTGACACTAAATATGTCTCCTCTCTGTCCGGTTCAGAGAAGGATCTGAATAAATCCTCATATCAGCGTATCAAAAACCAAATGGCATCGATGCGTAAAGCCATAGCAAAATGCAGGTTTCTTTACCTGATGGGGCAGCGATCAGATAACAAAGTGTTTTTCTTCGTGGATTCACTTCCTCCTGACTCTAAGGATTACGCATCACCCGGCTTGGTTTATGACGAAGTATCGGATAGCTACCTGCGTGTTTTTGAGACCAATGAGGAGGCTGTAGTAGGACCGGTTTCCGACCGATGGGGCACATTAATCACCGCATTAGTTCCACTAAAAGATCCTTTCAAAGGAAATATGATTGCGGTTCTCGGAATGGACGTTGATGCGAATTACTGGAACAAAGAAGTCCTCAGCCGCTGTTCCTTTCCATTTACAGTAATGCTTTTGTTTATGCTTTTAATCTTGCTTCTGTTTTCACGGGAAAAAGTGGCCAAATCCCTCCGTCAAAGCGAAGAACGACTAAAGATTGCCGGGCAGGCGTCCTATGACATGCTGTACGTGTGGGACGTCGCCAATGACAATCTTAAGTGGTTTGGTGATATTGACAGTTTACTCGGCTATAAAACGGGGGAGATTTCCAGGGACATAGGAGCCTGGCTCAATTTGATCCATCCTGAAGATAGGGGGCAGCTTGAGAACGCAGTGGAATTGCATCGAACAACCACCGAACCTATTCAGTACGAATACCGGATAAAACACCACGACGGTTCCACGCGATACTGGAAGGACAAGGCGCTGCCCAGGCTTGACAAGGATGGTCATCCGTATAAATGGATCGGCGTATGCACTGATATTACCGAGAGAAAGTGGGCCGAGGAAGTGCTGCGGGAGAGCGAGGAAAAATATCGCACACTGGTTGAGAGGTCTTTGCAGGGCGTGGTCATCGCACAGGACGACCCGGTCAGACTTAGTTTCGTGAACCATCCCATGGAAGCCATCGCCGGATATACAGTGGAAGAACTCACAGGGCGTGGACCGGAGGAACTGGTCAAACTCATTCATCCCGACGACCGGGAGCGGTTTTTCGGAAATTTCCGTGACCGTATCGCAGGAAGAGATGTGCCGCCTCGGGCCGAATACCGGCTCATCCACCGGAACGGTGAAACGCACTGGGTTGAGATCTACAGCTCACGTATCGAATACGGGAATGCACCGGCAACCTTGACGGTCTTTCTGGACACTACCGATCGCAAGCAGGCGGAAAAAGCACTGAAACAGAATCAACACTTTCTTAATAGAATTATTGATCAAAGCCCATTTTCAACTTGGATATCTGATGAAAAGGGAACAATAATTAGATGCAATACTGCCTTGGAAAGATTGTTAAATATTTCTGCAGAACAATTGGTAGGTAAATACAATGTTTTCGAAGATAAAACTGCTATAGAGCAGGGTTTAATACCTAAAATACGCACAGTATTTGAAAATGGAAAGACAGCAAACTTTTCAGTTGAATGGGATGCTAGTGAGCATGGATATAAGGGTGGTAATAAAGTTCATATTGAAGGCACCATGTTTCCAATTCATGATGATAGAGGTTGTTTAACTAATGT
This sequence comes from uncultured Desulfobacterales bacterium, assembly GCA_964452555.1. Lineage (GTDB taxonomy): Bacteria > Desulfobacterota > Desulfobacteria > Desulfobacterales > B30-G6 > B30-G6. The sequence goes on from CAYVMI010000105.1 coordinate 3,682, forward strand.
AGTAAATCATTGGATTGACGCCAGCGATCGCAAGCAGGCAGAGCAGGCGTTGCGGGAAAGTGAAGAAAAACACCGGACATTATTCGAGACAATGATACAGGGTGTGATTTATCAATCAGCAGATGGCAGCATTATATCGGCCAATAAGGCTGCGGAAAGAATTCTGGGGCTCACGTTCGATCAAATGCAGGGACGCACTTCTGTGGATCCCCGATGGAAATCGATTCATGAAGATGGATCGGACTTTCCGGGTGATACGCATCCTGCGATGATGGCATTGAAAACCGGGAAAGTTGTGAGTGATGTTGTGATGGGCGTTTTTAGTCCTAAAATCGGGGCGCATACCTGGATAAATATTAATGCTGTTCCACAATTTAAACCTGGTGAGAACAAACCATATCAGGTTTATGCTACTTTCGAAGACATCACCGAGCGCAAGGCCGTCGAAGCGGAACGGGAAAAGCTTCAGGCACAGCTCACCCAGGCTCAGAAAATGGAAGCCGTGGGCCGGCTGGCTGGCGGCGTGGCCCACGATTTCAACAACATGCTCAGCGTGATCATCGGCCAGGCCG
>CAYVMI010000106.1:0-3445 GCA_964452555.1 uncultured Desulfobacterales bacterium
TGGCTGGGGCGGGAGGATTCGAACCTCCGAATGCAGGAACCAAAATCCTGTGTCTTACCACTTGACGACGCCCCAAAATCTCCATTTTAAGAAATCGCTCGAATCGCATCTATTCGGATCCAAAAGATCCGGCTTTTCGCCCGATTCATGGCTTCATGACCACCGATTTCTTGTTAACTTTCCAGAAGGAACCCATAACCCTGACCAGGCCCAGGGAGTCAGGGTACTGGAAAGTAATAAGCAGACACTCAGCACGCGTTTAGTGTCCGGGCCACATACACGCGTCGATCGTCATGACGGGACAACCGATCACACGCACGTCTAGCCTCGCGTGCGTCCGCATATATGCCAAATATGGCCGGACCACTGCCAGACATCAGTGCCGCCGCAGCCCCTAATTGAATCAACTCATTCTTAATATCCGAAATAATAGGGAATATAGGAACTGTCACTGTTTCGAGGTCATTACAGATGTGCTGGGTGACATCGAAACACGGCTTATTAAAAAGGAAATTTTTAAGTTGTTTTTTACATTTTGTCAATCCCAAATTCAGTTTTTTATATACCATGGCGGTAGAAACTGCGATATTGGGACAGACGATTAGAATGTTCTGGGTTGGCAAATCCTGATACGGCGACAATTGCTCGCCAACTCCGGTGGCAATGGCCGGAATTCCCTGCAGGAAAAAGGGCACATCAGCTCCCACCATCACGGCCATCTGGTTTAAGGCTTGTGCGCCGAAAGGGCTGTTATAAAAGCGATTGAGCTGGTTCAGCGTTTGGCCGGCATTGCTGCTGCCGCCGCCTAATCCGGCAGCAATCGGTATATGCTTTTCAATCAATATGGAGACGCCAGTCTGGGCTCTGGAATTCCATTGGGCCGGCTGTTTTGCTTTCAGCTGCTGGTAAAACAATGTGGCCGCCTTGTACACAATATTGTCCTCGTTGTCGGGAACATCAGGATGTTCGCAGCGTACCGATATTTCCGTGGTTTCAAAGTCAAACCAGAGAACATCATACAGGTCAATACAACTCATTAGCGAAACGATTTCATGGTACCCATCCGCACGTTTGCCGGAGACCTGAAGAAACAAATTGATTTTCGCGGGAGAAAGAACTTTCATAAGGCAAGTGTTCAGGAGACAGAAGTCAGAATTCAGGAGTTAGCTCTTGGCTGTTGGTCTTTGGCTCTTAGAGCGCTAAAAGCAAAGAGCCAATAGCCAATAGATTTAAGCCGCTTCCTAATAGCCTTTTAACCCCGGTTTCCCAGCTTCCTTGCGATAGTCTTCTGCTTACTGCTAACTGCTGTCGCAGACCGCTGGTTTTTGACCGCTGAACTCTGATCTCTACTGGCTTTCCTTGACGTACAGCATCCTCAGCTCATACAACATCGTTTTGAGCATATTGGCTTCATCTTCCAGCAGGTTGCCCTTGGTTTTCTCTTCAAGCATTCCCAATATATCGATGGTCTGTTTAGCCATGGGCAGATTTTTTACTTTCTGCTGGGTTGCCGGATCTTCGATCACACCCAAATGAACCAAAGCAGATGAATTGAGCGAAAAGATAAATGTGGGAAAATTTATTTCCGGAAGTTGAAAGTTTTCATCAGAGGTAGCATCCTCAGCCACGGGGTCTGAATCCGTATCGCCGATGTCTTCGGTCTGAGTTGAATCCGCCGCGTCGGTTGCCTCTTCGGCTTCGTTTTCCGGGGTGGATTCTGTTTCGGTGTTCTCCTCTGAAAAGATTCTTCGGTCCTTTACGACAAAATCTTTTTTCTCTTCTGCCATTGTGCCTCTCCTGTTTATTTTTTAACGAACAATATTTTCCCCAATCTTGCAAGCCTGGGGTTTAGAATTCCAGCAACTGAACGCTTTTAACTGAATCCAGGCTTTTTAACTCGGCCAGTGTTTCAGCATCAATGGGCGTATCTGTTTTCATAAATATGATGTTGTGCGCCCCGGTTTCGTCCTGGCCCACCTGCATGCGGGCAATATTGATGCTGTGACGCCCCAACGTGGTACCAATCTCACCGATGGAACCTGGCCGGTCAATATTATATATAAGCGCCATATGGCCCTGGGGTAACATTTCCAGCCGAAAATCATTGATATTGACCACCCGGGGCTCTTTTTTCCCGAAGATGGTACCGCCAATTATGTTGGACGCATCTGTACTCTGAACGGTCACCCGCAGTAGATTGACATAATCTTCTGACTCAGGCGTACTGGTTTCGGTTACTTTAATACCCATCTCTTTGGCCAGTTCCAAGGCATTTACAAAGTTTACGGCCTCATTGACCATGGGCGTCATTAAACCTTTCATAACCGCGGTTGAAACGGGCGCCAGGTCTAGCTTGCGAAAATCGCCGTCATAGCTGATCACGACTTCTTTGACTGGTCCCTTTGCCAGCTGAGCCTGCAAGGTGCCTATGCGCTCACCCAAAGTCAGCAAAGGGCCGATTTTTGTCAGCAATTCCCCGGTTACCGAGGGTACATTCACGGCGTTTACAATCTCACCGGTTTGCAGGTAGGCAATAATCTGTTGGGCCACGGCCACGGCCACATTGGTTTGGGCTTCGCGGGTTGATGCACCCAAATGAGGTGTACAGATTACGCCGTCCAATCCAAAAAGCGGATGTTCGCCTGGCGGCTCGGTAGCGAAAACATCCAGGGCTGCACCGGCAATTTTGCCGCTCACCATGGCATCATAGAGTTCTTGTTCGTTGACGATGCCCCCCCGGGCACAATTGACAATCATGGCGCCGTCCTTCATCATTTCGAATGCCTGCTTATCCAGCAAATTAAGCGTGCTTTCCATTTTGGGGACATGCACCGAAATATAGTCGGCGCGTCGATAAAGTTCTTCCAAGGTAACAGATTCATACCCGGAGGATTCAATTTGTTCCGGCGTTACAATCGGATCATGAACGATCACCTTCATTTTCAAGCCGCGTCCTCGGTCGGCAACCACAGAGCCGATTTTTCCAAAGCCGATCACACCCAGTACTTTGTTGAATATCTCCCGCCCTTGCAGCCGTTTTTTCTCCCATAATCCGCCCTTCATGGTTGCCGTTCCGGTTGGAATATTACGCGAAAGCGCCAACATCATGGCGATGGCATGTTCGGCCGTGGTAACGACATTGCCCTCGGGTGTGTTCATCACCACGACGCCTTTTTTGGTGGCGGCGGGAATATCCACATTGTCAAGGCCGATCCCCGCTCGTCCGACCACTTTCAATTTAGATGCAGCTTCCAACAAATCAGCCGTGACTTTGGTGGCACTCCGAATCACGAGTGCATCATAATCTGCGATAATGTTTTTAAGTTCATCCGGCGATAATCCGGTGTTTACATCCACATCAATGCCTTCGGCTTCTGCAAACATCTGCACACCGATTTCGCCCAGTGCATCACTTACCAATACTTTCATACAAGCTTCCTTTCCC
>CAYVMI010000107.1:0-3360 GCA_964452555.1 uncultured Desulfobacterales bacterium
GTTAGAATCGATTCTTGGGGGGATGCAAGCGAAGAAGTGAAAATACTGCCGGCAGACGGTGGATCGAGTCCGGATTTTCGAAAATAATCAAATACGGCTTTATAGGCAATTTCTGCTGGTAGCCCATGACCTTTTTGATCCTTAACAGTATAATCATCTTGCGATAGCTGAGCCGGCCAACTTAATTGGCTTGGTCGGCTATCAAAAACCATAAAGACAACTGCAGCCGTCACATTGTTTGTGGCGAAATCAGTATCTAAAGCAACGTAGGAATTGTCGAAGTATATTTCAAAGTCGTTGGCTTGACCGTCCAGCCGATCTATTTGCTGATTGGTTAGATTGTCCGAATCATTTATCTGGTTTTTGTCTTGGGTATTCTTGCTCGTGTTGCTTTTATTTTTCTCTATCAATTGGATTAGCACAACAGCCATATTGTTCAAGACCAGTCCTGCCATAGAAGAGCCATCTGCCGAGAAAATAGAGATGGCTTGGAAACCGCCCTCGCTTAGCATTGATAAATAGGTATCAAGAAATGGTGTTGCACCGATGTTGGCCGAATCGGGATCGTTCTGGCCGTATGATCTTTTTTGTAAGCCTGTATCTTCAACCTGGCTTCCACTCATACTCAGATTGATCTTTAAAATACCCAGCAGGGAAATAGTCCCTGTTTCGCTGGCCTGATTATTTACGACGGTCCCATCATGCCAGGTAGATGCGCCTTGATTGGTCTCGATCGGAGCATCTATATATGAGGAGAAATAGCCAAAGTTTGGCTGTGCAGCCTGCTCGAGATTCAAACCATTTTGGTTGCCGGCATCAAGTCTTTTTTCAGATAATTGTTCAGTTCCTCGGTCTTCAGGGCCGGTTATAAGGATGGTGAGTAAATAGGGCAGAGCAGAAAAGCGCACCAAACCGCTGCCGGTCTGGACACTCGTATCCATCCGGAAAAGGCGGGTCAGCTGTCCGGTCGAATTGTCATGAAGTGCTGCGGCCCGTATTCTGGACGCATCAGGATCAGCTGGCGTTACACTGACGGAAATGTCCAGGTCCAGATCATCCACCACTGCTTGGATAACCGGGTCGACAGCATCGGTTTCGGCATCAACCGCCAATTGCAGTTCAGCGGTTTCTACAAACAGCCCGAGCGTATCTGTTAAATCGATTCCAAAATCGATTTCCAGATCAATGGCTGTATTGGTTTCAATTTCTACAATGTCTGAGCTGTCTGTTTCAGTTGACAAACTGAGACTTTCGGTTTCCTCATGTTCTACGGAAACATCCAGCTCAAATACTATTTCGTCTGCGCCGGCATCATATGTACCGGACAGTTCATCAATCCGTATGGCTAAATCGGAACTATCTTGCTGCTCAAAGGATATATCAATAGCTTCAACCAAACCATCTACACTGGGCGGGTCGACGCTATCGTTAAAGTAGTCGTACACGGACCGATTGATTAGATCATCAAATCGATTGAAAAAGCGTAGAGTCAGCTCAATTACAGGATGATCACCATTGTGTTGACTGATCCGGGAGAGGAGCTCATTCTCCATAAGCCTGGCAAAAAAGGTTAGATCTTTCCAACCTTCAGCCACGATATCGGCCTCACCCTCATCGATTGCGTGATCTGTGTCTAGATACAGTTCCGCATCAAAAAAATCCTCATCTGAGGTATCGTCCCCAGAGAGGATGTCATCGCCGATCTCGTCTGCAATGTCGTCTTCAGATAGACCTGAAAATATATCTTCCACCAAGGCGGCGGGGTTATACGCTTCCAGGTCCTCGCTGCGGCGTTCGGTGTGAAGATTCTCACCGGACAGGATCACGTCCACAACCGGCTGTTCAGCGAGATCGTCCTGTACGTCATGCTCCGCATCACCTACGATGCCCATAACGGCCATACCCAAAACCGGATCAGCGGATAGCATAATCCTCGGTTCCAGGTTTTCCAATACGAACACATTTTTATGTGTTGAGCTTTGTGCCATGGACGCAGTCTATTTTCGCTTGCAGGCTAGATACCGGAAGTCTCAACCCACAATAAACATTGATGCCAAAAAATATTAGTTTGTTAAAAGAATCGGTGTTCAATCGGCTAGATGGTGGCGGCATCGTAACCGTGTTTGGCCGACAAATCAACCCCAAATAATTCAGGATAAACAGAAACTGACTGCAAAAATCATGCAGGTTTTTAATCAAAATAAATTTACATTTAATTACAAATAGTTAAATGCCACAGCTACTTTCATGAGCCTAAACGTGTGAAAAAAAGTAATCAAATTTATAGGCCCTTAATTGGTTTTTTGGGTATTTTTTTTCACATAGGATAATTTCCGGTAATCCTACCATTTTTATTTCTTCCAATAATTAAATAGGGTCTTGCTATAAAAGAGAATTCTGGTTATGAATGATCTGGCACAAAATCCACTCCATGGCATGAATATCTCACGGGTACCCCTGCTTGTTCACTTGACCGTTTCGCAAGGGGGTTTCCATTCCTCATGTGAGATTTTCACCTAAGGTTGAGATTTTTTGCTTAGTCTGAACTCTGCTAGGTAAATATTTTGACCTAGTTATTATTCCCACAATTTGTATAAATACACTAAAACTAAGCCTTAACATAAGGTTTACTAAAATATTGAACTGTTTATCAGCTTGAAACAATCTATGAAAAGAGGCATTCGATGAAAGCATGTTCTAAAATCATTATATTGTTTATCCTGCTTACCGTCGGTTTTTCTCACCATGCTCTAGCGGTCGTCGAGCTGGAAGGAGAAATCGTTGTCGATACGGTCTGGTCTAAAAGTCTCAGTCCCTATATTCTCACGGACGATGTAATTGTGCTAGAGGACGTGACCCTTGCTATCGAACCGGGTGTGGTTGTTCAGTTCAATAAAACAGGCTCTTCGGATGGATTTCATTTAGAAGTTCAGGGGACCCTGCAAGCCAGAGGAGAAGTTGGCGATCCCATTCTCTTTACCATTGACGACAAGGAATATCACTGGGGCCACATCGAATTTACGGATACCAGCATTGCTTGGGATCCTGGCGATCAATCCGGCTGTATACTCGAATATTGCATCCTCGAGTATGGGGGCAATGGACGCGTTGAAGCCAGTGAAAGAGCGGCCGTGCGCGTCCTCTCGTCTTCGCCCCTGATCCAAAACAATGTGATTCGCTATAGTAAAAACGACGGTATCCGCACTGTGGGCGGAAATCAGAACATCGTCTACAATCGGATCCACGACACCACCACCGGCATCAAAATTGTTACGCCCGATGGCGGCAATATTACCCTAAACTACTTGAGGGGTCGGGGAGTTTATCCCAAGACCTCGGTTTTAATTTTCCAAGTTGATC
>CAYVMI010000108.1:0-3238 GCA_964452555.1 uncultured Desulfobacterales bacterium
GCCCGCAGCGGCATGGTGAAATGGCTCAGATATCAAAACGCCGGTTCGGATCCATTGGCATGGGATTTAGATATACCCGTAACATCCGGCGACCGTATCGGGGTGTTTGGAAGGGATATGGCGGCTCTGGTGGTATAATCACGGTGTAATGGGATTTTTCGCGTTTTTCTGTGCAAGCCGCGGCTCAGCACCCTTGCAGCGATCACCGGCATTCTATTTAGCTAAATATCAAACCTATTTGTCCTTAAGTAATAACCAACCATCAAATCCAAAGCATGCTGGGTTCTACGTATTTGTCATACAACCTATCTCAAAATAAAGTTTAGGCCCTCTGGTTAGGGACTGTTCAGGTAGAATGGGGAACAAGCTGCTAGTACATGAGCATTTTGAGCCGCTTTGCCATGCCATCAGGAAGTACTAGATTATTTTGAGATAGCTTGTGGTCTTCATTTGTATCATTGCCGACATCTTTAATATTGCCGTTTCATAATTACTGATAAAACATGGGGCGATGTTTTGACAGAAATTGTTGTTGACTGGATTGGGATTGCAGTATATTTATAGTATGAATATTCAAACTATTTATAGCCGGAGAGATGGATAGTTGGGCAGAAAGAGTAAATCAGATATACGCAAACCCGAGATTCTGGATCATCTTTACGCGGTCATGGTAGAGAATGGGCTTGAAGGCGCTTCCTTTGCCAGAGTAGCGGATCGAATGGGTGTCTACCCAAGTATGCTGGTGCACTATTTTAAGACCAAAGAGCAGATGATGGTAGAATTTGTAGATTATCTGCTTGAAAGGTTCAAAAACTGGTATATGGCGGATATGGATGATAATCTTGATCCAGACCAGAGGTTTGATCATCTGCTGGACAAGATTTTTATGGTCAAAGGACAAGGGCTTATAGATCCGGGTGTTTTTTATGCTGTCATATATCTGAGCTTCAGGAATGAACGGGTTAAGAAACGTGTCCAGGCCATGTACGCACTACTGATCGAAGTTCTGGTGAATGAAATCGATACCGCTGTAAAGAAAGGGACTCTCAAACGGATTGACACCGAACTGATTTCTCATGTTATCGCCATTGTAACCGAAGGATTGGATTATTGCAGGTTCATGCTTCACAATACCAAAGCGGTTGAAAATGCGGGTCTGCTTTTTAAGGATATCATCCTGAGCCATTTACAAAATGGTGTTGAAGCGGAACTTACAGTGGGTGATTCAAAGGTCTAAGGCCGAAAACAACTCAGGCTGTTTACAACCTTGTATATAAATAAAAATATTTAAAACACAAACTATCTCAAAATAAAGAATTGCTTCTCTGGCAAGGGACTGGACACATAAAAAGCGGAGCATCCATGTAAAATATGTGCATTTTGAACTGCTTTGCTATGCCGCCAGAAGGAAATAGATTATTTTGAGATAGCTTGTAGTGACCGCATCATTGAGATAGGTCGGCCGATTACATACAAAGACGGAAAGCATGGTGGCGGGCCTGTAAATAGTACGTATGTTCAAACTATTTTGTATCCGTCGATGCTTGCGACCGCTATTTTTTCAAAGTTACTAACAGATTCATTTTCAACGGCCTGCATGGAGGGCAGCCATGTCTGAATACGCTTTTCACTACAATGAGAAAAATGAGTTTTGTGCGGACAACCTGCCAGTCGGAGCGCTAGTAAAAAAATACAGTACACCGCTGACCATCATATCGTTGACACAGCTAATTGAAAATATTCAACGGTTTAAACGATCTTTCGCCGCCGAATGGCAGGGGAAGGTCCGTGTATTGCCGGCGATTAAAGCCAATACATCCACAGCCCTATGCCGGGTTTTGGCAAACGAGACCGACGGGTGTGATCTGTTCAGTGAGGGCGAGTTGAGAGCTGCGTTGGATGGTGGTTTTAACCCCCGTTATCTATCATTAAATGGGAACAGTAAGCTCACCATCGATATGAAGTTCCTGGAGCAGGCTTTATCAAAGGGCGTAAGGATCACCATTGATGACAAGTCGGAGTTTGATGCCATTGAGCAAATTGCTCAAAAGCTTGACAAGCAGGCCTTTGTTCGCCTCCGCTTGCGTCCCAACTTTTCCAACATGAATCAGACATCGGACCTGGTCCGCGGAATGCCCCTGGCGAGTGAGTTCGCCCATTTTGCCTACAAGGCCGGGATTCCGACGGAGGATATCGGGGATCTGGGAAACCGCATTCTCAAATCCAAGTGGTTCAATCTTTCAGGCGTTCACATCCACCTGGGCCGGCACCGAAAAGATCTTCAATACTGGGAAGCGGAGATGAAAGGGTATGCCAAGGCCATACAGGGGTTGAAGGGTGCGCTGAATGGATGGGAACCAGCAGAGATTGATATTGGGGGTGGATTTGCCCAGCACCTTGATCCATTCCTCTCCTATGAAGAAGAAAAGCCCAAGTTGCGTGAAATGCGCCTGCTGAACCTGCTCAACAGGGCCGCAGGTATTTTTGGCGATGATGCGAGATACCGGATCGTATCCGCCCTTCTCAAGGCAAATATGAAAAAATTGCTTTCAGCCGCCGGCCCGGATCTTGAGAAGAATAACGCCCCTTCGATTGAAGAATACAGTCGTTGCGCCTCCTGGTTTCGCCTGGAATTGAACCGGTTGGGGATCGATACCCAGAGCACGGTCCTGGAGCTTGAGCCGGGCCGGGGTCTGTTTGGCAGTGCATCCATTCATGTCTGCCGGGTCAATTTTATAAAGAACCAGACAATCCCCATTCCATGGAACTGGGTGGTTACGGATACGACCGACTACTGGCTGCTTGGTGCCAACAATCCTCCTAACCAGCCTTATGTTGTTGATGGGAAACCCATAGACAACTATCCAAACGGAGGCCGGATGAACGCAGATATTGCCGGCAAGAGCTGCGGGCCGGACAGGATAACGGGAGATGCGTGCTTGCCGGGTGATATTGGACCCGGAGACCTGATCATTTTTGTGGGAACCGGCGCCTACCAGGAAATGCAGTCCCCGAATTTCAATTCCATGGGAAGACCGGCAACCATAGTTGTAAAAGGCACACAAGAGGGTGTAATCAGGCGCCGCGAGACCATTGAGGATGTATTCAGACGGGAAGAAATACCCGCTTGGATATCCGGTTAATAGGAAATTTTGAATCAAGCGCCCAAAGCAGGTGGGACGTGGGCGTTTTGAAGAAAGAGGTTTTCTAAAAGGTTCATACCGGGTGTCGGCACCCC
>CAYVMI010000109.1:0-3157 GCA_964452555.1 uncultured Desulfobacterales bacterium
TTATACCCAGCACCCCAATCTCGGGTTCGGTCTGCTTTCCACAATCCGGTATCTTGTGGCCGAGGAATATGATTACGCGTTCTGCATCAATTTTAATAAAAATTTTCTGAAAATGCAGGGCATGTCGGAGGAAGACATCGAAAAAACGACCCGGGATCCGTCCCAGGCGCCTTTGGACGACAAGGACCGGGCCATGGTGGCTTTTGTGTTGAACACCATTAAGTCGCCAACAGCGGTCACTAAAGCCGACATCGAGGATTTACATGGCCTGGGCTGGGAAGATTGTGATATTCTGGATGCGCTGGCCCATGGGTGTAGTATGATCGGGCCGAGTATTATGATGAAGGCATTCAAAATGGACATCGCCTGTTAGAAACCGTTGAAAATGTCTTTTAATCCAAATTCTGTGTTGGGCTCACGTTTCAAGCTCTCGAAATACTCCAGTGTTCCTTCCAGTTGAAACGGGTCCCCGCCTTGAACTTGAATGAAAATCCTATTTTCAATTGTTTCTAACTTCATTTGGCATGGTATTATATAATGAAAAAAGCGGAAGTATTTGAAACCACATATCGCCAATATATTCAACAGGTAGCCGAAATTGATCTTGCCGCCAGGGCGAAAATATTGGGGGCTGTAGAAAAAGATGGGGCTCTGGAGATTTCGTTCTATGGGGAACCCCACATGATCTCTAAGTCCGGGGTTTTCAAGCCTTCAGGAGAGCGGGCTTCATTTGCCGTGTGCGTGCTGCTGTGCTGTTATGTGCTGCAAAGCCCGGATAAGGCGCCCAATCCAGGAGAGTGGGTGACCTACCGCGAATTCAAGGATGCCGGCCCGCTTGTGGGATATTTTACCAGCAATACCAACAAGATAATCGAAGCAACGTTTGCCGGTCGGATCGATGTGCTGAAAGCCGCTTGTTTAAAAATGGGCGGGCAGCTTGTGGAAGAGCCGGCATTTGATGTGGCCTGCATGTTTGACATGCTGCCGCGTATTCCGGTTTTCTTCCGATTCAATGACCGGGATGACACTTTCCCTTCCCAGACGTCCATCCTGTTCAGGCAATCCGCTGAAAAACATATCGATATGGAGTGTCTGGCAATTGGTGGTACCTATCTTACCGGGAATCTTATTGGGAATAGCGCGGGAGATGTTAACGACTCCGATTTGAGTCGATAGTAATTCGTTTGTTTTCGATCTTGACACGCATGGTAATGCGGCCTGCAAAATAAAGCATTGTTATCGTTTCATAAATAATAATTGCGTTGTGGTTTTAATCGTTGAAGTTTGATTGACCCACAATCGACTCACCTGTTCATGCAGAACAAGATTCTCAATTTATAACTAATTGATATCATGCTTTAATTGTACATTCCCTTCCTCCGGCATATTTTTTGCAAATTAATTGGTCTTCAGCTCGTATCCTTTCAGTCGATCAAGTACATCGTTTCTATGGACCATCTCAACCAGTAACGCTTAAAAATGAGGAGGGGATTATGGTAGCACTCGATCATCTGCTAAAACTGTTTAGTGAAGGCAAGATCAACCGTAGGCAATTCATGAAACGCGCCGGAGCACTTGGCATCAGTCTGACGGTGTTGCCGAGCATCCTGCCCAAAGAGGCGGCGGCGGCGCCCAAAAAGGGCGGCCATTTCAAACAGGCCATCACCGGCGGGTCCACCACAGACTCTTTGGATCCGGCCACCAACACTTCCAGCTGGAACATCAATTCCCAGCTGACGCTTAGAAATTGCCTGGTGGAAATCGATCACAAATTTCAACCGGTTCCGGAGCTGGCCGAGAGCTGGGAATCCACTCCGGATGCCAAAAAATGGATTTTCAATCTGAGAAAAGGGGTTGAATTCCACGACGGCAAAAGCCTGGATGCAGAGGATGTAATCTTTACGTTAAATCATCACCGGGGTGAAGATTCCAAGTCAGCCGCCAAACCTTTTGTGGATCCGATCGTCAACCTGAAAGCGGACGGCAAGCATCGGGTCGTGGTGGAACTGGAGGCCGGTAATGCCGACTTTCCCTTTCTGATGAGTGACTACCACCTGGCCATCTTCAAGGCCGGAACCACCGGCAAGGAGTTTGAAAAGGGCATCGGTACCGGCGGATACATCCTGGAGCAGTGGGAACCGGGTGTGACCATGATTGCCGGACGCAACCCCAACTACTGGAAATCAGGCCGGGCCCATTTTGACAGAGTCGAAACTCTGCATATCGCCGACGTCAACGCCCGCACCAATGCCCTCAAAACCGGCCAGATCCACATGATGGAGCGTTGTGATCGCAAGACACTACATTTATTCAAAAGAATGAAAGGCGTTGAGATCCTGGCTGTGACCGGCACCAAGCATTTTACCATGCCCATGATCACCACCATGCAGCCCTATAATGACAATAACGTGCGGCTGGGCCTCAAGTACGCCTGTGATCGCGACGAGATGGTCAAAAAGATACTGCACGGTTATGGCGAAGCTGGCAACGACCACCCGATTGCCTCGGTCAACCGCTATTTTGCCAAAAATCTCAAGAAACGTACCTATGACCCGGACAAGGCCAAGTTTTATATGACCAAAGCCGGCATGCTCAACCACACCTTCAACCTGCACACAGCCGAGGCCGCATTTGCCGGTGCTGATGATGCCGCCATTCTGTACCAGGAGCAGGCCAAGAAAGCCGGTATCAAGATCAACGTGGTCAGAGAACCCAGCGACGGCTATTGGAGCAACGTGTGGACCAAGAAAGAGTTTTGCATGTGCTACTGGAGTGGCCGTCCGGCTGAAGATCTTATGTTTTCAGTAGCTTATGCTTCGGGTGCACCCTGGAACGATTCTTACTGGGAGCATGAAAAATTCAACAAACTGCTGGTAGCCGCCCGGGCCGAGACTGACGAGCCCAAACGTGCTCAGATGTATGCCGAAATGCAGGAAATCTGTAAAGACGAGGGCGGTGTGCTCGTACCCATGTTTGCCCAAATCGTAGATGCCTGCTCGGAGAAAATCGGGCATGGAACGATTTCCGGTCATATGGAAGCCGATGGTCAACGCAGTGCCGAGCGTTTCTGGTTCAAGTCGTAAGACATCAACTCAATCTTAGATCTTTAGATCCCTTAAAGAGCCCTGTCACTTTTCGAATTAATGAAAGTCGGCAG
>CAYVMI010000110.1:0-2828 GCA_964452555.1 uncultured Desulfobacterales bacterium
ATACAGCGGCGCCAATGGTCAGCCATCCCTGGTGTGGAAAGCATCCCTTGATTTTAGCAATAAATCACTGCGTGACATCTCACCCCAACTAATCGGACATGGACATCTTTTTGGCGAAAATCACCGCCTATTCGACGACATCTCCAGCATTACCACGGCTGCCCTTACCTTCCAGGATATACGGATTAGCTACGTAACTCCCTAAAAAAGATCTGAAAATACGCCCGTCGTCTCAGATCTTTTTTATTGACACTCACTCCGGGTTTCGTTAACCTCGCCACTTCACATGGATAACCAAACTTTTTTTGAATTATGAAATCTCAATTACTAAAAATATTAAGCCATGATGGCGAATTGATCTCCGGGGAAACTATCAGCAAGCAGCTGGGCATTAGCCGCGTGGCGGTCTGGAAGCATATCCAAAAGCTTCAGGCCTGCGGCTATGAAATCGAGTCCGGCCCCACCGGGTATAGTCTGAAATTTTCTCCGGACATACCGTATTCATGGGAATTTCACCGGCGGGAACCTAATATTCATTATTTCGATCAATTGGATTCCACCATGGATACGGCCCGCCAGATGGCCCGCAAGGGGTGCCCGGATTTTACCGTCGTGATTGCCGGTACCCAAATCCAAGGCCGCGGCCGCATGGATCGGAGCTGGGTCTCACAGAAAGGCGGGCTCTATTTAACGTTGGTATTGCGGCCGGATATTCCCGCGGTGATGAGCCCGCGGGTAAATTTTGCCGCTTCACTTGTATTGGCCCAGACTCTGCGAGATACCTGCGGCATCGACGCCCGGGTCAAATGGCCCAACGATATCCTGGTTCACGGCCAAAAAATCTCCGGTATGCTGTCTGAAATGGAGGCAGCCGAGGATCGGGTGGCCTATATCAACATCGGCATCGGCATCAACATGAACAATCAGCCGCCGCCGGATCTGCCCACGGCAACATCGGTTCGTGCGCTAAAGGGAGAAGCAGTTTCCCGGACGAATTTTCTGGCCGAATTCCTCGATCGGCTGGAAGCAAAGCTGCATCCCCAGGATTTCAGCCGCGTTATTGCCGACTGGAAATCCATTTCCGCAACCCTGGGACAGCAGGTCCGGATTGTTTCGCGTAATGAGATAACCGAAGGCAAAGCAATGGATGTGGATCCCAATGGCGCCTTGATTGTTGAAACGCCAGACAAAACATTAAAGACGATTTATTATGGTGACTGCTTTCACAGGCATCCTAAGAAATAGATAAGTGAGAAGAAATAATTACATTAAAAACAATAAGCTTTTACCCGAATTCGATGTTCAATGTTTAGAAAATTGAAACTTTGCTCTTACCAAACTACCAATTTGGACTCTTAAAATGACTGATAAGACCAATCAAAATCAACTCCAAATGACTGCCTACGCTTCTTTGCTGGCAGCCTTGACCGCAGTGGGCGCCTATATTGCCATCCCCATCGGACCGGTCCCGATCGTCTTACAAAACCTGTTTGTCTATCTCATGGGATTACTATTGGGCTTGCGCTGGGGTTTGGCCGGTATGGGGGCCTATCTTTTGGCCGGCGCCGTCGGCCTGCCGGTATTTTCCGGTGGCAGGGGCGGCCTGGGCCATCTGATCGGGCCAACCGGCGGATACTTGATCGGCTTTGTGCCGGCTGTGGCGGTGATCGGTTTCATCACCGAAAAAACTAAAGGCAAGCTTGTCTTCGGAATCCTGGCCCTGGTCATGGCTACTGCTATCATTTATATCTGCGGTGTCTCCTGGCTGAGCATTGTCACCCACATGACCCTAAGCAAAGCCCTTATGGTGGGCATGGTCCCCTTTTTACCGGGGGATATAGTTAAAATTGTGGCGGCATTATTAATTGCCAGAGCTCTCAGGCCGATATTGCAAACGAAACTATAGGCTATTAGGCTGAAGACTGTTAGACTATTAGGCGGCAAGCGCCTACAGCCTACAGGCTAAACACTTAAAAAGCTGTCAAATGAATACTAAGATTAAAAATAAATGCTAAATTCAGAAAAGCAAACAACTACCAATTCTGACGTAATTACCATAAAAAACCTGTCCCATCGCTATAAAGACGGTACCCTGGCACTCGCAGATATCAACCTGAATGTCACGGCCGGTGAATTCATTATCCTGGCGGGCCCCAACGGATCCGGCAAATCGACCCTGCTGAAGCACTTGAACGGATTGCTGACCCCCTCACAGGGTAACTTATTGCTGCAGGGCAAACCAATCGGCAAAAACCTGCGTAAGGCCCGCAAACTGGTGGGGATGGTATTTCAGGATGCCGACAGCCAGATCGTGGGTGAAACCGTATGGGATGATGTGGCTTTCGGCCCCCGCAACCTGTCTTTCAAGAAAGACCTGGTAAAACGACGGGTGGCGGGGGCTCTGGAAACGGTTGGTTTATCCCGCCTTGCCGATAAGCCCCCTTACCTGCTTTCCGGTGGCGAAAAACGGCGTTTGGCCATTGCCGGCGTTTTAGCCATGCAGCCTCAGGTGGTGGCCTTTGATGAGCCCTTTTCCAATCTCGACTTTCCAGGCACAAAGCAGGTGCTGAAACAGATGCGGCAATTATCCAGCGATGGACATACGCTTATTGTGGCCTCGCATGAACTGGAGGGACTGATTCAAATGGCCACCCGCCTGGTGGTTCTGTCCCATGGCCGCATTGTCAGAGATGGTCAACCCAAATTAGTACTGGCGGACGCCGACGGTCTGGATTTGAAAATACCTGGTGTCGAAACCCAGCAGGACTCCTGAGTATGACTACGTTGACGCCATTCCATTACCGTGACGGATCCTCAATTCTTCACAA
>CAYVMI010000111.1:0-2299 GCA_964452555.1 uncultured Desulfobacterales bacterium
ATTAATTCCAACCACCGGCCGATCGTTTGGAATATGTGGCGAAAAAGCGGCCTCTACCGCCCCTTAAAATCAAAACGACCCCAGCGTTACCCGTCCATCCAAGATCAACTTCCAAAGCATGCGGACGGCAAGGCCATGCTGCTGAAACTGTATCGATATTTTTATGCCGATGCTTATACATTCCTGCACTTTGCCGCCCAGCTATATGCGCGTAGCGACCCGCGTATTAAGCTGGGTCGGGTCCGCCGCGTGGCGCCCGATCATTATAATATCATAACCGCTCAATATCGTTTGGGTATCGAAAATAATATCTATCTAAGCTTTGCCATCGATGCCAAATGCTATAACCCGGGCACCGGGAATCGCAAAAGAAAATCGGTAGGCGAGAAGGATATCGAAAAGCTTTTGTCCCGTCTTGAAAGGCACCATTTCGCAGTACTGGTCACCACATCCGTTGTAACACCCGAAGCGCATGAAGCAATTTTAAACCAGAATTATCCTGTGGTATGTATTGCCGGCATGGATATTGTCAGGATCCTGCGTTCCATCCAAATCAGGACCGTCAAGCAGCTAACCGAATGGCTTGAAGATTATTTTCCCCTAGCTAAGAAGTAGATACGAAAAAGGGTAAAATACGCAAATTTCACACCTCAGATGCGCATATTGGCAAGGTACACATCTAATGGATACCTCAGGAAGCGAACAGTGAATGTACGGCTGGTTATTTCCAGAAAGAGCCGTTTCTGCGAATGCCGTCATGGAATCGTGTTTTAACGCGTTCCCGCAGCAATTTTGATTTGATATGGATAACCTTGCGGCTGTAGCTGATGTTTTTTTCCATCAGTTGGGGATAGTTTTTAAAATTTGACCGTAATTTGATGCCGTTGGACTTCACTTTGTGAAGGATATCGATTTCTTTCCCGATTACCCGATTTTGTCCATTTCTTAATGTCGCCAGAAACGCCTTGCGATCATTCGGACAAGCTGCATAGGTAACCACTTTCCCGAGTTGGTAGAGGCTATGGCCGTCACTGCCGCCGCTAATGGCCTTATTGAGATTGAACCCCAGCAAGGCTGATTTCAAATTCCACTTATTCAGATTCTCCGAATTGATAACCTCGACCCCATCCACATGATCCAGCAGTTTTTCCAATCTGTCTTTTTCAAAGTGTTGGTTGGCTATGCCGGTGTAAACACCGCAAAAAGGATGGGGGAAAATTGCAGTGCCCTGGTTTTGATGGGCACACTGGATAATCGTTTCCATGTCGATGCTGGTTGAATTCATGGTGTCGGCACCCATATGGGGTGCGATATCCCGGTGGTAGAATCGAGATAATTTATCAATATCGCTGAAATAGACCAAAATGTGAGCACCTTCGCTTGAGGTCACCTCGATACCCGGAATCGATAACACCTTTTTATGGGCAGCCATCTCCAGTGCTCCTTGGATTTCATTATGATCGGTAATGGCCACGCCGATTCCCATCTTTTCGGCATGTTCGGCTATTTCATCGATGGTGTTTCGACCGTCTGAATGGGCGGAATGAAAATGCATGTCCACAATAGTGTACTGCCGTGACAGTTCCGGAAGATTCGGTTTCTCAAATAGAATTCGATTGATAGGATTGCTCATTGCGCTCACAGATTCAGTTGACATCTATTTTTGTTATCGTCATATTGGACCCAAACTTGAGTAAATTGTTAATTTGCCGTGATAATTTTTTGTGTGCTCGATTTTGCACAAAGGCATACCGTAAACATCCTTTCACCAATGTCCACAATATGACGTTTTATTTACAAAGTTGTCATCAAATTTCATCCATGATTCAGGAGACAAGTTATGGATCCTAAGATAAAAAATGCAATTGAAACAGCGGTTAAACAAGAAGCACTGGCCAAGACGTTTAAAATCGAGCTGGTGGAACTTGAAACTGGAAGATCTGTCGTCGCAATGGATTATCTGCCTGAAACCATGAGCAATATCTATGAGCGCGCCCACGGCGGTGCTATTTATGCCTTGATTGATGAAGCCTTTGAAACCGCCGGCCAGACCCACGGTACCATTGCTGTAGCACTTAATGTCAATGTCACCTATATCGCCAGTCCGCCGGACGGCGCTCGGCTCCGTGCCGAGGCTCGAGAAATCAGCCGTACAAAGAAAACTGCGGTATATGACATCACTGTATGGGGACCTGATCAACAGCCGATTGCCACGTGTCAAGCCCTGGCATATCGTACCGGCAAACCCATACCGTTCCTTGACAAATAAACCGCCCTGCCAGTGGCAGGGCGGTTTATT
>CAYVMI010000112.1:0-1968 GCA_964452555.1 uncultured Desulfobacterales bacterium
CGAGTTTAAGTATGACCATATTTTGCTCCATCTAATAATATAGGCTGTAGCTTTTTAGTCTGTAGGCTGCCAAGAGCACGTTGTTTAAAGCGCAACTCGAAACCCGCAACTCACTTCGCCCCTACAAACCGCCACCCTTTCAAACCTTTTCAGCCTATCAGCCTCTTGAATACCCTTGGTCCCTTGTATCCTCGACCCCTAGAACCCTTCAGTTATAATGCTCATCCCCTGCCACCTTACCGTCATCCAGTGAAATCTTCCGTTTCAGGTACTGAATCACCTTGTCGTCATGGGTAGCAAAAATAAAAGTGGTTTCCAGCTTGGAGTTCAGGTTTTGCATGGTCTGCAGAATATTGTGCGAATTTTTGGCATCCAGATTGGCCGTGGGCTCATCCGCCAAAACAATGCGCGGCTTTTTGACCATGGCCCGGGCGATGGCCACACGCTGACATTCACCGCCGGAGAGCTGTGCCGGCCTGGATTTTTCTTTATCCGCCAAGCCCACCCAATCCAGGGCTTCCAGTACGGCTTGGCGTCGCTCTGCCGGGGGCGCCTTGAGCAACAGCAAAGGAAACTCCACATTTTCAAATACCGTGTACACCGGCAGTAGATTGTAGGTCTGAAAGATAAAGCCGAAATGCTCGTTACGCAGGGCGGCCGCTTTTTTATGGGATAAATTGTCGATTGCCTGTCCCATAACCATGGCCGTGCCTTTGGTTGGGGTATCCAGGGAACCGATGATATTTAACAATGTGGTCTTGCCGGATCCGCTGGGACCCACCAGGCCGGCAAATTCGCCTGTTGCAAAGTCCAGGTCAATGCCATTCAAGGCCGTGAAATGACGGCCGCCAATGGGAAAGCGTTTGACCAGTCCTTTGATGGTGATGACATGCCCCTTATCCATTAGTCATTCCTCCATGTTTTTATCGAAAAGAACAGCCTTGCGAATTTATTAGTGGTTAAAAACCAATAAAAACTGCATCCCTTTTCCGGCAAACAACGTATCGGCACGATCGGTCGCATAAATCGGCAGCGCATCCGGGCTCCAAAAACCCATGAGATGAACCTGCCAGTTGTCATATCTGCGCTCCCAACTGACAAAGCGATAGAGTTCCTCATTATCCCAATCGTAATAAATATTCGCCGAGGCTTTATCCAGCAGCCCCACCGGGTAATTCACTGAAGCCGCTGAAAAAGCTGCAGTCTCATCGTGTGCGTCAAATTCTTCGGAAACCGAAACCCATAAATTTTCACCAATGACGTTCAGACCGTTACCTAAATCAAAAGTATAATCCAGACCGATTGTTAAAAATTTCCGGTACTGCATCGGTGTTGCGTCGAGATCCTGATGAATAAGAGCCGATTCAACCCAGAGACCGACTCCCGCATCCCACTTACCGTCCAGACCCAGTCGATTTTCATGGAAACTACTATCATCAACTGGATGTAGATCCTTGGAATCCACTTCACGGTGATGAATGCTCAATGCGATCTCACCTTCAAAAAATGGTGTTTGAACCCGACCGCCATATTCCGGCCGGTCCTCATGGGACGCCATTGATTCCCACCCCTTGGTTTCATCATTGCCCCATAGTCCCCAGAGCCAGACATTGGCATTGTTTAGGAAATAATAGCGACCCAACAGCCCGTAGACACCCTCAGTCAAACCCAGTGGATCTCTAGGATCCACACGGTCAAACCACATCAAGGGACGCAGAAAAACAGCCGAACCAAAATCGATTTTTTGTAAACCGCCGCGAATTTCGTATTGAGAAGCCGCTACGCGTAACCACAGGCGGTAAAGCTTAACATCGGCCTGGTCGCCGTCTTCGTTTTCCTGGCTACTCCAATATCCATTGGCGGCAAATTCGGCATCGATTGCCAGATCCCCATCCAGAGGAACATTGATACTTAACTCGGGTATATAGCGAAAGCCGGTGCTATCTTCTTTATCATCATCTTGCTGAG